>JBEKQU010000006.1:0-104380 GCA_049519415.1 Spirochaetia bacterium
AGCCGGCACTCAGGGATTGACCTACTACTATCCCCATCAGAGGCGCGGCTCAGAAGCAAGCGAGGAAATTGGGATTCTGCCCCGACTAAAGGGCAACGCGGTTCACGACAACTGGAAGCCTTGCATGAAGTATGGCTGGTATTTTTAAAGTTAATATCATTTAAAAACCTTGCCTCTATCGACTAATTCTGCTCAACTTTATATATGACCAAATAATTCATCCTGTAAAACAATGCCCTTTTTTTTCTCACATTACTTTCTCGGCAGGAACTGTTGAACCCTTTCTGCTAAAGTCAACGAATAATCCAAATATGGCTTGGACAGTATTGGTAAAGTAGATGTTGATTTTTATTCCCAATACTATCCAGCCGAAATCATAGCCTATGGCACCGCTTGAACCAAAACACCAATCATCCACGCCAGAAGTTTGTACATCCCCTGTTAATAAATTTAATCCTGCTAAAAATCCATTTCCAAGGGGATAGTAAATTACTCCAGCCCCAAAAAAAAGATTTGTATAGTTTGTCCAATAAAAACCTATCTCAAGATCAATATATAGATTCTTCATGGCCAAGAATCCGGTTTCAAGATTTGCGCCGCCTCCAACAGAAATGCTATTCCACCCAAAGTCAACACCTCCCCAAAGCAAGGAGGGGCTTACGATTTGCTGTGCAAATGCTCCCCATTCCACTGCTAAAAGCATTACAATAATAACAGATAGCTTCTTCATCTTTTCAAGCTATATTGCAGAGACTAAAGTGCAAAGTCACGCCATAAGGATTCCATAGAACCATGCCATAGTTGTTCCCTCTTTCTTTCTAATCTTCTCGCAGACATACCCTCTATGCTTTTTAAATCGTACTTGAATGCGAGGTATGCGCTGCATAGTGCACAATTCATCCCGCAGGGAGCGATCAAATCCTCCATCATCGGCATCAGGCTTTGAACGCCAACATGTCGAGGATTGGACCTTGGTTGTCGCTTCCGAGAGGTGTTATTGCTCATCTCATAAAAATAAAGCAATCTCATCTGCAATCAGCTTGGGATATTGGTAAATAACCCCGTGACCGCAGTTACGGATTCTAATGAGCCAAGAATTAGCGATTGAGCGAGCAAGAATCATAGCGTTCTCAGGAGGAACTAGAATATCCGAGTCGCCAGCAAAAATAAGGGTTGGGAGATTCATTTGCCCCAAGCGAGATGAGGAACCAGCCCAATGCATCACAGCTTGGGCTTGGCGCAAGACTCTATCCTGCGGGTTAAAAGTTCTTGCGATCGGATAATAGCTGGAAATATCAGGATGTTGTTTCAGCCAGTCAGTTGGAAATAGCCCTTCAATTCCACGAATCATCCGTTCTTCGTCGGTGCCGCTTCTGTTCGTAAGTACATCCATGCCCTTGGGACCAGCGGGAATGCCCTCCTTTCCTCCGACACTTCCCGCAATGAGGACAAGCTTATTTACCCTTTCAGGGCGGGTAAGAGCAATTTCTTGTGCGATAAAAGTTCCCATTGAATAGCCTAAAACATTCGCTCTTTCTATTTTAAGCGCATCAAGCAGCCCAACAGTATCGGAAGCAAACAGCGGAATAGAGTACTCCTTTTCTGAAGACTGAGAGTACCCCATCCCCCGGTTATCAAAGACAATAACACGATTTGAAATAGAAAGAGCTTGAATCAATTGATGGCTCCACCTATCCATGGAGTAAGAATATCCCATAATCATCAATAAGGGTTTGCCAGCACCAATCTCTTGATACGCCATGTCGATATCGTCTATATGCACTGTCTTGAAATGAGCGAGCGCATCGCTTATGGCACCGTCAGAGTTCATGATTGCCTCCAATACTTCAAAATCGAACAATAGGAAAACCTTCCTCACCCTACATCAGGCAGCGAACACCCTCACCGCTGTCTTGCCTTTTGACATATCCAAGCTTCCCGTTGCCCAGGCTTGGACGCGGTTGATCGATGAATACTTATCAGCTGAAGCATGAAAGGTGAGGTTCTGCCTTGCCTGAAAAAGGAAGAACCCCCCTCCGCTGATCTGATGAAAGTTCCGCTGCCATGTACGGAGATTTTATCACCTTCCGCCGTCGCGAGGACAGCCTGAACATTTATGATTCCCACCCCCTCTGCCCTCATGAGCAAGTGGTCGGTTCCCTTCATCTTTCCCTTGAGCTTCGGTCCGCTAAACTCGCCATGAAAAACTGCGTTGAAGCGAACTCCTTGTGGCGGCATCGGCTTGTGAAGGTGTGCAGGGAGTACCTGAAGAAAGGCGGGGGGGCAGGGGAGTAGGACGGCTGAACACGACAGAGTACGGCACAGCTCATGGTGGCAATGGGTGGCCAGCAACCTGGCCGTCGGCACTATCTTCCCTTGCCTATCGGCCCGCCATCATCGCGGCCACGTCCTTGGCCGCCGTCTCGATGCCCTTGATCCCGAAGGCCCCCACCAAGGTCTTCGCTACGCCTGGAGAGAGGAAGCCGGGAAGGGTCGGCCCGAGCCTGATGTTCTTGAAGCCCAGGCTGAGCAGGGCGAGGAGAACGAGGACCGCCTTCTGCTCGTACCAGGCGATGTCGAAGGACAGGGGCAGCTTGTTGACGTCGTCGAGGCCAAAGATCTCCTTGAGCTTCAGGGCCACAAGAGCGAGGGAATAAGAGTCGTTGCACTGGCCCGCGTCGAGGACGCGGGGGATACCCCCAACATCGCCCAACGCGAGCTTGTTGTAGCGGTACTTGGCGCACCCCGCGGTGAGGATGATCGTCCCCCCGGGGAGGGCCTCTGCAACGTCGGTGTAGTAGGCGCGGGTTGGCTGGCGGGCGTCGCAGCCGGCCATGACCACGAATCGCTTTATCGCCCCCGACTTCACCGCGTCGACTACCTTGTCCACGAGGGCGAAGATCTGCTCGTGGGCGAAGCCGCCTACAATGTTGCCGTTCTCGATCTCCTCGGGGCCGGGACTCTTCCTCGCAAGGGCGATGACGGCAGAGAAGTCCTTCATGCCGCCCTCGGGCCTGTCGCCGATGTGGGCGCACCCGTCGAAGCCCACGACGCCCGTCGTGAAGATGCGCGCCTTCTGCTCTTCCTTGGGCGGCACGAGGCAGTTCGAGGTGAAGAGGACGGGACCGCGGAAGGTCCCGATGTCCTTGCTCTGGGTCCACCAGGAGCCGCCGTAATTGCCATAGAGATTGTCGTACCTCTCGAAGAAGGGATAGTAGTGGGCCGGGAGCATCTCGCCGTGGGTGTAGACATCGATGCCCGTGCCCTTCGTTTGCTCAAGGAGGTCGTGAAGGTCGCGAAGGTCGTGGCCGGAGACAAGAATGCCTGGGCGGCTGCGCACGCCCGTCCTTACGGTGGTGATACGTGGCTTTCCGTAGGCCCCCGAGTTTGCGCCGTCAAGGAGGGCCATGGCGGCTACGCCCTGCTTGCCGGTCTCAATGACCAGGGCAAGGAGGGCGTCCTTGCCAGCGCCTTCGTCCGCGAGGGTGGCCAGGGCGCCAAGCATGAAGACGAAGATGTCCTTCGAGTGCTTTCCGAGCATGTAGGCGTGCTCGAGGTAGGCGGCCATACCCTTGAGGCCGTAGAGGACGAGGGACTCGAGGCTGCGCCTGTCCTCGTCTGCAACAGCGAGCCAGCCGCCGAGGCTTGCAGCCGCTGCCGCCTTCACGCCGGCAGCGTCGGCGACCGTCCATGTGGCAGCGCCGGGAAGAGCGCCACCCGCGGCTCCGCCTGCCTTGAGGAAGGCTGCCTTGATCATGTCACGGCGCTTCAGGGCCTCGAGGACCCAGGCCGTGAACTCGCCCGCGGAAAAATTGGCGTTGGTGATGGTGGCGAAAAGCATCCTGTCCACGAAGAAGGCCGCTTCCTCGTCGTAGATCCCCTTCTCGAGGGCCTTTGTGGCCCAGAACCCTATGCCCTTGCAGGCGTAGAGGACGAGGTCCTGCAGATCGGCGACGTCGGAAGTTTTGCCGCAGACGCCCCGGGCTGAGTTGCAGCCCTGATTTCTCATGGTTTCCTGGCACTGGTGGCAGAACATGATTCCTCCTTCTATGGTTCATCCCGTTATTTCATTCGTTGGCGCAAAAGCTGCGGCTCCGAGCCGCCAAGTTCTGGATCGCGGCGGACTGCTCGCCCTGGATCCGCGTCGTCAACGCGTCCCCCGGCTCCAGCGAGCTGTGCTTGCCGATCCGAAGAAGACCGCGGGCTCCGGCTACCCGGACCATTTCGTGCCGCGGAGGTCCTTCCAGGGTCCGCCATCGGCGTACCGCTCGGGATGCAGCACTTTGGGTCGGGGATCCTCTGCCGCATCCAGTTGGAGCACCATCCACTTCGGGTAGGGCGTTCCGGGATCGGAGACGGAGTCCAGGAGCTTCGTATCCTCCTCCGAGAGGCTCAGGTCAACCGCCTTGATGTTGTCCTCGAGATTTTCGGGCTTTCGCGCGGCAATAATGACACTGGAAACCGCCGCGCGCGCCAGCACCCAGGCGAGGGCAACCCGGGCAGGGCTTACGCCATGCCGGCCCGCCACTTCCTTCACCGCATCCAGCACACGATAGCCTGTTTCTTTTTCGAAGGGCACGAATTGACCAGCCTCCGCGAACCGGGTCCCCGAGGCCGGAGGATTCGTGCGGCTGTACTTGCCCGCGAGAAACCCGCCCGCGAGCGGGCTCCAGACAAGGATGCCAAGACCCGCATACTGCGCATAGGACTGGAACTCATGCTCGAGGCCGCGACCGACGAGGCTGTAGTACATCTGCGCGGTCGAATATTTCTCCAGCCCCATCCGTTCCTGCAGCGCGATTGCAACCGCCGCCTGCCACGAGAGATGGTTGCTCAGCCCGATGTAGCGCGACTTTCCCTGGCGCACCACGTCGTCGAGAGTCCGCAGTGTTTCCTCCAGCGGAGTGTTGCTGTCCCACCCGTGCACCTGGTAGAGGTCGACGTGGTCGGTCTGCAGGCGCTTCAGGCTCGATTCGATCCCCCGCATGATGTTCACGCGCGTGGCGCCGCTCCTGTTGAAGTTCTCGCTCATCGGGAGCCGCACCTTGGTCGCCAGGACGATCTCGTCGCGGACGCCCTTCAGGGCGTTGCCGAGCAGGGTCTCGCTTTCGCCGAGGCTGTATACGTCCGCGGTGTCGATAAAGTTGATCCCGTGGTCGAGGGCCAGCTTCACCATCTTCGTCGTGTCCTCCTGGCCGAGGTTTCCCATGTTCATGCGGCCGCCGAACTGCATCGTGCCCAGCGCCACCTCGCTGACAATGACCCCCGTGTTTCCCAGCCGTCGGTATTTCATTCCCGATTCTCCTCTCCCCTGCGACTATAGTTCTGCCGGTTTTCCAAGGTCAATAACGGTCGCGGTCACGATAACCGACGGA
Organism: Spirochaetia bacterium; assembly: GCA_049519415.1. GTDB lineage: Bacteria > Spirochaetota > Spirochaetia > SZUA-6 > Fen-1364 > Fen-1364. Next base: position 5,376 of record JBEKQU010000006.1, read on the forward strand.
TTGCGCTGCCCGCTGATCAGCGTCAGGATTGGAGGAGAGAATGAAGTCAGCAGCCTTGCTACCCCTTCTGTTTGGCGCGCATCGCCGCGGTTTCCTCCCGAGAAGGTCCATAGACGCCGGGCACGACAACTCCTGCTTCACGCATGAGGATCGTCATCTGCCCGCGATGGTGGATCTGGTGCCGAACAAGTCCATTCAGCACAGCGGCCATTGGCAGAGTCCTTCCATAGTGGGTTATCTCGGAAGCAAGCTGTTCGTCCCTTAGCTTCTTTGAAGCCTGCTCAGTCAGGGACTGCGCCGCAGTCTGGAAGGCATCCGCCATAGCCTTGGCTGAGTTTGGCGGCTCCGTGCCCCTGGCGGGTGCCGCCACCTCAAGCCCTACGGCGGTGCCAGTCACCCCGAGCATCACGGCCATGTCCCAGGAAAGCTTTCCCAGCGTATTGCCCGCCGGGTCGGATTTCTGCTTTAGTGAGGCATCGGTGAGAGCCCGCAGCACCTTCAGGGTGATGGCACTCTCCTTCGTCCAGTCGTCGACAAACTCATTGATGGTCTTGTACATGGGCTGATTCTACCATTCTTGCGGAATCGGAATCAATGCTGGCAGGAAAGACAGGAGCGGGGAAAATCACCTGGCTTTTTCTCTGGTGAGCACCATGGTCCATACTGACCACGGAACACGACACTGTCTCCTGCATCCAAGTACATCTGGGCAGCGCTGCTGTTCTCCTGTTCATCTATGCCCAACTCCCAGTCTTGAGAAAGACATCCCAGAGGCCCCGCTGCCTCTTGAGAAGATCTGGAATCTCCAGGTGATAGGGACACCTCTTCACGCACTCACGGCATTCCTCGCAGTTTTCCGCCGCTTTGAAGGCCGCTTCGACGAATGACTGCGCTCTTTCTCTGGGCATTCTTCGGGCGAAGCTTTTTGCAATGAGAACGATGCTGATGGGAATGTGCTGGGGACATGGTTGGCAATAATCGCATCGATGGCACCACTCCCTTCCGAGTCGGACCCGATGCTGTTCGATGCGTTCGATCTCCTCCGCAGTGAGCGGGCCGCTCGATTTCACGACTTCGAGGATCTCGCGCAGCTGTGAAATCGTTTCGATGCCAGGATCGGGTACGACGTCTGGAAACTGCGATAGGTATCGAAAGCAGAGACGCACGTCTTCCAGGAGGCCGCCGCCAAGCGGTTTCATCGCGATGACGCCCATGTCGGCCTGTCGAGCCAGCGGAATCACTTCCTCCTCCGCCTGGCAATCCACGAAGTTGAATGGAATCTGGACGGCGTTGAAGCAGCCAGTCCTTATCATCTCAGTCGCCATGGGCAAGCTATGCGTGCTGAAAGCCGCAAAGCGAACCTTGCCGGCGCGAATTCCTTCCCTCATGCCTTCGAATGCGCCCTGCGGGCCCATCACCGCTGCCATCTGCTCCTTGGATGCCACATTGTGGAGCTGGAAGATATCGACATGATCGGTGCGCAGCCGTCGAAGGCTTTCATCCAGATCGGCCAGAAGCGTTTTCCTGTCAGCCGCCGGAGACTTCGTGGCGATGACAATGCTGTCGCGCTGCACCGTTTGTATCGCCTCGCCGATGAGCTCCTCGCTGTGTCCGTAGCCGTGGGCCGTATCGATGAAATTGATTCCAAGCTCCAAGGCATCCTTGACGAGTTGTATGCCATCCTGACGCGAGACCCTTTGAATGGGAATCCCGCCGAATGCGAGCTTCGTCACCATGAGGCCGGTGCGCCCGAATCGAACACGCTCAAGCATTAAAGTCCTCCTCATCTGACCACAGACAAATGGTTTCGGCTCTTATGAGACTTGCCACTTCTATTGGTCATTTTAGCAGATCCTCGGTAAACATGATCCTGAAAAACGATGGCAGCCTGTGGGCGTGTGGGCATAATGGCTATGACCAGCCCGGCCTGGACCCCGCGTCGCTGAAGAGATCACTGCTCGGGCACGATGTGAAACCCGCACTTGGCCAGGGGCTCGAGCACGTCCCTCACCGAAGGGTACCACTGCCCTGTCTTGCGCGATATATGCTCGGTCCAGGAATAATTCTCGAACGTATAGGTTTCCTCACGCTCCCTTTCCAGTGGGATCAGATACTTGCCCTTGCGGTAATAGTCCTGCGCCAGGTAGCCCTCGTCCATCACCTGCATGGCGTGCTGCACCTGCTCGTCGCTGAGCTCACGATACGTATCCTCGAACAGCGTGAACTCGAGCGGATAGCGCGGCCGCGTGGCTGGGTTCTCGGCGGGGTAGCCCATTGTCAACTGCACGAGGGGGAACACGCGCGGCGGGAGCTGGTACTCCTTCACGATCTTGGCGGCCTGGTACGGCGCTCCGCCCAGGAAGCAGCTCCCCAAGCCCACGCTTTCGGCGGCGATGACCATGTTCTCGGCCACATACGCCGCGTCCTGGATGCCGAACAGCAGCAGCGATAGGTCGTTCTGCACCATCGTCCACTTCCGCTGCGCCATCACCAGCTCGTGCCGGTGCGAGTCGACGCAGAGGGTGAACAGCAGGGGCGCCTTGAAGGGGTTGCGCTTCTGGTTGCGCGACAGCAGCAGGCTGCACATCTGGTAGGCAAACGGCGCCTGCTGCCCCGCCCGCACCACGGCCGCGATGACCTCATCAGGCACCGGGTCCTTCTTGTACTTGCGGATCGACTTGCGGTTCATCATGGTGTCTATCACAGGATTGCTCATCGCCGGGACTCCTTTCTCTCGGGGCCGTCATAAAGAACATGCCCCAGGCCCGCGCCGCACCGATCACAGACGGCCTCGGTTCGGACGATGCCGAATCTCAGGTCCACCAAATGGTAGTAGCGATTATGAGCGCTCCGCACAAGGCAGGGCCCGGTCGTGGATGGGAATGCACGGTCGTGGAGTCCTCCGGGCCTCTGAGTGAATCACTCGAATCCATCCATTCGGCAATCGGAGTTCCCACCGTTGGCAAGATCTGCGCCAGGAGGGGCGATCGTGCGATCAAGCGTCTGAGAGGGCGCAGCGTGGCCTTGCTCATCGGCATCTCGCGCGGCGGGGTGATCCGCCAGGCGGCGCTCGCCGAGCCGTCGACGGTCATCAGAGCAGTCTGCCAGTGAGCTCAGCGCAGCTCTTGGAGCAGGCGCGCCGCATCGCGAAGATCCGCGGTGTCATGCCCTTCATGGAGCATCGCAACAGCGCCCTGCACGAGTCGTCTGCCGATCAGCGGCTCACCGCGCAGCGAGTGGAAGCGTGCCATGCTTAATGCGGCGCGCAGCTGCAATGACAGGGCGCCGGCCGCTTCCGCGGTCGTTGCCGCCTTCCACAGGAGAGGTTCGGCGTGCGCGGTGTCACCGGCCTCCATTTGGATCTCTCCCTGGAGACGGTAGATTTCCGATTCGAAGTTCCTTTCTCGGCCTCCGGACTCGATCTCCAGGGAGGTCTCCTGCAGCAGATCAGCGGCGCCGGCTGCGTCACCCGACCTCCACATCGCGGTCGCCAGCAGGGAACGTAGATAGGGCCGAAACGAGCCGCCGCTGGCCGCTTCCCACTGCTCCACGCCCCCCCGTATTTTTTTGACTCCGAAAACTGGATCGCCCTTCATCATCAACGCCCAGCCCTGCATGACGTCCGCAAAGCCGCCGAACATGGGCAGGTGACCTTCGGCTGCCAGGGTCACGCCTCGGGAGCTCATCGAGAGGACTCTCTCGACATCTCCGCGAAGCTGGAAAACCTGGGCTCCTATGCTGCAGGCGTATGTCAGGCTGAGCCTGTGGGAAGAGTCCCGCATCAGCTCCCACAGATGATCGATCGTGGCGGCAGCCCTGTCCGGCAGGCCCCACAGCCAGAAAATCAGCGCCCGGTAGCAGGCGAACGTCGTAGCCGGATCGTGACCGTAGATAAACGCATTGCTTCGGTGACGGGCTGGATCGTAGGCCGCCATTCCCGCCTCCAGCACCCGGTTGGCTTCCTTCAAACGCCCCGCATGCGTGAACGAGCATGCCAGCGCGCGCTGCGCCTCCAGTTGCATGGTGTCGTCGCCCGGATCGCGGCACAAGTCGACCAGTCTCTCCGCCAGCTCCACTGATCGGGCAAGGTTGCCTTGTACCGCGTGGTATCGCCACAGCCCGTAGGTGGCGGCGAAGACCGGCGCGGACTGGTCTTCGGCGGTGCATAGATCCGCGGCTTGCTGGTAGACCTTCCGCGTCTGCGGTGAGCCGTAGCCGGTCGTCGCGGTGACCGGCACACCGAGGGTTACCAGGATCTCCAGCTCGGTTGCGGCTCGTTCCGGTCCGGGAGGCCAGCCCCGCGCCAGCGCAAGCGCCCGTTCCAGAAGCCCGATCGCCGCCTGGTTGTCATTGGACCGGATCGCCTTGCGTCCTGCCTGGTGCAGATAACGCACCGCCTTCTTCTCAAGACGCGCAGTCTCGTAGTGATATGCCAGCCGCTCCAGATAGGGCTCGGGCCGATCGCCAAAAAGCTCCAGGATGATCCGGGCCGCCAGCTCGTGCAGCTCGCGTTGCTGGGACTCGGGGATGCCGCCGTAAACTGCGTCGCGCGTCAGAACGTGACGGAATGAGAACTCACGACGCGGGACGGTCCGTTCCTCGTAGATAAGGTCATGATCCTCGAGGAGCCGCAGATGCGTCTCCACTACCTCCCCATCCTGGACCATGCCCTTCAGCACCGCCGCATCGAACACGCGCCCCAGCACCGATGCGGCCCTCAGGACACGACGCGCCTCGGCAGGCAAACGGTCAGTTGTCCCGCGAATCACGCTCTCCACGTTTTCGGGCACGCCGCCGGCAACGCGTGAGGCTCTTGCGCGCCAGCGTCCCCGTGCCCGGTACAAGACACCCGTATCGATGAGGGATCGGACAATCTCCTCGAGGAAAAATGGGTTTCCCTGTGATCGATCCAGAATCGCCCGGGTCAGGTGCTCGGGCAGCTCGCTCGTCTCCAGGAGGGCCGCGACGAGCTCGGCGCTCTCTTCAGGCGTGAGATCGTGCACAATGATCTCGGTGTATCGATCCGGACACTTGCCGAACGCTACCATGGGTATGTGCCGGCACCGGTGTTCTTGTTGAGGCCGATACACGCAGAGCAGGCCCAGGGCCGGGGGAGCGCCTGAAGCAGGTGGTACGAGCGAATCCATCAGGAAACTGATCAGATCCAGGGTCAGTGCGTCCGCCCAGTGCAGATCCTCGAAGACCAGGACGAGCGGCCTGCGGCAGGCCAGCGCCACCACCAGGTCCCGCACCGCCTCGAAGATTCCGGCTCTTATCGTATCAGGGTCGGCTGTTCCTGCATCGGGTCCGCCCGCACCGGGATCTGTGGCTGAAAGCAGGAAGAACAGGTGCCGTGTCGCCGGAGCGGCGCGGCCGGGGTCCAGGAGGCCCTGCTTTTCCAGGTCGTTGATCGTCTGCTCGATTCTCTCGATGTTTCTTCGATCAGTGTCCTCGGGCCTCCAAGCGAAGAGCTGCCTTAAAATGTCGATGAACGGCCAGTAGGCCACGGCGACTCCGATATCGAGACAACGGCCCTCGAGCCAGAGGGGTCTTTCCTCACCTGCGCCGCGCGCTGCGGCGCGGCCTTCCGCGACAAGCCGGCTCTTTCCAACGCCCGCCTCACCGATCACCGTGACCAGCCGGGGTTCCCCGCGGAGGACGTCATCGAGGGCCTGGCGCAGCTTGGCCAGCTCCTCGTCCCGGCCCACCAGACGCCTCCCCAACCCCTCGATGCCGCGGGTCTTGCGCGGCTCATCCAGAAGCGCCCCCAGCCGATAGCATCTGGCCTTTTCACCTGGCTCCCTTACGTGGCTGTAGCGGGCCGCCCTGCGGGTATTGCGGAATGTGGACTCCGAGACCAGGATTTCGTCCCCCTTCGCGACAGCCGCAAGACGCCTCGCTTCACTCATGACCGGTCCCGACAGCAGCTCACCGGCGGTTTTCACGTCGGCTCCCCAGGGCACGGCAATCATGCCGGTGTTTATTCCCACCGCAACCGTTGCACCGTGGCGCCGGGCGGCCGCTTGAAACTCTATGGCCGCCCTCACCGCCAGCTCCGGCGCGCTCTCCCGTGTCGGCCCGCTGCCAAATACGATCAGGATCGTCTGGCCGATGTGGCGCTCGATACGTCCGCCGTAGCGCAGGACCAGGCCATAGAGGGAGCTCAGAAACCGGGTGCCAGCCTCCTCCTGTGAAGCTGGTTCGGTCAGGCGGAGCGCCAGCAGGGTCGCCGAATGCCGGTCAAGACCGGCAGGGAGCGCGCTTTCAACCGCAGCCGCTCTGTCCTCGTCCCTCTCAATTGCCGTTTCCGGGAAACTTCCCGACTGTATCTTCTGGGCAAGTCGCTTCACGCGCGCCGACGGTTCTTCCCCGATCTCCTTGCGGATGATGCTTCTGCAGCTCTCGTACTGCCGGAGCGCAGCCGATCGTCTTCCCGCCATGGCATGGAGCCTCATCAAGGCGATGTGCGGCGCCTCGTCCAGGTTGTCCAGAGCAAGCCATCGAGAGGCATACTCGATGGCTGCAGCGTAGTCGGCGACGCTGACCAGACAGGCGACAAGCCTTTCCAGCATGGCTGCATGCGCGCGCCGGAACGCCTCGGCCTGGAGGAACTGCCAATCATCGAAGGCGATGCTGTCCTTCAGGGTGAATCCAGCCAGGAAATCGTCGCGGTACAGGTCCGTCGCCGCGCGCAGGGGAAGGGGACACTCGGGACATCTCGTACCCGACTCGACGCATCGCAGATGCGCTTCGCGCACCTCGTCGATGTCGATCCAGATCCGGGGATCATCGCTGAGGGCGATCTGGTCCCGATCCGTGAGCAGGAGCCCGGCAGGGAGCACCGCGGCAAGCGCGTGGAGCGTCCGGCGCAGCACAGCCCGGCCTCGGACCTCATTGGTCTCGGGCCACAGCAGTGCGACCAGAGATGCCCGTCCGTGGCTCCTTCGCTCAACCGCCAGATACGCCAGCAGGGCAAGAGCCTTGCGCGTTTCGACCTTCGCCGGTTTGCCGTTTCTTTCGATGGTCGGGGGCCCGAGGAGATGAACACGAATCTGTTCTATTGGTTCAGCTTTTTTCATGGCGTTATGATCCCGTCACGCTCTCGTAACGCCCTGCGGCTATTGTAGCACAGGATGAGCAAAAAAAGGCGGGTCTGTGCAGCCAAATCTACGCCCGCCTGGAGGAAACACTATGGTACTGGTTGTAGGAGCAACAGGACTCGTTGGCGGCGAAGCTGCGCGACTGCTTTCCGCCAAAGGTGTCGAGGTTCGGGGTCTGGTTCGATCTTCCTCGGACCCGACCAAGGTCGCGGGTCTGGAGAAAGCCGGCGTATCGATCGTAAGGAGCGACCTGCGGGAGCCGGAGTCGCTTGCGGCAGCCTGCCGGGGCGTCGATGCGGTGATCACGACCGTCTCGGCCATGCCGTTCTCCTGGCAGCAGGGCAACACGATCCAGGACGTGGATCGGAGGGGCCAGACTGCGCTGATCGATGCGGCCAGGAAAGCGGGGGTTCGCCGCCTTATCTATGTTTCGTTCCAGCACGATGCCGCGGTCACCTTCCCCTTGGGAGATGCGAAAATCGCCGTGGAGAAGCACCTGAAGGCCAGTGGTCTGGAATACGCCGTAGTGCAGGCCAACTTTTTCATGGAGGCCTGGCTGAGCCCGGCGTTCGGCTTCGATTATGGCAGCGGAAAAGCGGCCGTTTTTGGCGAGGGCAAAAACAAGCTTAGCTGGGTAAGCTATCGCGACGTGGCCCGGACCGCCGTGGAAGCCGTCTCGAGCGACAGGGCGAAAAACACAGTCCTTCCCGTTGGCGGTCCGGAGGCTCTCTCGCCGCTTCAGGTCATTGACATCTTCCAGAAGAAGAGCGGCAGCTCGTGGCAGGTGAATCACGTGCCGGTGGAGGCTCTTCACCAGCAGAAAGCCGCAGCCACCGACGAGGTTCAGGAAACAATCGCGGGACTGCAGATCATGTATGCCACTTCCCGCTTGGCCATGAACGTCCATGACTATCTTGTCTCGGATCGTCTGGCCTCCGTCAGTGACTATGCCGAATCCGTGCTGAAAAAAGCCGCGGTGACTTCTTGATTCGAAGCGCCGCACCGGATGAGCCAGTGTGGCGCTTCCCTTCCTGAACGCCTATGCTAAAACAAAATGGAGTCGACCATGTCAGAAACGTATCGGTTCAAGGTGGGCGATTTTTCCTGTCTCGCCGTGAGCGACGGTTCCTACAGTTATTCGCCTGCGGCGCTTTTCGCAAACGCTCCAGCCGACATACTCAGATCGGAGCTGGAGCGGTATGGAATCACGACGCCCCTCGTCACAACGCCGTACACGTTCCTCCTGGTGGACGCCGGGCAAAGGCGCATCCTGGTCGATCTGGGCGCCGGGCCGCTGGCGCCGACCACCGGGAAGCTCGCGGCAAACCTACTTGATGCCGGCTACGGGCCGGACCAGATCGACTGTGTGGTCATCACTCATGCCCATCCTGATCACGTCGGCGGAGCCCTGGATGCGGCCGGCAACCTGCTCTTCCCCAAGTCGCGCTACTATATTCGGCGCCGCGAATGGGACTACTGGTTCTCCGACGAGGCGGCGAATGTGACCTGGGAGCACTACGATTTCACTTCCATCGCGCGCAAGAACCTCGCCCCCATGGAGTCCCGGGTGACGCTTGTCGACGGCGAAGAAGATCTCCTGCCGGGAGTAGCCATGCTGGATGCCTACGGGCATACTCCGGGGCACGCGGTCATTACCTTTGTCTCCGCAGGGGAGAAACTGATGTACGCGGCCGACACTGTTATCTTTCCCCTGCACCTGGAGCACCCGGATTGGCTGCCCGTATTCGATATGCTGCCGGGCAAAGCCGAGGCCAGCAAGCGCCGAATCTTCGACATGGCGGCGAACGAGAACTGGCTGGTCATGGCCCAGCACTTTCCCCCGTTTCCGAGTCTTGGGCATGTCGTGAGGAAGGACGAGGGCTGGCTGTGGCGACCTGCCCTCTGAGGTCGGTCCACCAAGCCAAGCAGGCCCTGGGACACGACAACGTCGGCGTCACGGAAATCCATGTGCGGTCCTTTTGGCGGTTCCGGCGTATGTACTGACAATGTCCGCTCCGTGCCATCGTGTCGCCCAGGTTGACCCTGGCGGCCTGTTGCATCTATAGTTTGGTTCCGGCGGTCGCAGTCCACCCGCCTTAACAAAACAGGAGGCACATCCCATGAGAAGGGATGATTCATCGTTTTCTCCGGTGTTTCTTTCGCTGTTCGCGCTTTTCATCACCTGTCTCCTCGTCTCGAATATCATCGCGGGCAAGCTGATCCTCGTATTCGGGCTCGTCCTCCCCTCGGCGGTCATCCTTTTCCCGATCACGTATATCCTCGGGGACGTTTTCACGGAAGTCTACGGGTTTCGGAAAACGCGGATCGTCATCTGGTCCGGGTTCGCCGCCAACGTTCTCATGTCGGCGTTTTTCCTCATCGCGATCGTCCTGCCCTTCCCGATCTTTTTCAAGGACCAGGGCGCGTACGCGAAGGTGCTTGGTTTCACGCCGAGGATCGTGGCCGCTTCGCTCCTTGCGTATTGCGCGGGCGAGTTCGCCAACTCCATCACGCTTTCCGCGCTTAAGAAGGTCACCAAAGGACGCTACCTCTGGACGCGGACCGTCTCCTCGACAGTAGTCGGCCAGGGGCTCGATACGGCGATTTTCATCGGCCTTAGTTTCGTGGGCAGCGTGCCAACCGCCATCCTCTTCCAGATGATGATCGCCCAGTATGCGTTCAAGACCACCTATGAAATAATTCTCACGCCGGTGACGTATCTGGTCGTCAGGCGGGTCAAAAGGCGAGAGGGGATCGACACCTTCGATGTCGGCGTCGCCTACAATCCTTTCGGCAGGGGGGCGAAAAATGGCTGAACCGAGATTTGAGGCTCTTGGAAATAAGGTCTCCACCCCGCGCCGGCGGCTCGAGGTATTCCCCGCCCCGCCCCACCTCAAAAAGGTCGTGCTCGAGAGTAATGAGGTCACGAGTCTCTGCCCCGTGACCGGACAACCGGATTGGGAGACCGTGCGGATTGAGTTCGAGCCCGATGCCTACTGCATCGAGAGCAAGAGCCTCAAGCTCTATCTCTGGTCCTTCCGTGAAGAGGGGGCATTCTGTGAGGAGCTCGCGGCACGGATCGCGATGGATGTCTACGAGGCCTGCAAACCGCGCCAGGTGACCGTTACCATCACCCAGAAGCCGCGCGGCGGCATCTCCATCGCGGCAACGGCGGGTTACCCGAACGATGTGGCTTGACTCGATAGAGGCGGTTCGCGCCGAGCTGCATGAAGCGGCACACCGCGGCGTCCAGGACAAAGTATTCCAGTCCCCTCTCGGCCGACTGATCGACCAGCCGACGACTCAGAAGATTCTCGTCGAAGTCGCAGCCTCCCGGGCGAAAGGCGGCCGCGTTCTCGCGGTGGACGCCGGGCGGGAACCATGCGTGTGCAAGGCCGCTGTCACGCGACCGGCTTCATTGCGGCGTCATCCGCTCGCTGTCCAAGCTGGACATAGCCGCATCATCGTAGCGTCCCCCGGCAACTTCCACGGCAGGGACCGCCCTCTCGATCTCTTCCAAGTCTGTCAACGTGAGCGAGAGGTCCAGAGCTCCAAGAGAGTCGCGCAGCTGCTGCCTGTTTCTCGCGCCCAATAGCGGGACGATGCAATCGCCGCGAGACAGGACCCACGCACAGGCCAGCCGCGCCGGCGTGGTCCCCTTCCTTTTCGCAAGCCCGTCAAGGGCTTGGACGAGGCGGAGGTTCCGCTTGAGGTTTTCCCCCTGGAAACGCGGAAACCGGCCGCGGATATCACTCTTTCCTGATTCCGGCGATCCTGTGCGCGACAGGAGGCCGCGCGAAAGAATTCCGTATGCAGTCACGCCAATTCCCAGCTCCTGCACGGCGGGCAGTATCTCTTTTTCAATGCTTCTGCTCATGAGCGAGTACTCGATCTGAAGTGCGGTGATAGGGTGAACGGCGTTTGCGCGCCTGATGGTGGCCGCTCCCATTTCCGAGAGCCCGATGAAGCGGACGTAGCCCGCTTTCACCATGTCAGCAATAGCGCCTACTGTTTCTTCGATCGGCACAGCGGGATCCAGTCGCGAGGGCTGGTACAGGTCCACGTGATCCGTTCCCAGGCGTGTCAGTGTATAGGTGAGGAAGGTCTTCACGGCGGATGGGCGTCCGTCGAAACCGATGAACCGGCCCAAAGGTTCCAACTGCGCGCCGAACTTTACCTGGAGGAAGACCCGTTCCCTCTTTCCGCCCTTGAGTGCCTCTCTCAGGAGAAGCTCGTTGTGACCCCTGCCGTAGAAGTCTCCCGTGTCGAGCAGGGTCACCCCCCTCTCTATCGCCTCCTGAATTGTGGCGATGCTCTCCGCATCGTCCACGGGACCGTACGTGCCGGACATGGCCATGCAGCCGAGCCCGACAATTGAAACTTCGGGCCCGTGGGCCCCCAGTCGACGCTTCCTCATGATTCCTCCCCTTTTCCACCAATAGTGGAGACCGCATCTCGTCAAACTGGCGGTAGAGCCCCTCACGCGAAAGAGAAACCTCGCAGGCATGCTCCAAACAGTTGGGGAAGGCTTAGGGACGCACTCGTAGGACAATGCGCCCTCTCCCATGCCTTGTCTGGCTAAGATCCTGAGCGGCCCCGGCTTCAGCAAGCGGGAAAATCTTTCCAACTTCGGCGCGCAGGGATTTCGCCGCCGCCATTTCGCCGATCATCTTCAACTTCTCGGTCGGACCCCGTCGTGAGCTCAAGGCTTTTACGCCATGCGCCCTGGCCTTTTCTTCTGAAACCTGGCCGGCCATGGTCACGAGCACGCCCCCCTTCCCTAGGAGACCGTAAGATTTTTCCAGTGTTTCTCCGCCGACCGTGTCGATGACGACATCCACGTTCTTGATTTCCGTTTCAAGCGAACCCTTGTTGTAGTCCACAGATTTCTCCGCGCCAAGTGATTTCACAAAGTCCAGATTTGCAGAGGAAGCAGTCCCGATAACCCTCGCTCCTTTCATACAGGCGAACTGGACAGCAAAGAGACCGACGCCTCCAGCAGCGCCCAGGACGAGGACCGTCTGTTCGTTCTTGATTCCCGCATCCTCAACGGCCTGCCAGGCCGTCAGAGCTCCTACAGGGAGAGTTGCTGCCAGTTCGAAGCTCAGGGTCTCAGGCTTGACTGTGATGTCGCTGGCCGATGCGATGGCGTACTCGGCGTAGGTCCCTTTGGCAACACCGAATACGGCCTGTCCTTTTCTCAGTGTCTTCACCTCGGAACCAGCCTCTTCAATGGTGCCAGAAACGTCGATGCCGGGGATGAAGGGAAGCTGCAAAGGCATAAAATCCTTTAGGTAGCCGGCCCTGAACTTCCAATCGATGGGATTGACCCCGGCGAAATATACCTTGATTAAAACCTCATTAGCCTTGGGCACGGGACAGGGAATGGTTTCCAAAACCAGCTTTTCAGATCCTCCATACTCGTGGAAACGGATCGCCGTGATTTGGTTTGACATAAAACACTCCTTTTTGAGTCGTTCCAGCTTTTTTCCATGTTCTGTCTACTATCGCGCCAAGCGAAGCTTGGGAAAGGAGGATGCGAAATAGCTGAAACCTTTCGTAGCAACCCTGTTGGTAACCAATCCAATCTGATAAAGCCTAGCCAGCAGTCAGAAGCAAGTCTTGCATGACCGTGGGCGACCACGGCCGTGAAGCGTAGACAGCGATCGCAGAAGCCGTGTCATTGAGCCTCGAAACATAACGAAACGCGGGAGTCTTCGCAGTTAGGAGTGCAGGGACAGCACCTGAGCGTCGAATGGCCTGACGCAAAGGTCCCGCCGGGGTCTGAGAGCAGGGCAAATGCGGAAGAGGGTTGCCCAGGAACTTGGGAGATCTCGTTGTCTCCATACCTTCGTAAGCCGGAAAAGGGGTCACCGGAGAAAGAGAAACCCTGGCCCGAGGTTAAAACGTCCTGAAACCCGAGGGAGCAAAGAAGATGGACGTAGGTAATAAATGGTATCGCCAAGTGAAGGAAACGAAGCGCGGCGAGACGGGCAGCGAGAAGTCTTAGCGCCTTCACAGTACCGCTGAAGCGGGGGAACTCAACCCACGGGAACCCCGGGGAGGGAAGGGGGGCGTCGGATCATAGAACTGTCGGTGGGACACACGGGAGATGCAATGGAATCCGAAGACGTGTCAACGAAACAGCGGCGGATAGCAGAGCTTGCGAGAATACATCCCGAAGTGAGCTTCACGTCGTTGGCCTATCACATCGACCTGCGGTGGCTGTATGAAGCCTACCAGCGCACGCGTAAAGACGCTGCGGTGGGTGTGGATGGACAGACTGCCGAGGAGTACGCGAAGGGGCTTGGAGCAAATCTCAAGAGCCTGCTGGAGCGAGCGAAGTCGGGAACGTATTTTGCTCCTCCTGTCAGGCGCGTACGTATACCGAAGGGAACGGGGAACGAGACCCGTCCGATAGGTATCCCTTCCTTCGAGGACAAGGTGCTACAGCGAGCGGTGCAGATGGTCCTGGAACCGATGTATGAGCAGGAGTTTTTAGACTGCTCGTATGGGTTTCGCCCCGGGAGGTCTGCACACGGCGCACTGGATACACTGTGGGAAGGACTGATGCGCATGGGCGGCGGGTGGATAATTGACCTGGATATCAGAAAGTTCTTCGACACTCTGGATAAGAATCATTTACGGGAGATTCTCAAGAAGAGGGTATGTGACGGAGTGCTTATTCGACTGATAGGAAAATGGCTGAATGCCGGAGTCCTTGAGGAAGGAGAGATCAGCTACCCAGAGAGGGGGACGCCGCAAGGAGGAGTAATATCGCCGATGTTGAGCAACGTTTATCTGCACGAAGTGCTGGATAAATGGTTTGCAACTGAGGTGAAACCTCGGCTCAGAGGGGAAGCGTTCATGATCAGGTTTGCAGATGATGCAGTCCTGGTATTCGCGCAGAAGGAGGACGCCGAGCGAGTGATGGACGTGCTACCGAAACGATTCGGGAAATACGGCCTCACCATTCATCCGGAGAAAACCCGGCTGATCCAGTTCGGTAAGCCGCCGAAACGTGATGAAGGAACGCCGCAACCTCCTCGGTGGGAGAAGTTCAATTACCTTGGATTCACACACTACTGGGGTCTGAGTCGACGCGGGGCGTGGGTGGTAAAGCGGAAGACAGAAGCAAGTCGCTTTTCGCGAGCGCTGATAAAGATCACCGATTGGTGTAGACGAAATCGTCATCGGCCGCTTGGTGATCAGCAACGGATTCTGTCGCAAAAACTCAACGGGCATTATGCGTACTACGGGATAACTGGCAATGGCAGATACCTGTGCTACTTCTACCGTCGGGTAATAGCGAACTGGCAAAAGTGGCTGTCACGTCGTAGCCGCGGCCAATACTTATCTATGGAGCGCTTTGATAGACTTCTCCAACGATACCCACTACCGACTGCTCGGGTAGTGCACTCCTGTTACGTAGCGAATCTATGATTTGAGGAACCGTATGCGTGAATTGCGCACGTACGGGTCTGTGGGGGCCCTGGGCGGGAAACCGCCCAGAGCTACCCGGAAGATAGAGAGCCGTTTTAGAATCGACAACCTGTCTGCCCAAATCATTCCGCCCTCGCCGCCCTGCCGGAGTCCCCTGCTCCGACGAGCTGTGCGTAATGACTGGTCACCTTACTGGCTGAAATCCAGCTACGCCCAGACAATTTTTACGTGCTTCGTTGTAAGCTGCCATCTTCCGTGCAAAGACATTTCGCCATTTTAAAAGAGCCCTTAAGAGGGACGAGTGGTTAGCTGGCCAGTGAATACAGAGACCAGAGCATAGGCGGGGCAAGAATCGTCAAAGGCGCTCCGTGAGTGAAAGTCATGGCCAGTTTCTCAGCGAGGATGGGTCGGTTCCTTGGTAGGGCCGGCAGTCGGTGAGACAAAGACCGGGCTGATAACGTTCTCTCTATTGCGTGATGTTGGATGAGATGGGATTGTTGGTTGATCGAAGCCGGTCCAGCTGATTCGGCTGGCCTCCATCGTTTTGCCATAACCTATGTCATGCAGTACACTATAGTCAGGCTGCGCAATGCCCTGGGAGATCAGCCTGCGGCACTCGAGGCATGGATGCCGGACGTTTTGCTGCCGACCGGAAGAGGAGTTGCATTTGCGTTCGTGGAGGTACTGTATGAGGCCTTGGCTACTTTCGTTCTCTCTCATCCTCCTCCTCTGCGGGGCGGCAGCCTTCGCCGCGCCGGTGATCAGCGCCGACAACTCTTCGTATTCCATCTCGATCCAGGCGGCAGGAGCAGTTGTCAAACACGTGTTCGACGTCACAAATACGGGCGACCAGACGCTAGAGATCACGGACATGCTTGCGTCGTGCACGTGTACCACGGTCACACCGACAAAGGCTGAGCTTGCCCCAAGGAAATCGATAGGCATCGCGGTCTCGGTCGACACGACCGGCTTCACGGGGCTCACCGAGCGGACCGTTACCCTGGAGTCGAACGATCCCGCCAACCCCGATCTGGTCCTGCTCATCTCCGTCACGGTGGCGGGGAAGGCACAAGCGAAGCTTCCGACTATCACCGCGGCTGAATTCCAGAAGCGTTTCTATCTCCTTGTCGATGTCCGCACACCAGAGGAGTTCGCTTCGGGCCACCTCTTCGGCGCCGTCAACATCCCCCTCTCGGAGTTCCAAAACAACCTGTCGACGTGGACTCCGCGACTCCCCCGAGACGTCCCCATCATTCTGCAGTGCAAGTCGGGATCGCGGAGCGCGCAGGCTACGCAGATACTGCTGAATGCCGGTTTCACCAACGTTCTCAACCTCGACGGCGGCATCACGGACTGGGCTGATATTTTCGGGCCCCGGTACCTGTTCGGCTTCTGACTACAGCACGAGTAGATTCGGGGTGATCTGCCCCCTAAAAACTAGTCCAGCCGGTGAGTTGCACTGTCGAGAAGATCATCAACCTGTTTTGGGACCCGGCTTGTCTACGACCGGCAGAAACCTAACGGAGCCGTCGGCCAGGCAGTTTATTCGCTGCGATCGATCGTGATCGAAATGGGCGCCGGCAATGCGACGCCCCCGGCAACCTGTACGGACTTGAAGATGCCGGTCGGTACGGCGCAGCCGGCGCAGCAGCCCTTCAGGTGGACTCGGGCCGCTTTCAGAACCACGCCATCGGATCCATCGCCGATCTCCTGGTAGGCGTCAACCGGGGACGTGAGCGCTTCGGCAAGCCCGCGAATCTTCTCGCATTCGCTTGCAATCTCAAGTGTCACCCTCTGCACGTCATCAGAACTGGCTGCAACCGAAGTGTGAAAACCACAAATCCCCGCGTCGATCGTTGTACGAATCATGTATCCCTCTCCTTGTCCCCGCCGTACACCCCACGTCGTTCCTTTCCCTGTTCCGAACACTTCCCTCCAGCATCCTCCTATTCGACGCGAGATGAGACGAGCTTCTGATGTTCTGAGCCGGCGTCGCGTGCAACGATGACAGCCAGAACCGTCAATACCGCCAGCGCCAGGGAGTAGGCTCCGTAAAACACGGTGAAGCCTCTGGCGCTGATCAGGCGTCCTCCGATCGCCGTACCGATCCCTCCCCCGCCCATGAAGGCGAATGCCACCAGGGACATTGCCATCCCTCGCGCTTTGGATGCGAACTCAGTTGCAATTGTCAGCAGGGTCGAATGCGCGAGCATGAATCCCAGCCCCAGAAAACCAATGCCGGCAATGAGAGCTGGAAGCGCGCCGCCTGCAAGGAACACGACGGCATCCGCAATACATGCCAGGATCAGACCGACCGTCAGAACGGATCGTCTCCCAAAGCGCGCAGCAAGAGGGCCGCTGACCCTCCCTCCAAGAACCGCCATGATGCCGAACGCCGTCATGGTGAGCCCGATGACTAGGTTGTCGAAGTGGTAATCGTGGGCAATGTAAGCGCCAAGGTAGGAGAAGCTCCCGAGGATACAAATTCCTTCGAGAAGGACAACCAGATAGGTGAAAACGCTCGCCCGCTTTGTCAACAGTCCTGCGAACGGAGCGAGCACCTTGCTCTGGGGATTGCGCTGGGATGGGATGCGGCTGCCGATGCTCAGAAGCAGGGTGGTGGCGATGACTGAGAGAGCCGCGTACATTGCGAATACCCCTCGCCAGCTTGCGAGGTAGGCGATGGTACCGCCGATGGCCATGCTCAGCCCCTGGCCGAGGAACGACACTCCCATGAAAGTCCCAATCGCGCTCTGTCTCTCCTCCATCGGGAAGAGATCCCCGATCAGTGCAAGCGAGATTGGCATGACGGAGGCCGCAAAGGCTCCTGTCAAAGCCCGATAAATCGCCAGACCCGTCAGGGTGGATCCAAGCGCGGACAAAGCAGTTCCCGCTGTGAAAGCAATCATTGCGGCGGTTATCACTTGCCGCTTTCCAAATCGATCCGCCAGCGGACCGAAGATCAGCTGGAACACTCCAAAGGAAATCATGTACGCGGTGATCAGGAGCCCGGCTCTGATTGGCTCCACGCCAATTCCCACAGCAATCGAAGGCAGAAGGGGTGAAACGACCCAATTGTCCGCCATGACTACGAAACCGGACAACCCCAGGATTGCAAGGATGGAGTTTTTCCTCATGTTGGACTCTCTGCTCATCGAACCCTTTCCTTCACCCGGCTGCCCGGAGAGTCCGCTGCGAACAGCTTCTTCTTGAACCACAGCGCGACGTTCACGAGCCCCAGCATGACAGGCACTTCCACGAGCGGGCCGATGACCGTCGCAAAGGCGACACCGGAGCCGATTCCGAACACGGCGACCGCAACGGCAATGGCCAGCTCGAAATCGTTGCTTGCCGCGGTAAGCGCGACGGTGGCCGTTGGCTCATAAGCGGCGCCGAGCCTCCTCGACAGGAAGAACGTGATGGCGAACATAACCAGGAAGTACAGGGCAAGAGGCACCGCCACGCGCACCACGTCGAGGGGCAGCTGGATGATCAGGCTTCCTTTAAGGGAGAACATGACGATGATGGTGAACAGAAGGGCGGCGAGCGTGACCGGCGCGATTCTCGGCACGAACTTTCCTTCATACCACTCTCTGCCCTTCAGGCCGATCAGGCTGAATCTCGTGATGATTCCAAGAATGAACGGGATCCCCAGGTAGACGAACACGCTTCGGGCGATCTCCGCCATCTTCACTTCCACCAGGGTTCCCTTCATGCCGAACAGAGGAGGAAGAATCGTGACGAAGATCCACGCATAGATGCTGTAGAAAAGCACCTGGAAAACCGCGTTGAAGGCCACGAGGCCCGCAACGAGATCCCTGTCCGCCTTGGCGAGGTCGTTCCAGACCAGCACCATCGCGATGCATCTCGCGAGGCCTACCAGAATCAGCCCGACAGCGTACTCCTGGTGTCCCCGCAGGAACAGGATGGCGAGGGCGAACATGACGATCGGGCCTATGATCCAGTTGGCGACGAGCGACAGAGCGAGGACCTTGC
Organism: Spirochaetia bacterium; assembly: GCA_049519415.1. Lineage (GTDB taxonomy): Bacteria > Spirochaetota > Spirochaetia > SZUA-6 > Fen-1364 > Fen-1364. Next base: position 23,915 of record JBEKQU010000006.1, read on the forward strand.
CATGGCGGAACACGGTGCCGAAGGCTTCGTAGCGTACCTTGGCCAGCACGGGATACATCATCAGGATGAGACCCACCGCGATGGGGATGTTCGTGGTGCCTGCCTGGAACCTGTTCATGAACGGCTCCACCCCAGGGACCAGGTATCCGAGCGCCACTCCCGCCGCCATCGCCAGAAATATCCACAGCGTCAGGAACCTGTCGAGAAATGAGAGCCTCCCGATTGCGCGCTTCTTCATGTGTCCCCCATTCGCTGCAGTTTGAAAGCCTATTCCATTTGAGCGCTTTGCTCTTTTTGTATCGCTTCGATGACCGCGTCAGCGCACTTGAAAAAATTGATGATGCAGGGGATGCGGAGCGAGTAGTAGATGGACGCTCCGCGCTTCTCGTCCTGAACAACCCCTGCATTTTTCAGTACGCTCAGATGCTTGGAGACGGTCGACATGTCGCTGCCGATCAAGGTGGTGAGCTCGTTGACGCAATGCTCATGCTCGGACAGCCTGTCGACGATATACAGGCGGCTAGGATGGGCAAGCGCCTTGATGACGGCGGCGCGCCACTCGTATTTCTTTGCTGTCTTTGTATCCATGGTTATTTGGCAGTTTGGCCAAATAGCATATTTCTGTCAACAGGAATAAATGTTCTCCGCGGGATTCACGAAATCCTAACACATCTTGCGTACCATTGAGCAAGGAGGCCCTGTGGTCAGCGTTCTTTGCCTCTGTGTGCACAACTCCGCCCGAAGCCAGATGGCGGAAGCGTATTTCCGTGCCTTCGGGGGAGACCTTTTTGAGGTGGAAAGCGCCGGGCTAGAACCGGGGAAGCTCAATCCATTTGTCGTTAGGGCGCTGCAGGAGGAAGGCATAGATATCTCAGGGAAGAGGACCCAGGATGTCTTCGAACTTTTCAAGGCCGGTAAAACCTATCGGTATGTCATCACCGTCTGCTCCCGCGAAGCTGCGGAGCGATGCCCCATTTTCCCTGGCCGTTCAGAGAAGCTCCACTGGCCGTTCCCCGATCCTTCGACTTTTACCGGCACCGATGAAGAGATTATGACGGGAGTGCGTTCTGTTCGCGACGCCATCCGTGAAAAAGTGCGCGGTTTCGTTTCGGATTTCCGCAAGCAAAGCGCCTAGCGCGTGGCAGGCGCATCATCCGCCCGAATCCACTGCCACATCCGCAACATTGTGTAAAACCACCCTATAATCCCCTGGGGCTCGAATGCATACATTGCCTCATTCTTCATTTAAGGCCCTTCGCTGTCAGATATTCGACAATGGGCACCGGATTCTCCAGGCTGTGAGGGTGATGCCCCGCCCCTTTCGTCAAGGCCGCTTGAAGACGTCCTCCTGGATCAACTCTCTCAAGGGCTTTCTGGTCTGCGCGTCTGGGATTTCCGCGGCGTAGCCTATCGGGACGATCACGGGTATTTCAATGTCAGCGGGAATGCCCAATATCTCGCGAATCGCGTCCCTTTCGATCCATCCTACCCAGCAACTACCCAGGCCTTCGTTGGTGGCGGCGAGAATCAAGTGGTCCACGGCGATGGCGCAGTCGAAATCCGCCCCCCGTTGGCAGCAGGCGACAACGATTAATGGGGCGTCGAGAAAGCCCTCCTGGTGGCAAGCCTTTCCCACGATCCGCGCGCGTAAGTCTTGATCCTTCACAAAAGTGAAACTGCAGGGTTGCTTGTTGTTCGCCGACGGCGCCAAGCTCAAGGCTTCCCGCAACCTGTTACAGGCTGAATCGGGAATGGGATCCTTTCTGAATTTGCGGATTGATCTCCTCTTTCTAATGACTTTCGAAAAATCCATACCGTCTCCCCCCGTGGATGAATTATCGGAGCTTCAAGATATTCACGGAACGGGGTTGGATTTCAAGCTCCAGGGAGAATTTCCCGCGCAGAAGGCAGGATCGCGGGGATGGTGTGCGTGCGAACCGGAAGCACGAAGGGGAAGGGGTCGACCTTCAGGGTGATCCTGCTCCTGGCAGGCGTCGTACGCAGACTGGGTCAGGTGGCTGCAAGAGTCTTCACATGCGTGTATGAGAGGATCTTTCAATCCTTCGTGATAAGCGTTGCTCCCGGCGACAGGGCTGTGGCCGTAACGATTCGGTCCGCGGTGTTGCCGTGGATCAGTTCGGGCAGCTTTCTCCCGGCCGCTGCGGAAGGAGCCTGACTATTTGTAGACCAGTGGGAAAGACTCTGGGTTACGGATAGATTCGATTGAGAGGTCGATATCAAGCTCGGGCCAATAGAGATGCTCAGCGTAGAATGTCTCGACGGTGATGATCTGGTCCACTGTCGCGTGACGAAACCACGGGAATTTTTCATACGGGAGAAAGTACTCTGAATCCGAAAGAAGGATCCAGATGCCGAACTGGTCGATATTTGTTACTTCAGCTCCCGAAGTGCGTGTGCCATGCTTTGACGATATCATCTCGCTTCTCCTCGACTTTTTTCTTTATCTCAAGCGACTGGTCAGCCGCGAGTCCGTGGCTATAGGCAATTTCCACGGCCGGATCCAGCCAGAGCTTCATCTCGCCTTTTTCACCACGAACGTGTATGTGAGGCTTGCTTTCCTCGCGAGAGAAAAAGAAAAAACGGTATTCCTTCCATCTGAAAACCGTAGGGCTCACCAGATGATAATACTCTGCGGAGTCGCTTTCTTCAATCAAACCCGGTCGGTGCCGCTGGCAGGCGTCGTACGCAGACTGGGTCAGGTGGCAATGAGCGGCAGCGTAAAGGTGAAGGTCGTTCCCACCCCTCTCACGTTCGCCACGCGGACGTCGTCGCCATGCTGCCGCATGATCCCACCCGCGACCGCCAGACCCCAGCTCGCGCTTTTGCCGAAATCGCGGGTGGTGAAGGAGGGCGCGAACGCCCTCTCCGCCGCATTTCCGTCCCTGCCCATACCGGTGTCGGAGACCGACAGGAAGGCATTGCCAGCCTCGGTGCCCGTCAGCACCGTGAAGATACCGCCCTCGGGCATGGCCTTACGAGCTCCTCCCCTGTTTATTAATCACGCACGGATGCGGCAGCATGCCCAGCAAACGGGCTGTGCGCACAGGACGCCTCTCGAAGCCCTATTTCTTCGGCGTATCCCAATTGGTCATCCAGCGGATACCGAACTTGTCTGTGAAGTCGCCGAAGATTGCGCCCCAGAACTGCTCCTCAAGAGGGTGACCGACCTTCCCGCCGGCGGAAAGCTTCGAGAACAGATTCTTGACTTCAGCTTCGCTGCTACAGGTGATGCAGAGGGAAAAGTTGCTGCCTGGCGCGGATGTTCCGGCTCCCAGGTTGTCCGAGGCGAAAAGCGTGATGGGGCCGCTGGTCAAGGCGGCATGCATTATCTTGTCCTTTGCTTCGGGAGGAAAGCTTGCGGCGGCGGGAGTCTCCTCTACTGTCTGGAGTGCGAGGTCGCCTCCCAGGCAGTCCTTGTAGAATGTCATAGCCTCGCGGCAATTGCCATTGAAAGTCAGATATGCGGCGATCCCTGTCACGTAAGGTCTCCTTTCCCGCATAATGTATCCAGCAAATGCAGCGACGGCCAATGCGAGGCGCGTGCGCGGCCAGGGCCAGGCGCGTGGGCAGGGTGACCACGGCCTTGCCCCAAACGGCTATTCCCTAATCAGGCAGCGCATTGGCCCGGGTGACACGGCTAAACCACAATCCGCTGTCTTTAAGGACGCGCTCCTGGGTCTTGAAATCCGTGTATGCCAGGCCGAAACGGTCCCGTGTTCCCGCGGCCCATTCAAAATTATCCATCAAACTCCAGCAGAAGTAGCCCTTCAGTGGAACTTCGGCCTCGATGAGCCCCGGCAGCACGGCCAGATGCTGCTTGATATAGTCCAAACGCGCCGAATCGTGGATGCGTCCCTCCCAAACCTCGTCATCATACGTTGCCCCATTTTCCGTGATATAGAATTGCGGAAAATGGTAATCGCCGTGCAGCCACTTTAGAAGGTCGCACAGCGCCTGCGGCCAGACCTCCCAACCGCGGGCCATCATATTGACGGGATTGCGGCGGTTGATGATCCGATGTCCGTCGCCGCCGGCAGGATCGTGAACGATGCGGCGCGTGTAATAGTTGATGCCCAAAAAATCAATGGGCGTCGCGATTGTATCCAGATCGTCCGCCAAAATCTCCGGCACATCCTCGCCATAATCGTGCCACGCTTTCCGCGGATATCCCCGCCCGGCAAGCGGATCCAGGAACCACAAGTTGAACTTCTCATGAGCCGTATGGGTGGCGATTTTATCGGCCTCGCTGTCAGTGGCCGGATAGGAGGGCTCAAAATTCAGAACAATCCCCACGTGGGCGGCAGGGCAGCGGCCACGAATGACAGGCACGGCCCGACCATGGGAGACCAGCACGTTATGGGCCACGCGCAGCGCCATCCCGCGGTCGCGCAAACCGGGAGCGTGGATCCCAAGGTGATGGCTGAGGAACGAGACGCACCACGGTTCGTTGTGCGTCATCCATCGCTTTACCCGGTCACCCAATCTGCCGACAACGGCATCCGTGTAGCTTAGATACGCCTCGATTGTGGCGCGATTGGCCCATCCGCCCCGTTCCTGCAGCGCCTGCGGCAAATCCCAATGGTAGAGCGTGACGAAGGGCGTGATGCGCGCCTCCAGCAGGGCATCCACCACGCGCTCGTAATAGTCCAGGCCGGCGGGATTGACGCGCCCTGAACCCGTGGGGATGACGCGGGGCCACGCGATGGAAAAGCGATAGGCATTGACGCCCAGTTGCCTCATGATGGCAATATCCTGGGAATAGCGGTGATACGAATCGCAGGCCGGCTCACCCGATTCACCCGTCATTATCGTGCCGGGCGTGGAAGCGAATCGGTCCCAGATCGACTCGCCTCGGCCATCCGCCTGGGTCGCCCCTTCAATTTGAAACGAGGCTGTGGCCGTGCCCCAGAAGAAATCTTTGGGAAATTGGGTGTTCATAGCACCTCCCTCATGCCAAAGCTGGCCAGATCCGGTTTGAAATACCATCGAGCTCGGGAAAATCCAGCACGTCCCGATAATAGGCGAGAGAACGCCCGATAACGCTTGCCGAAATGGACACGTGCTGAATACCCCGCAATCCTTGCAGCATTTCGGCCTCCCTTGATTCCAGAACCTCGCCACCGTGTGAAGGGCGACGGACTATCAGCACCGATGTGCGCTCAATGCTTCATCGTGCGGATGAGAGATGAGCCGCATCGCCGTTCGGAGCGTTCTAGAGCAGCTCCACCCCGATATCAAGCACGCGCGCGACATTCTCGATCTCCGCCCCCCGCGCGCCCGTGAGCAGGCAGTAGTGGTGCGAGAAAAACGATTTCATCAGCGCGCGGCCGTCGCGCACCTTGAGAAGCGCGCCATTGCGGCAATCTGAGCCCGGGTACTGGGCGTAGCCCTCCAAAGCCCCCTCGATGACCTGCATGACGCCCAGTTCGGGGTGCAGCTTGGCGAGGGTCATCGGCCCCTCAACCATGCGGGCGTCGATCATGGTGGCGTTGTCATTGACGATCGCAAGCACCTTGGGTCTGAGAGTCCACGACGCGGCGAATGGGCGGGGCACGACTCCATGGTAGCCGCAGTGCACCATGAGCAGGTGGTTCTCCGGCTCCTGCACGTCCGGGAACCGTTCGATTTTCTCATGCTTGAGCGCGGCGCCCCCCATGAGGAACGGGTAGAGATTGCTCATCATGACTGGTGATTTGAGCGAACGCTCCAGAAGAAAGGTGCTCAGGAGAGAAAGCGTGTCCGCCTCGCATGCCCAGATCAGCCCGCGCTCCTGGTAGAGCAGGTCCCACGCCAGGCAGGGGGTGGTGTCCGAGCACGCCGATTCGTTCAAGCAGTTGATGCCCGCGCCCTGGATGGCCGGGTCGGCGTCGAGCTCCCGACGCACGGCCTGATACAGTTTCACGGCTGAGAGCATCTGGCGTTCCGAGACGCCATCCGCAGGGATGGATCGCGTGTTGAGCGCATCCCGCGCATCGGAATCGCTGATGGCGCTTGCCTGCTGGCCGAGCTTCTGGAAGCTTTTCTTCACGATCTGAATGCCGAACTTCTGGCGGATCAGCTCCGTGCAGCGGTCCTCCCACCACCAGAACCGCTTGAAGATCTCCGGCTGCTCCCCTCCCGCGCCAGGGCGGTCCTGGAATACGAGGAACTTCACCTCGCGCATGTGCCGTCGAAGCGCGAGGGCACGGCATATCGTGCGGGTGAGCCCTATGGTATACGGGGTGAACGTCCGCATGCCCACGCTCTTCATGAAGGTCACGATTTCCCAGTCCCACATGTTTACGGTCCCGAAGTCGGAGGTCAGGACCAGGCAGGGCAGCGCTGTGCGCTTGAGGAGGTCGAGCTGGGAGAAAGCGTCACCGAGCAGTTGGGGGAAAACAACGGCGTCCGCGCCAGGGAGTCGGGAACCCAGCGCAACGGGGGGCAAGATCTCCGCTTCGTTCGCGAGAAGATCCTTCAGAATTGCAAGGTGCCTGCGGAACTCTTCATCCATGCCCGACTTGAAATGAACCGGAACGAGTTTTGCTTTCATAATTTCAATAAAACGTTACCATATGGTATTGATTCTGTCAAACAGTAGAATTAGTTAATACTTGATAGAAAACGAAATACCAACACAATAGCAAATGAAAAAAAGTCTTGACAACGGGCTCACCGTGAATCATGATTGTCTGCTACACGGGTCTTTCGCTGTGACAAGGTGAGGGTATGCTGTGTCACAGCAGCTATACAAACAAAAGGAGGATTGTGTATGAAACGCCGAAGAGTTCTGCATCTCGTTCTGGCCTTGCTCTTGGTTGTGAGCATTGCCCCATGCGGCTTGTTTGCGCAGACCAGCGCACCCTTGGAAAAATACAAGCAGCCGATAACGATTTCATGGGGCATTCAAACCGCGGCAGCTTCGAAGCTCCTTGACAAGGATACCTGGGAAGATAATCGTTGGAGCCGCTTGATCAAAGACAAGCTCAACATCAACCTGACGGTCGCTTTTTCTGCTGACAGCAGCACAACCGCCTACCAGACCAAGCTGAATGCCGTCATTGCTTCAGGGGACCTGCCGGACATCTTCAAAACGCAGGACATGAACGTATTCATGCAGCTGGTGCAGGCGGGGCAGTTGGCCGATCTCACGGATGTCTACAACAAATATGCGACTGATACTGTCAAGACGTACCAGACAAGATTTGCTGATGCGTTCAAGGGCGCCACGATTGACGGGAAGCTTTACGCCATACCGCGCATGAACGACAACTTCCATGAGGCGCCATTCCTCTGGATACGCGACGATTGGCTGAAGAACACCAATTCACAAGCGCCGAAGACCGTTGATCAAATGGTCGCTCTCGCAAAGAAGTTCGCTACCGGCGATCCGGGGCGTACCGGCAAGAATGGCAACGCGTTTGGACTTGCCCTGAACAAGGATCTCATCAGGCAGAACCACGCCAGCATTCTTGGCTTGGTTTCCGCGTTTGGCGTTCCCGGACGTGACGAGACCACTTTCTACCGCGGCAAGGACGGCAAAATTACTTTCGCGTGGATCCAGCCGGGCATGAAACCGGCGCTTAAGCTGCTGCACGATATGTATGTGCAAGGCCTCATCAACAAGGAGTTCACCGCCAAGAACGAATCCGCGCTTCTCGAAGACTGGACCAACGGCAAGATCGGTATGGCGTACGGCAGCAACTGGGGCACGTGGTATCCGTACAACTATGTCTACAAGAAGGATGGGGTCATCACGCGCGCCTATCCCATCCCCACTCAGCCCGGTTACGATTACAAGGTGGGTATCGAGAGCAACGCCACTGGCCAGATGACGCTGGTCAGCAAGAAGTGCAAGAACCCCGAAGCGGCCATCAAGATCCTCAGCCTGTACGATCAGGTTGTCAATCGCCAGAGTACAGATGACTTCAATAGATACTGGGCCGACGAGCAGTACAGGCTCTGCCCCGTGTATATCGACATCGCGAACGAAGTTTATGAGAAGGATCTGCTGGCTGCCTACGCCAAGGGAAGCAGCGCTAGCCTGGACCCCTTTGCCAGGCAATTCTATGACTACGTGGTGGGATTTGAGAACGGAACTCTCGCAAAGAACGACAATGCCTACGGCACCTGGGGCCAGATGAGCAAGAATGGCTCGCTGCAGATCGTGTTGAACAGGTACCAGCCTGACAACGCGGTGGTCCAGAGCATCCTGGGCATTCTCAGGCCTGATGTGTGGCTGACCAATGTTTCCGTCCTGGACACACTCACGATAACAACCTTTACCGATATTATTACTGGCGCAAAGCCTGTTGAGTACTTCGACACCTTTGTGCAGCAGTGGCTGAAAGCGGGCGGTCAGCAGACTCTCAACGAGATGGAGAGACTGTATCCCGCAAAATGAGCCTTCCAGCCCAAGGCTCACGCGGCGGGGTTTTCCCCGCCGCGGTTGTTTGAGAGAGGGTGATACCGCCCTTGGACGCGCAAGCGCTTATTCCGTGAATTGTCTTGTCCACGTCAGCCACCGGTAGAACAATGAGTCGCTTGACGCAGGCAGTCCTCCATCCGAATAATGCCCTGGTGGCAAGAAATTGATGAAGAGACGTCTGATACGAAGCGACAAAGCGCTCCGAGAGTTTCCCCTGTACGTCATGCTGATTCCCGCGGTCTTCCTGGTGGCTATCTACAGTTATGGATCCATGGCCGGCGTTGTGATCGCGTTCCAGAAATTTGTGCCGGCAAAAGGCTTTTTCGGACAACAACAATGGGTCGGGCTTCAAAACTTTCAGACGCTGTTTTCCATGCCAAATATTTGGCCGATTATTCGCAATACAGTCGTTATTGCAGTGTGCAAAATGATCGGCGGCATCGTCGTTCCGGTCGTGTTCGCGCTGCTGCTCAACGAAGTCAGGAGCATTGCCGCCAAGCGCATCTTCCAGACCCTGGTCTATCTCCCGAACTTCCTGTCGTGGATCATACTCTCCGGCATCCTCATCGATATCCTGTCACCGAGCGATGGTTTCGTGAATGTCCTCCTCTCCAGGCTTGGAACAAAGCCTGTCTTCTTCCTTGGCAATCCGAAAGTGTTTCCGCCAACCATGGTGGTGACAGATATCTGGAAAGGTTTTGGATTCGGGACGATCATCTACCTCGCTGCGCTTACCAGCATCGACCCAACGCTCTACGAATCCGCAATGATCGACGGCGCCAACCGCTGGCAGCAGACATGGCACATCACTCTGACCGGCATCTCCAGCACCATCGTGCTGATGACCGTGTTGAGCCTGGCAAACATCCTCAATGGTGGTTTTGACCAGATTTATAACATGTACAGCCCCGTGGTCTATTCCACCGGCGACATCCTGGATACGTTCGTTTACCGGATGGGCATTGAACAGGCCCAATACTCGATCTCAACGGCTGCCGGCCTTTTTAAGTCGGCCGTATCACTGGTGTTTATCGTGGCCTCCTATTATCTGGCTGACAGGTTGGCCGGATATAGAGTCTTCTAACGGAGGAGAGCGTGAAGGAATCCGTACCGCGGAAAATATTCCTTGTGTGCAATACAGCTTTCCTCCTGATTGTGGCGCTGGTATGCATAGCGCCGTTCATCAACCTGCTGGCTGTCTCCTTCTCTGACAAGGTTGCAGTCGCCTCTGGAGAAGTCACTTTTTTCCCGGTCGGCTTAACGCTCATCTCGTATCAATTCATCGCGAAGACCGTGAAGTTTTTCCAGTCTGTCCTGGTCTCTCTGGAGCGGGTGGCGGTCGGCGTGCCGCTCAATCTCTTGCTGATCGTCCTGACAGCGTATCCTCTCTCGAAATTAAAGAAGGACTTCAGGGCCCGGAACGTTTTCTCCTGGTTCTTTGTCGTGACTCTCCTCTTCAACGCCGGCTTGATCCCGACGTATATGGTGGTGAGGTACACGGGGTTGATGGACAAGATCTGGGCGTTGGTCCTGCCCGGCGCGCTTCCCGTCTTCAGCATGCTGGTCGTGATGAACTATCTGCGCAGCCTGCCGAGGGAACTGGAGGAGGCGGCGTATCTCGATGGCGCGAGTCACGTGCAGACGCTGGTCCGGGTCATTCTGCCGGTCTCGATGCCCACAATTGCAACAGTCACGCTGTTTTCGTTTGTCGCGCATTGGAACAGCTGGTTCGACGGCATGATCTACATGAACAAAATTCAGCACTATCCGCTGCAGACTTACCTCCAGACGATCGTGGTGAATCCGGAGGAGTTCCTGCGCGCCAACACCGATCTCAGCGGCAACCTGTTGAAGTACTTGGCTCTTGTCAGCGCCCGCACCACGGGCGCGGCGCAAATGTTTTTAGCGATGATACCGATTCTGTGCATCTATCCCTATTTACAGAAGTACTTCACCACCGGACTTGTGATGGGCAGCGTAAAGGGGTGATAGAGAAACACGCTGAAAAAGTGAAAGTATATGCTGCCGCGGGGTACGCCAGATCTCGATGAGATGGCGGAGGATCCGCTCGCGCTGAGAGGAGCAGAGCTACTGCAGCATTCGCTTGAAGAAGCTCAGCATCTGCTGATAAGCGTCGTCGGCCTTGTCGTCCTTCCAGAGCTGGCCGCCCTGCACCATGAACCCGTGGGGAAGCCCTTGATATACCTTCAGCTCGAAGTACTTGCCCGCCGCTTGGAGCGCGGCGGCATACTGATAGATTCCGGCGATAGGGCTGGCCTGGTCGGCGCTTCCATGAATCATGAGAAGCGGATGCTTCAACTGGCTGATCTCATCTATGGGCTTCACCGGCTGAGCCGCTGAGCCGCCGTTATTCGGAAAACCATACCAGGCGACTCCCGCCGCGAAGTCATTCACCCTCGGCAGGAACAGCATTGTGTAGCGGCCGCCGGCGCAGAACCCGGTGAGCCCCAGACGCGCCGGATCCACGTCAGGCCGGGCCTTCAGGACGGCGATCCCGTCCCGCACAAGCTGCTCCACTGTTGCGTCCGTCGGGCCGTTCTCGAATGTCTGCCATCCAAGGGCGAGGACAACGAAACCGTCAGCGGCGAATCGGTCCACGAGGTCCTTATACCCCTGCTCTAACCCGTTGAAGGAATGAAGGAGAATGATTCCCGGCTTGCGGTCTGGCGTTGCCGGAGCGGCAAAGTACGAGGCATATGATTTTCCCCCGCTCACGACGGCAACGGATTGACCCGTGTTCTGCGCGAACGCGGAAAAGGCGAGTACTCCGAGCAGGAAGATAATGGCGAATCCTCGGATTGCTTTCATGGGCAAAAGATAGCGATGAAAGAGGGTGGGGGCAAAGGCGCCGAAGCAACAAAGGGGTGCGGCCAGGCGCAGCCAGGGCGTGGGTGACTCCGCGTCATCACCGTCGGCATCATTGGTAGGTGAGGGTCATGCCTTTCTGCCGGAGCCGGTTCTCCCACCCATCCTTGCTTTTCCAGAATCCCGCTGCGTGCTACACTCAGCAGGCGGGTGCCATGAAAGCCAACGCTTCCACACCACTTCCCCGTCTGGCAAGCATCAAGAGAAGCTTCGACCCCGGGCACATCGAAGATATCGAGGGGGCAGTCCGCGCCGCGCTGGAGGGCGCGGGCGCTGCCATCCGTCCCGGCGCCTCCGTCGCCATTGCCGTGGGCAGCAGAGGCATCGCCAATCTTTCGGCCATCGTGCGGGAGACCGTCCGGCACCTGAAGCGCAAGGGAGCGCTCCCCTTCATCGTTCCCGCCATGGGCAGCCATGGCGGCGCGACCGCGGAGGGACAGGAAGCCATTCTTGCGGGGTACGGCATCACCGAGGAAGGGGTTGGAGCGCCGGTACGCTCTTCCATGGAAGTCGTCGAGATTCCGCGCGGGGACCTGCCGGTTCCCGTGTACATGGACCGGCTTGCCTGGCAATCGGACGGCATCGTGCTGATCAACAGGGTGAAACCGCACACGGATTACCACGGGATGCCGGAGAGCGGTCTGATGAAGATGGCGGTCATCGGTCTGGGCAAGCACGCGCAGGCTCTCGTTATCCACGCTCACGGAGTGAATGGTCTGAAAACCCTGATCTCCCCGATCGCGCGCAGGATCTTCGCCACGGGCAAGATCCTCCTGGGATTGGGCATCGTGGAGAACGCCTACGATCAGACCCTGCTCATCCGCGCGGTGCTGCCGGGAGCGATCGAGGAAGTCGAGCGTGGGATGCTCGAGATGGCGCAGGAACATGTGCCGGTCCTCCCCTTCCGTAACCTCGACGTCCTGATCGTAGACCAGATGGGCAAGGACATCAGCGGCGTCGGCCTGGACCCCAACATCATCGGACGCATCCGCGTGTTCGCTCAGGAGGAGCCTGCCTGGCCCGTCATCAAGACGATCGTCGTCACGGACCTCACGGACGCGTCCCATGGAAACGCGCTCGGCATGGGGCTGGCCGACATCATCACACGGCGGCTTCAGGAGAAGATCGACTTCCGCGCCACCTACGAGAACCTGGTCACCAGCACGTTCCTGGAGCGGGGAAAGATGCCGATGGTGGCCGAGACCGACCGGCAGGCCCTGGAAGTCGCCTTGAGAACCTCCTGGATCACTCTCGGGGAGGAGCCCCGTGTCGCCAGGATCAAGAACACGCTCCGCCTGGAGCGGATGCACGTCTCCAGGATTGTGCTGGAGGAAATTAGAGGCCGGGAAACCGTGGAAGTGCTGGGCGATTTCCGCGATTCGTTCGATGATGCCGGCTTCCTTGTTCCGTTCGAGCCCTGAACCCGCATGGCCGCGCGTCTTTTGATCCTTGCCGATGATTTCACGGGAGCCCTGGACACCGGGGTCCGGTTGGCTCTGGCGGGCGTGGCCACGCGTGTGGCCACGCGCCGGGAAGCCGGCCCGCGGATGGCGCGCTGTGGCGATCCGGTGCTGGTGGTCGATCTGGAAAGCAGGCACGCGGGCCCGGAGGAGGCGGCGCGCCGGGTCCGTGACTGCGTGCGGTCAGCCATGAGCGAAGGGACCGGTTTCTTCTATAAAAAGACAGATTCCACTCTACGGGGGAACGTGGGCGCGGAGCTGTCCGCCCTGCTCTTTGCCTCCGGGGAGGATCGCCTGTTCTTCGTTCCCGCGCTCCCCGCGGCCGGACGCACAACAGTGGGCGGTGTCGCCCTCGTAAACGGGGTTCCGCTTCACCGGACGGATTTCGCCGATGACCCGCTGGATCCGGTGACTGAGTCCGCGGTATCCGCGATCATCGGGAGACAATCGGACATCGCGGTCGAAAATGTCCCGCGGGGATCGGATCTTCCGCGCCGTGAGGGTTGCGGGAAACGGATCCTGGTGTTCGACGCGGAGACGGATGCGGACCTCGAGGACATCGGCCGCCGGATCGGATCCGCGGCGGTCCCCCGCGCGACCGCGGGCTGTTCGGGGTTCACCTCGGTCCTGCCGAAACTCCTGGACCTGCCGCGCGCGCCGCAGCCCGCGGTGCGCCTCAGTGTGCCCATGCTTGTCATCTGCGGAAGCCTGCACGAGGCGTCGCTGGCCCAGGTCCGGCATGCGGAGGAGAACGGCTTTTCTTCCTTTGTGCTCGACCCTGGAACCTTTCCGGCCGGCGGACATCAGCGAATCGCACCCCACGACCTTGCGCAAAGGATCGCGGACGCCCTGGCATCGACGGGTGCCGCAATAATAAAAACCGCGGCTTCCGTGCAAGACCGAGCGGCATGCCGGGGTGCGGGAGGACGGTCGGGCCGCACCGCCTCACGCGCTGTCGGCGGGCTGACGCGGGCGGTGATGTCCCTGGTGCGGCCGTCCACGCTCGTTGTCTTTGGCGGGGATACAGCCTTTGGCGTCGCGGACGCGCTTGGCATCGGGAACTTCCAGCCGGTCCGCGAAATCTCGCAGGGCGTCGTTATATCGCGCGCGGAGCAAGCCGGGATGGATCTGCACCTGGTCACCAAGGCGGGGGGCTTCGGTGCTCCGGATATCCTGACGAAGATCCGCGATACATTGGGCAGGGAGCAGTGACATGCGTTATTGCCTGACCATGGGAGACCCCTCTGGCGTGGGCCCCGAGTTGATCCTCAAGGCCTTCCGTGAGGGGGGGCTTGCCGGGGAGTTCGCGGTTGCCGGAGACCTGGCAATCCTCCGCGCGTGCGATGAGGCGCTGCATTTCGGCGTGCCCCTGCGGAAAATGACGGGACCCGGCGATATACAGCCCGGGTGCGTCAATGTGTTGGATCTCGGCATCCTGTCAGGAGCGGACGTGGAGATCGGCAAGGTCAGCCGAGCCTCGGGGAATGCGGCGCTGCATTACGTGGCGGCCGCGACGCAACTGGCTCTCGATGGGACCTGCGACGCCGTTGTCACCCTGCCCGTGAACAAGGAGGCTGCGCGTCTCAGCGATCCTGATTTCAGCGGCCACACGGAGCTGATCGCAGGGATGTGCGGGACGAAGCGGTTCGCCATGATGCTCGCCTCGGAGCGGCTCACGGTGGTCCATGTCAGCACGCACGTGAGTCTTGCGGAGGCGGTCCGGCAGGTGCGCGCCGAACGGGTCTACGAGGTGATCCGACTGGCCGTGGAGACGCTCAGTCGGTTCATAAAGGCGCCTCGCATCGCCGTGGCAGGCCTCAACCCTCACGCGGGGGAGCATGGCGCTTTCGGCTCCGAGGAGGAGCGGGAGATCCTGCCTGCCATCCAGCGGGCCAGGGCGGATGGCATTGATGTGAGCGGTCCCGAGGCCCCTGACACGGTGTTCCTCAGGGCTTCACGGGGCGGATTCGACGCGGTGGTGTGCATGTACCACGACCAGGGACATATTCCGCTGAAGCTTCTTGATTTCGAGGCCGGGGTAAACGTCACGCTGGGGCTGCCGATCGTGCGGACTTCCGTGGACCACGGGACGGCCTTTGACATCGCGTGGAAGGGAATCGCCTCCACTAGGAGCCTGATCGCAGCCGTCAGGTACGCGGGGAGGCTGACAGCAAATGATTCATTCGATTGCGGTGAGAATCAACGGCGCGGGAGGTGAAGAGCATGAGCATAGAGAGAGGGCAGTTCAGTGAGCCGGCATCACCGGAGGTTCTTCAACGGGTTGCCGTGAAGCTCAGGGAACGCAACGTGGAGGCGATTGTGGTCTCGGACGAGCTCCAGGCGCGTGACGCAGTACTGCAGCGGCTTCCCGCGGGCGCCGAGGTTCATGCTGGAAAATCGAAAACCCTCCAGGATATTGGGATCACGCCGGAGCTTGCCCAGGAAGGCAGGTACACCTACCTGCGAAACCTCTACCTGAAAATGGACAGAAAAACCCAAATGCGGGAAATCCGCAAGCTCATCGCGGCTCCCGACTTCATGCTAGGAAGCGTCAGCGCGGTGACGCAGGAGGGCATCCTTGTAGCAGCTTCCGCGACTGCCAGCCAGCTCGGCCCCTACGCGGCGGGCGGCGGAAAGGTGATTCTGGTGGTGGGAAGCCAGAAGATCGTGCCGAACCTCGATGCCGCGCTGCGGCGCATTCGAGAATATGTGCTGCCATGGGAGGACGCCCAGGTGCGGCCCACGGTGCCCACCGGATCCTTTGTCGGGAAGATCTTGATCATCGAGCAGGAATGGATTGCCGGGCGAATCGAGGTGATTTTTGTGCAAAAGCCGATCGGGATATAATAGAGGAGGCCTGGGTTCGAGAAACACCCGCGAGTGTACTGCGGCTGCGCGAGCGCCGCGCGCACAACTGAGAGTATCCGCTCAGACTGCCTGTTGGGCGATTTCCCGAGAACCATAGGCGAGGATGGTGATCTTCACGGATGCCGTTGTCAGTTGCTGATGGCGGGCGCTTGTCGCACCCAGGACGTATCTCGTGCCTGCTCCAGCAGAAACGCAGCCAGGTCCGCGCGGGAAATGCTGGTCCCTACCTGTTTCCTTCCCAAGTAGCCGGCTCTGACTCTTCCCGACCGGGGTTTGTTATTCAGAAGAGACACCCGCGCGATGGTCCAATCGGTATCGGATTCTCGTACGATCCGGGCAACATTCAGGATTTCCTCATATGCGGGCCGCATAATAGATTTGACAATCGTGATCAGGACCTTGATCCTGAAATCAGGCAAGTCGTTCGGGTCAGCAGCGCTCGGGGTGGATGAGATGATCAGTCGGCGCGTATGGCATTTTGTCATGGCCGCTATGATGTTTTTCATGCCCATAGAAAGCGGCCTGCTCTTCAAGTTCTCCCGCGGACGAGGGCCCAGCAGGCTGATGACCGCATCCGCACCGTTTACCGCGCGTTCAATTGCAGCCGCATCAGTGAGCTCACCCTGAATGATCAAGAGGCGCTCTTGACCCTGGCCGATTCTTGATGTGTTGCGAGCGAAGGCAACCACGTTGTTCCCCGCGGCAAGGGCAAGCTCAATGAGGCGTTTGCCCGTAGCGCCAGTTGCTCCAAAAACAGCAAGCCTCATTGTGATCCCCCTCCTCCTGCGGATGAATACAAAGGTAGGCGATCACCCGCTTGCGTGGCAACCCGTCAAAACGTCATGCGCCGCGCATCATCGACTTCCTCCGCGTGAATGAACCGCGGTTTACTGAGCTCCAGCGCGCCATGGGAGATGTGAACTCCGTCACTCTTTCCAACAGGCTCAAGCGGCTGGAGGCCGCGGGCGTAATCGAGCGAAAGGCAGCGACAATCGACCGGCAATCCGTCGCCTACAGGCTCACGGGCTTGGGCAAAGGCGTGCTGCCGGTTCTGCGCGAGATTCAGAACTTCACAAAGCTGAACGCTCGCCTCGGATCCACAGTCGGTGTCCCTTCCGGAGAGGCGGGGCTACTGAGCTGCTGGGCCGAGTGGGGAGGAAAGTATTCCCCAGCTTGTCCTTGAATGTGTTCATCGCTATCTTCCGTCTGTGCTCCGCAAAACGATCACGATGCGCCACGCCGTTGCGCTGTATGTCAGCTCCGTCCTGGGCTCGGGCGTCCTCGTGCTGCCCGGGCTGGCGGCCCGGCTTGCAGGGCCGGCGTCGCTCCTGGCGTGGGCATTTCTGTGCCTGGCCAGTTATCCCTTTGCCTACACCTTTGCATCGCTCTCCGCCCGAAACCCAGAGTCGGGCGGCGTGTACATGTTTGCAAAGGAAGCGTTCGGGCAGCATGTGGCCGCGGTGACGGGCTGGCTTTTCGGATTGTGGTATATCGGGGGCGCGCCTGCCGTGACCCTGATCGCCGCCTCCTATCTGGGGTACGCATTCCCGCTGGGCAGACTGGAGATCCATCTGGTGGCATGCGCGGTGATTGTCATTCCCTACGTGATCAACCTGCGCGGCATCGTGTTCAGCAACCGTGTCCAGACCGGGATCGTGGCAGCCATGATCGCGCTGCTTGTTCTGGCGGTGGCTTTCTCCGTCCCGTCAGTAAAGGCCGGCAACTTTTCCCCATTTCTTCCTCACGGCCTGCTCCCGGTCGGCACCGCCGCGGCGCTGATCTTCTGGTCCTATCTGGGCTATGAGAATGTGTCGAATGTCGCCGAGGAGTTCAAGAATCCAAAGCGGGATTTTCACCGCAGCGTGCTTCTCAGTGTCGTGCTCATCGGGCTGCTGTACCTGTCCGTCGCCTTTGTCACGGTGGGAACGCGCGCCTATGCCGCGGGGGGAAGCGTGGCGCCGTTTGCGGCGATATTTTCCAATGTGCTGGGCATCTACGGAGCCGCGGGAACCGCCATTTTGGCTGTTATTATCATTTTCAGCACGGTCAACGCCTACACGGCGGGCATGTCCCGGGTGGTGCTGGCCGTTGCCAGAAACGGGGCTCTTCCCAAGGTGTTTGCACATGTGAACAAGTCAACCGGAGCGCCCGTCGGAAGCCTCACGCTGCTTACGGGCCTGTCTCTTGCCATGTTGATCGTTTACTACGTTTTCAACATAGACCTGCAGACCGCCCTCCTCATCCCCAGCGGCGCCGCTGTCCTGGTCTACGTGATCGGCTCGGCCGCGGGCATGAAGCTCCTCGCGGTTCGCGGCGTGAGAAAGTCGCTGCCGTGGATATCGCTTGTGATCTCGATCGCCGTCCTGCCATTCGTCGGACCGCTCGCCCTTGTGGCATTGCTCACCGGCGGCGCTGCCCTGGTGTACAGCCTGGCGGCAAGCCGCGCAAGGGCGTAGCGGCCCTCGGGGCCGGGCAGCGACGAGCGGCCGCTATCCGACGTCGGTTGCGTCGGCCACCGCCTTCTCTATGCGGCCGATCACCTCGGGGGTGAGCTTGGGAAGAACGTCGATTGCCTTCATGTTCTCCTTCACCTGCTGGGGCCGGCTGGCCCCCGTGATGACCGAGCTCACGTGCGGATTGTGCGCGCACCATGCAAGGGCGAGCTGGGCGATCGTGGCACCCAGGTCTCCGGCAATGGGCTGAAGCTTCTTCACGGCATCTATGAGTGCAGGGAAGGAGGCGGTCCTGCCGGTTCCTGCGGGAACGCCCCGCTGAAGCGGATCAGCGCGCAGCCAATCGTACCCCGGGAGGGCCAGGCGTGAATCCTTGGGGATCCCCGCATTGTACTTGCCGGTGAGAAGCCCTGCCGCCAGCGGGCTCCAGACGGTCAACCCGAGGCCGATCTTCGCGTACAGCCGCTCGTACTCCTTTTCCACGCGCCGACGCACGAACAGGTTGTATTGCGGCTGCTCCATCTGCGGCTTGTGCAGGTGGTGTTTCTCCGCGAGGGCCCACGCTTCCATGAGCTCGTCGGCGCTCCATTCGGAGGTCCCCCAGTACAGGGCCTTGCCGGATTCCACCATCATGTGCATGGACCAAACCGTTTCTTCGACGGGCGTTTCAGGGTCCGGGCGATGACAGAACACAAGGTCGATATAGTCCAGCCCAAAGCGCTTCAAAGCGCCCTCGATGCCATCACGCAGCTTCTTGCGGTTGAGGGTATTGCGTTCGTTCACGCCCTCGTGCAGCCCCCAGAATATCTTTGTGGACACGATGTAGCTCGGCCTGCGCCAGCCCAGCTTGCGAAGCGCGGCCCCCATGACCTCTTCCGAGCGTCCCGCCTCGTAGACCTCGGCATTGTCGAAAAAGTTAACGCCTTCGTCATAGGCGGTCTTCATGCACTCCGCGGCGGCGTCGACGTCCACTTGACGGCCGTAGGTAACCCACGAGCCGAGCGAGAGTGCGCTCACCTTGAGCCCCGCGGTTCCCAGTCTTCGATATTCCATCTTTAGCCTCCTCGGTCGTGCCCCTATTTTACCGTGACCAGGCAGCGCGTCAATACAGGCAGGTGGAGCGTTGCCGAGGGCGTGGTCTGCCGAGGGCGCGGTCTGTCACGGCACCCGGTTCACGCGAAGGTCGAAAGCACGGCTTCCGACATCTCCCGCCTGTATGGGATGATGTCGCGCGGTTCAGGGACGTGGAGCCTGTTGGCGAGCATCACGATGAGGAGGCCCGAGGGCTGGTTCACGTGGAGGCAGGAACCGGTGAAGCCCGTGTGGCCGCAGCCCCCGCCCGGATAGTTCTCCCCGAGCTGGAAGCCCAGGCCCCGCATGCCGCCGTGATTGCGCATCGCCTCCTCAGCCAGTCCGGGCATAAGCCAGGCGGCGCCGTCCACGCGCCCTTTTTCGAGGTAGAGCCTTCCCAGCCGGCAGAGGTCGCGCGCGTCCGAAAAGAGCCCCGCGTGGCCGGCCGCGCCGCCGAAGTAGTAGTGACAGTTCCCGTCATCAGGCTCGCCCCTGATGGGTCTCGATTCGTCGCGCCAGCCTCCGAAGTCCAGGCCGATGCCGGCTACCATGGTCCGCTCTATGCGGTTGCCGAACTCCGTGGCAGCAGCAGGGCCGAGCGGCTTTCCATACGATGTCCGATCAAGACCGAGAGGCCTCAGCAGAAGAGTCTCCATCGCCGCGGATAAGGGGAGGCGCGTCGTTCCCTCCACGATGCGGCCGAGGATCATGAAATTGAGGTCGGAATAAATCACCTCGCTTCGAAGCGGATGCTGCTCGAGGACATCGGCGAGGATGCACTCGAAGCTCTCGCTTTTTCGCGTGTAGAAGGGATACCAGGGATGGATGCCGGAGGAGTGGGTGAGGAGGGCCTCCACGTCCACCGCGCCGAGGGATGAAGCAAGGCGCGAGAGGAGGCTTTCATCGACGCCGCGCCCCGCAAAGAGACAATAGAGGAGGTCCGCAACCGTATCGCGCAGCGCGAGCTTTCCCATGGACACGAGTCTGAGGACCGCCGTCGTTGTGAAGAGTTTGGAAACCGAGGCCAGGTCGAAGAAGGTTGAAGCTTCCAGAGGGATGCGCTCCGTCTCGGTGAAGAGGGCGTGGCCCCAGGCATCTTCGAACAGGAGTTGGCCGGGGCGCTCCACGCGGAGGATGGCGCCGCGGAAAAGGCCCTCATCAATGGAGCGGCGGCTGATGTCTCCGAACCGTTCCACGCGCGCCGCGCTCATGTCATCTTTTCCCCATGCTTCTTCACCATGAGTATCTCGGTGATCCCGGCCCGCGCAAAATCCGGGAGCGCCCCTGCTTTCCGATATCCGTGCCTCTCGTAGAAGGCCTGGGCTTTATTGTTGAAATCGGAGACGAGCAGGCACCAATCCCGGCCCACTGATGCGGTGCGCGCCTCAAACTCTTCCAGCAGGGCTGAGCCCACGCCCGAGCCGCGGATGGATGCGTCAACGGCGATGAGCCGGAGATACGGCGCCGAGGAGAAAGCGCCGCGGGGATCTATCCAGGCAAAGCCGGCCACCGTGCCCTCGCGCTCGGCAACGAAGAGCTGGCCGCCAGCGTCCAGGGCGGCCATAAAAGTGTCGGCGAGCGCATCGGGCCTGAAGCCATAGCGCTCGCCTATCTCAGAGGCGCAGGCGATGGCCGCGCAGGCCGGGGCGTCATCTTTTATCATGGACCGCACTATGAATGCCATCTAATTCCCCGCATAAAGGAAGCAGGAGACCTCATGTCCCTCCTCAACGGCCTCAAGCCGGGGAGCAGAGAGGGCGCAGCGCTCCATGGCTTCAGGGCAGCGCTCGCGGAAGGGACAGCCCTTGATCTGGACGCTCGGCGATGGCACGTCGCCCTTGAGGATGATCCTCCGCCTGCTGCGCTCCTTGATTGGATCCGGGATGGGCACGGCGGAGAGGAGCGCCTTTGTGTAGGGGTGAAGGGGCCTGTGGTAGAGGGTGGCCGAATCCGTGGTCTCCACGATGCGGCCAAGATACATGACGGCAATCCTTGAGCAGAAGTATTCGATCACCGCAAGATCGTGGGCGATGAAGAGGAACGTGAGGTCGAAGTCCTTCTGGAGGTCCTTGAGGAGGTTGAGGATCTGCGACTGGATGGAAACATCGAGCGCGGACACCGGCTCGTCTGCTATCACGAGCTTGGGACCCAAAGCCAGGGCCCGGGCTATGCCGATGCGCTGGCGCTGGCCGCCCGAGAACTCGTGCGGATACCGCGCGGCAAAGGAGGGGGAAAGGCCGCAGCGCTCCATGAGTGAGAGGGTCTTGGATTGGATCTCGGCTGCGGCCATTGTCACGATGCCCCGCCTTGCGTAGATGCGCAGAGGTTCGGCGATTATGTCGCCCGCCCTCATGCGCGGGTTCAGCGAGGAGTAGGGGTCCTGGAACACGATCTGGAAGTTCATCCGGGCGCGGCGCAGCTCTTTCGGGGAAAGGGCCCCGAGCTCCTTCCCGGCAAAGAAGATCTGACCCGCGGCGGCGGACTGGAGCTGGGCGATGGCCATGGCCGTTGTGGACTTGCCGCAGCCGGATTCCCCCACCAGGCCGAACGCCTCGCCCTTGCGCACGCTGAAATCCACGCCGTCCACGGCGCGCACGTACCCCACACGGCGCCTGAATACAAGGCCCTTCTCTATGGGGAAGTGGACCTTGAGGCCCTTCACCTCCAGAAGGATTTCGTCATCCGGCATTCTTGATGTCCTTCGCGTGCAGCCAGCAGTTGACTGTCCGGGGAGCCCTTCCCGGCGGGCTTGCCTCTGGCGGGTAGGCCGTGCGGCAGATGTCCATGACCCTCGCGCAGCGCGGATGGAAGGGACAGCAATCAGGCATGTCGATCAAACTGGGCGGGGAGCCCGGGATGGAATAAAGGCGCCCGGCCCCATCAGGGCCATACGCCCCGGCACGGTCGACCCGGGGAATGGAGTCCAGGAGGCCCCTCGTGTAGGGGTGCTGGGGGTCGTAGAACAAGTCGTCCACCGCGGCCTTCTCCACGATGCGGCCCGCGTACATGACGCAGATGGCGTCGCACATTCCGGCCACGACGCCGAGGTCATGAGTGATCATGATGACGGCGGTCGTGTTGCGGGCGGAGAGGTTCTTGATGAGGTCGAGGATCTGGGCCTGGATCGTGACGTCGAGGGCCGTGGTCGGCTCATCGGCGATAAGGATATCCGGGTTGCAGGAAAGGGCCATGGCGATCATGACGCGCTGCCGCATGCCGCCCGAGAACTGGTGCGGGTAGTCATCGGCCCGGCGCTCGGGATCGGGTATGCCGATGAGTTTCAGCATGTCCACGGTTCTGGCCCTTGCTTCGCGCCTCCCCAGTCCCTGGTGGAGCTGTATGGCCTCGGCGATCTGCACCCAGACCTTGATCACGGGATTCAGGGAGGTGAGGGGGTCCTGGAAGATCATGGCGATGTTCCTGCCCCGCAGGACCCGCACATCCTCCTCTGAGGCTTCCAGGAGATCGCGGCCCCGGAAGATCACCTTTCCGCCGGTGATCCTGCCGGGCGGGCTGTCGATGAGCTGGAGGAGGGAGAGGTTTGTCACCGACTTGCCGCAGCCTGATTCTCCCACGATGCCGAGGGTCTCCCCGCGGTGCAGCTGGAAGGAGACGCCGTCCACGGCCTTCACCAGGCCGTACTCGGTACGGAACTGCGTCTGGAGGTTCTCCACTTTAAGGATGCATTCTTCGCTCATGCCAGCCATCCTATCGCACGTTCCGCAGGCGCGGATCCAGAATGTCGCGCAGTCCGTCCCCCAGGAGGTTGAACCCGAGGACGAGGAGGACAATTGCGAGGCCCGGATATATCGCGGTCCAGGGCGCGATCACCATGACCTTCCGCGCGCCGCTCAGCATGTTGCCCCACGATGGCGCCGGCGGCTGGACTCCGAGGCCCAGGAAGCTCAGCGAGGACTCCAGGAGTATCGCCACGGAGAGCGAGAGCGAGACCTGGACGATGAGGGGCACGAGGATGTTGGGAAGGAGATGACGGAAAAGGATGTAGCCGGAGCCGGCCCCGCTGGACCGCGCCGCCCGCACGAACTCGTTGCTCTTGATGGTGAGGATGGCGCCCCGGCTGATCCGGGCGAACTGAGGGATATAGACGATGCCGATGGCGAGGACCACGTTGTAGGTCTTTTCGCCCAGTATGGCCATGACGAAGATCGCAAGGAGCAGGGAGGGGAAGGAGAATAGAACGTCAGCCACGCGCATGATCCAGTGGTCCCACCTCCCGCCCAGGTAGCCCGCCCATATCCCCATGAACGTGCCGACCATGGCGCCGAGGGCTGTGGCCGAAATGCTGATGATCAGGGATACCGAGCAGCCCTTCATGATCCTTGACAGGATGTCCCGGCCGAACTCGTCGGTCCCAAAGAGATGCCCGGTGGCCAAGGAAGGCGCCGAAAGGACATTTTTCGTGTCCATGGATACGGGATTGAAGGGAAGCCAGAAGAGCGAGACGAGGATGACAATGAGGTACAGACCGACGATCGCGCCGCCCGTCAGTGCAATGCTGTTCTTTGCGAGCCTGTGTGCTGTCATGCCTGCCTCTCTGAGTCTTCCAGCCGGATGCGTGGATCCACGAGGGCATAGAGGAGATCCGTGATGAGGTTCACGATGACGAAGAGCGTCGCGATCACCAGGACGATGCCCTGGATGACGGGGTAGTCGCGCTGGTAGATCGCGTAGAGGGCAAGCCGGCCCATGCCGGGCAGGGCAAAGACCTCTTCGATGACGATGGCGCCGCCCAGGAGATAGCCGGTATTGAAGCCCGCCACGGTGATGACGGGGAGGATGGCATTCTTGAGGGCGTGGCGGAATATCACGACGCGCCGCTTCAGGCCCTTGGCCCGGGCGGTGCGGACGTATTCCATCTGTAAAACCTCGAGCATGCTGTTGCGCGTGTAGCGCATGATGACGGCCGCAAGCCCTACGCCAATGGCAAAGGAGGGCAGGATGAGCATCCGGAGGTTCTGCAGCGGATTGACGGTGAACTTTATATAATTGCCCATGGGAATCCAGCCGCGTACGCCGGAGAAGGCCAGCACGATGAGGGAGGCGAGCCAGAACTGGGGCAGGGACAGGCCGAGAAGTCCGATGACTCGGTTGACGGCATCCCCCACCGGGTTCTTTCTGAGCGAGGCGAGGATGCCCTGGGGTATTCCAATGAGAAGGGCAAGAAAGAGCGCTAGAAGAGTGATCTCCAGGCTCAGAGGCAGACGCGATACAATGTCCGGGAGCACGGGCCTGCCCGTGCGCAGAGAATAGCCGAAGTCTCCCTGGAGGATCCGCCCCAGCCACTGGACGTAGAGCACGGGCACGGGCTTGTCCTCGCCGAAGATGCGCTTCAGCTCCTCCATCTGCTGGGGCGTGGCCTCGACCTGTGTCCCCATGTACATTTCGAGTGCCGAGCCGGGTATCAGGCGGACCAGGAAGAACACGATGATCGAAACTCCCAAGAGCACCGGTATCAGGGAGAGGAACCTCTTTGCGATGTATCTGCCCATAGTAAACTCCGGAGCCCCGACAGGGTGCGGGAGGGCGCATGCGCGCCCTCCCGGGAGCCCCGTGATCGGCGCTAGTGCGCGACCTGTGCGTACGTTATATAGTAGAGACTGCCGTTGCCAACGATCTTGAAGCCCGAGACCTTGGTGCTCAGGACCTGGTTCTCGTTCGGACAGTAGAGGAAGATAAGCGGCGCCTGCTGGCTGATGAGGGTCTGCAGCTGGTCATAGGTCGCCTTGCGGTCGGCGGGCTTGGTCTGCGTGCGGCCCTGGTCCAGGAGCTTGTCGACATCAGCGTTCTTGAAGAGGAAATTGTTGACCCCGCCCGTGCTGTAGAGCATCCGGTAGAGGAACCGGTCCGGTTCCCCCGAGCCGCCGCGGAGCTCCACCATGGAGTCGAAGTCGCGTTTCACCCACTTGTCGATATAGACGCCCCACTCCACGACGTCAAGCTGTGCGTTGACTCCGATCTTCGTAAGCTCGTTCTGTACGACTTGGGCAACCGCGAGGCCGCCCTCGTAGGTGGAGGAGCAGGTGATCTTGAAAGTGAAGCCATTCGGGAAGCCGGCGTCCGAGAGGAGTTGCTTCGCCTTGGCCGCGTCGGGCGAGGAATAGGGGAGCTTGCTCAGGGGCAGGGCCCACTGGGTGGCTGCCACGGGGATGGGGCCCGTGGGCTGGCCCATGCCGAACTCGGCGATCGTGAGAATCTCGGACCGGTCGAGTGCGAGGGACATGGCCTCGCGCACCCGCACATCATCGAACGGCTTGTGGGTCACGTTGAAGCTGAAGGTGCGGACATTGAGGCCGGGCTTGCCCATCACGACGACCTGGGAGTCCGTGGCCGCCTGGCGGATGACGGCGCCGTCGTTGATCGTGGCCATGTCCAGGTCTCCGGACTTGACGCCGGCTAGAAGGGAAGCCTGCTCGGGGATGACGCGGAAGATGACCTTGTCCAGAACGGGGAAGCCCTTCTCGAAGTAGGCGGCGTTCTTTACGAGGGTCATCGAGTTGTCGGCAATCCACTCCTTGAGCATGAAGGGTCCGGTGCCGCCGTCCACCTTCTGGAGGTTGCCGTTCGCATCCACCACTTCCTTTGCAACGATTGAGCAGTTGTTCGACGTGAGCCCGTCAAGGAGCGAGGCGAGGGGCGCGGAGAGGTTGAGCCTCACCGTGTAGCGGTCCACGATGTCGATGCTCTTGATGAGGGAGATGTAAGAGGCGCCGGGAGAGGCGGTCTTGGGATCCAGGATGCGCTGGAGGGAGTACTGGACATCGTCGGCGATCATTTCGCGTCCGTTGTGGAACTTGACGCCCTTGCGCAGATGGAAGACGTAGGTGAGATTGTTCGGGATATCCCAGGACTCCGCCAGGTCGGGCACCACGACCAGATTGTTGTCCAGCCGGACAAGCCGGTTGTACAGCAGGTCGATGCGCCGCATGGAGGAGAAAGAGGTCACGATATGGGGATCGAGCCCCACCGCCTCCTGGTCCACGCCGATCGTGAGCACCTTCTCCGCGGGTGCGGCAAAAGCGCCAGCCCCGGCGATGAAACTCATCACCGCGAGGACGGCGAGTAGAAGTGAGAATTTTTTCATCATAGCCTCCTTTGGAAGATATAGGGAAATCCTATCACAACGTGATGGAACCGAGAACAACAGGGGTTCGGGCTCCGGTGACCGCGGGGAGATTGCCGGGCCTCCCCATGAGCGATTCGTGGCCGAGCACGGCAAAGGCCATGGCCTCTCGGGCCTGGTCAGGCACGCCGAAAGCCGCCGACGTGGTCACGCTGATGCCGGCAGGGAGCCTCTCCCGGATCATTCGGAGAAGTGTCGTATTGAGGGCGCCGCCCCCCGCCACCAGAACGGCGGCTATTGAGGTCCGGGGCAGTATGAAGTCGCGATAGGCGGCCGCGATGGATTCTGCCGTGAAAGCCGTGGCAGTGGCCACCTGGTCCTCAAAGGAGAGGCCTTGGCTAACCGCGTCCTTCACAAAGGCGGCGGCAAAGGCCACACCGTAGACTTCCCGACCCGTGCTCTTGGGCGGCTTCCGCTTGAAAAAGGGATCCTTCATGAGGTTTTCGACGATGGGCTTGCAAACCTTGCCCCGCGCGGCCAAGGAGCCCTCAGGGTCGTAACGCTCGGCGCCGCCTGTGCCCAGGGACACCACGGCGTCGATCACCATGTTGCCTGGTCCGGTGTCAAAGGCAAGGATGTCCTGCATCTTTGCCGCTGCCGGCACGACCGTCGCGTTCCCGATGCCGCCTATATTTTGGACAATACGGCCCTCGGTCTTTGAGCCAAAGAGAATGGCATCGATGTAGGTGGCGAGGGGCGCGCCCTCCCCTCCCGCAGCCATATCCCGGGCCCTGAGGTCGGCTATGACGGGGAGGCCCGTCCTTTCGCGGAGCACAGCGGCTGATCCAAGCTGGAGGGTGCCCTTGACCGGGATATCGCCCTCGGGGCCGGGAAAAGCCCGGGCCAGAGGAGCATGCCAGACCGTTTGACCGTGCATCGAGATGGCGTCTATCTCTGAGAGGGGAAGGCCCGATTTCTCCATGACCAGTGACACCGCGCGGGCGTACCATTCTGAGAGGCCGTAATGGGCGTAGGTAAGGTCGTCGATGCGCGCGGTCTCAGGTGAACAGAGCGCGGCCACGATGGAGCGCACCTTTGTGGAATATTCCAGGGAAGAATGGGCGATAAGTCCGATCGAGGTCACTGCTCCGCCCTGTTCAGTGACGATGCGGACCAGGGTGGCGTCCACTCCGTCAAGCGAGGTCCCGGACATGAGGCCGATGATGTGGTGTTCGGTTTTGGAAGCGTAGGTCTTTCTGAATCCGACCTCGTCCCTCGCGCTATCCATGCAGTCGCCGTCCTCCCTCTCTCAGGCCGCGCCGGGCCGCGCCAGGCCGATTGCCGGGCTTCTGGCGCAGTATAGGGCATACTTTATCGGTCTGCAACGAAATTAAGAAGATGCTAGAGATTCCCCATTAGCCCGCAGCCGGGGTGAACCCGCACTTGCGTTTTCATCGCCCTGGAGTAGAATATATCAAAGTGAAACGCTCGGAGTTCTCGAATTGTGGGAAAGGGGCGTAGGAATGTGCAACCGACGCAAGGCAGTATGCCTGCTGGCATTGGCGGTTTTTAGCTTTGCAGCAATTATGAGCGCCATTGCCCAAGAGAAACGCGCGGCGCTTGTCATCGGCAATGCGGCATACAAGACGCTTCCGGCGCTGAAAAACTCCGTGAATGATGCGATCGACATGGCGGACAAGCTCTCGGCGCTTGGCTTCGACGTCATCAAGATCACCGACGCCACGCAAGAGAGCATGGAGAGCGCCGTGCGCCAGTTTGGCGCAAAGCTGGCCGGAAGCGACGTGGGCCTTTTCTACTATTCCGGCCATGGCGTGCAGTCCGGGGGCGTCAACTATCTGGTCCCTGTCGACGCGGACGTGAAGACGGAAATGGACCTGAAATACAAGACCGTGCAGGCGGATTTCGTTCTTGACTACATGAGCAACTCGGGAAGCAAGCTGAACATCGTGATCCTGGACGCGTGCAGGGACAACCCGTTCTCGGGGTTCAGGACCGCGACACGGGGCCTTGCGGTGATCTCCGCGCCCAGAGGCTCTCTTGTCGTCTATTCCACAAGCCCCGGGTCCGTCGCGGAGGACGGCATGGGAAGGAACGGAACATTCACCGCAGCGCTGCTGAAGAACATTGCCACCCAAGGGCTGGACATGAAGCAGGTCTTTGACAACGTGGGGAAGGAGGTGCAGGGAGCCACCGGGGGCAAGCAGGTGCCCTGGGTTCTTTCCTCCTATTTCGGGACGTTTCAGTTCGCCCCGGCGTCCTCAAAAGCGGTGGCCTCCGCCCCGACATCCGCGGGCTCGGGCAGTGGCATGATGATTGTGCAAAAAACATACGGTTCCATCCAGGTAGAGGTGAAAATGGGTGGTAGTGTTTTTGTTGACGGAGCGGAAAAGGGGGAACTTACACCCGGAGTGATCGGGACCATATCAGGCGTGGAAGTGGGAAGCCATACCGTGGAGGTGCGCTACGCAGACGGCGCGGTGGAGCGGAACACGCTAAGCGTTGAGCGCGACAAAACCGCTGCCGCCAGTTTCACCCATGCACCTTCCGCGCCCAGCGCGGCCGTACAACCGCAACCGGCGCCCAGCACTGGAGCAGCCGCAAAACCTCAGACAGCCTCCAGCGCGGCTGTGGTGACCCAACCCCAAGTGGCGCCAAGCCCAAGCGCGGCTGTGCAACCTCAAGCGCAAGTACCCGCTG
Organism: Spirochaetia bacterium; assembly: GCA_049519415.1. Taxonomy (GTDB): domain Bacteria; phylum Spirochaetota; class Spirochaetia; order SZUA-6; family Fen-1364; genus Fen-1364. The sequence goes on from JBEKQU010000006.1 coordinate 52,880, forward strand.
CGACCGCACAGCCTGTTGCGCCGTCAAGCACAGGCGCGATGCAGCCCAAAGCAGCGCCAAGCGCCACCGAAGGAGTGCAGCCTCAGACCGCGTCAATCGCCAGCGTCCCTGTGCAACCCCAGGCAACGCCCAACGAGAACACTGCTGAATCGCCAGGGGCTTCAGCATCTCCCCAACCTTCAGCAAGCGCAGGCACTGAACCCGGCATCATTTTGCTTGACTGGCTGCCAAAGGGTTCCATGGTGAGCCTTGATGGCAAGGCGCTCAGTATTCCCGTGGTCGCGGGCAGCCGTTTCCTGATCGACAATCTGTCGCCGAAACAGTATTCCCTTGCGGTCACAATCCCCGATGCGGGGATTTTCAACAGCTCAGTCACAGTCGATTCGGGTCAGATCGCGACCGTTTCGAAGCCGAGCAGCTTTCTCCTTACCGGGTATCAGGCAGCAAAGACCAAGAACGCAGCGAGCCTAACCTCAGTGCAGAAAATGCGCGGCGCCGGCTGGATCAGCCTGTCAGTCGGCGCAGCAGGAGCCATCGGGGCCGGAGTATTTTTCCTCTTAGGCGGGGCTGCCCACACTTCGTATGCGGCAGCAACTAGCGATGCTGATGCGACAAGCCTGCGCTCCTTGACGGAAACGTATGCATACCTGTTGTCGGGCAGTGCAATCCTTAGCGGGCTGGGTCTCTTGGGGGGAGCGGGGCTTGAGATCACGGGACCCAGCCCCGCGTCGCTGAAGGAAAAAATGCAGGAGCTCGATCTAAAAATCAGCGCCCTGTCCGACGAGGAGGCAGGCCAATGAAAAGAAAATCATATGCCTGGTTGGCGCTCCTGGTCTGCATGCTGCTCCTTTTCTCCACTTGCACCAATATGTGGGGGCCGTTTGACAACCCGCATGATCCCCAAAGCACTCTCCTGGCTTGGACGCCGCATGTTGTAGCTGGATGGATGAGTTGGAGTTCCATTGCTTCTTCTTCCGACGGCAGCCATCTTGCCGCATGCGTTTTTGGCAGCGATATCTACACATCTACCGACTATGGTGCCACCTGGACTGATCAAACGGCTGCTGGATCAACCTACTGGCATTCCATTGCTTCCTCCTCCGACGGCAGCCATCTTGCAGCATGCGTCGATGGCGGCGATATCTACACCTCGACCGACTACGGTGCCACTTGGACGGATCAAACGGCTGCTGGATCAACCTACTGGTATTCCATTGTTTCCTCCTCCGACGGCAGCCATCTTGCAGCATACGTCTCTAACGGCGAAATCTACACCTCGACCGACTACGGTGCTACATGGACGGATCGTGCGGCGGCAGGATCGAAAAATTGGCAATCCATTGCTTCCTCCTCCGACGGCAGCCATCTTGCCGCATGCGTCTATAACGGCGATATCTACACCTCGATCGACTACGGTGCCACTTGGACGGATCAAACGGCTGCTGGATCAACCTACTGGTATTCCATCGCTTCCTCCTCCGACGGCAGCCATCTTGCCGCGTGCGCTGGCGATATCTACACCTCGACCGATTACGGTGCCACTTGGACGGATCAAACGGCTGCTGGATTAACCTACTTGCGATCCATTGTTTCCTCCTCCGATGGTAGTCATCTTGCCGCGTGCGCTGGCGATATCTATACCTCGACCGACTACGGTGTCACTTGGATCGATCAGACGGCTGCGATCGCTAAAAATTGTCACTTTATCGCCTCTTCCTCCGATGGAAGCCATCTAGCTGCATGTCCAAATAATGGAGGCATCTATACCTCCACTAACGGTGGAGCGACCTGGACCAATCATTTGCTTGCTGGAGGATTGTCCTGGCTCTCTATCGCTTCCTCCTCCGATGGCAGCCACCTCGCCGCATGCACCTTTGCATATGAGATACTTACTTCGACCGACTACGGCACCACCTGGACTGATCAAGCGCCTGCTGTATCATCCTATTGGTATTCCATTGCCTCCTCCTCCGACGGCAGCCACCTAGCCGCGTGCAGTATTGATATCTATACTTCTGGCGACGGTGGAGCCACCTGGACCGATCAGACAGCCGCGATCGCTAAAAATTGTCAATCCATTGCCTCCTCCTCCGACGGCAGCCACCTAGCCGCGTGTACCTATTGGACCAACGATTCCTGGGGTGTTGGAGACATTTTCACATCCACGGACTACGGTGCTACCTGGACGGATCGCACGGCAGCAGGATCGAAGCATTGGGTTTGCATTGCCTCCTCCTCCGATGGTAGCCACCTTGCAGCATGTAGCAACACCTATTTAAGCAGCAACAGCATCGGTCCTGGAGACATCTACGTATCTTTGGACTATGGGGCAACATGGACTGATAGAACGGCAGCCGGATCAAGAATGTGGAGTTGTGTCGCCTCCTCCTCTGACGGTACGCACCTCGTTGCGAGCGTGCGAGACGGCGATATTTACACATCTACGGACGGTGGGGCAACGTGGGTTGATCGAACGGCAGCCGGATCGGAAAGCTGGATTTCCATCGCTTCCTCCTCCGATGGCACACACCTCGCCGCGTGTGCCGGCGCGATTGTTGGAGACATCTACCTTTCCTTCGACGGCGGAACCACCTGGACAGACCAAGCCAAACTTGGATCAAAGAATTGGCGTTCCATCGCCATTTCTTCTGATGGCAGTAAAGTCGCCGCATGCGTATATGAGGGAAACGTCTACACAGGGAGCAAGTGATAAAGCCCAAGTATTGAGCAGGACATGCAAAGAAGTCGCAGAACTGGAGATTCCCGGGCTGCCCTCGCACCGATCGCCGCTGCTTCCTATTATTCATCGATAGTTTTTTTGCTCAATTGTTCTGAGCCACAACAATCAGAGATGGAATGCGATTTGGTGGATGACCGGCGAAACGGCGTGCCCGAAGGAGACAGACCATGACCGATCATTTGGTAATGGCGAGGCAGTTTGTTATGGAGCAAATCGAGAAACGTGACGATGTTATCGGCGCCCTTGTGTGCGGCTCAGTGGCCCGCGGCGAAGCCACGGTGACTTCGGATATTTATCTGGCAATCTACGTGAGCCGGGACACGGGCGAGGGAAAGCGAGACCTGGCCTGCTGGCAGGAGGGCGTCTTCAGAGATGCGGGTGCAGTCACCACGGAGGGACTCGGCTCACTGGAAGAAGTGATGAAGAATCCCGTAAAAGCCACGCACCTGAACGATTCTGTCATCCTCTTCGATCCCAAGGGCTTTCTCGGGAAGCTGCAGGAGCAGGTCCGTAGCGTCTTTATGGAGCCCCGGTACCTTTGTTTTGTTCAGGGATAACTCCCAGCTCTACACGTAAGCTCATCCTGCTTGTGGGAATTCGTCTAGCGATCAGGGACCGGATCGTTCAGTTGGAATGTTCTTTACCCTTGATCGCGAAAGACGTCATGGCCTTCCTCGACTTATGCACGCGCTACTGTGCGCTGATGGCCTGTAAGGATTGGGGGTGGCCTTCCGGATTATATGATAGGAAAGCTGGGTCCATGATCGAGCAGGGCGCCCTGAGTGAAGCTGTTGATGTACTTTGGTGCCCTATGGGCCTGAGCGGTCCTACAACTGAGGACGGTGAGAAAGCCTGCTAGCTGATGCAGGAGTGGTTGTGCGGAGTCGGTTAGGAAGGCGCTGCTGTGCTGGAAGTGAAGCTGCGGTTTGCCGAATCGTTTCTGCACGATGTAGAGACGATGAGCCGGAACAGATCACCCAGTCACTGAAGAGATCATACGGATTGCGGCCATGCAGATCGGCCGAGCATGATCAGGGGGCATTGACACGTGCCGAGGGCCTGCCTTCTTCAGCACGGGAATGATCTCGAACCTGCTCACGTCGATCAGTTTCGTGTCAGCTTTATGCCTTTACAACGCTGCAGGAATGATTAACATTGTTGCAAGATGATAAACAGGCTCGTCGATCTCCCGAAGCCCTGTTCGTTTTTCCTTTTCGGACCTCGTCAGACCGGCAAGAGCACGCTTACCCGGTCCATTCTTGGCGGAGAATCCTGGAGTTCTAGTACTATGAAAACAGGTTTGTTTGTTCTCCTTGGCCTTTTCTGCTTGGGAATGCTTTTTAATTGCTCTAATCCCACTGCCTCGACCTATTCCGTGACCTATGACGGTAACGGTGCAAGCAGTGGAAGCGTACCGACAGACAGTAACAAGTATAAAGAAGGAGCTACAGTCACTGTCTTGGGCAACACAGGCAGTCTGGCCAAAACAAGCTATACCTTCGCCGGTTGGAACACTAAGTCCGACGGAAGTGGAACAGGCTACGGGGTCGGGGTTACTTTCTCGATGGGTTCAGCTAACGTAACTCTGTATGCGGTTTGGATCCAAAACCTTACCTATACAGTGACCTATTCCGGTAACGGTTCAACGAGCGGCAACGATCCGACGGATACAAACAACTACAAGCAAGGAGCCACCGTCATCGTCTTGGGCAATACCGGCAACTTGACATTGTCAGGCTACAACTTTGCCGGTTGGAACACTAATGCCAATGGAAGCGGCACCAGCTACGCAGCCGGAGCCACTTTCACAATGGCTAGTGCAAACATCACACTATACGCCGTTTGGATTCCTAGCAACCTCACGTTTACAAGTTCAGGAACGTACATTATAATTACCGGGTATACCACAGCTCCAATAGGATCCCTAGCGATTCCCGGGGGAGTCACCAACATCAATCCTCAAGCATTTTTTACCTGTTCTAGCCTGACTAGCGTCACCATCCCCTCTAGCGTCACCAGCATCGGCTCGCTCGCATTTGGCGCCTGTGCTGGGCTGACCAGCATCTCCGTGGACTCCGATAACCCGAATTACGAATCCATTTCTGGAGTTCTATTTGATAAGTCCGGAACTACTTTACTGCAGGCACCCTGTGCTCTGACTGGAAATTACGCCATTCCCACCAGCGTCACCAGCATCGGCGACTGTGCATTTGAGGAATCCGCCCTGACCAGCGTCACTATCCCCTCTAGCGTCACTAGCATCGGCGTTGAAGCATTTGCGGAAGCCGGGCTGACAAGTGTTATAATCCCCTCTAGCATCACCAGCATCGGCACAGATGATTTTATTCAGTGTACCAACCTAGCCAGTGTCACCATCCCCTCTAGCGTTACCAGTATCGGCAACGGGGCATTTGGTGGCTGTACTAGCCTTACTAGCGTCACCATTCCCTCTGGCGTCACCAGCATTGACAACGGCGCATTTGATGGCTGTACTCTCTTGAACAGTGTCACGGTTATGGCGACTACACCTCCAGCCTTGCCCTCGGGATCGCTAGCATTTTCAAACTGTGCAAATACGCTGAAGATCTACGTTCCCTCTGACTACGTCGACACTTACAAGAACGCAACAGGTTGGAAAGACTACGCTTCCATTATCTATTCGCAATCGTAGACATCGAGGCTTGGTACGATGGCGGTGCAAATCAATGTGAAACCGAAAGGCACCGACTCCTATCGACAGCTTCAGAAAGCGTCACAGTAGGCGAAAAGGGATGTTGATTTGGTGCTTCAGATTAGTTCTCGGGGTACTGTCAATCCTGGTGGATGAGGGCATCACCCTTCAGATTGCTCCCTACGCTACCTCTCCTCCCTGAAGAACCCCATCGATGAACCGTCGTCCTGCTTTGACGAGCTCGAGGTTGACGGCCCCGTCGAGCTTCCTCCACGTCTTCTGCGCTTACTGCATAAGCTTGAAGACCATCGTGAGCGTGGCCAGCCTCGTTCCGCACCCTTTGGTCTTCTCCGTCCGTAGCCTCACCGTCGCGAAGACGCTCTCGATGACGTTGGTGCTTCTGATGTGAAGCCAGTGAGCCGCGGGAAAGTCGTAGAATGTGAATAACGACTCTTTCTCCTTGCGCAGACATCCCACAGCCTCAGGGTACTTGTCCTGGAAGGAGGACTGGAACTACGCGTAGGCCTTCAGCGCCGAGGCCTTGTTCTCCGCACGGTAGATGTCTTGAATCATTCCCTTGGCTCGTCCCTGCATGCTAGAAGGCAGTTTGTCCAACACGTTCGCTGTTTTGTGGACCCAGCACCGCTGTCCCCGAGTCGTGGGGTACACTTGGGGCAGCGCCTTCCAGAACCCCAACGCTCCGTCGGCGATGGCCAGTTTGGGATCGATCTCCAACCCACGGCCCTTCGGCTCCAAGAGCAGCTCCTTCCAGCTTTGCTCGCTCTCTCGGAAGCCGTCACGAACGCCCAATAATTCCTTCTCTCCCTTGAAGTTGGCACCGATGACAACCAGCATGCACGATCGCTCATCCTCAAGGGGCAGGCTCTCGAGCCAAAAATGTATGTAGTTTCCTAACAGGCAAAAAGCGTCGTGAGACACGGTATATAAAAATTTGTTATTTCCGCGCGTGCGGTAAAGTGTGAGACGGAATGGGATTATACTTATCTAAATCAGACCCATTCCATGAAATGGGCAGGGCACCATGTGCTCTAAAATCAGAGGAGGATTTATGAAAAGGAAAACACAACGAAGTCTAGCCTCTATGGTGCCGATTATCGGGCTATTACTTAGCGGATTCCTTATGTCCTGCTCAATCCTGGCTAGCATCACTTCCAGTGTACCTACGGCTCCGACTGGAGTCACTGTGACCGGAACAACTTGCACTGCAATTGAGGTGAATTGGACTCCCGTATCAGGAGCATCAAGTTATACTGTTTATTATACAGACGACGGAACCACCCCGAGCGAGGGTACTAACACAGGCTATTTTGATAGTATCTCGGCACCTCCTTATACCTTTATACCAGATTCTAATGCTTCGCCAATACAAGTTGCAGTCAGTGCGACTAATAATAATGGCGAAGGCAATATTAGCTCCATTGTGACCGGCAGTCCTCTCGCGCCTGCAAATATCACTGTTACCGTCGATACTGGGACCACAACGGATACTTTCGCGCTAACATGGGCTCCGGTGGCTGGGGCGGCAACTTACACTGTATATAGATCCCTTGCCGCAAGCGAGTCTCAGCTAACAGCGCCGAATTATTCGAGCACTAACCCCTATAACACCTCGAATACCTCTTGTCACTGGAATGTTAGTAGTAGCAATCTCGAAGATTATTTTGAATTTGCGGTTGCTGGGGTTGACAGTGCAGGCAATATAGGCCCGTTGAGCCCGGTGTCTACGCCTCTGCAGCCATAGGAACCCACAAAGCAACAGCACCTCAACACGGGTCTGGCCGGGGTCAAGAAATGAGTTTTTTACTGGCCCTCATTCGTGTCGTGCAAAGAAATGTTCCATATCGGTACTGCCGTATTTCCCGGCTGCCAGCGAGAGGGGTAGTTGTGAAAACAAAAAGCGTCGCTACCCAAATGGGGCGACGCTTTATTATGGAACCGCAGCCCGTTTCATTGATCACGTCTTCGCCCTGATGAACCTACTTGGATTCCGCTTCGCGCCGCGCATATGCGACCTCGGCGACACCATGCTGTACACTCCGTCAGACGATGCTGGTTTGGACGCGCTCAAACCAATGCTTCTTCGGTCGACATGCATGTTCAACCACCGTCATGATCAGTCTGTTTCATCGAGTACACCCATCAGTGAGTTGGATACGCTTGTGGCGTCTGCGCCGGAACCCCTACCCGTCCACCGACCGAAAGTATGTTTTGTTCGTTGATCCTTCTCACGGCACTCTTGAAGGTAGCAGGGTCAATCTGCATCCCCATGATCCGTCGATTCATGCTGCTCGCTTTTGCAAGAGGAGTACCACTCCCCATGAAAGGATCGAATGCCAGATCTCCGGGTCTGCTGAGGTGATCTATGAGCGCCTAGATCTCATCCTCTGCTTGCTGCTATTCGTGGTCTTCCTTCTCACGCCCCGAACCGTCGATGATGTCCTTTAACTTGTCATCGAAACGCTTGAAGCCGTTCTGATAAACAAGGATCGGTTTCCAACCGCAGAAGACATTCCGGGGCATGATGGATTGCTTGTTTGCTTTGAGCGATACGGTTCCTTTAACCGACTATTTTCACTTTGCAATCTCAGCCGTTAATGCTCTCGGCGAAGGAGGCTTGAGCTCGGTGGTAAACGCACCAGTGACTCCATAAATTGAGGCTCTCTTGCGGGGCTATCCTATACGATCTGGCTACTGCATACAGATCAGATAGGAACCCCGCCTATTTATAGCATACCAGATTAGGTATCACGGACCCTCTACGCGATCTGTTTTCCTCCGCTCGGTCCCGCTGATTGATCCCAGATCGATTCCACCGTCACCTTTACGACGTATTTAGGCGTCGGGAATTGCGGCATCATCTTCCTCATTCCCTCCACTGTTTGATCGAAGAGAGCACCGCTTTCGATCTGCTCCGCCGTTCCCTTGAGCTCGTATCCCCGGCGCGACTCCGCGTCATAAACCATGACCGCGATCTTGGGATTCTCCTGCAGGTTCTTGCGCGTCTTCAGTGAAAACAGGTCGGCAAAGACAAGGTGCTCCTGGTCGAGCACGCGCAGCGAGCCTTTGATGGACATATTGGGCATCCCGTCCCGGGACGCCGTTGCAACCCACCCCTGCTTGCCCTTGATGAACTCTTGCAGCTCAGCGGAAATCTTCACCGACATACGGCACCTCCTCGTCGTGATAACAGAATCTATTGCGCAGAGGGAAACAGGTCAAATAGAACGAGGGCCTTCCATGAGCCTCATGAAGACCCTCTCCCCCGGCGCCACTGTCATTCCCATCCAGAGCCTGAACGCAGCGGCCGCGCCGAAACGCCTGGCGAGATCCCGGAACCTGCATATGTGGAAGCCGCGCGAGGCGACAAGCCTCTCTGAAGGAAGGTTTCCCTCGGTTACGCTGGCAAGAACCGCTCGGGCTCCATGCGAATCAAGGTAGCCCAGACACCGGTCAAGGAGAAAGCCGCCGGTACCTCGGCGTCTTTCTGCAGGAGATATGGCCAGATAGTACACATATCCGACACCTGGAGCCAGCATCTTCATAATTACAAGGCCTATAGGCGTCCGGCTACTCTCCGCGGCCAGGACCGCTGCAGGCCCCAGGAGGATCCGGCGCGCATGCCATAGGTAAATACCGCTGAAGCTCTCCCTGAGGATGGCGAGCAGATCCCTGCGATCCGCCCGCTGTCTCTCCTGGATGCTGATATCCACTCCCGACTCTCCGCCTTGACGGATTATACCATGGGACGCGGCTCCGAAGATGCTGCCTGGGTTCTTACTTCATTTTTCTTTCCCAGGAGTTTTCGGATAAAGGGAACCTTCAGTTCGACCGCGCCTTCGGGACACAACTCCTGGCAGCAATAGCAGCGGATGCAGCGTTCGTAAACATAGGACGGAGGGAGTTTTTTATTTCCGTCATGCCAGTCAACGGCCTTCGGATTGACCGGGCAGGCTTTCACGCATGTCCCGCACTGGGTGCATTTCTCCGCAAGGATGTAAGGTTTGGGAACAATGGCATTTCGAATTAGGTTGCTTCCCTTGCCGCGGGAATAGGGCTGGACCGGCTCCCGCTTGACATCGAATTCCTTGTCAACAAAGCTTTCAAACGGATCGCCGATCAGCTCGATTTCCTCGTTTTTCCATGTTCCTGCCTTTGCCTGCATGCCCAGCTTGATTGTGGCAACGAATTCGGGGTTGATGTCGATCATTCTGCAGACTGTCGCGTCCAGGGCGATGGGATCCGCTGAGAATAAAAGGACCTTCATCGGCTTTGCCTTGCCGCCTCTTGGGCCATTGCCCTCCATGGCGATGATGCCGTCCATGACATACAATCTCGGCTTGAGGAAAGCGTTCAGATCCACAAGCATCCTGGCAAAATCTATGGCGCTTGCGAGCTTGACGTGGAATTCGCCCTTCAACGCTCCCGGCACGCATCCGAACTGGTTTTTAACGCAGCCCGTCATGCGTTCAAGTCCATGGGTCTTCAGTTTGGGAAGGCTGATGATGCCGCTGCAATCAAGCGCGCCATTCGCTATGACAAACCTTTTATTTTGAATGCCTTCGTTGAAAACAATCTCCCTTCCCTGTTTGAAATCCGCCAGGGTAACCCCCTCTGCTTTGGCTATGGGCAGGAAGCCGGTCATCTTGGCGGCGAATTCCGGACTCTGGATGGCGGGCGAATCCCCAAAGGATAATAGCGCGCCTGTCGGTTTGAAGATTTCGACCATGGCTTTAAAGACCATCGGATGCGTGACAGTGAGCTTTTCGGGGGGGTCTGCCACGAGCCAATTCGGCTTGAAGAGGATTTTTTCGCCCGATCTGGCAAAAAGGTCAGGACCGCCCAGAAGGTCGATGCCCTTTTGGGCGGCGCGCCTGACGTTTTCATATTCGTAATTTTCACACCTGACGAGCGCGACCTTTGACAAAGCGACCTCCCTGTTCAAAGATTGAGTGCAAACGGAGTTTGAATTGAGGGAAATGCCAACGACGATTTATTGTTTTTCTGATACCGCCCGCAAGACGCGTCGACTGCGGTCTGGGTGTTGATGCATCCCTATGGATGCGTCGTTGTCTTTAAAAATACCGCTTTTTCGCTCCCCTTTCAAGCTCTTGAGAGCCTATGGGTGGCTCAGGATTGCTCCAGGACGCGTACCTGATTGTTCATGACCCCTTACGGGATTGAGGTCAGCCCAATGGATAGATCCTTTTAGAATTCTGGCAATTCGGACGTGTCCTTTGCGATTCCTCCTCAGCAAGTGCTTTTCATATTTCGGATCAAGCTTCGTAAGTTCTCTCGCCAGCCGAGTCCTGTCCATCTGTTGTAGCTTATCACGAAGAGCTTCCTCTAAGGCCTGACTCCTATTGGAAAAGGCCCCTTTTTGTGGGGAATAATCTAGTTTCCACGTCCGCAGACCGCGCTGCACGAGGGATGGCTTACAGGGTGCAGGTCCATCGCCCCTGAGAGCAGCCAGTCAACGGCGCTCAACCGCCTGTCCCGATGCTTCCTGCTTACGGACTACCTGGCCAACGTGGAGCTGTGCGCATCGAGCTGGGGGACCTCATCAGCAATGATAAGCGGCGCGCAGATGGGGAATTGAGCTTACATCCCTTGCACAGGCACTCCCTCTTCCCCCGTGAACCCTGTCGCGCCAAACCGCGGTAACGTACGTTTCCGCGCTTTCGCACGCATTGTTTCATGGAACTGGCGCTCGCTGTGCGGCCCATAACGCAAGCGAAGGGATGACGCGGCCTTCGGAAGAGATCCGGTGCTGATCATGCGCCGAGGAAGAAAGATTGCGGCGATCATCTCGATAGGCGACCTTGCTTTCCTGGAGACCATGAAGCAACGAAGAGACGAGGCAATGAGGGAAAAGCTGCCGACGGATCAATCGGGGATCGGTCCAGCCATGGCGCGACGCTTGTATTGGGAGGTTTTTTTGGTTGAAGCACTCTTCGTCGCTATTATACCGGCGATGCCCGAAGATGACCTTGGGCAGCATATCGGAGGATCGACCCATTCCTCGCAGCCGAACAGCTCCCGCGGTTTCTCCACGGCCAGCGGGACGAGCCGGGCAACCGGCTTGCCGCGCTTTTCGGTACGCGGCTTTCTGTACGAGGTGAACTGCCAGGCGGGTCCGGCGTTGCAATGGTGCACCCCTCCGTCGCGGCGCTCCTCCTCAGCCGCCAGCGACTGGGCAAACCATCCCGGTTTCGATAGATTCACGGGTGGAGGCCCACATGCAGATCCAGTTCAGCAGCATAATGGTTGAAGATCAGGAAAAGGCTCTCAAGTTCTATACCGAGGTGCTCGGGTTCGTCAAAATGGCGGACATCCCCATGGGGAAGTACAGGTTCCTGACCGTTGTTTCAAAAGAAAATCCAAAAGGTGCGGAGCTAGTTCTGGAACCCACGAGCTTCCCGCCGTCAAAGGTCTATCAGAAGGCTTTGTACGATGCAGGGATCCCGATAGCTGCATTTCCCACAAAGGACATTCAGAAGGAAATTGCTGCCCTGAAAGCTCGCGGTGTCAGGTTCAGGGGCGAGCCGCAGAATGCCGGACCAATCATGACGGTTCTGTTCGAGGATACATGCGGCAACCTGGTGAACCTGGTCCAGCCCACTTGAGCCGCGCCGGCCGAAAGCTACTCCTCAAGGATGCTCTGCAGATCGCGTAGCCCGCCCGCGGATACGTGCTCAGTAATGGGATGCGACGCGGAAGGGGTTCCGATCAGCCAGGATGAACCTGCCTTCCAGGAAGAGCGGCTTGCGGCGATGTCTTGGCGTACGGCCACGAGGTGGCGAGCGTCCTTGACGGTGAGCTGCTCCCGCCATTTGCACTCCAGGAGGGACAGTCTGCCACCTGCCTCCACGACGAAGTCAATCTCCTGCGCGCGCTGGTCGCGGTAGTACCAGAAGTTCACCTGCCGTTGCCCCTGCTGCATCAGCTTTCGGAGCTCTGAAAACACGAGGGTTTCCCAGACGGCGCCGGCGTGAGGTGAGGCTCCAAGGGTTGCTTCGTCGAGGTTGAGAAGAAAACACAACAGGCCTGTGTCCCGGAAATACACCTTGGGTGTCTTGACCATGCGTTTGCCAAAGCTCGCGAACCACGGTTCCAGGAGGACGATCTGGCCTGACGCCTGGAGGACGCTCAGCCAGTCACCGACGGCTTTTACCGAAATGCCCACGTCGCGTGCCACGTCGCTCTTGTTGAGCATGTTCGCCGACCGGGCGGCGAGCACCCGTATGAATCGCTCGAAGTCGCGCAGGCTGGTCACGTTCAAGATTTGCCGAACGTCACGCTCCAGGTAGGTTGCCAGGTAAGAGGCGTAGAAGTCGCGACGCGGTAGATCCGGCACCCGCCACAGCTCGGGGAACAGGCCCCGGACCATGAGGGAGACGAGCGCATCCGAGGTCTCCGGCAAAGGCTGAATCGCACCGATCTCCGCCCTGGAGAGGTTCTCCAGCTCGACAATAGCGCACCTGCCGTCAAGGCTGTCCGAGACGCCCTTCATGAGAACGAACTGCTGGCTGCCCGTGAGGATGAACCGGCCCATGGCGTGGTGGTCGCGGTCAATGACGGCTTTCAGCTGCCGGAACAGGCCGGGCGCATACTGCACCTCGTCGATCACGACCGGCTGAGGATGCTCGCGTAAAAAAGCCGGTGCGCTCCGTTCCGCTTGCTCGGCGACGCTGGGCAGGTCGAGCGATACGTAGTGGTGTCGCGGAAACATCTTTTTAACCAAAAAGGTTTTTCCAGATTGCCGCGCGCCTGACACCACGATGGTGGGAAAAAAGCGCGCCAGCTCCAGCAGCTTCGAAGCTATTGTACGCGGGTACTCAATGTGACAATTTTGACTTGTCAGGTAAGAATTGTCAACAACGTCGTGCACGCCGCTCGCCGTCGTATCGAAAGACCCGTCTCTTGCCTGGCTCGTGAACCGGCGGTACAACATCAACGGGGAGCGCGCTAACGCCAACCTTTCCATGGAAGAAGAGCGCTTGTCCGCGGGGGCGCGTCAGCGGGGGAAGATCCTGGATAAAGCGGAGCGTCACGGGAAACATGTGGTCATGTCCAACGGACTGGTGCGTCTGACCATTCCCCGCCATGACCCTTGCCGCCGCCTCGATCCCGCTCGGCCCCCCACCAGTTCCATAACCACCTTCTTCAGCGCGGTTACAGTGGGCGAATATCCTCCAGCAGACGCGATATGCTGACGGCGCGGATGCGCGGAGCCAGATCGAAGGTTCGATCTCCCGCATGGATGACGTCGAGTCCTGCAAGGCCAAGGTCTTTCAGCGCGTTTCGCATGGAAGGGGTCACGCGCGGGGATGAGGTACGCTTGATCTCGAATGCCCTTCGTACGCCGCCCCTCACCACCAGCAGGTCCAGCTCCGCCCCGGTGTGCGCAGCCCAGAAGAAGCATTCTTCTGGTTCGGCGCGAAGATGAGCTGCGATCTGCTCTATCACGAATCCCTCCCACGAGGCGCCAGCCTTGGGGTGTCCCTCGATGTCGGACTTCCGGGGCAGGTTGAGAAGCCCGTGGAGAAGACCGCTGTCGATGATGTAGACCTTGGGGGCCTTGACCTGGCGCTTGCCGATGTTCGCGTGCCAGGGCTGCAGCTGCCTGGTCACCAGGGCGGAGGTGAGCAGATCCAGGTAGTGTCGGACGGTCGTGTCGGCCACCCCGAACGACCGCGCGAACTCCGAGCTGTTCCACGTCTGGCCGTGGTAATGCGCCAGCATGGTCCAGAAACGCCGCAGGGTGCTGGAGCCGATCCTGCTCCCCAGCTGCGGGAGGTCTCGCTCGACGAACGTCCGGATGAACCCGCGCCGCCATTCCATGCTCTCGCTCTCTGTCCGCGCAAGGAAAGAACGCGGAAAGCCTCCGCGGCACCAGAGCCTGTCCCCCTCCTTTGCTCCCACCTCGTCAAGCGCAAAGCCTCCCAGCCTGTGGTAGACGATGCGTCCAGCCAGCGTTTCAGAGGACTGCCTCAATAGCTCGGGAGATGCGCTGCCCAGGACCAAAAAGCGGCACGGCGTGCCCGGCCGATCGGCAAGCACCCGCAGAACGCGGAAGAGATCCGGGCGATGCTGTATCTCGTCAATGATGACCAGCCCGCCCAATCCTTTCAGGGCCAGCATGGGGTCCGAGAGACGCGCGAGATCCTCGTCATTCTCCAGATCAAAAAAGGTGACGGCGCCGCGACGCGCGCCGGCGACCATCCGCGCCAGGGTGGATTTTCCCACCTGCCGTGCGCCGAGAATTCCCACGATGACGTGCCGACGGAGCAAGCCCATCAGCATGGTGATCTCTTCTGGCCGAGGTTTCATGCACATTGTATACCATGAAAATTCAGCGATAGCAACCGAAATTTCACAGTCAGGGATGGTCACTTAATTTTCTCCTTCCGGGGATCGACAGCGGAGTAGAGCGCCTCTTCAATGAAACGCCAAGTGCCAGGCCTCGACCATCGTCCACAGACCTATTATGGTATGGTGAAGTAGGCCATGACAGAAGACACGCGGAGACAGGTCCTTGAGACCTGCCGAAAAACCTCCCTCATCCTGGATGAGACGCAGCCGACGCTGATCCCATGGGCCGTGAAAGACAGCAGGCTGCGGCAGCTCTTCGAGGCCGCGGTTGCCAGGACGAAAGAGTCCCGGCAGAAGTTCCCGCGGGAGTGGATCGGAATGACGGCCGCGCAGGTTGCCGCCGGCTCGGTGCTTCGGGACCCGGCGCGGATCGAGCAATACCTCGCCTCGGATGGCAGGGATCTCTCGCCAGAGGCTGTGCAATTCCTTCGCTCACTGATGGGGCATCCCGCCTTCTTCACCGCCTTTAGCGTCGAAGAGGCCCTGGGGGAAGACCTTTTCCAGATTCGCGATTTTTCCACAAATAGCACAGCGCTGCTCTGCTCCTCCGCCATGGGAGACCTGTTCAAGGAGAAGGCTCAGAGCTACATGAGCCTCCTCTTTTCCAACGGCGCATGCCTGCAGGCGCTGGGTCCGATGCACTACTATCGCGGGTTCCAGTCCATCGATTTCCACTACTACGCGAAAATGCTCCGGCCCGACGCATACGAGAACACGGGGCTTTCATCAGTCATGACGGCCCTTCCCCAGGACTTCGTCATCCTGGACGCGTACTCGGAAATCCCCGCCATCGCGCACAAGGGCGGCCTCCTCTTTTGCTGCTCGACAACCCTCACCGTGGATTCCTTCGACGCCTCTGCTCTCTCCGCCTCATTCGAAATCAAGGAAGCCAATGGCAAGGTGCAGTGCCGCTTGAAGGGGACTGATTCGCTGCTTTCAGCAGCCGAGCTCTATTGGGATCCAAAGAAGCACGAGCTTTTCATCTACACGAAAGGCAGGGAGCAGTTCATCCGCATCGCCCTGGCAATCGCGGACCAGGTGGAAGTTCCCCCCGAGCCGCAGTGGTATGCGACCCAGAACATGGAGGTAGCAGCAAGCGATCTTTTGAACATTCAGCTTCCCGTCATTGACTGGGAAAGGGATTTCCAGCCGCCGCCGCCCAGCCGCGAAGAGAAGGCCATGCTGGACCGCATGAACCTGCTCATGAGGGACCTCTTCGATGCCACGAATAACGGCCGGGCCTATGACCTGGAAAAGCTCGCTGCCCGACATCGCCTGCCCATGGACGTGGCGCGACAGGCGGAGGAAATCCTCCAGCGGCAGGAGCGCTCGATGTCAATCGACGTTGCAGGCGGCCTTGCCGGGATCCCGTTTCTGCCTCCTTCTCAGCGGATGAAGATGAAGGGCGCACTCGCTCATTGCCCGGTTTTTCGATTCGACACGGGCGATGAGCCGCTGCGCCTGTTCAGGGACCTGGCTCCGCGCATCGAAGCCCTGCGGGGAAAGCAGCATATCTCCCGCGTGCGGACGATGCTTACTCTGGCCACCCTCCCTTCGATTTTGGAAGAGATAGACGACGACGCCGGAGATGATCAACTGCACACCCTGCTGAAATGCTCGCTGTATCTCCTTCTCCATGCAGGCGGGGAGTTCCAGAGCACGGAGGACTACGCCGCGGAGGTGCTGAAGCTCTTCTGGCAGGTCCTGCTGGACTCCGCCGAGCGTGCGCAAATCAGGCGCTTCACGAAGCAATACGCGATCTGGTGCCGGGAGGTGCTGCTGCGCGTGGGACTCGCGGAAGAGGAGCCCGGGGCAGCTCAAACAACAAGCGCCGGCAAGCCGGGCGCGGCCTTCCGCATGAAAGCTTCCGCGTTTTTCACTGCATGGGTGAAGCCGGGGCAGTCATGAGCGTCTCTCTCTCGGTATGGGTTGACGTATGGGCGCATTGCCCATATCATTGCGGCATGAAGATGACAATCGAGATAGACGAAGCGAGGCTGTCCCGGCTTATGAAACTGGCGGGAATACGAACCAAGACCGCCGCGGTGGACTGGGCGCTGCGGTCTGCCGAACACACGGTGAGACGGGAGAAGCTGTTCGCGGTCCGGTGGGGGGAGGAAGAGCTCGCGTCCTCAGTTGACCCCTCCTATGATGTCCTTGCCATCCGGCACCAAGCCAATGGCCGGTAAGCCCGGGCGCCTGCTTCTCGTGGATTCATCGATCTATATCGATCTGTTGCGCGCCGGCCGGAATCCGGCGGATGAGTTTCGCTCCGCTCTGGAAACGGGGGCGCTTCTCACATGCGGGATAGTCAGACTCGAAGTGCTCCGCGGAATCATTGACGAACGGATACGCGCGTGGATGGAGGGGCTTTTCGACGAGATGACCGCCTGCCCCTTTGACGAGAGGCTGTGGCGCGAGGCTGCTCACCTGGCATGGGGGCTGGACAGACGGGGGACGGTCCTCCTCGTGCCCGACCTGGCAATCGCCTCCTGCGCGCTGCGGGCGGGGGCTGTCATTGTATCCCGGGACCCGCATTTCCGCTTGATTCAGGATCTCGCGGTGCTGGAGTCAGTGCCCGATCGCTGAGCATTTTCATGTCTCTGCCGTGCGTGCCAGGGCCGGCCATGGACCGGCGCCCGGCTTCCGGCTACTATTTCGCTCGACATGAACCGAGATCGCATCGCCGCCCTCTTCGGCGCGGCCGTATTGTTTTTTGTCGCCCTCTACGCATATGTGCCAAGCCTGCCCGCCTACATCGCGGAGCGCACTTCCAACCTCACGGCGGTAGGGGTGGTCCTTTCCATGTATGGCCTGTGGATGGCCGTGCTGCGGATGCCGCTGGGCGTGGTGACGGACGCGACGGGCCGCAACAAGCCGTATCTGGTGGCCGGGGTGCTCATGGCGGGGATCGGCGCCGTGGTCATGGCGCTCGGGAAAACGCTTGGCATGCTGGCTTTCGGCCGCGCGCTCACTGGCGTGGCCGCCGCCGCGTGGGTGCCCATGATTGTTGTTTTTGCGGGCTTTTTTCCGGCCGAAAAAGCGATCTTTGCGACCTCCCTCCTCTCCTTCGCCTCCTCCATTGGTCAAATGATCGGGACCAGCCTTACGGGTTTTTTGGAGACGCTGGGCGGCTACAGCCTCGCGTTTTTCGCGGCAGCGGGTCTTTCGGTGGCCGCGAGCATCATCGTTGCGTGCGTGAAGATCCCCCGCAGGGACGCCGGGAGCCGCGGCCTGGTCACGGCGCGATCGATACTCGCAATCTTTCGGAGGCGCGACGTTCTGATTCCTTCTTTCACCAATGCCCTTTGCCAGTTCGGGGTCTGGGCCCTGACCTTCGGATTCATGCCCCTGCTGGCCAGACGGATGGGCGCGAGCACGGTTGTGACCAGCCTGATCATGACCTTGAACATCGCCGCAAACACGGCAGCGAACCTCTTTGCCACTCTCATTGCCAACCGGGGAGGCAGGCGGCCGCTCCTCTATGGAAGCTTCGCCGTCTTTGCCGGGGGCGCCCTGCTGGCCGGGCTCAGCCGGTCAATCCCCGTCCTTATCGCCTCCGCCGTGGTCATGGGCCTGGCCGGCGGCCTCTTCTTTCCCATCCTCCTTGGGCTTTCGATCCAGCGAGTGGATGCAGCGCACCGCAGCACCGCAATGGGCATTCATCAATCCGTCTATGCGGTGGGAATGTTCACCGGTCCCTGGATCGGCGGGGTGCTTGCCGACGCGATCGGGCTCCGCGCCATGTTCGTCATCGTTGCGGCCTTCTCCCTTGCCGCTCCCAGCGCCCTGATCACGCTGAACGCCCCCGCTGGCGCAACCGTGCAGGATCTCCGATAATGAACCGTGCACAACAGTGAACCCGAGCAGAGAGTCCCTGCAAGCCACAGGAGAGGGAGGCGCCGCGGCGTGATGCGGCGGCTTCTGCTTTCAATCATGGCAGTCGCGGCTATTCTGTTCCCGCCGCTTGCGCTTGCCGGGGGCGCACGGGTTGCCCCGGATTTCTCCCTAAACCCAAAAGAGCTTCGCGCAATGATCTCCACCCTTCCGCCGGCCATCCAGGACCGCATCCTTGCGCGGCCCGAGGCCTTCTTCCATCTCATTGCCCAGGTTCTGGATGAGCCCGCCGACTTGTTTATCCTGGTGGACAAGAGCCACCCCCTTGACGCCGACTATGAGCCGCCCGACCTCGTGAGCCTGGCGGCATATCGCCTTTCAGCGTCCAGGGACGACATTCAGCTTAGAAAATCAATCATGCCCGCCGTTGTTGAAATGGCAGGAGCGGCGCTGGCTGACGGGGCAGCGCTTATTTTCTCTTCCGGCTACCGATCGTACGAATACCAGAGTGCGGTCTATGACCGGGAAGTGAAGGCGTACGGCAGGGAGGCGGCGGAAAGGGAATCAGCGCGTCCGGGCATGTCGCAGCATCAGCTCGGAACCGCGGTTGACTTCGGCTCCATCACCGATGCCTTTGCGGAGACACGGGCGGGGAAGTGGCTTTTAGCGCATGCCGAGGAATACGGCTTTTCCCTCTCCTATCCGCAGGGCTACGAAAAGGTCACGGGGTACCGCTGGGAGAGCTGGCATTACCGGTTCATCACCAAGCCGGGGGCGCTCCTGCAGAAGGAGTTTTTCCAGGATATCCAGCAGTACCTGCTGGAGTTCCTTGATTCCCATCGCGCGGCCTTGGAAGCAAAGCGTGTAAAGGCGCGCTGAACGCCTCCGTTCCCCTGGCGAGCTATGTCATGCGCGCACCCGGGTCGGCCGCTGTCGCGATCTTGACAGCCCTTACTGCTCCTCGTACCTTTTATCCATCTCCTGACATTGAAAGGGGGCTCGCATGTCGGTCACCGTCGAGCTTGTCACGGCGAAGAAGCAAGTGCGGGAGTTTGTGAATCTCCCTTATGAGCTGTATAAAAATGACGCCAACTGGGTGCCTCAACTCCGGACGGACGACTTCAAAAAGCTGGACCGATCGCGGCATCCCTTCTGGCAGCATGCGGCCGGGGAGCTGTTCCTTGCCCGCAGGGACGGGAAGGTCGTCGGCAGGATCGCCGGCATCCACGACACAATCTGGGAAGAGACGCACCACGAAAAGGCTGCCTATTGGGGCTGGTTCGAATGCGTGAATGATGCAGAGGCGGCAAAGGCCCTGTTTGACGCGGCATTCGATTGGGCCCGTAAGCGCGGCTGCGTCCGGATCATCGGCCCCATGACCCCGAACGCGAATGACTTCATCGGTACGCAGATCTTCGGCTTCGACGGGTCGCCGGCCATCATGATGCCTTACAATCCTCCCTACTACGACCAGCTCATCCTGGGCTACGGAAACAAGAAGTGGAAGGACCTGGTCGCGTGGCTTATGGACAATCCCGAGATCCCCGAGCGCCTGGCAAAGATCATGCCCCGGGTGCAAGCCAAGGGCGGCTTCACCATCCGGACCCTGAAAATGAAGGACTTCAGCAAGGAGTACGACCGGTTCCAGGAGCTGTACAACCAGTTCGAGCAGGTGAACGCGGTCTTCACGCCCATGACGCCCGCGGAGATGGCCATGGTTGCCAAGGACCTGAAGCTCGCCATTGATCCCGATCTGGTGTTCTTTGCCGAGGTGGACGGCAAGCCGGTGGGTGTGTCGCTCACGATGCCTGATTTCAATGTGGCCTATAAAGCCGCCCACGGCAGGCTGCTGCCCTTTGGGATCTTTTACCTCCTGACGGCAAAGAAGCGGACGCACCTGGTGCGCACCCTCAGCATGGGCGTGCTGAAGGACTATCGAAACCGGGGGATCGATCTTGCCTTCTATTACCACAGCTACAAGAACGGGGTGTCCAAGGGCTACACGGCGGCGGAGATGTCCTGGGTGGAAGAGGACAATGCTGCAATGACCAACACGGCGCTGAAGCTGGGAGGAAAGCCCTACCGCAAGTACCGGGTCTACGAGCACGCGCTGTAAGGGAAGACCTGTAGACTCTCAGCGCTTCCCGTGATTATCTATCGGGAATGTCAGCAACGATGGAGAATGTCATTGCCGCCGCGGGCGTGTGCAAGACCTACGGCTCTCTTCAGGCGGTGAAATCCCTCAGTTTCACCGTCCCTCGTTCCTCCTGCTTCGGGCTTCTGGGCCCCAACGGAGCGGGCAAGACCACGATGTTGAAGATGGTGTACGCCAAATGCCTGAGGGACCAGGCTCCCCCGTCATCCCTTCTGGTTTTCGGTAAAGACCCGGGAACGAATGAGCTGGACATCAAGTACCTCTCCGGCGTGGTCCCGCAGGAGGACAACCTGGACCAGGAGCTGAACGTCTGGCAGAACTTGATGATTTATTCCCGGCTGTACGGGATGAGCAGAAGCTCCCGGGAGAAGCGGATCGCCGAGCTGCTGGCTTTCATGGAGCTCGGAGAAAAAAGAAACGTGAAGATCAAGGAACTGTCGGGCGGCATGAAGAGGCGGCTCATCATCGCCCGGGCGCTCCTGCATGAGCCCCGCCTCCTCATCCTTGATGAGCCCACCACGGGCCTGGATCCCCAGGTCCGGCACCTTATCTGGGACAAGCTGCGCCAGCTGCGCCGGGAAGGGCTCACGATCCTTCTCACCACCCATTATATGGAAGAGGCCTTCCAGATCTGCGACACGGTCCTTATCATGCACAGGGGAGAGAAGCTCATGGAGGGCGCTCCCCAGCAGTTGATAGAAAGCAAGCTGGAGCGGTATGTGCTGGAGCTGCGCGGCCGTGAAGCGCTCACGCACATGGACGCCAGCCGGCACGACGCCGGCGTGAGGCGCGACGACGGCGCCGACACGGTGCGCTACTTTGGCAATGATCCCGGCGTGCTCCGAAGCCTTGCGGGGAGCCTGGGGAACGGCGAGTTCCACGTTCGGGAGACGAATCTGGAGGACCTTTTCCTCCAGACCACGGGGAACACGCTGGATGAGTAGCGAGCTGTTGCATCCCCCGCTCCGCCGCAGGGTGATGAGCGTGTGGTTTCGGCATTACCGGGTGTACGTGAAGAGCCTGGTGAGCAATGGCCTCCCGCCGTTCCTGGAGCCGCTCATCTTTCTGGCGGGCATCGGCCTGGGCATGGGAAAATACGTCACGAGCATGGAGAACCTTCCCTACATCGTGTTCCTTGCCACGGGCCTGCCCATCACCGCGGCCATGTTCACCGCGGCGTTCGAGTGCACGTTCGGCACGTTCATCCGGCTGGAGTTCGACAAGATCTACGACGGAATGCTGGCCGCGCCGATCAGCGTGAACAACCTTCTCATCGGGGAAATTCTCTGGGCCGGCAGCAAGGGGCTGTTCTTCTCTCTGGCCGTCGTTTGTGTGGAGGCTGTCTTCGGCGTGGTGCCCATGCCTCTCGCTCTGCTCTCGGGGATCGTGGGCTTTCTCACCGGCACCATGTTCGCCACGATCTCGCTCTTCATCACTTCCCTGGTCTCCACCATCAACCAATTCAATTTCTACTTCACCGGCTTCCTCTCTCCCATGTTTTTCTTTTCCGGCGTGGTGTTCCCTCTGGACAACCTGCCCCCCATTATTCGGCCGGTTGCCGAGGTCTTCCCGCTCACGCACTCCGTGCGCATGGTGCGTCTCCTTGATAGGGGCAGATTGACGGGCCAGGTCGGCATCGACCTTCTCTTCATTGCGGGGTTCACCGTCCTGGCGGGGCTCTTCGCGATCCGGCGGCTGAAGCGAAAGCTCATCCAGTAGGCAGGGAGGGCGATATGCAGCCCGATCTCATCCTCTTCAATGGCCGTTTCCACACCATGGAGCCATCCCGGCCCATGGCGGATGCCGTTGTGATCCGAGACGGCCGTTTCCTCTACGTGGGCAGCGAGCCGGGCGCGCGCGCGGCAGCGGGCGGCGCGCCTGGCGTCATGGATCTGCGCGGCCGCTGTGTCCTGCCCGGGCTCACCGATGCCCACCTGCATTTCAGGTGGTACGCCGAATCCCTCCGCGCGGTGGACGTGGAAACCGGCACGCTGGAGGAGGCCGCCGCCCGGGTCCGCGCGCGCGCCGAGGCCGCGAAGCCCGGCGCGTGGATCACGGGGACCGGCTGGAACCACAACGTGTGGGGGGCCGGCGCTCTGCCCGATCTGCGGCCTCTGGACCGGGCAGCTCCGCGCAACCCGGTTGCCCTGAAATCGAAGAGCGGCCATGCCCTGTGGGCGAACTCGCTTGCGCTGGAAAAAGCGGGGGTCCGCCCGGACACGCCCGATCCAGAGGCCGGGAAGATCTGCCGCGGCAGCGACGGAATGCCGTCGGGCGTCCTGCTGGAGAACGCCATGGACCTCGTGCAGGCGGCCATTCCCGCGCCGTCGGCGCGGGAGCTTGCGGAGATGATGCTGCATGCCCAGGAAGCGGCGCACGCGGCGGGGCTCACCGGCATCCACGACTTTGACAGCTCGCTTGCGCTGCAGGCCTTCCTTGACCTTGAGGCGCGCGGCAGGCTTGCGCTGCGCGTGGTGAAGGGCATCCCGCATGAGAACCTGTCCGCTGCCATTGATCTGGGGCTGCGCTCGGGATTCGGCAACGATCTGCTCAGCCTGGGCCAGGTGAAGATGTTCTCCGACGGCGCCCTTGGCCCGCAGACCGCGTGGATGCTGGTGCCGTACGAAGGCGCGGGGTCCACCGGTATTCCCCTCCTGACCGAAGAACAGATGTTCGATGATATCCGCCGGGCGAACGCGGCGGGCATCGGCTGCGCCGTGCACGCCATCGGAGACGCGGCCTGCCGCGCGGTGCTCAACGCCTACCAGAGGGCGGAGCAGGCCACAGGGAAGGTCACAGGCGCGACGGTCGCCGCGGGAGCGCCAGGCGCTGCTCCGCGCAACCGCATCGAGCATGTCCAGCTCCTGCATCCCGACGACATTGCGCGCCCGGCGGCTTTGGGCATCGTGGCCTCCATGCAGCCGATCCACGCCACCTCCGACATGCTGATCGCCGAACGCCACTGGGGCGCCCGCTGCTCCTTCGCGTACGCCTGGCGATCCCTTTTAGAAACGGGAACGGCGCTCGCGTTCGGGTCCGATTGCCCCGTTGAGGTCCCCGATCCTCTTGCCGGCATCCATGCCGCGGTCACGCGCAGAAGGGCTGACGGAAGCCCCGGGCCGGAAGGATGGCGGCCAGAGCAGAGGCTGAGCGTGGAGCAGGCCGTGCGCGCCTACACGGCGGGCCCGGCCTACGCTGCCGGCAGGGAAAGGGACCTTGGCTCCGTTGCGCAAGGAAAGCTCGCCGATCTTACCGTGCTGGACACGGACATATTCTCCATGGAACCGCATGAGATCCGCGCCGTGAAGCCCGCGGCGACAATGGTGGGAGGAAGAATCGTTTACGGCGCTCTCTGATCCCGCTGTTCCGATGCCGCGCGGCATGCTACAGTGGGGGCGCCATGTCACTCACCAGCGCGATCGTCACCACGTTCCTCACCGTTTTCATCGTGGTGGATCCGTTCGGCATCGTGCCCGTCTTTATTTCGCTCACGTCTGGCTTCGCGCCCCGGCGCCGGCGCGTCACGATCCTCAGGTCCACAATTGTTGCGTTCATCGTCCTCTGCTTCTTCACCCTCACCGGCAGCGCGATCCTGCGTTTCCTCGGCATCCAGCCCGGTTCCTTTTTCATCGCTGGCGGCATCCTCATGTTCATCGTGTCCATCGACCTGCTCTTGGGAAAACCGGGACGGACAAAGACCTCGGGAGACGAGAAGGGCGAGGAGCGGGAGGACGTCTCCATTTTCCCGCTGGCCATTCCGATGCTCGCGGGCCCCGGCGCCATTACGACGGTGCTGCTCTACTCCAGCCAGGACGCCATGGCCGGCTTCATACTGCCCGTGCTGATAGGCTTCGCGGCGCTTGCGCTCGCTTTTGCTGGTCTCACGATGTTCCTCAGCTCCTTTTTTCTCCGGGTCCTGGGCAGGACCGGCGTGTCCGTGATCGAGCGGATCATGGGCATCGTGCTCACGGGGATGTCCGTGCAGTTCGTCTACGACGGCCTACTGAAGCTAGGCGTGCTCGCAGCGCAGTAATCCGCGGGGTACCGCGGCGCAGTAATCCGCGGGCGCCTTTCGGCGCTTTCCCTTTTTACCGCAACAATTCCAGCGTGCCATCGAGCATGGTTTTTTTCAATGTCCTGGCAAGTGTTCCGTCAAAGGTGGCAAGCCGGCCTCCATGATGGCGCGCAAGGGCGGCTAGATAAAAATCTGTCAGCTGCTGGTAGCCGAGCAAGAGAGCGCGGGTTTCCGCATTCAACTCGGTCAGTAGTGAGACATCGTCGGCCCAAAAGACGTGCGCGTTCTGAGCGCAGAACTGTGCCAGCCTGATCATAACGTCATTGGGAGTGGCCCTGAGGGACGGATAAGAGGGGTTGGAAAGAACCCTGACGCAGCCGTTCTCCGTGAGGGGGCAGGTGGCCCATGACTCGCGCCCCGTGCTTCCCAACCACGCGTGAGCTGCCTCGTGATTGACATGTGAGCCGTCGAAAAGCGCCACAAGGACATTGACGTCAAGCAGGTAGGTCATGAGATCAATCCCTCAATTCATTGACGATGTCCATATCAGGAGATGTCCCTGTGCGCCTGGGGAAGATGGGAACTCCATTTCTGGTTTCCCCTGAATTCCCCGATTGGGTTGCTTTCAAGATGAGGTCAGAGATAATCGTGCCAAGAGGAACGCCCCTCTGGTGGGAGAGTATTTTTGCCCGTGCCAGAGCTTCAGGCTCAAGGTTTATCGTTGTTCTCATACCTGCAAGATTGCGCATCACGCATCAGATGTCAAGCATCAAAATAGTAGGCAGTACGGCCTGTACACGTGGAGATGCTATGTCTGTGGTCGATGCTTACAGCCACCTTCCGACTGAGAACTCCGGCTCGAAACCGATCAGCTTTCGAGCAGCATCGATGCTCACCAGGGTGCTTGTCCCGGTGAGCTTTTCCGCGCGCGCTTGAGCTTCGGGGAAAAAGAGCTGCGCAAGGGTTGCCGAAGGCACGCCGGTGATATTGTGGCTGTCGTTCACGAACAGGGTGTGACACCCCTCCAACTCCGCCGCAAGCGATTTTTCCACGGCTTGCGCCGAATCGCGCTCATCGATCCTGGTCCAGAAATCGGTTCGGCCAAACACGAGGGGATCAGGGCTTTCGTAGGCGCGACCGCGCTGAATCGCCTCCACCTGGCGTCCCACCCGAAACGTGTCACGGTGCGCGACCCATGCCGCGGCCCGCCGCATGCGCTCCTGATCAGGAAGCGCCATGAGCGCTTCCTGGGAAGCGCGGCACCTGGCCGCATGCGCGGTGACCACCTCCCTGGTGCTGTTCACGGCAGGCGCGACCCAGGGAAAGCGCAGGCAGACGCTGGAGATGCCGTCCCTCCGCCATGCGTATTCAGCGATGCCCTCGGTGAGCTGCTTGGAGAAGGAATACACATCGGTGGCGAACCCCGGCATTCTTTCATCAATGGGAAGATACGGGATGGGAAATGCGCGGGTCCCCCAGTTGAATCCCACCGCATTGATGGAGCTCGCGCACACCACCCTGCGTATTCCAGCCCGGGCAGCGGCCTCAAAGACGTTGAACGTGCCGCAGCAGTTGTTGCGGAAAATTTCTTCCTGCGGGAATCTGCCGGGTGCTGGAATGGCAGCAAGATGGACGATGGCATCCGCTTCCCGAACCAAGGGGAGCAGGGACGCCATGTCGGTGGTGTCGCTCCGCGCGTACCGGGCTCCGTGCGCTTCGTCGCGCGGCGAGCGTCCGGTCACCGTGACCTGGTATCCGGCCTGGGTGAGCCGCTCCACGACTGCCCGGCCGACCTTGCCCGCTCCCCCTGTCACCAGCACCCTCATACGGCCCGCCTTTCCTCCAGGAATCGCGCGAGAAACCGCGCCGTATGGGAACGCAACGTGCCGCGCGTAAGCTGGTCCGGTGTTCCCTGCGCAACGATCCGACCCCCTGCTTCTCCCCCCTCGGGCCCCAGGTCGATGATCCAGTCCGATTCCGCTATGACATCGAGGTTGTGCTCGATCACCACGACCGTGTTGCCCGCGTCCACCAAGTTGTGCAGGACGCGCACCAGTTTCTCAACGTCCGCAATGTGCAGCCCGATGGTGGGTTCGTCCAGGACATAGAGGGTGCGAGGGTTTGCGCCGCGCCGCGCAGCCCGTTCAGCGGGAGCGCGCGGGGTTCCCTCCGCCGGCACCCGCGCCTTGGCAAGCTCCGCGACGAGCTTGATCCGCTGCGCCTCTCCGCCGCTCAGCGAGGGGCTCTGCTGGCCCAGGGTGAGGTACCCCAGTCCCACCTGCTCCAGGAGGTGCAGCGTGTGCCGGATGCCGGGGTGAAAACCGAAGTACTCCACCGCCTCCTCCACGCTCATGGCCAGGATGTCGGCGATATTCCTGTCGCGGAAGCGAACCGCCAGGGTCTCCGCATTGAAACGGGCGCCGGAGCATGTGTCGCAGCGCACGGTCACGTCGGGCAGGAAGCTCATTTCGATCTTCTTCATGCCCTGGCCTTCGCAATCGTCGCACCTTCCGCCGGAGACGTTGAAGGAGAACCGGCTCGCCGTGTACCCGCGCATTCGCGCCTCGTTCGAAGCCGCGAAGAGCCGGCGGATGTCGTCCCAGATGCCGACGTACGTGGCGGGACAGGATCGCGGCGTTTTGCCGATGGGGGTTTGATCCACTTCCAGAGCGCGGCCGATGCCCTGCGCGCCCTCTATGGCGCTGCAGCCGTGGAGCGGCCCGCTGGTCCGCGCCGATTCCCTTTGCCGGGCGCGCGAGGCGCTGAGCATATGCCGGAGGTTCTCGTACAGGACTTCCCGAACAAGCGTGCTCTTGCCGCTGCCGCTTACGCCCGTCACGCAGGTGAGCCTGCCCAGGGGGAGGGTGACGTCGATTTCCTTCAGGTTATGCAGCTTCGCGCCGCGGATCCGGATCGTGGCCGTCTGGTCATCGATGGCGATCTCTTCCCGGACAGGGCCAAAACGGTGCAGGAGAGGCTTTTTCAGAAACCTGCCGGTGAGGGAGGAGCTGCTGCGCATGATCGCGGAGAGCGAGCCCTGGGCGACCACGCGGCCTCCGTTCACCCCGCCTCCCGGGCCGAGGTCCACCACGTGCTCAGCTTTCCGGATTGTCTGTTCGTCATGCTCCACGACAACCACGGTGTTCCCCTTCACCCGGAGGGCATGGAGCGTTTCCAGGAGCACCAGGTTGTCCCGGGCATGGAGGCCGATGGTGGGCTCGTCCAGGATGTAGCAGACGCCCCGCAGGTTGGATCCGAGCTGGGAGGCAAGGCGTATGCGCTGCGCTTCCCCGCCGCTCAGCGTCGGAGCTGATCGGTCCAGGCTGAGGTAGGAGAGCCCCACGCTGTCCAGAAACGCGAGCCGGGAAAGGATCTCGGCCACGATGTCGCGCGCGATTTCCGTCTCCCTTGGCGTGAGCCGGAACCCCTTCATCTGGCGGGCCACCTCTGTCACCGGCAGCCGTGCGAAGTCGGCGATGTTTCTGTCCCGGAACTTCACGGCAAGCGCTTCGGGCCTGAGGCGTCGGCCGTCGCACGCCGGGCACGTCTTCTCAGGGCCGCCCCACCAGTCGTTCCACCAGATCTCCTCTCCGGTCTGCTCCGCGTCGAACCCCGAGAGCTGCAGGCCCGTGCCGAAGCAGGAGGGACACCAGCCGTGCTTGGAATTGTAGGAGAAAAGCCGGGGGTCCAGCTCCTCGAAGCTCCTTCCGCACCGGGGGCAGGCGCGCCGGGTGGAAAACACGGTCTCTTTTCCGCTCACGCCGGCCCGGCCCCCTGCCCAGACCCGTATGACGCCCTTGCCGAAGTCCAGGCCGCGCGCCAGAAGCTCGCGCAGCAGCCGCTCCCTTTCCGGAGACGCGATTTCACTGCCGATGGGCAGCTCAATGGTGTGCTCCTTGAAACGGTCCAGGCGCGGCCACGGCGCCGTGGGGAGCATGGCTCCATCCACCCGAAGCCGCTCGAACCCCTTGCCCGCAGCCCACGCGGCAAGGTCCGTGTAATAGCCCTTGCGCGCCGTGACCAGGGGGGCCAGGATCGTGGCCCGGTTGCTGCGATAATCGCGCAACACGCGTGCGGCGATTGCGTCGGCGGTCTGGGGCTGTATGGGCACGCCGCAGTCGGGACAGTGCTGAACGCCGAGCTTCACAAAGAGCAGGCGCAGGAAGGGATACACCTCGGTGAGCGTGGCCACCGTGCTCTTCCTTCCGCCCCTGCTGGTGCGCTGTTCGATCGCGACCGTGGGAGGAACGCCGTAGACGCCGTCCACGTCGGGCCTGCGCGCAGGCTGCACGAACTGGCGCGCGTAGGCGTTCAAGGATTCAAGGTACCGGCGCTGGCCCTCGGCGAACAGGATGTCGAAAGCGACCGTGCTCTTGCCGCTGCCGCTCACCCCCGTGATCACGCTGAACGTGTCCCGGGGCAGGGACAGATCGATGTTCTTGAGGTTGTGCTCCCGCGCGTGCCGGATCACGATGGCGTTATCGCTCACGCCGGGCAGCAGCTCGCTCTTCCGCCGGGCGCGCGCCGTCGGCGGCGTGCGCGCGCGCAGCGCGGCGCCGGTCCGGCTCTCCTTGCATCCCGCCACCTGCTTCGGCGAGCCCACGCACACGATCCTGCCGCCTTCCTCTCCGCCCTCAGGGCCCAGATCGATGATCCAGTCTGAGGCACGGATCACGTCGAGGTTGTGCTCGATGACCACCACGGAATGGCCGGCAGCAAGGAGCTGCCGGAACGCGCCCAGCAGGGTGGAGATGTCGTCGAAATGAAGGCCCGTGGTGGGCTCGTCAAAGAGGAAGAGGTTTCCCTTGCCGTCGCGGCCCGTGCCTGTCTCCTGCAGATACCCTGCCAGCTTCAGCCTTTGCGCCTCGCCCCCGCTCAGCGTGGGCACGGGCTGCCCCAGGCTCACGTAGCCCAGCCCCACTGCCCGCAGGGGGGCGAGCGCGGAGAGCACCTCGGGGGATTCGGAGAAGAAATCGCAGGCCTCGGACACGGTCATGTCCAGCACGTCGGCCACGGATTTCGCCGCAGTCTGCTGCCGGGAGCCATCGCCGCCGGGCGGGAACAGCTTCACCTCCAGCACCTCCTGCCGGAAGCGCCTGCCGTCGCAGTCGGGGCAGCGCAGGTAGACGTCGCTCAGGAACTGCATTTCAATGTGCTCGAACCCGCTGCCGCTGCACGTGGGGCATCGGCCTGTTCCCGAGTTGAAGCTGAACGTGCCCGGCGTGTATCCCCTTTCCAGGGAAACGGGCTCCAGGGCGAAGAGCCTGCGGATGGTGTCGAAAGCGCCAACGTAGCTCACGGGATTGGACCGCGCCGTCCTGCCGATGGGAGACTGGTCCACAAGCACCACGTCGTTCACAAGATCGTGCCCCGAAATGGCCCGGTGCTTTCCCGGCGGATCGACCGGCCTGTGCTTGAGCGCGGAAAGCGCATTGTACAGCACGTCCTGCATCAACGTGGACTTGCCCGACCCGCTCACGCCCGTGACGCACACGAGCATGCCCAGGGGGATGTCCACGTCGATGGACTTGAGATTGTGCTCCGCGGCGCCGAGGATGCGCAGCGTGCCGCCGCGGCCGGGGGCACGGCCTTTGGCGGAGCGTATCGTCCTTTGTAGGGCGGGCGCGGCTGCCGAAACCGCGGCTCGCGCTTCCACCTTCTTTTTCCCCGTAAGGTACTGCGCCGTGAGGGACCGCGTGCTCCGCAGGAGGGCAGGGAGGCCTCCGAAGAACACGATCCGGCCCCCGCGCTCCCCCGCGCCGGGGCCCATGTCCAGCACCAGGTCAGCGGCCCGGATCACGTCGGGATCGTGCTCCACCACGACGATGGTGTTGCCCGCGTCCCGCAGCCGATGCAGGACGGCGATGAGCCTTCCGATGTCCCGGGGGTGAAGGCCGATGCTCGGCTCGTCAAGCACGAACAGCGCATTAACCAGGGACGTTCCCAGGGCGGTGGTGAGGTTGATGCGCTGCACCTCTCCGCCGCTCAGCGTGCGGGACTGCCTGTCCAGCGTGAGGTACCCCAGCCCCACGTCCACCAGGTAGCGCAGGCGCGTCCGGATCTCTGAGAGCAGCGTGCTGGTCGCCTCATCCAGGGGCGAGGGGAGCGTGAGGCCTTGGAAAAAGGCAAGGCAGCGGTCGATGGGGAGGAGCATCGCGT
Source organism: Spirochaetia bacterium (assembly GCA_049519415.1). GTDB lineage: Bacteria > Spirochaetota > Spirochaetia > SZUA-6 > Fen-1364 > Fen-1364. Next base: position 83,850 of record JBEKQU010000006.1, read on the forward strand.
CGTGAAGGGACAGCTTCTCCTCTCCGATCCGCCACCGCAGAGCCTCCGGCCGCAAGCGCGCGCCTCCGCACGCGGGACAGAGGGTGTAGGCGCGGTACTTGGAAAGGAGAACCCGGATGTGCATGCGGTAGCTCTTGGATTCCAGCCATCCGAAGAAACGCTTTGCTCCGAACCAGACGCCTTCGTCCCAGTCGCCTTCGCCTTCGATCACCCAGGAGCGCTGCTCTTCCGTCAGATCGCGCCATGGGACGTCGACGGGCACCGCGCGCTTGCGGGCGTGCTTGAGAAGCTCCTCCTGCATCTCGCGGAAGCTCTCCGTCTGCCACGGCCGGACAGCCCCCCCGGAGAGACTCTTGGAATCATCGGGGACCACGAGGTTCCAGTCGATTCCGATGGTCCTGCCGAAGCCGCGGCAGGTCGGGCAGGCGCCCACCGGGGAGTTGAAGGAGAAGAGGTTGGGGGTCGGGTCGTCGTAGTGGATGTCGCAGAAAGCGCAGTGAAGGTCCGAAGAGAAGCGCAGCTCCTCCTCTTCACCCGCGCCGTCCAGGGCGTGCGCCGTGACCCTTCCCTGGCCGAACTTCAGCGCGGCTTCCAGGTCTTCCACGATCCGGGCCCTGTTCTCGGGGCTGTTGCTGATCCGGTCCTGGACGATCTCCAGCCTGCTGCCTTCCTTCTTATGGATGCGGGTGTAGCCTTGAGCGGCCAGAAGGTCCCTCACCTCCTGCTCGGAGAAGTTTTCCGGGACCGTGATGGGGAACGTGAGGATGAGCCGCCTGCCCTTTGGCAGCTGGTTCGCGATGCTCTCCGGCGTGTCCCTGCGCACCTCCCGCCCGCAGGCGTCGCAGAAAAGGCGTGAGGCGCGCGCGAAGAGGAGCTTGAGGTGGTCATTCAGCTCCGTCATCGTGCCTACGGTGGAGCGCGAGGTGCGCACGGGATTTGTCTGGTCGATGGCGATGGCGGGCGGGATTCCCTCGATCCTGTCCACCCGGGGCTTGTCCATCCTGTCGAGGAACTGGCGCGTGTAGGAGGAGAAGGTCTCCACGTACCTTCGCTGGCCTTCGGAATAGATCGTGTCGAAAGCCAGGGACGACTTTCCCGACCCGCTCACGCCGGTGATCACGATGAGCCTGCGCAGCGGCAGCTTCAGGCTGATGTTCTTGAGGTTGTTCTGCCGGGCGCCCTCGATGAGTATGAAGTCGCCTGTGCCGCGCGGGGAGCGGGTGTGTGTGCTCGATTTCATCGTTCAGGGACCTGCCGATGCGGGGTCAAATATACCGAAGCGGGCGGGCCGATGCAACGCGGCAACCCCGCCGCGGCCCCTATGGCAATTTGAACAGCGCGCGCAGGGCCTCAAGGTTTCCGGGGTTCTCTGTCTTTGATCCCTCGCGCGTGTAGGCGAATTCGATGATGTCCTTGTGCACTTCAACAACCCTGTGCCGCACGATCTTCATCATCGAGTTGACCGTGCCGTTTTTCTCCATGAACCCCTCCGGCACGATCTGGAAAACGGCCGGCACCCACGCTGCCTGCACCTTCTTGGCCTTGGGATCGCCGCGGAACCTGTAGAACTCCTCTTTGAGAACGGAGAGGAGAGCCTCGGCGCTCGCGATGCCCCGAGCTTTCACCATGGTTTCCACCCTTGTCGTGTCCAGCGCGACAAGCGCGATCGTGTACTTGCGGTTGTCGCAGTACGCCATGATCTGGTCGATCACGTCGGTGGAGAAGGTGACGGCCTCCTCGATCTCCTCGGGGCTGTACTTCTCCCCGTCCTCCGCGATGAGGAGGGCTTTTTCCCGGCCCACCACCACCATGAAGCCGTCCTTGTTAAGGCAGGCAAGGTCGCCGGTGTACAGCCACCCGTCGCGCAGCGCCTTTGCCGTGGCCTCGGGATTGTGGAAGTATCCCTTCATGACATTGCCGCCGCGGATGACAAGCTCCCCGGTTTCTCCTGTCTGCGCGGGGCTGCCGTCCGGCTTCACGATCCCGCACTCGATGGATTCGAGCACCGGACCGGAGGTGCCGAACTTGTGCCTGCGCGGGGCGTTGGTGCTGATGATCGGCGCGGCCTCGGTCAGGCCGTAGCCCTGGTAGACGGGAGCGCCCAGCGCTCCGAAGAACTCCTGCTGTTTCACGTCCAGGATGGAGCCGCCGCCGACGCAGAAGCGGATGGAGTCGCCGAATACCTTTTTCACCACGGTGTTGAACACCACGAGCTTGGCAAGCGTGTAGGGGAGGAAGCTCCTCAGGCGCACCCCGAACGCCGGACGATTGTACCCATTGCCATTGAAGGCGATTCCGGCCCGTATGCCCGCCTTGAACAGCTTCTCGATGAATCCCCCCTTTTCCTCCACTCCCGCGATGATCTTCTTCATGAAGTTGGCCGTGAGCGACGGAACGGTGAAGAGGAAGTGGGGTCGGGCCTCCAGCAGGTTGATGGGGATGTTGCGCAGCGTGCCGATCCCGCCTCCCCGGGAATCAACGAAATACATGGCAAAGCCGCAGACCAGTGCCGTGTAGAGGCCCGCGGTGTGGGCAAAGGAATGGTCCACGGGCAGGATGATGAGCGACCTCCAGCCCGGCGGTATGGCGATGGCCTTCACCGCGTCGTGGCAGTTCGTCCAGTAATTGAGGTGGGTGAGCATGATGCCCTTGGGGTTGCCCGTTGTGCCTGAGGTGTAGCAGATCGTGACCGTGTCGTCTTCTTCCGCGGACGCGATCAACCGGTCGAGCTCGGCGCCCACCATGGGCAGGGCCGCCTTTCCCAAGGCGCACGCTTCGGCAAAGCCGGTCACCTGATCAGCGCCCATGCCGTGCTCGGCGGCGGTTGCGCGCGCCCATTCAGGGTCGTCGTCCAGGTAGAGAATGCGCGGCTTTTTGTTCTCCACCTGTCGCAGCGATCCCAGCACCTTCTTCAGCTGGTTCTTGGTTGTGACTATGCCGCGCGCTTCCGAGTGGTTCAGCCGAAAAGGGATCTCCTCCTCCAAAAGCTTTATTGACAGGGGAACCGCGACGCAGCCCGCCATGAGAAGGCCGAACTCGCTCAAGATCCACTCGGGGCATCCCTCGCCGATCACGGCCATGGCCTCGCCCTTGCGCATGCCCGTGGAGAGAAGCCACGCGGCGATCTCTCTGGCGCGCTCCCGGGCCTGAAGGTAGGACACCGGGACCCACCCGGCATCGGTTTTTCTCAGGGCATAGGGAAGCCCGCCCCACTTCTGCGCGGCCTCGTCGAGCATCCGGAGAACCGTTCTTTTCATGCCTGGCACGATACCATGGGACTGCCGCGCGGTAAAGGAACGCCGCGTGGCAGGCTCCTCATTCCACGCGTATCTCCTTGATCCATTTGACCCAGAAGCTCCCGAACATGTCCTCCGCAACCAGGCGCGCAGGAAAGCCATGCGCCAATGGAAGGGTCTCCCCATTCACCTTGTAGGCTAGATACAGCAGGTGCGCTTCCGCGTCCTTCCGCGTGATCTGCTCCTGGTAGCCATCCATGGCGACAAAGGTGACAGATGACCAGGAGCCGCGCACGGCCGCCTTCTGCAGCAGAGCCGTCAATGGAACACCCTCCCACTCCGCATGGTCGGCAAAGACACCGGAGCAGATGAGAATGGGACTGCTTTTCACCGTGGGCATGGCTTTCAGCTCGTCGTACGTGAGGGAGAGAGCCCTGCCCACTGCCGGTCCTGTGACGACCAGGCGCCACGCGGAAATATCCACTGTCGGAGGCGTGCCCGTTGTATGCAGGTCGGAGATTGCATCCAGAGGCAGGTCGCTCGGGTCAACATCCTTGGGGTCCATTGTGATGATGGCCCCTTTGGGAGTGCTTGCGGCAAGTCGATCCTTTGCCGCAAGCGGCAGCGCTGACACAAGCCCGCAGAGCATGGCGAACAGCAGAATTTTCTGAACCGACATGACAGCCTCCCTGTCCTTGATTTCGCCTTCCATGGTATGCCGGAAAGATCACGAAAGTATCACGAGACCAAGGATCCGGAATCCGTATCCGCTTGTTCGTTCCGGATCGTATATTCATTCATGGAGACAGGGCATGGCAGGGCTTGAAAGAGCGCTCATCATCGAAGACGACCAGGACATTGCCGACGTTGTGGCGATGAACTTGAAGGACCTGGGGCTGCTCACGGATAGGGCAGTGGACGGACGAGCCGGACTCCAGAAGGCCCTTGAGAACCGCTATAGCCTGGTCATCCTGGACCTGATGCTTCCCAAGATGGACGGGATTTCGGTCTGCGCGCGGATACGGGAAAAGAACCCCGCGATGCCGATCCTGATGCTGACCGCCAGGTCCCAGGAGATTGACCGGGTGCTGGGCCTGGAGATCGGCGCCGACGATTACGTCACAAAGCCCTTCAGCATCCGGGAGCTTGTGGCCCGGGTCAAGGCGCTCCTGAGAAGGGTGCAGGCGGACCGTGAGGCGGCAGAAACCATGGCGGACAAGGGCAGGGTGGAGATCGGGGACCTTGCAATGGATTTCGACAAGCGAAGGGTCACCCGGGCCGGCGCTCCGGTGGAGCTCACGGCGAAGGAGTTCGACCTGCTTGCGCTTTTCAGCCGCACCCCCGGCAGGACTTATAGCCGCACCGACCTCCTCAACCTTGTCTGGGGGTACCAGTTTGAAGGATACGAGCACACGGTGAACTCTCACATCAACCGGCTCCGGGCAAAGATCGAGGAGGACCCCGCGCATCCCCGATACCTCAAGACCGTGTGGGGAGTGGGGTATCGTTTCGCCGAGCCCGCGGAGCTTGCGTCGTGAGGCTCTTCCGCGCCTCCTTCTACGCGCGGCTGTCCGGCATCTTCCTGCTTCTCATCCTTGCGCTGGGAGCGGGATGTGTCATCATTGCATTCCAGTCGTCTTCACACCTTTTCGACGACGTGGAACAGCTCCTCAACAGGGAGTACGCGCGCAGCATCGCCGACGAGCTTCGTCCCCTGGTGGCGGCCGGGTTTTCAGAGGAGCGCGTCAAGAGCGCAATTCATTACATGATGGTGCTCAATCCCATGGTGGAGATCTACCTGCTGGACGGGCAGGGCAGGATTCTCGCCTATTTCCTCAACCCGGCGGAGAAGATCCTGCGCGGGTCCGTGGACCTTGGGCCGGTGCGCGCTTTCATCGACAGCGCCGGGCGCAGGCTCGCTCTGGGAGAAGACCCCCGCACGGCAGCCCGGTCCCGGCCTTTTTCAGCGGCGCCTTTGGCCATGGGAGCGGAGCAGGGCTATGTCTACATCATTCTTGGCGGGGAGCGCTACGATGCGTCGCTCAGAATGATCAGGGACAGCTACTACGTGCGCGCGGGGGCAATCGCGTTTTTCCTTGCGCTCGCCGCGACGGTCATGGTCGGTCTCTCTCTCTTTTTCCTCCTTACCCGCCGGCTGGCGTCCCTCAGCGAGGCCGTGCGGGCGTTCCAGCGGGGCGACCTGGAGCGCAGGGTGGAGGCCCGCGGCCGCGACGAGCTGGGCGACCTTGGCCGGAGCTTCAATGAGATGGCCGTCACCATCGCGGCGAGCGTGGAGAAGCTCCGGCTGGCCGAGCGCATGCGCCGTGAGCTCATCGGCAACATCTCCCACGACCTGCGAAGCCCTCTCGCCTCCATCCAGGGGTATCTGGAAACAATGGTGTTGAAGGACGCCCAGCTTTCCTCTGAGGAGCGGCGGAGGTTCCTCGAGGTGAGCCTGCGCAACACGGCCAGCCTGCAGCGGCTGGTGGAGGAGCTTTTTGAGCTTGCGATGCTCGATTCCGGGCAGACGGCTCCGCGGGAGGAGCAGCTTCAGATAGCGGAGCTTGCCCAGGACGTCGTGCTGAAGCTGGCTCCGGGAGCGCAGAGCGCGGGAGTGTCGCTTTCCGTGGACCCGGTCGCGGAGCTGCCGCTGGTTTCCTGCGACATTGGCATGATCGAGCGCGTCCTCACCAACCTGATCGAGAACGCGCTGCGGTTCACTCCGGCAGGAGGCGCCGTGCGCGTGACGCTGACGCCGGAAGGACAGGGCGTGCGCGTGACCGTCGCTGACACGGGAGAGGGAATCCCGGCCGAGGACCTCCCCCACATCTTTGAGCGCTTCTATCGGGCGGACAAGAGCAGGGAAAGGACAAGCGGCGGCGCCGGCCTTGGGCTGGCCATCGCCCGGCAGATCGTTGAGCTGCACAAAAGCTCGCTCGTGGTGGAGAGCGCGCCGGGCCAGGGGGCCCGGTTTTCTTTCCATCTTTCCGCAATGCCCGCTGCCGTTGAGCCGCGTGACGCATTTGTGCGTATTCCGTGACACTTTCGTGACCTGCCGTTCCTATATTCAACCCATGAATCGGGCGAAGGAAGGAATTGAATGATCGTTCTTCTTGGTTTCGCTTTTCTCTCAGGAGTCATCACCATCCTCTCTCCCTGCATCCTTCCCGTGCTCCCCATCGTGCTTTCGGGAGGCGTGGGGGGAGGGAAAGCCAGGCCTTTTGGGGTGCTCACGGGGTTCGTCGTGAGCTTCACTGTTTTCACGCTCACCCTTTCCGCCATCGTGCAGGCGCTCGGCATCCCCGTGGACGCGCTGAGGATAGTGGCCGTGGTTCTCATCGTGTTGTTCGGCGTCGTGATGCTCGTGCCCTGGCTGCGCGACCGGTTCGAGCTTCTCACGTCAAGGATTGCCAGCAGGGGGAGCCGAGCGGGGGGGACTGCTGGAACCGGCGGTTCTGTCTCAACAGCAGCGGCCGGTGCGTCCGCAGGCAGTGCGGCGCGGGTCCGGTGGACGGGATATGCGAGCGGGGTGGTGGTCGGACTGAGCCTGGGCCTGATCTGGACTCCGTGCGTTGGACCGATCATGGCCTCGGTCATCAGCCTTGCCCTCACCCAGCACGTTGACGGCGGCTCGGTGTTCATCACCCTTGCCTATACCCTCGGCACCTCGCTGCCCATGCTGGGGGTGATGATCGGTGGAAGGGCCCTCCTCAACAAGGTGCCTTCCCTCACCCGCAATGCGGCGAACATCCAGAAGGGATTCGGCGTGCTCATGATTGTCATGGGCGTGGTCATTGGGCTTGGCTGGGACCGGCAATTCCAGGCCGCGGTTCTCAGGGCGTTCCCGAATTATGGATCCGGTTTGACGGTGATCGAGAAGGCAGCCCCCGTTCAATCCGCGCTGAAGACGCGCCAACCCGGATCGACTTCAATGCAGGGCATGCGCAGCGCATCAGGCGTGTTCTCGGCGCCGGACACCGCACCGGAGAACGGGGTGCTCGGGGACTACGGCGCCGCGCCGGCGTTTCTCACGAACGGCATGTGGTTCAACACCGAGGGGCTCTCCCCCTCACCGGGTCAGATGACGCAGGGGGGTTCGATGCCCCTCACGCTGGAAGCACTGCGGGGCAAGGTGGTGGTTGTGGATTTCTGGACCTATAGCTGCGTGAACTGCGTCCGCACGCTCCCCTATCTGAAGGCCTGGTACGACGCATATCGGGACAAGGGCCTCGTGATCGTGGGCGTTCACACTCCGGAGTTCGAGTTCGAGAAAAGCACGGCGAACGTTGCCCGCGCGATCAGGGATCTCGGGGTGACCTGGCCCGTTGTCCAGGACAATGACTACGCGCAGTGGACGGCGTACGCCAACCAGTACTGGCCCGCGCACTACTTCATCGATGCGCGGGGGCGCGTGCGTTATTTCCACTTCGGCGAGGGCGACTACGACGTGTCGGAGAAGGTAATCCAGGAGCTGCTGAAGGAAGCGGGCGCGAGCGTTGGAGGCATCGTGTCCAAGCCCGGCCCCCGGCTGGAGTCGCAGACGCCAGAGACCTACCTCGGATATGACCGGGGGAGCGGGTTTGTTTCAGCGGTCGCCGCGGCGCCGGACAAAGTCGCTGATTATCGGCCGGCGCGGCAGCCGGGGAACGGGGAATGGAATCTCACGGGCGCATGGACCATCACGCCCCAGTACATACTGGCCGCGTCGTCGGGCACCCTGCGGCTTGGCTTCAACGCGAAGAACGTGTTCCTCGTGGTTGAGCCGGAGGCCGGGGCCGGCAGCATTTCGGTGTTCGTCGACGACCGGCCGGCCGCCGATACGCCGGACGTGAAGGCCGGCAAGGTGTCGCCCAGGGAAAGCAGGATGTACCAGCTTGTCGCGCTGGCTGCGGCCGGGCCGCACATCCTGCGCCTGGAAGTGACGGGGAAGCTGCGGCTTTTCGCCTTCACTTTCGGATGAACATTCGCATAAGGAGGATTCTGCGATGAAAAGACTCATCGTTTTCATATGTGTCATGGCCGCGGGGACAGTTCTGGGAGCGGCGCCCATGACTGCCGCGGGAAAGCCGCAGAGCGCTTTGTTTGCGGGAGGCTGCTTCTGGAGCATGCAGTCGGCCTTTGAGAAGGTCTACGGCGTGATCACCGCCGTCTCCGGCTACACGGGGGGAGCGACAAAGAACCCCACCTACGAGACCTACGCGGAGAACGGCCACGTGGAGGCGGTGCTCGTCACCTGGGACCCCAGCCGGGTCAGCTACGGCGAGTTGCTTGATGCCTACTGGCATCACACTGACCCCACGGACGCCGGCGGACAGTTCGTGGACAGGGGACCCCAGTACCGGCCCATCGTCTACTGGATGGACGACCAGCAGAAGGCGCAGGCCGAAGCATCCCGCGCGGCTCTTGCAAAATCAGGCAAGCTCCCGGGGCCTGTCGCAACGCAGATTGCCAAAGCCGCCGCCTTCTATCCCGCCGAGGAGTATCACCAGGATTATCCCAAGAAGAACCCGGACCAATACAACTTCTATTACACGCACTCCGGGCGCGTCGAGTTCTTCACCCGGGTCTGGGGCGCGAACGCGGTTCTTGATCCCGCTGCTCCGCCCGCGGCGGTGAAAGGCGTCTGGAACAAGCCCTCGAAGGATCAGCTGAAGAAAACCCTCACGGCCATGCAGTTCGACGTGACGCAGAATGACGGCACGGAGCCGCCCTTCCAGAACGAGTTTTTCAACAACGAACGCGCCGGCATCTACGTGGACATCGTTTCCGGAGAGCCGCTCTTCAGCTCCACGGACAAGTACGACTCTGGCACGGGCTGGCCGAGCTTCACCCGGCCCCTGGCGCCGAGCAACATCGTTCTGGCAACAGACAAATCAATGGGAATGGTCCGCACCGAGGTGAGAAGCAGGTACGCTGATTCGCACCTGGGGCATCTCTTCGACGACGGGCCCGCGCCCACGGGGCTGCGCTACTGCATGGACTCGGCGGCGATGCGATTTGTTCCCGCGGCGGATCTGCAGAAGGAAGGCTACGGGCAGTACCTGAAGCTGTTCAAGATGTAGGAGGTTGTCCGCGCCGCGCGCCGGGATCGGCGGCTTATCTCTCAGCGCGCTGCCCGGGGGGGGCGCGGCGTGTGAAGGCCGGCCGGTCCAGGAGCTTGCCACGAGGAGCAGGCACCCGAGCATCACGGAGAGATCCGCGAAGTTGAAGATGCCGGTCCTGAGCCGGCCGATGCCCACGTTGATGAAGTCGCTCACCCTCCCGTCGCGCAGCAGCCTGTCGATGAGGTTCCCCATGCCTCCGCCCAGGAGAAAGGCGAATCCGGCTAGGACCCGCCACTCGATATGCCGGGCGCGCACAAAATACGCGAGCATGCACCCAAGCACGATGAGGGGGAAAGCGATGAATACAACCGAGCGGACCGGCTTGGGCAGCCCGGCTCCCAGGCTGAGGAAGCCGCCTTCGTTTTCAACGTAGCGCAGGACCAGGACACGGTCCACGAGGAACACGGTGCCCTTGTCCGCCAGATGCTTGCGGGCGATCTGTTTCGTGGCTTGGTCGCACCCGATGTTCACCAGCACGATGCAAACGATCAGGAGAGCCTTGATCATGCGTGTGCGCATGCGCATACCTCCCTTGCTTTCTCCATGGGGTCAGTCGAACTCGCGCCGGGGAGCGGCCTGCTCGGGGCCGACCCTGCCCACGGCGATGTCGGCAACAAAGTAGTTCTCCCCGCGCATCGGGCAGCCCGCCAGCCGGCGCAGCGCCGCGATCTGGCCCACATGGGTCAGGGCGTCCGCGACCGGGCCCTGGAACAGCTTTTCCAGCGGCGCGCGAAGGGGCAGCGGCCCGGCCAGGAATTCGTCAAACGCCGCAAGGCTGGAAAAGAATCGCGACGCTTCGTCAGCCCAGAAGAGAGCAGGTGAATCCTTCCAGCGCTCGCTGCCCCTGGCCATGCTGAGGGCCCAGTCCATGAGGTCGCCCATGTGCGCCAGAATGGCCGCAGGCGTCCTGCTGGTGGGCCCTGCTTGGAATTCCGCGAATGTCGGGGGAACATCCTGAATCGCCTTTCCGCCGCGATACGCCAGCGTGGCAAGCGCGTGCCGGAGCATTCCGCGTCCGTTCTCTGTTGTCTGCATGCGCTTTTCTACGCTTCTTGGGTCACTTTTATCAAGGGCCTGGTAGCCTTGGCAGGATTTTGCGCTACACGCCCAATGCATCCAGCTTGGCGCCGATCAATGCAAGGGTGGCCTCGATCAGCTCCTTCCCGTACTGAGCGGTAGCGTCCCGCGGATCCTCGCCATGGACGCCAAGCGGCCATTCATGACGATCAGCGGGCAGCCGGGTCAGGTCCACACGGTCGGGCTCGACGGCCATAAGCACGGAGGTCTCATTGCGGCCGGCATGATCCATTTGAGTCCGCCACGCGCCGGGGAAATCTCTGGCAGCGGACACAAGCGCGATGCCGAATTGCTTTTCCCACGCGTCCGCCATCTCCCCCCATGCGGTACGGGAAGGCCCATGGCCGTCAGCCACGATGCACCTGAAGCCCGCCCGTGCGGCCTGCGCGATGACCGCCTCCACGATCAGCAGGAAAAGCCCCTTGGGCACCCAATAGCAGCTGCCAATGAGCTGACGATGCGGCATCGTGACATCCGCCGTGTCCATGCCGATCAGGTCAGGGCCGCTCTCCTGGCAGGCGATCCTGTCAGGACCCAGCCAGAGAGGGGGCAGCACGATCCCGCCGAATCTGCGGGCCGCCATCCTGAACAGGCCGCGCGCCTGGAGGAAGTCAGCCCCAAGCGCGTTCTGCGGTCCGTGCCATTCCAGCGTGCCGAGGGGCAGGTATGCCACGGCCCGGTGCGTTATACGTTCTTTGAACTCATGGGGGAGGAGGTCCTCGAAATCGACTTTTTCCGTCACGCGGAATAATACTCCGGCGCGCGGCGCGAGGGAAGTGACTGTCAGCGTCGGATCGTCAGAGAGAGTCCAGCTTCTGCAGCTTCAGCAGATCGGGCATAGAGGCTTTGACCTTCACGAGCTTCTGCGCATAGGCCTTCATGCCGGACAACTCCTTGCGGTGGATGGCAAGGAAGGTGTCGCTCGACATCTCATAGGTGACCTGCGCTCCCTCCACCTTCCCTTCCACTATTTCCCCGGGAACGCCGTCCGTGACCGGGAGGGCGAGGAAGAGCTCGAGGTCGGGGAACCGGTACTGCATCACCCGGTTCCACCCCTTGAAGGAGGAAACGATCTTCTGGTGGGAGAAGCGTTCGCGCTGAGCGCTTAGGGTGGCGAAGACCTCGTCGCGACTGGCCATGGTATGCCTCCTTTTCACTTACCCAAAGCTAAACCGGATGCCGGTGCCGCCGCGCGGCTCGGTGAAGATCACGGCGTCTTGTGAGCAGGCGTTCCAACAGGCCCCGCATTCCGCGCAGAGCTTCAGCCCGAGGGGGCGGTAGATCGCCCCCTCCTGGCGGTCATCCGCCCCCTCTTGGCGGTAGACCGCCCCCTCCTTCTGCCATACGCCGCGCGCGCAGAAGCGCGCGCATGCGCCGCACCCATTGCATTTCGACTCATCCACTCGGAGGAACGCGCCGGTGTCCCCCGGGGCGTAGCTTACCTTCATTTCGAGTTTCATTTCCGTTTCCTCGCAGCGTAGATCTCCTCGAAGTCAGCTCCCACGGACCGGTAGGGCTGCAGCAGCTCGAGTAAGTCCGCGGCCTGGCGCACGCCGTCCATGTCCCCCTTCTGGGCGCCGTCCATCCAGCCGGTGTGCACCGCGTTGGTGATGAACCCGCCGCCCATGACCACGCTCTGCATCATGCCGGCGATCTCTTCGTCAGAACGGGAGAGAATGGAGGCCTTGTTGCGCGCGGCCACGTACAGGAAGGACGTGAGGAACACGTTTGCTTCGAGCTGCTCGTTGAACGCGTCCTGTAGATAGTGCCGCGACAGGTCGTTCGCTTCTATGGCGCGAGCAGCGGCCTGCGCCGCGTAGATGCCCGTGAAAAAGGCTTCCGGCATGCCTTCGCCGAGGAAGGGCGTCACGAACCCGCCCGCTTCTCCGGTGAGGATCAGGCCGTTGCGGACGCGTTTCGCCGGTGCCTCGTCGTATTCAAGGTGCAGCCCCCAGCCTGCAATCTTTCCCCCCTCCAGCCGGGACCGCACGACGGGGAGGTCCATGAAGTTCTGCAGGTATGCATTCACGCTGGGGAAACTGTCGTTGATGAGATCCGGCGTCATGTAGCCGCCGGTGCCGAGCGTGACCACGTCGCGCTTCGGGAAGATCCACGGCCACGTCCTGTGCTGGCAGCCGGGCGCGAGGTAGTACTCGATGGTGTCGCCAAACCTCTGATCAACGCGCTTCTTTCCCAGATGCACGGCCGCGGTCGCGTACAGGATCATGTCCGTGCCGGTCCTTTTTCCAATCAGGCCCGCCTTGCGGCCGACAATCGAGTTCACGCCGCCCGCATCGATGACCACCTTGGCGGGAAGGCGCTCCCCTGTCTCGGTGACCACGCCGCGAACAACGTCCCCCTCCTCAATAATGTCCGTGACGGACGTAGCAAGCCGAACCTCGGCGCCTGCTGTCCGAGCCTGCTCCACGTGCCACGCATCGAACCGGTCCCGTCGTATGGAAAGGAGGAGGATCCCGCGCGAAGGAATCTCGTGGATGACGGTGGTGCGTTCCGGCGTGATGTGATAGGTGCGCATGGAGCGGATCTCGCGCTCAACGGGGCCTTCCAGAAGATAGTGCAGATCAGTGTCGCTCAGCGCCGCGGTGTTCAGGCATGTGCCTGAAACATTCTTTTCTCCTGGCACGCTGGCTTTTTCGATGAGGATGGTGCTGAGCCCAAGGCTTGCAGCTTTTCGCGCAGCGGCTGGGCCGGCGCATCCAGCCCCGACAACAACCACATCATAAGAATGAGATGCGGACACATGACCCCCATAGACTGTCTTTGCATAGACAGCCTATGTTATCTTATGACTAATAGTGTCCTGGGTCAAGAGAATTCCATGACTATAGTTTCTCTATCTGCGCCATGTGGTGTTCCCGATGCGTGCCCCGGTTCAAACGGACCGGCTTCCCCTCGGCTTCGATTCTGGCAAGGAATGCCGGGTCCAGCGCGTCAATGGCCGCGTCCACGGCTATGGAAGCTTCTTTTACGAGCCATCGGACTTCGCGCGGGGAAATGGCGTTCAGGAACGGCTGCATGGATTCGTTCACCACGTCGATATCCATCGGGGAAGCAGCAATGCCTTCTTTCTTCCATTTATCGAGGAGCAAGAGCGCGCGTTGGTCCCAGAAGGCAAGGTGGCCAAGGAGACCTCCCACGGTCCAGCCGCGCCCTCCCGCGGCACGCGCCATGTCCGCGTCCGAGAGATGATCCACGAGCGCGGAGAGCTTTTCCCGCCACGCGGCATTCATAGCAGTGTATGCGTTGCTCATTCCAGTACGACCTCCACGTCGTGCGTGCCGGCATCGCCAAAGACCGGCACGAGGTTGCCTTCCACTGTCCTTCCATCGACCGTCATGCGGGATACGCCCTTGCACACGCGATGGGGATTCTTCACGGAGATCCTGTACGTGTCGCCTCTGAAGACGCGCGTCACTGAAAAGCCTTTCCAAGTCTTTGGGATGCAGGGATCGATGCGCAGGCCGTCTAAATCCGGTCGAACTCCAAGGATGTATTGCGAAATGGCCACGAAGTTCCAGGAGGCGCTTCCCGTGAGCCACGAGTTCTTTCCCTGCCCGAAATCCTTGTGCTCCCTTCCCGCGATCATCTGCGCGTACACGTAGGGCTCGGTCCATCGCTTGTCGGCGATGTCGTTGCCGGCGGACGGAAGGATTGCCTTGTAATAGGAAAACGCCTGGTCCCCCCGGCCGAGCATTGCCTCCGCGATCATGGCCCACGGATTGGTGTGGCAGAAGATGGCCGCGTTTTCCTTCAAGCCCTTTGGATAGACGGAGACGTAGCCCAGCTCGGGATGATACCGCGAATAGGCCGGGCGGAAGAGCACGATGCCGTGTTTCGTTGCCAGGAGCCTTTTCACGCTGTCCATGCAGGCAATGCCGCGCCCCGCATCTGCCGTGCCGGAAAGCACGGCCCATGTCTGCGACTCCAGCCAGATCCTGCCCTCCTCGGTCTTCGACGTGCCTACGACCGAGCCGCTGTCGTCAAAGGCGCGCAGGTACCACTCCCCGTCCCAGCAGGAATCGTTTATTTTTCTCCGCATCTCCTGGCCAAGCAGCAGGTATTGGTGGGCATCGGCTTGCCTGCCTGATCTGCGGCTGAGGTCCGCCATAAGGCCGGCTGCCATGACGAACATCTCGGCGATCATGACCGACGACGCTGTCCCATTGGGGCCGCGCAGGTTCAGGCAGTCGTTCCAGTCCGCGTTCTCGATCTTCGGAAGGCCGTGCCACCCTGTGTTGCTGTGGGAGTATTCCAGGGCTCGCGCGAGGTGCTCGAACAGGCTGCCCATGCTCCCATCGTTGTAGGGGACTATCGCGTCCAGCACCGCGATGTCGCCGGATTCTTTCACGTACTGGGCGGCTGCCATGATGAGCCAGAGGTGGTCGTCGCCGAACCCTTCCCCGCTGCCCTTTTTCGTGAGGGGGGAATACTGGTGGCTGGCCCGTCCTTCGGGAAACTGCGTTGCCGCGATGTCGAGGAGGCGTGCCCGGGCAAGGTCCGGGATCTGGTGCGCGAAACCGAGGATGTCCTGGTTGGAATCCCTAAAGCCCATGCCCCGGCCGATGCCGGACTCGTAGTAGGAGGCGGAGCGCGACCAGTTGAACGTGGTCCTGCACTGGTACTGGTTCCACACGTTCACCATGGTGTTTACGTCGGCATCCGGCGTGTTCACCGTGAACCGGGCAAGGGTCTCGTCCCAGTAGGAACTCAGCTTCCGCAGCTCGCGATCGACGTTCTTCACGCCGCGGTATTTCTTCTGGTGCTTCGCTTCCTCCCCCATGGTCTCCCCGTACCCCAGGATGAAAACCACCTCGTCGGCTGTGCCGGGCTCAAGCTGAAGATCGATATGCAGGCCGGCAAAGGGCGCCCAGCCGCTGGCCAGGGAGCCGCTGCAGCGGCCCTGTTCCACGGCTATTGGATTGGACTCGGAGCGATAGGGCCCCACGAATGCCTGGCGCGCCCCGTCGTACGAGGCAACCTTCCGATTCGACCAGAACCAGGCAAAGCAGGGCTGATGGGCGTGGAAGTTCGTCACGTGGTAGATCGCGTTGTTGTGAAACCGTGTCTGCCCGATGTTCAGGTTGTACTGGAAATCGGTCATGTCGTTCACCGCGTCCCAGAGGCAGAACTCCACGTACGTGAAGAGGCTGAGCTTCCTCTTCCTCCGGGATGAGTTGGTCACCTTTATATGCCAGATCTCGAGATTCTCCGAAAGGGGAACGAAATAGGTGGTAACCGTGCGGATCCCCGCGTACGCGGAGCTGATGGTCGTGTAGCTCAGGCCGTGACGGCATTCGTACGCATAGACGTCCAGTTCTTTGAGCACCGGCTGCCACGAGCCGGACCAATACTCCTCACTCGCGTTGTCCCTGATATAGATGTACCTGCCCGGCCTGTCAGAGGGGACATTGTGGTAGCGGTAGCGCAGGATGCGTCTTTCGCGCGCATCCTTGTAGAAGCTGTAGCCGCCCGCCGTGTTGGAGATGAGCCCGCAGTACTCGTTTACGCCCAGGTAGTTGATCCAGGGCAGCGGGGTATCAGGTCGGGTGATCACGTATTCGCGGCGCTGGTCATCAAAGTATCCGTACCTCATACGCCGCCGCCAATAAGGTGAAGCGCGAAATCCATCTGAACGTCCCTGCCTCTGAGCATGTCCTGCAGGGTTGGCGCGACCGGGTAGTCGGGGATGATCCCCCTTCCTGGGGTAAAACCGGTGACCGCGGCGTGGTACTCCTGCGTCGAACTGCGAAAGACCAGCTTCGTCTCTGGCAGCTCGTAGTCCCTGCTCCCATCCGTGCACGAGAAGGAGCCGCCCGTCTCCTCCCCTATGAAGGTTGCTAGCTGGTGGAAGCGAAGGAGCGAGCAAAGGTGGCCCGTGGAAGAAAAGCTCGCTCCATTGGTGAGAACGTACAGAGCGCCGCGGAAGGCGCTTGCCTCGGGCTGCATGGGCTGGACGAGAGTGGGATAGTACCGCGTGCCTTCGCCAAAGTAGGGGCTGGGCTCCCTGATCAGGTATGCATACAGGGTGGAAGATGCATAGGGATCGCCGCCCCAATTGCCGCGAAGATCGAGCACAAGGTTCCGCGTTCCCTGATCCCGCAGGGTGTTGAAAAAAGTCCCGAGAAACTTGCGAAAATCCTGCAGCCAGTCTGCTGTAACAATGGCGAATGAGCGTACCGTGAGAACGGCAGTGTCGGGAGAGGCAAAGGAAGACTCGTACGCGGGCAGCGCGGGGCCCGCGTAGGGACGGCCCGCCTTCTGCGATTGGTCCTCGAGCGCCTCCTTTGACGCCGCGTCGGTCGTGATCGAATGTGCCGCGCCATCCCGTGGATCGATGAACTCCACGGTGAACTGCGCGGGAGATTCGACGAGCATCAGGTACTGGTCATTGAACCACCCATTAAGAACGAAATACTTCCTTGAGAGAATGCCTCCGTCCGAGCTCAATCCCGCAAGGAGAAGGTTTAAAATTTCCTTCGAGGTCCTCCCATTGATCCGCGTGATCTCCGCGCCCGCGGGCAGGTCCTGCACCACCAAAGGATCGAGCACGAAAAGGGAGGCGCCGATTACGCGCACCAGGAAGGGAAGGTAGCGTCCGTGCTCTCGGAGAAAATCATCGTACCCCCTGGGGAGATTTATGGAGGAGTGTCCGCACTGGATGGCCGACACGATGGGGGCCAGCAGCCGGTAGAGCTCGAACTCTCCCATGCCGTCACGCAGCTTTGTTTCCTGATCGTCCATGATTGCCTTCAGGGCCGCGCGGTCCGCGTACGCCAGGGGATTGATGACATTCACGACGGTCTTGAAATAGGTGAAATCCGAGCTGAGCTGCTGGAGGGTGAAGGAGCTCTGCGAGAGCGAGGGTGACGCCACTGCCTGCTCTGCGGAGGCAGGGGACGCGATGAATGCCCAAAGGAGAATCGCTGGCAGAAGCCTCAAGGCGCGATGTTTCCGGTTTGCAGGCCGGAGCCGTATCATATCAGCTTCCCACGCTCGCAAGGAGCGCCAGGATGTTCTCCGTGGGAACAGTGGCCTGGATATTGTGCACATTGTTAAAGACGAATCCGCCTCCCGTACTGAAGATGCGG
This sequence comes from Spirochaetia bacterium, assembly GCA_049519415.1. Lineage (GTDB taxonomy): Bacteria > Spirochaetota > Spirochaetia > SZUA-6 > Fen-1364 > Fen-1364. The sequence goes on from JBEKQU010000006.1 coordinate 101,376, forward strand.
ACGTTCCGCTTGGCCTCCTCCCGGACCTGGTCCGCGCTGCGGAACGTCAGCGTGTGCTGGACGTCTATCGCTCCTCCCCAGAACACGAACTTATCGCCGTATTTCTGCTTGAGGGTATCAGGGGACATGCCCGCGGCTGAGATCTGCACGGGGTTGAGAATGTCGATGCCTGCTTCGGCAAAGTCGTCGAGAAACGCGACGATGGAGCCGCAGGTGTGGTAGAAGGTTTTCCATTCCGTGTTCGCGTGCACCCAGTCGTTCATTTCCTTGTGCATCGGCTTGAAAAGCTCCCGGTAGGCGGCAGGGGAGATGAAGGGCCCGTTCTGCGAGCCGAAATCCGTCCCACCCATGACGATCACGTCGATCCTGTCCCCCGCGGCCTGCCGGTACATTGCAAGGTTCTTCATCTCCAGCTCGAGCTGGAGATGGAAAATCTCCTTCACGTATTCCTTGCGGGTGAGGGTGGAGACATACCATTCCTCGGGATCGCGGATCCCCTTGGGGTGGAGGATGGCCGGTCCCGGCACCGTGGAGATATCGCCGAAGCCCGCGCCCCAGAAGTTGCCCAAAAGACCGTACGTGGAGTTTTCATACCACGATCGAGAGGTCTGCTCGATGAATCGCAGCTCCTCGTCCGTGTACAGGGAGTAGGTTTGCTCCACCCATTCCTTGGGATCAAGAGCCGGCTCGTCGATGGGCTCCTGCCGGACGATGGTGTCAAAATAAAAGCCATCCTGGGGCATGCGTCCCGAGGGAGGCGCCGTACGGTCCCCCTTGGGATACTGCACGATGCTTCCGTCAGGAAGCACGTCGTATGCGAAATGGCCCGACATCTCCACTTCTGTTCCGTCGAACATGCGAAACGGCTTCCAATTCTCATTGCGGTACCCGAACATGGTGGTTGGCAGCTGGATCCCGAAGGTGTCCACGCCAAGCGCTTTTTTTACCGGCTCTTCCACTTCCGCGAGCATCTGGTAGGGATCGTAGACGCGCACTGCGCCGCCCGATATGCCCAGCGCCTTTTTCAGCCGGGCATAGGCGCTGGCCTGGATGCCCGTCACAAGGGTGCTGCCGAGGTCCAGGGGCGGCCGGTCCGGTTGCTGGTGGTGAATGGCTTTGCGAAGCCGGTCTCGGGATGTCATCTCTCACCTCCCTGGCCGATGATACCCCATTTCGACAAAAAAAACGGCCCTTCGGGGGAAGGGCCGTTTGATAGTCAGGAAAGAGAGAGGTCTTTCTAGAAGGACATGTCGCAGGTCAAGTAAATGCCGCCGCCGCCTGCGAAGTTATTCGCGGGCGCGTTCAGGTCAGTACCCCCAAGATTGACCCCCGTGTTGACCTCATACAGGTAGCCCAAGCGAAGCTTGGCAGGGCCAAGCATGTACCATGCGGATGCTTCAAATGCGTCAAAGCCCCCGCCGGTAGCCAAGTCCAACCACACGGTGCCGATGACGCCTAAGCTCTTCGTAATGTTCGCAATTATGTCTCCCGTGCCTTCAGTAAGCCCGGAGGTGTTGCCAACTATTGCGAAGTCAATCGTGTAGTTGCTCTGATAGGTTGCCCGGATCGCTCCTGCCCAGGTGGACGTTCCGCCTGAGTTCAGGTTGTCAACGAAGCTGCCCATGGCTGCAAGAGCGATGCCCGCCACCGTGTAATTGAACTGCGCGCCAATAGGAATGTAGCCGGAGGTGGTTCCTTTCGGGACCCACCCTGCCTCGACGCTGACAGGACCGATTGTGCCATAGGCGCCGAGCAGCGCTTCAGGTACTGCAGTGGTGAATGTGTTTCCAGATGTTGCCAGCACGATGTTGAACATCCCCATGACGCTGGTGTTCAGGGCGATCAGGCCATATCCATGTCCGATTTCACCGCCAAACATGCCGTCCGCATTGCCGCTGTCAACGCCGAGCGCCGCAATGCCTTCAGGTCCGGACTGGGTCAGGTTGTAGTCAGGAAGATCGTAAACGCCATATCCTACGGAGAGGACTGGGTCAACGGTCTTCTTGTCCAAACCGAGTATGCCGCCGACATCAGACTGCCAGTAGAAATCGTTGCAGACGACTGCGCCCATCACGCCGGTAGTTTCAACAGTACCCAAGTTGTTTGCATAAAGCTCAAGCTGTGCAGTGTTGTTGGCATCGATGGTTGCGTTGATGTTCAAATACGCGTTGCCAAAAGCATCTGCCGCAGTCGAGCCGGTGCCGATGACACCGTACGTCATCTCTCCTGCAAATCCCCAGGTCGTCGCTGCCATGGCGGGGAGCGCAATAGCGATCAGCGCTACGACAACAATGCCCAATAACCAAGTTCTTTTCATTCCAATCCTCCCTTGAGCTGTGTCGAATCTGGAGCCAACGGCTCCTCATTCTATCCCACGCCAGCCACCGGCCGTCGTGTTGTGACCCGAAGTCGGTCCCGCGGAATGATCAGTGACATCAAAAGGGGTTGCGGGATGCGCCCCCGTGGCATATCGAGTGAGGGTCACGGCAGGAGATGCAGCGGGTGGTGAAGCCGCAGCATAGTTGCCCACTTCAACGGAAAGGGAGGAAGTGAATGCGAAACAAACCCCAAGGCCGCGACCCTCGCTCGGTACGTCGCCCGTATTGGTTTATACTCCTCCCCCGTTGACAGTTGTTGAGCCTATATGAACGTAGTATTTAACTCCATTAATGGGAGATTAATATTTGATAAACGTTATGTTTTATAACATTCTGTTTTCTAACATCCGCGCTTCAAGGATGAAGTGCAACAAGCAGGGGGGCTAGCCCCCCTGCCCAAAAGCGACTCGATCCGGTATTGTGTGTTTTGCCAAACCACATGCTGGAGGGAGCCGCCGTGGCGAAGAATACCACAGAAAAGACCGTATCGTATACCCACATAAGCATTGAAGAGCGAGAAGAATTAGCCATTGGGCTTGAACATGGAGAAAGCCTTTCTTCAATAGCCAGGAGGCTTTTTAGACACCGAAGTACCTTGAGTCGTGAGAGCAAGAGAAATGGAGCTCC
>JBEKQU010000007.1:0-100476 GCA_049519415.1 Spirochaetia bacterium
GACTTCCTGGCCCTGACTCCGCGGCATTTGAACCAGGGCGACTTCGAAAAACTGTCCCTCTAGCCCCTGCTCGGCCGCCGATGAGCGCCGGAAACCGAGGTGCGGTTCCGTTAACGCTTACCCATGTTCTAGGTTCCTGATTCGACTAGGCAGAATCCAGCTGCCACTAGATCATCACTCTTCCCGCAGGTTCCAATCTTCTCACCTACCCGACCTCGACGGAGTACAAAAGCCCGGAGGTCTCAGAAGATCGTGATCGATGCAGCGGCTGCTTGACGTGACTGGTCTATATAGTAGAATCAAGCACGTGGCAGTCATTGGGGAGGAGACACGGTGATGGTTGGGTCTGCCGACTCACTGGGAGCTTATGGGCTCACAGAATGGCCATTTCGAGAGGTGCCCGAACCTAGCCGGTGTACTTTTGTCGCCGGGAGGCCAACCCTTCGCACTACACTGGATCGTCTTGTGGCCCCGAGCGGCAATCCTGTATCCGCAATCTATCTTTTCTGGGCTTCGTTAGGTGCAGGAAAGACGCACGCCCTTTATTACCTGATGAACAAAATGGCCACACCGGACCTGTTTATGCCTATCTACAGCGAGTATCCGGAGTCCACAGCCAGCTTTGTCGAGATCTACGGGAAGCTCGCCCGCAATATCGAGTGGGGTCGTATCGCCGACTTCTGCTTCCAACTTTTCGCTGAGGCTGATCAGGAAACTACCAAGAGCCTGTCTCAAATTCGCCTCGTCCAACCTGACATCTACCGAGCATTTTTCTTGCTCTCTGAAGGCGAGGACAAAGGAAAGGCCAAGCTGGCATTTCGGTGGTTCCGTGGGGAGCAGCTGTCGAAAGCAGAGCTGCGAGATGCAGCACTCGCCAACAATCTGCACACTCCGGGCGACTGCGCGGGAGTGATCTCGGTGCTGGCCAAATTGCTTGGCCTGAGGCAGAGGGGCGATAGCGCCAGGAAGTCGTTCTTTCGCCTCGTATGGATTATTGATGAGTGCCAGCGCCTCAGTACTGCCCCGAAGCGTATCAATCAAGAGGTTAACGCCGGCCTCCAATCCGCCTTCAATGCAACGCCAGATCACTTGACACTCATCTTGTCTTTCACGGGCAAGCCCGAGCGACAGTTCCCTGATTGGCTTAGGCCTGAACTCGCGGATCGCATAGGAGCCAGAAACGTGGTTCTTTTGCCTCCTCTGTCGCGCGGGGACGCCCATACCTTCTTGCTCGAACTCCTGAGTCACTACAGAACTCCTGGCGCGGGCGTTGACGGATTTTTTCCCTTCACCAACCAGTCTGTAGACTGTATGATCAGCCGCTTGCTGAAAGGAGACATAAACGCCTTTGGGCTCGGGAGCTTGGTCGAGAAGGAAGGTATCCGACCTCGTGCGCTGATCAAATGCTGTGGGGCATTGGTGCAGGAGCACGTAGACAAACAACTTCCGCTCCCGATCGACGAGAAGTTTGTCGCGAGCATGATGCCAAAATGACTAGGGGACGCACAGCGTGAGCGCACAGGAACACGAGATGCTCAGGTTCATTGCTTCCGAAGCGGTACCCGATATCCTTCGTGAGTTGTGCGAGACGCCAGAGCTTGGACTTGGAAAGGCACTCGACAGTTGGGCGGAGCCATCACGTGTTCCATACCTAACAGAAAGATTCTTGAGGATGAACCTTGTGGCAGCGCCCGAGATGCAAATATCTACTCGCGGTCGTGCCTGCGACTGCGGCGTCGCTGTGATCGAAGGAAGCAACGTTGTCGATGTGATTGATCGGCTACGGGAAATCGACCCAATGAGCAATCGCATTTCACTCGTGCGTGAAGGTATGACCAGCATGTTCATAAGGCTTGTTCAGCGCCTCGACTCAATTCTTCGGGTTATGATCTGTTCTCCTTGGGTAAGCCTTGGCAGGGACAGGCTCCACGCGTTCGCTAGTGGAATCGAGCGATCTAGGAGGCAACGCGGCTTCATGCCAGAGGTAACGGTGGTGACTCGGCCGACAGATGACCAGCCGAACGGAGTTGCCAACGAAACGCTGGCCTACTTCAGGCAGATGGGTGCCGTTGTCAGTTATCGCCCCAACCTCCACAGCAAGCTCTATATCATTGAATCAGCTACAAAGCCGCCGCAGAGGTATGCCTTCGTAGGCTCTGAGAATTTCACGAAAGTCCGGTACCAGGAGGTCGGCATTCGAGTTAGCAATGACAACCAAGTCATTGACGATCTGATGCGCTATTTCCTCTCGCTCGTTGAATAGAAAGGAGTAGTATGGCCACCTTCGAGACCGTCGCACAGAGGTTCGCACTTACTAGGTCCAACTTCGTATTGGACCCTGAGAGAGACTACACTTGTTTCGCCCGCAAGGACATAGATATCAATAGCCTTGCAGAACGCTTGCGTATTGACTTGGTCACCGATCTCGCTCCGAAGCGTCTCTTCTATGGGCAATATGGAGCAGGCAAGTCACACACGCTGACAGTGACTACGAAGAAGCTAGAACAGCTTACACCCATACAGACGGTTCGCATGGAGTGCCCCGATCTGTCGCGTAAAGCGCGTTTCATTGATCTATATCGGGAAGGCATCATGCGTTCTCTGGGCGCAGAATTCGTACTTGGTTTATTCGACCAAGTAGTCTCCTCCGCGTTTACGAAACCGAAGGACATAAGGAATGCCTTCCTTAGAAGCGTCCTCGGAGATGAGGAACTTGCTCGCGCGTCATCAAGACTCATTGACGAGGAGTTTGATCGTTACATTTTCTGGAGGTGGTTTTCGGGTGTTGGAGTGAGCAAAGCCGACCTAGAGACTCTTCACGTTAACTCTGACTTGACGACGGCTGAGCCGGCACGGTTGTCAGCGTTTGTCACGGCTGTGGGGCGCTTGACTAGGCAATTCGGAACCAAGAAAACTTTAGTGATTGTCTTCGACGAAATGGAACGGTTGAAAGATCTTGATGGTGATAGTGTCGGCAATTTTATAACTGCGTTCACAAAGCTCGCCGATCCATTGCAGAAAGACGTAGCAGTCATCATCGGGTATTCGGCTGCTCAAGCGGATGATCTGCACGAACTCTTCAATTTGCGCGGTCCCGTCGGAAGTCGTATCGGTAAGGCAGCCACCACGGAGATTCCAGTCCTACCCGACAAGGATATCGAGAACTTCGTCGTAGGCGTGATAAAATACTTGCGAGACGAAGCGCTGTTTCCTGATCGCTTCGCCGGCGCACAAGCAGAGGGAAAGGATGAAGTCATGGATGATAACCTGTTTCCATTTACTAGAAAGGCACTGCAGACCCTGAAGAGTCGACTTGCAGATTCTCTCACCCCAAGGGACATCGAGCTATCGATGACCCACGCTGCTGGACGCGCGCACATCAACGACTGGCGCGTCATCAAGAGTGGAGCTATTCAGTAGCCCGCGATGAAGAAGATACCATCGCTCGAATTCCGCTTGCCATGGGCATTGAAGTTTGACGATTTCCCTCTTGATACTTTTGCACTTCTAGAACCTGAAACAATACACGATTTCGTAATCGGACGAACCCGCGAAGGCGTTAATGGCGCGGCCACGTTCCTTGGAAAGGTCGCGGAGAGTGGGCTGTTTGATAAGAAAATGTGGCTAGATCTGGAAGGCGCACATGCCGTCTATGTTATGGGGAAGCGGCGGGGAGGCAAGAGTCACACGCTTGGTGTCATCTGTGAAGGCTTGGCGTCCGAGACGTGGCTGACAGACTTGGACGACCGGCAAGGCATTCTCGTTTTTGACACGATGAACGTGTTCCTCACGATTGATCAGCCGACGATTTCGATCGAGGGTCTAGACTCTGGTGAGATCGATTGGAATATGCCAGGTGACATGCCCAAAGCCCAGTTGTTCAGACCTGGTGGGACGCCCACGATAGCAGGCCGCGACTTCCCGGAAATTTGTTTGGGGGCGCACGACCTGACGGCTGAAGAGTGGATACAGACCCTTGGTATCGATCAATTTGCTGACGTCCTGGGTCATCTGATTTACGATGCCTATGAGCGCGTGCGGTACTCGGGATACTCGACAAAGGCAGGAGAAGTAGAGGCTCAAGAGCTATTCGGCGTTGGTGCTCTTGAGCGCTGCGTCACCAGTTGCAGTGATCTAGTTAACACGTTTCGGGACGAGACTAGGCTGGCCGCGATTCGTCGCTTCAAAGCACTATCACGCAATTCTATATTTGATGACCACGGCCTCGATCTGACTAGGCTGCTTAGGCCGGGTGTTATCACGGTGCTGCTGTTGAGGGACTTGCCGCCCGAGACTCGCGAGCTATTCGTCGCTGTTCTGGTCAGGCGGGTTATGGAGGCGAGATCCGAGACAGAACATTACGAACGACTCTTGGCGGCGCAAGGACAAACAAAGTCCCCATATGCTGAAACGTGGAAGGCGCGCGTGCAGGCAGGTACCCCAAGGGCGTGGCTCGTGATCGACGAGGCGCATAACTACATCCCTCAAGGTCGATCGGCCATCTCCAAGCGGCCGCTCAAGCGACTGATTGATGAAGGCCGCAATCTCGGAATTAGTATCCTGGTCGCGACGCAGCAACCGAGCGGCCTCGACACATCTATACAGAGGAATGCGGACACCCTGATCATACACCCCATGAGCATGGAAGACGATATACGCGCTGCATCCGGGATGCTGAATACGGTGTGGCCGAAGAAGACGTCTATTGCCAGAGGTGGAAACCTGAAGGGATGCGACTTCTACGATGCAGTCCGATCGCTGCCCCGAGGTTATGCGCTTATATCGACCGAGACAATGCCACGAGTTATTCCCCTTCTTGTCCGCCCACGGCTTACGGAGTCCGGCGGAAAAGGCTACTAGTTCCATGCTTGATTCGTTCCTTTACAACACGCACTACCAAGTAGACAAGCCACTGGCGTTGCTGGATTTGACGCTTGATGTTGCTTCCCCGACCGAACACGCAAGCGATGATGCTCTTGCACGACGCTTGGATGCTCACGCGAGGACGCTTCAGGTATCTGTCGATGGCGACCTTGTCTCTTGGAAGCCAAACCGGGACCAAATGCTCTATTGGATTGGCAATAGTCACGATGCCGGTCTGCTTAGTCAGCAAAATTCACAGGACTACTGGCTCATGAACTTCCGATGGGTCAGGGCATTTCAGGACAAGAAAAGCTTTTGGGGTCAACTCCAGCAGACGTCTGCGGACCTATCACGGATGCTTCTGTTTCGGTGGGGATGGGTTTTTGATGCTCCGATGCTCGTTGCGCTCCTATGGAAGATGAACGAACTGGGAACCCCAAACGTAGGTGACATAGTCGCCAAGAGTGGACATCATGTCGAAGATATTCTCTGCGAAGTCTTTGCGGCAATACGCGATACAACGGCAGACCCTCGCACAAGAACATCCTACCGGCAGAAAATAGAAGAAGTTCGTCGCGGCCTGCAACCCAACACCCGTAGGCACAAAGTTTGCACTCACGTCGGCATTCTCACTGATGCAGGTATATTGACTGCCAATGGCGGAAACAAGGTCATGCACGCAGGGCTCGGAGCGGTCATGGGCCAGTTCGCTACCGCACGCGAGGCTGTCGCCGCCTCTCTGCGTGCGGGGTCTTTGGGTCGCGGGAGCGCTCTCTTCCTAGACATCGTAGAAAACGCCTTCGCGCTCAAGGCAGGCGCGATTTCTGAGATCCACGAAGAAGAATGGGAGATTGTAAGAAATGAGGTGCGTAAGTATTGGGAACAAATTGAGAAATGGGACAGGAAATTCCTGGGGATTCGCGCACTTGCTGAATTGTTCCTTGTGAAGAACCTATTCCGTGGGAGTACGATCTGGTCCGTGAACAGTTGGCAAGCTTTTCTTACGCAGCGAGCTCGATTCGTGCCGGAAGAACTAACAGTGCATGTTGATAGATTCGGCCGGGTCGAGTATTTGAGGCTATCTAGCGCTTGACGAAAACCATGACATTTTCTGTCGCAACATTTGCTGCGTTCCACCGGCTGTACTGCATTGATTTATTTCGAATTAGGTAAGAGAAAGTCCGCTCCAAGCGTAGTTGTCTCGGCGCGAGCTCTCTCAATAATTCGGATGTCCGAATAGGGCGGCCTCGCACGGTACTGTCTCCGACCACCAGCACCAAGCGTCCCCCCTGCCTAAGCTGCTCGGAGGCGAACCCAAGCCACTTTGCCATATCTACAAAGTACTTAACAATTGCTCGAATCCGTCGTTTTTCGCTATACACCACGGGCCCAAGGTAGCAGTACAACTTCTCCCTTACCGGCTCCGGGAGTAACTTGGCAAGCTGAGTGACATCGCCATAGAGGTAATCTCTTCGCCCAATGTATTTTCGGCGAATGCCGGCTCCATGCTCTGCACTCCTGATGAACCCGAGCCAGTAGTGCTCCAGCTGGTGGCGTCGGTAGTACTCAACGGCGCTGCAGTACGGGGGAGAGGTTATGATTGTATGGACTTTACCACGCGTGCCCCTATAAGACCGGCCATCCAGCGCCGAGCAGGTGCGAATACGCGGAGCGTAAGGTCGCGGACATTTCTTCAGTTGGGCCCAGAAAGTTGTAAGGATTGGATCAAGGTTCCGGGTGAGACGTGTTTGGAAAATCTTGAAAGGGTCGATGTATCGTCCCATATTGAGCCAAACACGCATCCGCTTCGTCACCTCCAAACCAGAGAGAGTATCCGGATCCGCGTTTGAACTGAGGCGTAGAATAGAAGCAAATGAAGCAGCAAGAAAACGCGTGAGTCGCTTGCTGTTTGGCAGTCGCCTGAGAACGTTCCAAATTCTCAAGAGATCTATAATTACATATCGCTTGAACCAATGCTCCAAGTTCGGTATAGGCGGCAGTTTGAGAGCTTTTGCCTGTCTGCGGAAATGCGAGAGCGTTATGTCACCCTTGCTCAATCGTTCATACACACTGTTTTTTCGGCGCAAGGTCTGCAGCGAATTCTCCAATAACTCAATTGCTCTTCTAAGGGAAGCCTGACGTGGTGGTGAGCATTTCGCTTGTGCAATCATCGCACTGTAGGGATCGACATCGAATCCGATAGCCTTTCGACCTCGGAGAGTGGCCTCAAGTGCAACAGTCCCGCACCCGCAAAACGGATCTAGAATGGTATCACCAGGCTTCGTGTACCGCTCAATGGCCCAAACGACTAGTGGCGGATGAAGTTTGGCAGGAAATCTGACCAAATTGTGCATGGACAGAGTATTACTTTGTTTGTCATCGAGAAGGACATACATGGCTCGGTTTTTGGGAGTTCGCGGAATCTTGTGGACAGCAGTGGTCCTTACGGCGGTCATATCAACCGGCGACTCAATAGGTGTTCCTGGGATTCTCTCTCTATGTGTAAATTGTCCTTCTGTATGGAGATAGTCCGTATTCAGAATCCTTGTTTTGGCGGTCGATTCGTTCGGTTTCCTGCTTGTCATGCTTTCCCCATATGTCGAAAAAGTCCATCACGACGTTAGTGAACTCAGACGTTATGCTATCAGTACGTCGACCGTCGGGTCAAGCAACTATGGCCGGGCGGTACTTGTCCGTGCGTTCTCGCAGTCTTGACCCAGTTTGTCCCTCCATGGGCCCTGCGACTCATTCACAACAATGTATTTTGCTCGAGATAGCGATTACAAGCGGTTTGAGAGAGTATCTTGTCACCGTCCATAAAGAAGGTAGTGGCGCTCCGCTGTTCGTAAGCGAGACGCGATGGGCTGGCCGGTGATGGAATCGGCTTCATTCGTCCGAGAACTGAATAATATAGCGCTACGCTTCCGTCCGTCACATGCTCTGCTTCAAAGGTTGATCGCCGGGAGCCAATTTAGCCAGGAGAGATTCACGCGCCACGTTCGTAGGCGATCGAACCAATGCGTGAGCGGGCGGAGGAGCGCGAAGCGGTCCGAGCGCAGCGAGGACGGAACCCCCGGAGCACGCGACTCGCCCGAGGGAGGCCATGGAAGAGGCGCCTCGTCTGAGATTGCCTGCCCTCGGGCGGGGCACGCCCAGAGAAGTAGAAGTTAAGGCCGTGCTTCGCCGATGGTACTGCCGCTTGACGGTGGGAGAGTAGGTCGTTGCCAGGCTTTTTTATTTCTAGAAAATTGATAATATTACCTACAGAAGGAAATAAGTGAGGGTAATTCTATCATGAGGTTCCATGATACCGACCTTCGCGATTCCCGGTTCGACCGGGCGGTCGCGGTCTTCAAGAAACACGGAGGAATCCTCCACACGGCGCAGGCTCTTCGTATGGGCATCCACCCAGCCACGCTATACGCCATGCGGGACTCCAATGCGCTGGAGGTGGTGAGCCGCGGCGTGTATCGGCTTTCCGACAGCTCACCGCTGGGCAATCCTGATTTGGCAACCGTCACGATTCGCATCCCCAATGGAGTCGTTTGCCTGGTTTCCGCATTGGCGTTTCATGAGCTCACTACCCAGATACCCCATGAAGTCCATATAGCGCTGCCGCGCGGCGCTGAGGAACCCCGTCTTGAATACCCGCCGATCAGGATCTACAGGTTCACCGGCAAGGCGTACACCGAGGGCGTGGAGACGCTTAGACTCGATGGCACAACCGTGCGCATCTACAGCATTGAAAAGACGCTCGCAGACTGTTTCAAATTCCGCAACAAGATCGGCCTCGATACCGTGCTGGAGGCGGTGCGCTTTTACCGTGAACGCAAGCGCGTCAACGTGGACGAACTCATGCGGTATGCGGCTATTTGCCGGGTGAAAAAGGTCATCCGCCCCTATCTCGAGGCGCTCTTGTAATGGCAGGAAACATCAAGAACCTCTCTGCGTCGGTACATCAGCGCCTTCTCACAAAGGCCAGGGAATCTTTCCGACCTTTCAATGAGCTCTTGCAGCACTTCGGGATCGAGCGCTTTATCTACCGGCTCTCCAAGAGCCCGCATGCAGACAGGTTCATCCTCAAGGGGGCCTTGATGCTTTCGGTGTGGAGCGGACCGGGGACACGTCCCACCATCCCGTGCTTCTCGATTTTCCAGCGCCCGAGCTGAACGGCTATACCATGGAAAGCACCATCGCCGAGAAGTTCCAGGCCATGGTGAAGTTCGGCGTCCTGAACAGCCGCATGAAGGACTTCTACGACATTTGGATGCTGTCTCGTACGTTTGACTTCAGAGGCGAATTGTTGTCCGAGGCGGTCTCGAAAACGTTCGAGACCCGGAATATGCCCATCACCACCACCCCTTCAGTATTCGATCCTTCGTTCGCGAAAGAGCCGGACAAGAAGATTCAATGGCGGAGCTTCATCAGAAAGGCCAGGCTTGTCGACGCGCCCGAAGCCTTTGAGGATGTCGTTGCTGCCGTCAAGATGTTCCTCGAACCTCCAGTGGTCTCTCTCGCCGAAGGATGGAAGTTCCAAGGTGTTTGGGATGCTCCTGGACCGTGGCGCTAATGGCATCGCCTCTTGAGTGCACTCGCCGTCTGCTTTGCAGCCGGCAAAGTCGCCTGGGCGGGAAGAAGTGACCAGATCCGCGGAACATTGAATTACGCGGCAATCCAGTCAGAGCCAGTGGCGCTTCGCTGCCAGACATAGTCGTATACGCGCGCCGCGATCTGTTCGGTATCAGATTCCGTGAACGGGGGTCGGGGAAGAGATTTATAGAGGCTGTCCAGGATGAATATCTTGACCTCCGCCTGGGTTGCGGCCTTCTGTGTCCAGTCTTGCATCGGTCCAAGAAGGTTCCGGAGGGAGGAGAGTAGGCCGCGGCTTGCTTGCTTCAATCGTTCCCGGTCTGTCTTGCTGATCTTCTCCTTGAAGAGCATGTCGAAGAGAGCCAACTCGTCGTCAGACAGCCCTTCTTCCGCGACACGCCGCTGCTCGTTGTTGAGGTTGGTGGCAAGCTTCACAAGCTCGGCAAAGGTCGCTTCAACAGTGGCCCTGTCCTTTTCCCGATTATAGTCGGCGATGATCTCCTGATACCTCTTGTAGAAGTCCATGCGCAACGGGTTGTGAACCAGCATCTGTGAAAGCCTGGCCTCCACAACCTCACGGATGTCATGGAGGGCCGCATGCTTTCGCCGCGCCCGGTTTGCGAACTCGTCGCGCAACCTCTCGAAGTCGATCTTGCTCAGATCAACCGTGAGCCCTTCGGCGTGGTCGTCACCCGGCGCAGCGGCCCGTATCGCCTCGTTTACAATGCGGTGCAGCTCTTTGAGCACCTCTGTCACATCAGCGGTGTCGCGCCGTTCTTGTAGTTTCTTGTAGACGGCTTCGATGTTGTTAAGGCGTTCAGCATAAGCATAGGCGCTCGGTTCCGTGACCAGCGCCTTGAAGCGATTGAAGACCTCGCGCGCCATGATCTCGAAGCGACGTTTCGTCTCGTCCGACGTACACAGAGCATCAGCGGCATCTCTCAATGCCTCGATGCGACCAAAGCCGGTTGCCCCTTGCAGTCGTTGTGGGTCAAATCCCAACCCAAGAAGATGCTTCTCAGTAGCTTCGATGGCTCGGAGAAGGGCGGCCACGCGCTCCTCGATCGGCGCGACGATATCACGGACTTCGTCCTCTTTCTCGTCCCCGAGGGCGTACTGGGCAAGCGCTTCACGCAGGCTCTTCAGCATCCCGTTGTAGTCAACAATAACGCCGCAGTCCTTGTCGGGGAACACGCGGTTGGCGCGCGCAATCGCCTGCATGAGGCTGTGAGCTTTCATCGGCTTGTCGATGTAGAGCGTTGCGAGGCATTCCACGTCGAAACCTGTAAGCCACATTGCGCACACGATAGCGATCCGAAACGGATGCTGGGGATCCTTGAAGGCATCCTCCACTTTTACCCGCTTGCCGTCCGGCGTCTGAAAGCCGCGCTTGATCACCTCTCGGTGCGGTACTATGTCAAAGCCCCATCTGCCAAGGGGTGGGAGAATAGGTCGTTGCAAGGCTTTTTCATGCCCAAGTGCCAGCAAAAATTCCCCAACCTCTCCTGATAGCAACCGTGCGCCGGCTCATATCCAATCCGGCCAACAGCCATTCCCACTGCTTGCCTTCGATTGTCATGACTTCCTGCGCCGTGCGTGGCCAGCGAAAGGGCCCTGCGGTGTGCCGGTGGTGATGAACGTGTTCGGATTTGTTATCACGGGCTGGAGGTACCAGAAGCGGCATGCGCTCACCCATCCCCGACTGAATTACCGCCGCTCTCCTGGCGGGAATGGTGGTGACCACCGCGGGTACCTGGCTCGTGTTCTTTAAGGAGGCCCTCGCGGCCGGAAGAAGCGGCTCGACCATCGCGGTTCTGGGCGCCGTGCTGCTGGCCTGGCTCGCCACAGCGATCATGCTGGGATTGCATGGCTTCTTCGAGCCAAGATACCGCGCCCGAGTCCCGCACATCGCGCTTGGATTCGTTCCGATTGTCGCCGGCGTTGCCGCCTGCGCCGCGTTCAAGCCCCTGCGCCATGCGGTGAACGCAGTGCGACCCCACCTGCTCATCGGCGTGCAGGCTTATCGCATCCTGGGCTCCGTGTTCCTGGTCTTTCTTGCTCAGCGAAGGCTGCCGGCCATTTTTGCCCTCCCCGCAGGGGTAGGGGATCTTCTTGTCGGCGTCACGGCCCCGCTGGTGGTGGTTCCCACGTTCGCCGTTCCGCTGTCCATGCTCCTGCACTTCGTGTCGTTTGGAGGACCGCGACGGATGAACCGTCGCGTCGGCGGGTGACCGTCGATTCCCCGCCTGGCCGCGAGTGACGGCGGGGTCTTAAAATCTGCTTAAAAATAAGCAAATAAACCTTGACAACCGCCCGGACATGTGCTTAGAATTGAGCACCAATCGGAGGTGCCTGCGTGCCGCATTCGGGCCTGAGCCGCCGGGAGCGGGAGATCATGGAGATCGTCTACCGCAAGTCCCGGGCTTCGGTGGAAGAGATCCGGGCCGCCATCTCGCCGCCCGCCAGTTACTCGGCCGTGCGCGTCATCGTCAACGTGCTCGAACGCAAAGGCCAGCTCCGGCATACGAAGCGCGGCAGGAAGTACATCTACTGGCCCCGCACGCCGCGCTCCAGCGTGGTCAAGGGCGCCCTCAAACACCTGTTGCGTACGTACTTCGGTGACTCTCTCCCCAAGGCCGTGGCTGCGATGGTCCAGCTTCATGCCCGGGACCTCACGGACGAGGATATTCGCCAGCTCGTTCAGACCATTGAACAATCGAGAAAGGAGCGCGCCCCGTGACGGAATCCATCGTCCCCCCGGCCCTTGTCTGCCTCTCGATGCGGCTCCTTCCGGTTCTTTTCTCTGTCCTGATCAAGACGTCACTGCTGCTGGCGCTCGCATTCATCCTCCAGTGGATGATGAAGCGCGCCTCCGCGAGACTGCGGCACGCGTTGTGGCTGTTTTCCATGCTCGGCAGCCTGCTGATTCTGGCCTTGGCCCTGCGGGGGCCCTTGTTTCCACTCGCAGGCCGCCCGACGGAGGCCGCCGGCCCGGTTGCGGCGCTCTCCTCCGCGCTCGTGCCCTCATCCAGCTTCGCCAGCCAGGGTGACCTGCCGCCCACCGCGGCCATCGTCTGGGAACAAACGTCGACCCGCGGAATCTGGCCCAGCCTGTGGCCGCCGCTGGTGCTGTTCCTCCTGGTCGCGGGAGCGTTGTGGGGGTGGTTGAGGATGCTCGCGGGCCGGGTGAGGCTTGCGGGCCTCGGGCGGCAGGGGAAAGGAAGCGCTGCCCCGGTGCCGGACCGAACCGTTCGCGAGCTTGCCCGCTTGGTGGGGATCCGGCGGAAGATCCGCGTATACGAGTCCGGATCCGCGGTCACGCCGTTGACGAGAGGGATTCTCTACCCGGTCATCGCCCTGCCGCCTGCCATGACAGGCTGGTCGGCCGCCCGCGTGCGCAGCGTGCTGCTTCACGAGCTGTATCACGTCAAGCGGGCAGACTCGTTCTGCCTGGCCGTGGCGTACGGAATATGCTCGCTGCTCTGGTTTGTCCCGCTCATCTGGCCGGCCTACGCGCGCTTCTACATGGAACAGGAGAAGGAATGCGATGCGGCGGTGATCGACCGCGGGGTCCGGCGCCAGTCGTATGCGTCGTGCGTTCTGGACGCGGCACAACTCTGCCGCGAGCCGGTGCTGTTCGCGGGACTCAGCTTATCGGGGCGCAGAAAGAAGCTCCTGAAGGACAGGATCCAGGCAATCGTCAGAGGAGGAAAGAACATGAAAAAGGGTGTGGCTCTTTTCGGCCTAGGAGTATTCCTCCTGGCGTCAACCGTCTTCCTGAGTGCGGCCGGCGCCGAGGGAAAAGGGAAAGTGCTGATGGTGCTCCGCGACGGAAACGCGGACGCGGCGGATTTCATGCTCTCCCAGGAAGCGGCGGTCATGAAGCTGACCCTGGAGGACGCCGGCTATCAGGTGGTGGTGGCCACCGTCACGGGCGAGCCCGCCAGGGGGGCATCCTTCAGTCTCAAGGCCGACCTGAAGATGGCCGACGCGCAATTGGCCGATTACAAGGGCCTCATCGTGCCCTGCATGGCGGGGGGTGATTCGCCCATCCCGCCGGAATCGGTAGCCATCGTACGCAAGGCCGTGGCGGCGAACAAGCCCATTGCCGCGCAGAATAGTGCAGTCCTGATTCTCACCCAGGCGGGGGCAACGCGCGGCAAGCGCTTTGCGATCGAGGCCGACATGGCGACCGCGGTGAAGGACGGGCGTTACAGCGGAATTGGCGTGGTCCAGGATGGGAACCTCGTGACTTCCGGTACCTGTCCGCTCATGGCCGAGTAAACCGGCACGCCGGACGGTACGCCCGAGCTCACCCGGGATCTCATCGCGCTGATGAACTGACGCCCGCCGGAGCCGCGTTTCAAGGAAACGAATGGTGAGTGGCGAGGAACTCCGAGAGGAGCTCCTCGCCAGGCTGGTTCACCTTCCCTGCATCCGCCGCATCACGTCTTGCTTCTTTTCGGGCCACGGTTTCCTGCCGGCCCGGATCCTGTCGTAGAGTTCTTCCCCGTTTTTCGGCGGGACGGATACTTCCGCGTTCTTCTCCAGGCGCACGGCCTCCGCCATGCAGGTGGTGGTGCACACGCCGACGTGAGCCCGAGCTTCTCACCACGCGCTCCGGCCGCATTCATCTCTTTGGCCAATGCGATGAGTTCCTCGATAACCTGGGCGGTCTGGATTGCCCGGCTCTGGTACTGTGCTACCTGGAGCATCTCCGCGAAGGACCGCGCAATCACGACATTCTTTCGGAAACGCGTCTTGATTTCCCCGGCGAGGACCTTCTGCAGCAGCTCGACCGCGAGGTTTTTCTGCGGCATCCCTCGGGGGTCATACCGTGAAATCCCAGGGGCAAAAAAAGGGTCCTGCGGGGTTGAGTACGCAGAGACAGTCACCATGAAAAAGCCGGGTAAAAAAAAAGAGGAGCATGCATGGAATCACAGGCTGAGTATGTCATCCACACAAAGGACCTGAGCAAGGCGTACCCCGTCCGCGGCAGCGGAGCGGCGCGCGGCAGCGTGACGCAGGCGCTTCGGGGTCTGAACCTTCGCGTGGCGCCACACTCGATCTTTGGCTTCCTGGGTCCAAACGGCGCAGGCAAGACGACGACGATCAAGCTGCTGCTGGGCCTGGCCCGGCCGACGGGCGGGAGCGGTACGGTGTTCGGCTGCGACATCGCGAGCCAGAGCGCGGAGATCCGACGGCGCACTGGGTACCTTGCCCAGGATATGCGCTACTACGAGCACATGACGGCCCGGGAGACGCTGCGCTTCGTGGCGCGCTTCTTCTACCGCGCGGCGAAGAGTGACATCGAGGCGCGAGTGGAGGAAATGCTGGTGCTTGCCGGACTCGAAAGCAGAGCCGATCGGCCGGTGCGCGGCTTTTCCGGGGGCGAGCGACAGCGTCTTGGCATTGCCCAGGCGCAGATCAACCATCCCGACCTGCTGATCCTCGACGAGCCGGCGGCCTCGCTGGACCCCGAAGGTCGGCGCGACGTGCTGGAGCTCATGGAGCGGCTGCGCGCGCGCACGACCATCTTCTACTCCACCCACCTGCTGGACGACGTGCAGCGGGTGAGCGACACCGTGGCCATCATGAACAAGGGTGTCCTGGTTGCGCAGGCGCCGATCGAGGAGCTGCGCGCGGGCGCGGAGGGCCCGGTCTACCAGGTTGCGTTCAAGGGCGATCCTGCGGCGGTCCAGCAAGTGGTGGCCGGGCAGCCGTGGGTGAGCGGGCTGCAGGCCGAAGCCTTTGACGGCGGGACCCGCTGGCGTGTAAGCGTCTCTGACCCGGGCCGGGCGGAGGACGAGCTGCTGCACCTGATCAGCTCGGACCGCACCGTCCGCATGACCGAGTTTGGCCTGGTGCGCCACCGGTTGGAAGATGTCTTCCTGAGCATCGTCGAAGGAGGCGAGCATGGAAACCACTGAGAGCCTGCAGAGGTTGAATGACCGCGGCTGGCGGATGGGCTTGGCCAACCTGATGGACCAGGAAAACGGCAAGTGGTGGAAGACCCGCCAGTCTGTGGTGCGGGCACTGACGTTCACGCTCCTGCTCTGCGGCCTCGTAGCGGCCGCGCTGTTCGGTGGACATTTTATCAACGCCCCGGGCGGTCTCGAGAGGGGACTCTCGCTGTTCGCGATACTGGAAGGAATCTTTCCGGCGATCGTGATCACCATCATCGCCATGGACGCGCTGATTGGCGAGAAGCAGAGCGGCACGGCGGCCTGGGTGCTTTCCAAGCCCGTCTCACGTGTGGCGGTCATCGTTTCCAAGCTCACTGCCAACGCGCTGGGCGCTCTGGTTACTCTCGTGCTGGTTCCCAGTGCGTTCTTTTACGTGATCATTGCCGCCATCACCGGGCAGCTCCTGGCACCGCTTCCCTTCATGGCGGGGACTGCGGTCATGTTCGTCAACGTGCTCTTCTACCTGTCGCTCACGATATTTCTCGGCACCTTGCTCAACAAGCGTGGGCCGGTGATCGGCATCCCGCTGATCCTGGCGCTCGGCTACCAGCTTGTGGACGGATTGGCGCCCTGGCTGGCCACGGTGCTGCCGTGGGGGCTGATCTTCCCCACTGCCCAGGCGCCGTCGCTCGTGGTGGCGCTTTTCGAGGGCCAGGCGCCGGTGAGCTGGCTGCCGTTGGCGTGCACACTGGCCTGGACCACGCTCTTTACCGGTCTGGCTGTCCGGAGGTATGGCAGACAGGAGTTCTGAGAAGCAACGAAAAGGCTTCTCAAAGTGGGAGCGTTCCATTCGCGCGCGCGGGGAATCTCAACCGGGCTGGATCGCCATTTCCCGACTGGAAGGCTTTCGAGGCCTGATACATCGACTGATCGACTACCCGTTGACTTGACGATCCTTTCTCTCCTTGCTATCCTTACGGTAAGGAGGACCGCATGAGCCCTTCGACTGCTCGCATTACCGTCAAAGGCCAACTGACCATTCCAAAGTCCGTTCGGGAAACCCTCAATGTTACAAAAGGAGACGCCGTCATATTCGAGGAAAAGAATGGAGAGGTTGTTGTAAGGAAGGCTACGGCCATCGATGTGGCTTGGGCCAGGGGCATCCAAACGACATTGAGCGAATGGGAAGACGAGATTGATGACGATCTATGAGCCGTTCACGGTTGTCGACGTTCCATTTCCCTTTATTGATTCACTCCGTCAGAAAAGCCGGCCTGCCCTTGTGCTCTCAAGTTCTGCATTTCAAAAGTCCAACGGCGCGCTCGTTCTCGCGATGATCACGAGCGCCGAGCGCAGCTCCTGGAAGTTCGATACTGCCCTCGCCGATTGGCGCATGGCGGGATTGAAAAAAAATTGCGTTATAAGATGGAAACTTTTCACCCTGGATGCTGCACTCATCCGGGGACTCCGCGGGCATCTCTCGGATCGCGACAGGGGGCGTGTGAGAGAATCCTTCGAGAAGGTATTCCCGTTCGAACAATAGTCCAGGAGTTTTCGCCAACTGTCAGTTTCGGCCAGAATGTGAAACTTTCAGCGGGCTTTCGGACCCGCCTGATGAGAGATTTTGAAATATCGGATTAACACTCCGAAAAAACATACACTATAGTGAGCCATGCCGTATCGCCGCCGCGTACTGGAAAATCGCCTGAAGAGGTTCCTGGGGCTCTTTCCCGCTGTGGCGGTGACGGGCCCCCGGCAGTCTGGCAAATCCACGCTTCTCCAGAAAGCCCTCCCTGATTTCCCTTACGTGAGCTTCGACGACCCCGAGGAGGTCCGCGCCACGGAGCGCGATCCGCGCGGTTTCCTGGCCCGTTTCCCCGACCGCGTGGTCCTGGACGAGGCGCAGAAGGCGCCCGAGCTCTTTTCCTACCTCAAGCTTGCAATCGACGATGAGCGCGAGCGCCGTGGACGGTTCGTGCTTTCAGGCTCAAACCAATTCTCCCTTTCACGCAGGCTCTCAGAGAGCCTGGCGGGCAGGATCGGCCTTCTCTCCCTCCATCCCTTCGAGCGAGCGGAGATGCCCCGGCAGGCGCGGCCGGACCAGATGCTCCACGGCTCCTATCCCGAGCTCACGCTGCGCGGGCACGAGGGAGCGCGAGAGTGGTATTCCTCCTACCTGGCCACCTACCTGGAGCGGGAAGTCAGGCTTGCCAATGACGTGGGGAAGCTTTCCGACTTCCAGACCCTCATCCGGCTCCTTGCAGTCCGCACGGGCCAGGAGTACAACGCAAGCTCCCTTTCCCGCGACGTCGGGGTCAACTCCAAGACAGTGGAATCCTGGTTCTCCATCCTGGAGGCCAGCTACCTCATCCTTCGGCTCCGGCCCTGGCAGGCGAACATCGGCAAGCGTCTCGTGAAGCGGCCCAAGCTCTTCTTCTGGGACACGGGCCTTGTCTGCCACCTGGCGGGGATTCGGGACGCGGAGGCGCTGAACGCCGGCCCGCTTGGCGGTCCCGTATTTGAGACCCTCGTGGTTGCCGAGATACTGAAGGGAGCCGCGCACCGCGGCACGGACCTGGACGCCTTCTATTTCCGCGAGTCAAATGGGCTGGAGGCGGATCTCATCCTCATCGATCGTGAAAACCACCGCCGCTGGGTCGTGGACGTGAAGTCCGGCTTCACGGCAAAGGCCTCATGGTCGGACCGCCTGGGGCGTGTTGCATCCCTTATAGACGGGGCGCGCGGCAAGCCGGACGCCGGTGTAAAGACCCGCCGCCTCATCATCTACCAGGGGGAAACCAAGAGGGATTGGCCCACACCGGGCTTCGATTTTCTGAACTTTGAGGAAGCGATCTCTGAATGGCAGGGTAAGGCTGAATAAATGAAGGAGTCGCGAATACAGGATGGGAGAGTAAGGGTTGTCGTTCATTTTATAAGTTTCTGGCCGATCCCCGGTACACCCTCCAGAAGCTTAAGGGGCATGCGCTTTGCGCGCCTGCTCTGACCTTGAGCACGACGAAAGCAATCGCTTTGACGGCTGACCGTGACTTTCCCGAAATCCTGGCCTCCAAATGATAGGCGGCAGCCGACTGCGAAGCAGACGGCGAGAGCCCGACCCGCCCGAGGGCGCCCGGCTCACCAACGCGAAGATCCGATTAATGACAGCGGGCATGCCGCACCGCTGGGTCATAAACGAATGACGGAAAGGGCTCAGCGGGCTCCTGCGGGCATGTGGGCCTGGTCCAGCGCCGTGAGCACCTGGCTTCGCAGGGGCTCGGCGAGACTCTTCGCGTCGGCAAGCACCCCGTCATCGGTCAACTCCATGTTCGTCATCTTGATTGCCACTGCGTCTCCCCTCGCGTCGAAAACGATGAGCTTGTCCACGCCGGGTTCGTTCGTCCACGCTTTCCACTCGGGAAGCAGTGATCCCGGCCTATTGGGATTCCCCGTGCGCGCGAACTGCGCCGCATAGTCCATCATGGCGGCAGAGAGCGCTTTTCGCCCCGGCTCGTTCGTTTTCGTATAGAGCAGGATCTGCAGCCCCCCATCCAGCGTGTCGGTGCCCAGGAAGAACGGAACATCGCTTGAATGGAACGCTCCCAACCGTTTGCCCCAGGAACCGGGAAGGGGACTTGCTCCCTGCTGGTCGGGCGCGCCCCAGTCGAACCGGTACGCGTACACCGGAGGCTGGTCGGTATTTGCCGCGAGCCGCCGGGCCACCTCGTCGACACCCGACACCTTCCACCGTTCGCTTGTATACCGGGCAACCGCCGCGTAGAGATCGCTCTTCCACGAAAGGGTGCTGGAGAAGGCAAGGAACAGCTTCCCCTCCTCCTTGTTCGTCCCGAGGATCACGGGCACCTTGTTGGGATACGCGCCGCGGGAGAGCACATCGAAACCATCAGCGGGGAGGACCGCGCCGTCGCGGATGAGCGCGGGGTTGTCGATCATGATGCCGAAGGCGCCCCGGGGGTAGCAGCGCAGGATCTGCCGGTCAGTGCGCGAACGAAGAAAGGCGTTGAGCTCCGCCGAGCTCATCAATGCCGCGAGGGAGTCCGCCTCTGCAGGAGTGCGCGCCCTGCCGGCCTGTACGAGGAGCTGGTTTATCACGCCCCGGGACCGGGCGTCTGCCTCGTCAACCCCGTGCGTTGTAGCAGAGCCGCTCTCCGACAGGGCGCGCTGAAAGAGCCCCGCGGCGGGCAGCGCGATCAGGAGGGAGAGAACGTTGAAGCCACCGGCTGATTCTCCTGTGACGGTGACATTTGCCGGGTCTCCCCCAAAGGCCTCGATGTTGTCGCGGATCCACTGGAGCGACTTGATGATGTCCAGTGTTCCATAGTTGCCGGAGGCGTCCTCCGGAGTTGACCCATCCCGCAGAGCAGGCGTGGTGAACCACCCGAACGGACCCAGCCGGTAGTTCATGGACACGAAAACCATGTGAGACCGCGAAGCCACCCTGCTGCCGTACCAGTCGGTGACCATCGTCGCGGATCCGACGGAATTGCCACCCCCGTGGATCCAGACATAGACGGGAAGCCGGGTCTCGGCGTCCCGTGGCCGCCACACGTTGAGATAGAGACAGTCCTCGCTTCCCCCGATGCCGGTGACATTGAGCGGGTTGGGCTGCGTGCAGCCTGCATTAAATGCTCCGGGGGTCCTCACCCCGGCCCACGGCTCGGGATCCTGGGGAGCGCGCCAGCGCAGGTCGCCCACGGGAGGCTTTGCGTAGGGGATGGCGCGCCACAGATACGTGCCGTCCGCATCCTCGATACCGCCCACCATGCCGAAGCGCGTGGTGACGATCGGGGTTCCCGTCCACTGCCCGGGCGACAGGATGCGGCCCGGAGGCGGGGTCCCCGCGCAGGAGAGAAGCGCGAGCGCGGCCGCGCCCGCAAGGAGCAGGGACGCCTTCATCGCGGTATTCCTCCCGGCAGGAGCGTGAGGCGCAGCACCGTGCCTGCCAGGGCGATGTATCTATTCGTGTTGTTCATGATTCCGTTCCTCATTTTCAGAGTAACGATTACCCTGAGCCATAGTATGAATTGCATGGACTTCGAACTCAAGACTCACGAACCTCCGCCGATGGCCGAGACCCTGGCCTCACGGTCCACGACGCATAGAAACCTAAGCGTGAGCGGGTGGAGGGGCGCCAAGCGGTCCGAGCCATCCACGGTACTCCGTGGAGTTGCGAGGATGGAATCCCAGCACAACTGAGGCGCAGGCCGGCCCTATTCCTTGACCTTTGTCGCGGCCTCCCTGCGCCGGGTGGCGAGGATGGAACCGGCAAGGACAAGCACGAAGCCTATTCCCATGCCGAGCGTAAACGTCTCTCGCAGGACCGCAATCCCGAGGAGTGCAGCCACGGCCGGGTTGATGTAGGTAATCACGGTGGCGCGCACGGGTCCAATCTCGGAGATCAGCTCGAAGAAAAGCAGGAATGCCAGCGCGGTGCATACGACCCCCAGAATGCCGACCGAGGCAAGAACCTGGATTCCCGGCATGACGTGCGGCCATCGCGCAATGGCGAACGGCGCATAGGCGACGGCACAGGCGCCCAGGGCTATCCCATTCACCGTCACGGAGGGCACATCTTTCAGATAGCGCCCGAGAATCGCGGGTCCGAGCGCGTAGCCAATGGCAACCAAGGCCATCTGGAGAAGCGCTGTTGCGCCGGACGCGTGAAAGTTGAGCCCGACGATGGCAGCGACGCCAACCACTCCCAGGGCCAGTCCGCCTATGCCGAGAGGACCCATTCCAGCCCGGCTGCCAAACAACCGCGCAACGATGACCCCGAGCAGCGGGACCGATGAGACCAGGAGTGCCGCCAACGAGCTCGCGATGTGCTGCTCCGCGCTGGAGAGGAAGAGCCATGGGCCGCCAATTTCTGCCAGGGCGAATGCGAGAACGGCAATCCACTTGGTGCCGAGCCCGCGCAGGCCGCCCCGGGCAAGCACAATGGGCATGATGATGAGCGCGCCAATGGAGGTGCGGGCGAAGACGAGCACGACGGGGGAGATTTCATCCACGGCCACGCGGATCAGGAGGTAGGGAATCCCCCAGATCAGGCACATGGCGGCGAATAGCTGGATACCGCGGCGAGTCATCGCAAATGTATAGCAGAGATCAGGCGGTTGGTCTCCCACACGCAAGGGGAGGGGAGGACCTGGCCAGGGCCTTGCCGAGGAACCGGGAAAGCGCAAGCATGGTCGCATCAGGATCGACCAGAACTTCTTTCCGAAAGGATTTCAAGGTGGACGACTTAAAGCGATTCGTCGACAATGACCGTCTTGCGAATCACCTCGGAATCGAGGTGCTCGAGCATGCAAAAGGCAGGGCAAGGGCGCGCATGACGATCCAGGCCCATCACCTGAACAGCGCGGGGACGCTGCATGGCGGAGCGATCTTCACCCTCGCCGATGCGGCATTCGCCGCGGCATCCAACTCCCACGGCACCCTCGCCATGGCGATCAATGCAAGCATCTCATATTTCAAGGCGATCAGCGGCGGCACGGTGATCGCGACGGCAGAGGAGATCTCTTTCAACCCGAAGCTGGCGACCTATCTCGTACACGTCAACGATGATGCGGGTACACCGGTTGCGCTTTTCCAGGGCACGGTCTACAGGAAAAAGGAAACCCTGGGGGAGATGCTTGCGTAGCGATCGGGTGAGTCGTTGACTCCGCCCGTGCTCGCGGATAGCATCACCCAGAGGAGAACCCCAATCCCATGAGACTTTCGAACTCCCTGCTCGTCCCGTCCATTGTCTTTCTGCTGTGCGCACTCACACCCTTTGAATTGCGCGCGCAGCAAATTATATCAGACGATTCGACACGACCGGTATTCAAAGAGATCTGGGCCTATCTCATGCGGGGCGAGGAGAAGGAGCTGACCGGCACGGAGCCGATCACGGACCTCTGCTATTTCGGCGTCGGCCTCTCCAAGGACGGAAGAATCGTGGACAAGGCCACGAAGCCGGCGATCGTGTTCAAGAACGGTCAGAAACCGCGCGTCGATATCGTGGTCGCCGAGCTTTCCAACAGCGCGCTCATGCATTTTTCCCTGGATCCGGAATACGGGGTGCGGCCTCTCCTCATCGATGACATTTGCCGGCTTTCGGCGGATTTCGATGGCGTGCAGATCGACTTCGAGGCCGTCTCCGCGGATGATGCCGAGTACTTTTTCGGCTTCCTGAAAGAACTGAAACAGAAGCTGCCGGACGGGAAGATGTTGAGCGTTGCGTTGCCGGCGCGATTCGAGCAGGTTGCCGATGCTTACGACTACGCCCGGGTTGGCTCGATCGTGGACCGCATTGTCATCATGGCCTATGATGAGCACTGGAGCACCAGCTCCCCGGGTCCTGTCGCCTCCCTTGCGTGGTGCGCAAAGGTGGCGGCGTATGCGCGGGGCGCGGTAGCGGGCGACAAGCTGGTCATGGGCCTGCCCCTCTACGGCCGGGCGTGGCAGGACAAGAGACTGGCACGGGCTCTGCGCTTCAGGAATATCCTGGATATCGCCGCGGAAAATAAGGCCATGCCCAATTATGCGTCCGAGCTTGGCGCCTGGTTCGAGTATTCGGAGAACGTCGTGGTGAAGGTCTTCTATGACGATATGCGCACGATCATGGAAAAGCTCCAGCTCTATCGATCGAAGAATATCGCCTCCGTGTCCTTCTGGCGTATCGGACAGGGACCTTCTGAATTGTGGAGCTCCATCGGTCTCGATTCAGGCAATGCGTTCGCAATCACTGATGAGACGGCCGTGTCCACCCCTGGGAGTGCTCCCGGTTCATCCTCGGCAGACTGAGGAACCGGCCTGCCGTGCTTGCGCGGCAGGGGCGGCGGCCGGCTGCGAATGATAGACAAATCAATTCCTGTCGGCTGTGCGCCGGCAGGGTGAGCGTGCCAGTGCCGGGCCCCGAGGCCGCCGGCGGTTGCTCTGCATGCAGGTCTTTCCAGGCCGCTGGGGCGAGACGTGCGACGTGGGGCCAGCGCTGCCGCCGTGCCTTGCACCGGGAGGAGTACAACCCTGAGTTCGCCCGTGCGCGTTCCCCACGGGCATGGCATTCACTTCTCGAAACTCCGCGCAAGCCTTACCTTGCGGGGTTCCGCCAAAGAGTCACATCGGTTTGTCTAGAACAGGTATTGACAGTTCTCATTGAGAAGGCTATTATGGCTTTATGAAAAGAGCTACTATAACCGAAACCAAGAACGGCCTCAGCCGGCTTCTCGACGAGGTTCGGCGGGGAGAAACGATCCTGATCACGGAACGAAAAGTGCCCGTTGCGCGCATCGAGCCAGTGCGCGGGTCTCCGGGAACGAAGGACGACCGTCTCGCGGTGTTGATCGGCGAAGGGATCGTCTCTCCGCCGGAACGCACCCTCGACGTGTCCGCGCTCCGTGCGGAACCTCTTCCGCTGCTGGGGAGAGCCGACACCGCGGTGAAAGCACTTCTGGCCGACCGCGAGGACTCCCCGTGAAGTACTGGGACGCATCCGGCATTGTGCCGCTCCTGGTCAAGGAGGCGTCGACGGCCGACAGGCAGCGCATCCTGGACGCAGACTCCGTGATCGTCACGTGGTGGGCAACCCGGGTCGAGTGCGCATCTGCCCTCGGCCGACTCCGGCGTGAAGGTTCGCTCGACGAGGCGGGCTTCGGGGCCGCGCTTCGCAGGCTCACGACGTACGCCGCCTCGTGGGCGGAGGTTGAGCCTTCTGCGGCCGTTCGACGGACGGCGCTCCGCCTCCTGCGGGTTCACCCCCTCTGCGCGGCCGACGCCCTGCAACTTGCCGCGGCGCTCGCCGCAGCGCAAGGCGACCCCTCCACGCTCGCGTTCATCTCCGGCGACGCCCGCCTGTCGGCCGCCGCCGACATCGAGGGCTTCCCGGTCACGTGAGCCCCTGCGGCCTGGCGGTGTTCTTCAACTAAGGAGAGGAACCGGGCCCGCCGGAATTATGGGCCGCTGTATCGCTCCTCGTGTCGCCGCAGCGCCCTCGATGACCCTGGCGAGGGCCGTCTGCGGGACTTTGACGTGCTGGTGGAACGCGCTTTGACGCGAAACGCGGGCCGGGGAGGGCGTCGTCAGGCATTTCGGAAGAGCAAGGGAAGCGAACCGGGTCCCGAGACGAGATGGCAGACGTTGCAGCAGGCTCCCATCGACCCAACTGTTTGCAGGAACTTACAGCAGCTTGTAGTGAGTTGCAGAGAGCCTCGCGCCGACCCGGGTTGAGATCGCTTTCCTGAACCGTAGGTCGGATGTTCGAGTCATCTCTGGGGCAAACGCTTCTCGACTGGAAATTCGGACCCTTCTCCACCTCCACAACGTACCGGCCCCCTGCGGCGGCGCCTCCAGCACAAGCTTTCCGTGGCTCATGGTTTGAGCGGCCTCGCGCAGCTCTCCCTCACCTTCAGCTCGGGCGAGAGTAGCACCCGCGTTACCAGCAGGCCGCGGTTTCGAATCCGGTTCAGCAGCTGCTTCCCCGCATGCTTTCCAAGGTCGAACGTGGGGCTGTGGACGGTAGTGAGCGGCGGCGCCGAGTGGGATGACAGCGAGATGTCGTCGAAGCCGATCACGCTCAGCTCCTCGGGTACCTTTCGAACGCCCTTCACGCCGGCCATGGCGCCGAGGGCCAGCGTGTCACTCGCGCAGAATACAGCGGTGATGTCGGGTGCTTTATCCATGAGCGTACGAATGCCTTCCGATCCGTCCTGGGAAGTCCAGCCGTCCAGCGGCACGACGAGCTTATCGTCAAATGGGATCCTGTTTTCCTGGAGCGCTCGAAGGTAGCCGTCGAACCTGTCCTGGGCCGCAAGGGAGGCGGCAGGGCCACGCAGGCATCCGATCCGCCGATGCCCCAGCCCGATGAGATACGCAATCGCCTTGTGCGCGCCGCTCCTGTTGTTCACCGCAAGCGAATCGAATCTCTGGTCGATATCGTCGACGCTGGGGTTGATCAGGACACAGGGAAGACCGCGCTCGTGGATATCGCCGACAAGCGAGGTCGAGCTCGCCTCTGCCAGGAGCACGCCGTCCACTTTTCCCTCCAGCCCTGCAACGATCTCCCGGTTCTCCTTGTCGTCGTCGTCGAG
Source organism: Spirochaetia bacterium (assembly GCA_049519415.1). Classification (GTDB taxonomy): domain Bacteria; phylum Spirochaetota; class Spirochaetia; order SZUA-6; family Fen-1364; genus Fen-1364. The sequence continues at coordinate 25,445 of JBEKQU010000007.1, forward strand.
ATAGGAGAACAGGAGATGCCGCCGGGACTCGCGCAGTGTGCCCTGGATCCCCTCCATGACCTTGTAATAGTAAAAGTCGTCCTGGATGCTGCGCACCGGCACGTGCTGCCTGCCCACAAGGAAACCGATCGTGCCCGTTTCGCTAGCCGTTGCCCTGTCCAGCCGGGCGTCCGCCGCGACGTAGGTCCCGCTGCCGACGGATCGGGTGACTAAACCGTCGTTCGCCAGGCCCAGAATGGTGTTGCGTGCGGTGGCACGGCTCACTCCATACATGAGCGTGAGCTCCCGTTCCGAGGGAACCTTGTCTCCCGGCGCGAGCTTCCCCGTGCGAATCTGCTCTAAAATGAGATCCTTGAGCTGCTTCACCAAGCTTCTGTCCGGCCTTCGTACGAGTTGTTTCATCGATTCGCTTCCTGTGACTAATGGTTATATCCACTCTCTCGGCTTCTGTCAAACAATAATTGGTTATAATCACTTGACAGAAGTGGTATACTAATGTTTTAAATATGGTCCCAGAGTGGACCGTCCATTTCAAGATCAGAGGAGGAGATGTACGATGAGAAAGCTCACACTGCTGGTTCCGATACTCATGATTGCTCTCGCGATGTCAGTGTTCGCCGGCGGCGCAAAAGAACAAACCGCGCAGGGCCCGGCAACGGTCAGTCTTGGCTACTCTGGCGGTGTCTGGATCGAGAAATATTTCGACCAGGTCCTGGCCGGTCTCGCTCAATCCATGCCGAACCTCCAGGTGAAGAAGGTGGTGTACCCCACCTATGATGACCTCTTGAACGGCCTCCCCACCCAGGTCGCTGCCAAGACCAACCCGGACGTTCTGTACTGGACCAACGAGCAGCTTGCCGATTACGTGAACAACGGCGTGCTCGCCCCGCTGGACACGCTCGTTCCGCAGACGCACATCGATTTGGGCGCTTTCTACAAGGGCCTGGTGCAGGGGTGGTCGATGAACGGCAAGCTTTATGGGATTCCGTTCAACGGGCAGAACTCCGCCATGGTCGTCAACCTCGACCTGCTGAAGAAGGCGGGCATCGACGGGCTTCCGAAGACTATCCAGGAACTCGGGCAGGACGCGGCCCTCGTCACGAAGACAGGCGCCACGGGGCTCGTGATCCTCGACAACCTGTTCCATCTCTCCCAGTACGTCTACGCTTTCGGTGGAGGGTGGGGCAACGGGAAGACCATCAACACGCCGCAGAACGCCCAGGCGCTGCAGTTCCTGGTGGACATGTTCACAAAGGACAAGTCCGCGGCCACCGCCAAGCAGCTCGGTGCGGCCTGGGATGGTGAAGCATTCGCCAAGGGCACGGTTGGATTCTCCACCGGCGGGCCGTGGTACATCGGCTACATGCAGCAGGCCGGACCGGACGTCCACTACCAGCTCATGCCCATCCCTACGGCCAGTGGAGGCACGGCGATGGTGACCTACGGAGGCGGGCTGTCGGTGTTCGCGAACGTGAAGGACACGCGCAGCGCCATCCGCCTGATCGAATACCTCACGAACGAAGAGAACATGAAGCTCATGGCCACCAGCGGTCTGAAGTACCTGCCTGCGCGCACCGCAGACATGGACCTGTACGTCTCCCAGGTGCCGGAGTTCGCTCCGCTGAAGACCGCCTTCTTCACCGGCACGGCGCTGGACTACCCGCCGGCAATCAAGGAGTTCGGTGACGAGCTGATCAAGGGCTTCGAACAGATGGTGTTCCAGCCGGAAGGAGGGCTTACCCCGCAAGCTCTCCTTTCCACGCTTCAGCAGAAGTACGGCATAAAGTAGCGGCGGATGCCCGCCGCTACCTCCTCGCCGCCAGGAGCGTCCACGCTCTCCCGGCGGCCGCGCCGGAGCCGCGCACGGCGCGGGGATACCGCCTCTGCGTACATGCTCCTTGCGCCCGCTCTCGCGCTGCTGGCCGTCTGGTTTCTTTATCCCATCGTCTCGTCGTTCCTCCTGAGCATGCAGGAGGTAAACGTCTTTCACTATTCGCAGCGCACGTGGGTGGGCCTTGCCAACTTCCAGCGGCTTCTCTTCGATCCTGTATTCCGGTCCACAATCCGCATCACGCTTACGTTCGTGCTCATCGTGGTGCCGGCCCAGACCGTGCTCGCGCTTTTTACCGCTGTACTCGTGCAGGGATTGCGCCGGCTCAGAACTTTCTACCGGACGGCGCTGTTCGTGCCCTATGTCACCTCCACCGTCGCTGTGACCGCCGTGTTCATGGACCTGTTCACCGTCCACTCCGCGCTGCCGGTCTTCTTCAGCAGGCTGGGCCTTGCGGACGTGAGCTGGTTTGCCGACGTGCACCTGGCCCTTCCTTTCCTGGCGATGATCTACGTCTGGATGAACCTGGGATTGTACATGGTGATCTTCCTCTCCGGCCTGCAGACCGTGCCGGCAGAGCTGTACGAGGCAGCGCGTGTGGACGGGGCAGGGGCGGTGCATGAACTTCTCTTCATCACAGTCCCATCCCTGCGCCCCTTCATGCTCTTCGTGGTCATTTCAGGAATGATCGGCGCGTTTCAGATCTTCGACCAGGCCTACGTAGTCTCCGGCGGAACCGTAATGGGAGGGCCGGCAGGCGCCACGAGCACCATCGTGATCTTCATTTTTGCGCAGGCCTTCCGCTACAACAAGCTCGGCTCCGCGAGCGCCGCGGCTGTCCTGTTCCTCGTTGTCGTGTCCCTGGCGACCCTCGTCATGCGTCGGATCTTCCGGGAGGAAACGCGTGCCGCATAGATTTCCCGGCGCGCGCGCGCCAGTCGTCGCCGTGCGATACGTCGTCGTCTCTCTCGTGGCCGGCGTTCTGCTCCTGCCGCTGCTGTACGCGCTGTACGCCTCCTTCGAGCTGCCCAAGGACTATGGCAAGTTCGTAGGCCTCGGGGCGCTCACCACATGGAATTACGGGCAGATGGTGACCCTCGTACCGCTTCTCCGGTGGTACCTCAACACCATCATAGTCACGGCCATCATCATGGCAGGCAACTTTCTGGTGAACACTCCGGCTGGCTTCGCCCTGGCCCGCCTGAACTTCAAGGGCAAGCGCGCCGTGTTCGTCCTTATCCTCTCCATCATGATGGTTCCGCTCCAAGCGTACCTCATCCCGCTGTATCTCTTTGTGGCGCAGCTTGGCTGGCTGAACACCTACGCTTCCCTCACGGTGCCGTTCATCGTCTACTGCTTCTTCATCTTCCTGATGCGGCAGTACTTCTCCACCCTCCCGCGTGAATACGACGACGCGGCCGAGGTGGATGGCCTTGGGAAGATCGGAACGTTCCTCACAATCGGGCTTCCGCTCTCTGGGCCGGCGCTGGTGACCCAGATGGTTTTGGGCTTCACCCTGACGTGGAACAGCTTCCTCATCCCGGTCACCATGACCACGGACAAGTCGATGTTCGTGCTCACCGTGGGCCTGAACACTCTCAAGTCCCAGTACTACGACTTCCCCACGGTGACGATGGCCGGGGTGATCCTTCTCAGCGTGCCGGTGATCGCCGTCTTCGTGCTGTTCCAGCGCTCCATTGTGCCCAGCCTTGCCTCCAGCGGTGTGAAGGGATGATGAAGAGAAGCCTTGGTTTGCCGCGGGGGGCGCGGCTCCACTTTACGGAGGACATTGGCGAAGGCATCGGCTTGGAGCTCCGGCTCGGTACGCGGGTGGTTGCCTGGTGCCCGCATCCCGTCTCCGCCCAACTCTTTGCGCAAGGCCGGCTGGAATGGCACCGTTCGGGCTACTCCCATTGTGCGCCGGTGACTAACGGGATTGTCGCGCGCGGGGATCTGCACCTCGCCTCTTCACGCCTATTCTTCACGGACCGATATACGCTGGGGGACGATCACATCAATCTTGCCCGGCGCGTGGAAGTACGAGGGGATTCAGCGGACCACGGATTTTTGAGCGCGCTCGAGTGGAACCTGCCGGACGCGGGAACCGATGACCAGTGGTTTGCGCCGGGGATCTGGTACGGCATTAACGATCGCGTCCCCCCGTATGCAATCGGTGCTCCTGCGGCGCGGCGAGCGCAGGAGAACGTGGTCTTCCGGGAGGACAGGCTGACGCTGCCTTTTGCGCTGCATTACGACGAGGCGAAGCGCATTTCCTTTGCAGTCTCGCACCTTGCGGCCGGAGGAGAGACAGTTGCGGCTGATGACGACGATGCTCCTCTCATCGACGGCAGGCTGTGCTTCGGCTCCTTCGGCATGACCCACGGCGGTCGGACGTTCGCGTTCTGGTTCCCTGGTACGGAAGGGGAGACAAGCTATCCGCCCATGTGGACGCTGGGCCGCGGAAACAACCAGAAAGATTCTCCCGTGAATCCCTTTCAGGGCAAGAGCACAACAGCAGGAGCGCGAACCTGGAGCTATCGCTTCCATCCCCTTCAGGACGGCTTCCGCCAGAACTGCCTCCTTCGCGTAGATTGCCGGCGTGCCTCGCGCTTCTCCGCTGCGAGCGACGCGCAGTGGAAGCGCGTCTCTGCAGCGTACAGGCCGCGCGCGCTGCGCGTGGACCTTGACCGCGTGGAACGCGTCAGTATCGGCCTGCTTGCGGGCATGACGGTGCGCGCGGGGGAAGCGACAGGCATCCCCACGTGGGTGGACTGCTTCGGCGGTACTACAGGCAAACTGCAGAACACATTCGGCATCGGGTTTGTATCGCGCAACCTCGAAGCGGCATTCCTCCTGCTGCAATACGGACGCCGTCTGGGAAACTCCGACTTCGTTGCCCGGGGAACCGAGATCCTTGATTTCTGGACCGCGTGCAGCGGCCTGGGGCTCTCCCATACGGAATACGATCCCGGCACCCGGGCTTGGGTGGATGCCATGGAAGGCGACACTTCTGGGGTGTTCCTGCGCGATCAGTCCGATTCCCGCCGTGCCTGCCTCCAGGCATTGCAGCTCGAGAACGAGCATGGTGTTTCGCATCCCGCATGGCTGCAGTGGGCAAAGAGCTATGGCGACTGGCTCCTGGCGCATGAGGGGCCCCAACCAGTTTTTCAACGAGCGTACACGCTGGACGGAGCACCGATTGGTTCCACTCCATCAGATTGCTCCCATGTGATTCCCTTTCTGCTCGCGCTCGATCAAGTGGCGGGCACGACGACCTACACGCGGCTCGCGCTGAAGACAGCGCAATTCCTTTGGGAGAGATTCCACGCCGCCCGCATCTTCGTTGGAGGAACTCTGGACAACCCCAACTGCACTGACAAGGAAGCCGCGGCGCTCGCCTTCGAAGCATACCTCGGCCTCTTCGAGGCTACCGGCGCCCGCCGCTGGCTACATGCGGCGGAAGAGGCGGCCAGGGCCTGCGAAACCTGGATCTTCCAGTGGAATATTCCCATGCCGGCTGACGATCCCGCGCGTTTCTTTCCTGCTGGTCGGACCACTGTGGGATTCCAGCTCATCACAACAGGCTTCTCCGCGTTCGACGTCTACCTCACGCGGAACGTGGGCGAGTTTGCGCGGCTTGCCCGGTCCACGGGAGACAGTCACTACCGCGACGTGGCGAAGATCCTTCTTCACAACACCAAGTGCATGGTCCAGCTCGAAAACGAATACGGCTATGCGCGGCCGGGCATGCAGATCGAGCACTGGTCAACGGGGCGCGGCCGAGGTTTCGGGCTCAACTCTGGATGGCTTCCATGGGTGACTACGAGCCACCTGGTCTCCATCAGCGCAGCCAGCGCGGAACTCTCCTTGAATGATCGATAAATGATAGACAAATCAATTCCTGTCGGCTGGGCGCCGGCAGGGTGAGCGTGCCAGCGCCGGACCCCAGGGTCCCCCGGCGGGCGTGAATGGAGTGCCAGTCGAGGCGCTTTGAGCCGCAGGAGTCCCCCGATAATGGGTCGCGCCGCTTGGCTATGCACCATGTTGATAGCTTTTCTTGCCGGGAGGGCATGGTCCCACCAGGGGGGCGGAGCAGGGGATAGGGCAGGGTTTCAGTTCAGGGAGCTGGGATCGAGTCCCGGCGGTGCTCTGCCTATCTTGATGAGATGGCGCAGGATCTTGGCAGCCTCAGAAGGATTGGTGATGACCGCGATGAGCTTCATCTCGGATCCACACCGAGGGCAGATTAAGGGATCGAGCTCGTAGACGTCCGCGGTCTCGGAGCCCGCATACAAGCTAAAAAATTCGCTGGCATACGTCATGAAGAGCACGTCTTGCTCGTGGGTCATGGTCTTCTTGTCATACTGGTCCGGCAGCGACGGCCACGTGCCGGAGTCACCGAACTTCAGCTTTGCAAGGGCTGCCTTCTGCGCCGCCGTGAGGGACGCCGCAATTTTCCATACAGAGCGGCCCGGCCGAGGCTGAGCGTCCCGTCTATCGCGTAGATGTCCCCGACCCAGGAGGTGACGGCCGGCTGGGAAAGCTGCGTGGCGCCGGTCGGGAACGTCCCCTCCATGTTCTGCCGGAACGCCTTGATGAGCACCAGGCGCTTGTCGGCCACCTGAGTGTAGAGGGGCGCCTGCTCGGCGGCGAGTGATTTCATGAGCGCCTTCTGATCATCGTCCAGGACGGCGAGGACGTTGTTGCAGATGTTCGTGAGGAACATCGAGTTGTGACCTGCCTGGCGTGCGTCGATGTCGCGCATGTACTGGAAACCGAAATAGTCGGCCACCTTGCCGGGAGGCATGAAGGTGTCGGCGCCGAACGTGCCGGTCAGGAAGGCGAGGCCGGAAAAGGAATACGTGTCGAGCTGTGCTTTCCACGACGCCGCCTGCTCGAGGGTGTAGGCCTGGGCCGGCCCTGGCCCGGGGCCGCCGCCTTGCCATCTGCTTCGTCCGCCGCAGCACCCTCGTGAACTCACGGCGCCGCTCGCGACACTTGCTGTTGTGCTCGCAGAAAGCTTCTCCTTCACGCAGTTCAGGGGAGCCCTCAGGCAACGCGCGAGGTGACAATTCTAAAAAGTGCACATGGATGCTCTCTTTGTACCGCCATATTCCTGGCTTATGCTTTTAGAATAAACTGGCAACATTCAATGAAGGCAAAAGGAAGAAGGGCATGATGACTGAGGAGGCGCAAGCCAGGCAGGAAGCCTTCTGGAATCGCGAGCCTGCAGACAGGCCGGTGTGGGGGGTGAGCATCGGCTTCTTTCTGAACGAGGCATACCCTCGGGCCATGGCAAAGATCCCCCAGGGCCTCGTTCACCCGGACGACATTCCAATTGCAGAGATCCTGAAAGACTGCGACGAAAGGTTTGCTCTTCATCAGGGCCTCGGGGACTTCCCCTGCACGTGCGGCCCATTCTCCGGCATCCCCTGGCTTGAAGCGATCGCCGGCTGCCCTGTCATGGCGTCGCCGAGCAGCCTCTGGGCTGAGCCATGCTGCAATGACATCGGGGCCTGGCGCCCGCCGGGACCTGCCCGGCAAAGCGCGTGGGGACGTAAGCTGCTCGAGCTGATGGCCGCGCTGGTCAAGCACGCGGAGGGACGCTACCAGATATCTCCGGCCCTCATGCGGGGGCCTCTTGACATCCTGGCTGCACTGCGCGGTTCTTCCGGGCTCGTCCTCGACATGATCGACCATCCCGAGCGCGTCAACGCCGCGCTCGAGCATGGCGTCGGGATCTGGCAGGAGATCGGCCAGGCGCAGCTTGCCCTGCTGCCGCCATCCCCGCAGGGGTACTTTGCGCTGGACGGCGCTCTTCGATCGTGGGCGCCAGACAAGCTGGTGTGGCTCCAGGAGGACGCGATGGCGCTGCTTTCCCCGGATCTCTACCGCAGGCAGGTCCTTCCGCTCGACCGGAGACTCTCCGACGATTTCCGCTGCGTCGCTTTCCACCTGCATGGGTCCGCATTATGGGCGATAGACGATCTGGTCGAAGTGCCGGGCATCGACGTGCTGGAGCTGAACCTCGAGGACGCAATGTGCGACGTTGAAGGCACGTTCGCGGGATGGAAGAAGATCCAGCAGCGCAAGCCTCTGGTGGTGTGGCGAAAGTACGGGAACGACTTCGGTTCATGGCTTAAGCGGATCTACAACGAGCTGCGACCCGATGGATTAAACATCCAGGTCAGCGTGCGCAACCGGGCCGAGGCAGAGGAAGTCATGGATGCGTTTCGCTCAGGCGACAATCGCCAAGACGATAGATGAACAGCGCAAAAGAAGGCGCAAGAGAAGCGCATGAACAGGGGAGACCATTTTCTGAGGACTTCCGCCGGCTTCCGATGGCTGAAATGCGGGCGATTGTCGCCCGGTTCGAGCGGAGAGTCGCGGCGGCGCAGGAATCACGCCCCTCAAACAAAGAGGAGGTGAAGAAGGCCGTCCGCAGGCAGGGCGCGCTGAATTGCCCGGTCTGGCTGAACACGCTGTCCTATGACGCGATCGTTCGCTATGGCGATGATCTGGCGGACCTGTTGTGCGAGTATCCGGATGATCTGATCTTCGTGGAAGCGTACGAGCAGTCGATCGGCTATCAGGGGCAGCGAGTTGACGCCCCCTTGCATCCGGTCGAGCTCCTGATGCAAGAGTCCCAGTGGAGCGACGAATGGGGGACTCAGTGGGGGCACGCCTTGGGAGGCGTGGGTCCGCATCCAATGGATTTCCCGATCAAGGACTGGGCGCAGCTCGATGAATACCTTGAAAAGCATTTCGCGAACCCGTACGCGCCGGGACGGATGGACGCGGCTGCCGCAATTGTCAATCGGTTCAAGCCTTTGCGGTATTGCGTCGGGACGCTCCCGTTCTCGATCAAAGCGCGGCTGTTCAACCTCAGGGGAACGGAGAACGTGCTGATGGACCTGTCGCTGAACGAGGCGGAGCTGAGGCGGCTGGCGGAGGCCGTGTGCGAATATTCGCGTGCGATGGTTCGCAACTGGGCCGGGCTGGGCGTCGATGCCGTGTTCCCGATGGACGATTGGGGCACGCAGAACGCGCTTCTCATTTCACCCGCAATGTGGCGCAGCTTCTTCAAGCCCTACTATAAGGCGATTTTCGATGAAGCGCACCAGGCGGGCCTGGACGTCTTCTATCATAGCTGCGGCAATATCATGGAAATCATCGGCGACCTGATCGACATCGGCGTTGACGTGCTTCACCCCCTGCAGCCGGGCCCCCTAGATCTTCGTGAAGTTGCACGCCGCTTCGGGGGGAAGGTCTCTTTCTGCGGAGCCATCGATGTCCAGCGCTTGCTGCCCTCGGCTGAGCCTTCAGAGATCAGGAAAGAGATCCGCAGGATCATCGACACACTAGGATCGCCATTCGGGAACAGCTTCATCCCGGCGCCGGCTAATGTGCTTGGACCGGATATTCCCTTTCAAAATCTAAGGGCCATGTTCGAAGCCTGCCACGCACGTTGATAAATCATGCGGCCAACTGGCAGGCGCGTTTATTGTTGAGCGAATTTGCTGATGGTTTTCTGAGCTTTCGCGGCGATGAAAGCCCCGAGAAGGGCGTTGCCGTAGCCGTGCGGATGCACTCCGTCGCACGCAACCTGCGTGGGTACGTCCACTTTGAATAGATGCTGCAGGGGTGCCGTATCGATCAGGTGGACTTTTGTATCGCCTTTTTCGTTTGAGATGGATACAGTATGCGCCAGCTCTTTCGCATGCCAGCCGAGCGGCGGCACAATGCAGAATACCAGGGCATTCGGACATGCTGTACGCAGGGAAGCAAGCCATAGCAGATACGCGTCAGTGACGTCCAAATGCCTCAAGGTGCCGGCCTCTCTTATAAAATCGTTCGAACCCATCGCGCAGAATATATAATCGGGTTCGGGGAGCAATTTCGAGTCGATGAGCCGGGAATAGTCCCTGCAATAATGATCCCAGGTGTCCGTCAATGGAGGCATTTGAAGATGCGTGATTACCATGCCCTGGCCCCCGGTGCCAAGCTGGCCGTATTCGCAGCCCAACGCGGCGCAGACAAGCGGGAACCAGGTGGTACGGGCATTGTTATGCGCCAGATTGCCGTAGAAATGGGTGTCTTTGTCCAGGGCAAGCAACTCTGAATACACCCCTTCCGTGAAGGAATCCCCATAGCAGATCGCGGTCCTCGGACGTCTTGGAACGGAAATAAGAGAGGCGCCGTCGTTCACTTCGAAACCGGCTATTCGCAGGCTGTACAGCGATGAGTCCCAGCGTTCCCGGGAGAGCATCGCCGAGCGAAAATACAGGTCAATCCGATGCTGTGCCGGCGGATCTTCTCCATGATACAAGGGGATCACATAGTGCTCTTCCGTTTTTGAGAGCTGCTCGGAAACAAACGGCCCAAAATCAACAGAGTATTCGACCATCGGCATTGCAGTCGAAGCACAGCCGATATTTCCAGCGCCGCCGATAATGATGCCGATGTCGGAGGCGTTTTTAAATACAGCCTTGATGTACGCCCCGGGCATGTTTGCTTCTATTTTTGCGTCTGGTCCAATTCCCGTTTTTTTCCAGACATAGGGCGCGAGCAGAATGTCTTCGCTGTCGATAGTGATCCGCATCGTCCGGCTCGCGGTCTTCAGGCTTTCAACCCCGTGGTGGCCATGCCCTCGACAATCTGACGCTGGAAGAAAAAGTAAAAGATGATCTGAGGAATCAGCATCATGATGACCGCACGCATCATGGCGGCCAGGTCCTGTCCGTATTGCTGCTTGAAAAAAGAAGCCGCAAGGGGAATGGTGAAATTCTTGATGCTGCTCAAGAGAATCGATGCCAGGGTCCACTCGTTCCAGGCCCAGAGAAAGTTGAAAATGATCAGCGTCGCGATGATGGGCGCGATCAGCGGCACAACAATAGTGATGAAGATTCTCAAGACGCCGCAGCCGTCGATGATCCCCGCTTCCTCCAACTCGAGCGGGACTCCCTTCATTGCGCCGACGAAAACAAGGGTGTTGAAGGGAATGGAACCGGCGATGTAGGGGAAAGGAAGTCCATAGATGCTGTTGGTGCCGATGCCCAGCGGTTTGAGGGTCAAGGCAATGGTATAGACAGGGTACAGGATGATGAAAAGCGGAACCGCGGCGCCCAACAGGAACACGTAATAGAAGAAATTGCCGAACCCTTCATGCCGATGGTGGAGACGCGCGATGGCAAAAGAGCTCGGGAGGTTGATAAAGAGACAGCCGAGCGTTGTGATCGTTGTCACAATGAGGCTGTTCTTGAACAGGTTGCCCATGTTGGATTTGAGAAATGTATCGATGTACAAGGCGAAATCAAGTTTGGCGGGCAGTCCGAGAGGCTCATTGTAGATCGTGGTGTTGTTCTTGAAGGACAGAATGAAGCCCCAGATGAAGGGAAAAAACATGACAACGCAGATCAGGATGGCCCCGATGTAGATGATGATTCGTTTTGATTTCATCGTGTCCTCCTAATCCTCAATTCTTCTCGCGGTAATCCTCAGCGTTCCCACTGAAAACACCATGAGAATCACAAACATGAGAAAAGCGATCGAGGATGCATAGCCGGCCTGCCGCGCCCAGACAAGCCGCTCATACATATACGAAGCCACCGTATGAGAGTAGTAATTCGGTCCACCGTTGGTGAGAATATACACGGTCTGCAAACTCTGAATCGCATTAAGAACGATATAGATGGTCACTATTTTCAAGGTTTCCTTCAGCATCGGTATCGTGATGAACCTGGTGTTTTGCCATCCCGAAGCTCCATCCATCTGTGAAGCCTCGAAAAGCTCCCGGGGAATCATCCTGAGTCCGGCCATGAACAATACCGAATAGAAGCCGAGGGCTTTCCAGCTTTCGATGACCGTGACCGTGTAGGGAGTCAAATACTTTCCCCCGATCCATTGGAAGGCAAGCGCATCGAGGTGAACGGATTTCAGCAGTATGTTGAGGATCCCGATTCCCGGATCCACAATGAAGAACCAGATTTGGGTGGTCAATATTGTTGACAGAATGTAAGGCGTGAAGCACAAAAGCTTCACGACATCACTTCCGCGAAATTTCATATTGATGAACATTCCCAGCAGAAAGGAAAAGGGAATGATGAGGATGAGCTCGCCAATCGTGATGATTGCAGAATTGCTGAGAGCAATCCGAAGATGAGTGTCGGCAAACATGCTCAGGTAATTAGCCAGGCCAACGAAACGCCCCGGCATGAAGGTGGGCTTGTTCTGGAAAGAGATGAGAAGCGAATAGAAGATGGGATACACCGTGTAGACGCCGAAAAAGATCAGGACGGGAGTAAAGAAGAGAAGTTTGATCCACCGTTTGCAGTACTTGAACATGCTTCAGCCTCCTTGAGCCTCTCTGCAAAACATGCTGAATACAAACCGAGATCGTGCGTGAACAAAAGTCCCTGCCGAACAATCTCCCCTGGAGGGCATCGTTCGACAGGGACACATGAGAACGGAATCTGCCGCCTGGCCTACTTGCTCTTGCGCAGGTCCGCCAGCTTGCCGTTCACGACATCGATGGCAGCATCGATCTTCGCAAGCTCTCCGGGGATATCCTTGGCAGTCATGCTTCCGTTCATGAGGCTGTTTTCGAGGTTTCCTCTGATTGTGCCCCAGCCCTCTGTCCAAAGATCCGCGTTGGTGTCCCAGATCCGGTAGGACGCATAGTCTGAATTATACGATGCGATGATGCTATTGTCCTGGATCAAGGCAATCTGCTGTTTCATGATGGCGCCCAGCTTGGATGCATCAAACTTGACGTTGACAGGGAGGATGGATCCAAGGCTCAACGCCAGCGGGAAGCCCTGTGCAGAGTAGCGGAACTTGTTGAAATCCACGATCGCTTTAAGCTTGTCAGGGTCGCTCGCCACGTTCGCGCCAACTCCAAAGCCATTGGGAACCGCCCTGACCTTGACGTTCTGCTTGTACGGGGACTTGGGGAATGTGACGCCCCAGTTGAAGACGTAGTTCTTCTCCAGGGGCTGCCCGATGATTTTTCCGAGCTGGTCAGAGGGAAGGGTGATGGCTGCCGCCTTGCCGGAGTTGAAGAGGCTGCAGGCCTGATCGAAGGACATGGTGGAGTTATTCTGCGGGAAGGCGCCCAGGGCGTACAATTCCGCCTCGGAATAGTAGGCCTGTTTGAAATCAGCATCCTGGGCCCTCAATGTATGAGTCTTGAACACCTGATCCGCCTGGTCCCAGATGCCCCAGAGAACCAGCCAGTGCTCGAAGCCCCACACCGCCCAACCCTCTTTCGAGCCGTAGGCGAGGGTGACAACGCCGTTCCTCTTGAACACGGGCACATCGGCCTTGAGCTCCTCATAGGTGGTGGGAATCTTCAATCCGTACTTGTCGAAGAGAGCCTTGTTCCAGACCCAGCCCTGCACCTGGCTCTCCGAGGGGTATGCCGCGATCCTGCCGTCTGGAGTTGTGATTTCAGTCAGGGCGCCTTTTACAAACGTTGCCTTGAAAGCGGCATCGTAGTAAGGGGTGAGATCAAGCAAGGATTGCGAGTTCATCAGGTAGTCGACAAAATGCGCTCCGTTGTCCCAGAACAAGTCGGGCAGGCTGTTGGATTGGACAAGGATCGGCATCTTCACCGGCATATCCGCATGATCGATGACCTGGTAATCGAATTCAATGTTCGGATGCGCCTTCACATACGCGTCAATGGCAACGCCGACCTGATCGGTTTCCTTGGCAAAGGGGGTCTGATACGTGATCGTAACCTTGGCTTGGGCAAATGACGGTATGCCGACAACAAGCATGCACATTGCTACAAGAAACAACAAACCCAGTTTCTTCATCTGTGGATCCTCCTGTTCTGGATGCCTGGTCGTCTACGACGACCGCTTTAAAAAGGCGTGTTCTATGGCAGGTTTTTGCTGGCCTCCCGCCATATATCGATCTCGAATCGTCCTCCTTCTTTACGGATAGGTTGCTTCCTCATCAACGTGAGGTCATTTTCACGAGGAGTTTAGGACTGACCGTGGCGGTTGTCAATTGTTAACAAATCCTGACTCAATAGAATTGTCCCCTGCACGCAGCCTGTGGGCCACGAAGGGCCATTGGCGTCGATCATCGCCTGGCGGCCAGCTTCTTTCTGAATCCTTCCCTCTCCAGCACTTCCGGATTCAAGATATTGGGCGGAAGCTCGCCTTTCGACACGGCAAGCATTCCCTCGATGATGGGCTTGATCGTGGCCCGGCCGGCCTGACGGGTGGATGCCAGCCAGTGCGGCGTGAGCATGACATTGTCGAGCGACAGCAGGGGACTCGCCAATGGAAGCGGCTCCGTTTCGAACACGTCCAACCCGGCGCCGGCAATGCGGTGTTCGCGCAGGAATCGAACCAGGGCCTCTTCGTCCACCATCTCCCCGCGCGCGACATTGATGAAATACGCGGTGGGCTTCATGAGACCCAGCTCCCGCTCGCCGATGAGCCTCCGCGTGCGCGCGTCCAGGCGGCCATTAAGGCTCACGTAGTCGGATTCCCGGAGCAGTTGATCAAGGCTGCTCACCAGGGCCACGCCGAGCTCTTTCGCCTGTATGGGATCCGCATGCGGGGAATAGGAGATGATGCGCATGTGGAACGGCGCGATCAGTCGTGCCAGCTCGCGTCCTGTCTGGCCGAACCCTACGATGCCGAGGGTCTGACCGGGCAGGTCGTCGCCGACCGCTTCTGCTTGGAGCGCCCAGCGATATTCGCGCACGATCCGTTCTTGCAAAAAGAAGCGCCGGGAAAGGGCGAGAATGAAGATCATGGCCGCGGAGGCAGTCGAATGCGTCAACCCATGGGGTGAGTTGAACACGACGACGTCGTTCTCCGTACATGCCCTCAGGTCGATCTTGTCGTAGCCGATCCCCGCGCGTCCTATCGCCACGAGGTTGGCTGATCCCCGCGTGAAGGCGGATGCCTTTACGTATGGACGGCAGACCACGATGCCGTTGGCAGAAGCGACATGCTGCGGCTGTATCTCCATGGAATAGAGGCGGTCCTGATAGGTGGGATCGTTCGCCTTCGGCCGCTGGTCTTCCAGGAATCCGTAGCGGATATGCGGCGTCTGGTCAAGAAGGTCCCACGCGAGCTCGGTGTTGGGCCTGCCCGTTTCGTCGCTCTGATCGCCGGTGAATTTCAGCTCGAAGTGCTTCACGCGGCGCTCTCCGTTACTGCTTCTTCCCACGGACACCGAACCGCTTCTCCCATCCCTCCTTGTTTGCATCGAAATACGCATCGGGGTCGTAGGGATGCTCGCGCACGACTTCCAGGTTCAGGTCCAGTCCCAGGCCCGGCTTGTCCGGGAGCGACAGGTGCCCGTTTTGCGGATCGATGTCGGGATGCCAGGTGACCAGGTCCCGGGTCCAGGCCACATTGAACGGATCGAAGTGCTCCTGGATCAGAAAGTTGGGCACGCAGGCCGCAAGCTGCAGGCAGATCGCGGTGGCGACCGGACCTCCGCTCTGGTGCGGAGCGATCCACGCGCCGCTGGCGCGGGCTATCTGTGCTACCGCAAGCGTGTTCATGATCCCGCCAAGGCACATGGGCTCCGGCTGGAATATACCGACATGTCCGCCCTTGGCGAGGGTCATGAACTTTCCCACACGTTCGAATTGCTCCCCTGTTGCCACGGGGATGGGACAGCGGGCGGCGATCTCGTTGGTAAGCTCCTCGCGTTCGGCCGTGGTCGGCTCCTCCCACCAGTACAGATCCAGCGGGAAAAGCCTGTGGGCGACTCGCAGCGCCTCGGGAGGCGTGAATCTGCAATGCACGTCGATGAGGATCTTGAAGTCGCGGCCGAACCGGTCGCGAATGGCCTTCAGGATATCGTATGCCACCTGCAGGTTATTCTCATCGATGGTGCCCGACGCGGTGCCGAAGGGATCGATCTTCAGCGCACGGAAGCCTTTTCCCGCCGCCTTCACCGCCATGTCCAGGAAGGCTTCCGGTGTGCGTTCGGCGCGATACCATCCGTTGGCGTAGGCGAGGATGCTGTCCCTGAGCCGCCCGCCCAGCAGTTGATGGATCGGCACGCCGAGGGACTTGCCGAGAATGTCCCAACAGGCCACCTCGATGCCCGCTGCCGCAAGGCGATGGATGTGCCCGCCGTCCTGGATCGGCTCCAGAACTGCTCGCAGCACCGCGTTCACCTGCCGGGGGTCCCTGCCGATGGCAAAATGAGCCAGCTCGTGGATGGCGGCTTCTGTGGTCTTGATGAAGCCGTTCATGGTCGCCTCGCCGATCCCGTAGAGGCCATCGTCCGTATGCACCTTCACGAACAGCCAGTTCTTCCATTCGGCGCTGACCGTGAAGGTCTCGATCCGTTCGATTTTCATCCGTTTTCCCCCTGTTTCCCGAAGACCCCGTCCAGGTCCTCTTCCCGCATCAAGAGGACCCGCGACGGAGCCGCCTCCACTCCTTCGAGCTTGAGGGGAAGGGCGACCAGCAGGTAGTCTCCCGGCGCCACACTCGTGAGGTCCAGCATCTCTATGATGAGGCCGCCCGCGCCGCAGAAGGCGACGTGATTGGTGTCGCTCATCTCTCCATAGGGCCCGATGGAGAAACCGTCAATGCCGAGCACTTCGACGCCCGAATGAATGAGAACATCGATGGCCTCGTCGAGGAATGAGATATAGTCGGCCCCGAGCACGCCGGTGTGCAGTCGCGCGGAGTTCGCCGTCCTGAACAACGCCCTGCGGACAGGGGAAAAGCCCATCTCATCCAGCTCGGCCCGGCCGATATGGCCGGGGCCCCGGTGCTCGAAGACCCTGCAGGGTCCCATGAGCTTCCCGAGCTCGACCGCGTCAATGGTTTGCCCGTTCCTGCGGAAGTGCAGCGGCGCGTCGATATGAGTGCCCGAATGGGCGATCATATCGAGGCGGGTGGCGACGGTCTCATTCCCTCCGGGCAGGGGCTGATGCGTGACGGTGAACGCGGGCCGCTGTCCTCCCGGCCAGATCGGCGTGCGCGGCGAAACGCCGATGCTTACATCGAAAATCATGATTCTTTTCCTATACTCTCACGAGCGAAAAGGGTCAACGGGAAGCTCCCAGGGGCACTCCATAGAAATGTCAAGGCGCATCGCCCCCATGACAATTCTATCGAGTGAACCTGTTCGGCTTTTTGACCGCCGCGTGCGCGATTTGCTACGCTGCGGTGTGCTTTTGGAATCAATAAGGAAATCGGGAGGCACAGGAAAATGATCGTAGCGAAACTCGAACGCGCGGCGCAGCAGACGGCTCTCACCCCGAAATTCGAGAAGGCATATCGCTTCCTCCTGGATGCAAAGGGTCGCACCCTGGCTGAAGGGAAAATCGAGATTGATGGCGACAGGGTCTACGCCATGGTCCAATCCTACGAGACCCAGCCGGGCGGGGAGCCGAAGTTCGAAGCGCACCGGAGATACGCCGACATTCAGTACATTACCGGCGGGGAAGAGCTCATCGGCTGGGCCCCGCTGGAGAAGATGACCGTAACGCAGGAATACGACCAGGCCAAGGATGTTGCCCTTGGAAAGGTTGCATCAGCGGATGTGACATCAGTGCGGCTTTTCGCGGGAGAGCTCGGGGTATTCTACCCCAGCGATGCGCACGCTCCCAAGCAGGCAGTGGGGAAGCCGGGGAAGGTGCACAAGATCGTCGTCAAGGTGGCGATGTGACAGTTTCGTAAATAGCGCACGCGTTTTCCATCGGGGTATCGATCTCGAAAAAGTGCGTGGGCGCGACCACGCAGCCGCTCCCTCCGGAAGCCCTGACGATCCGGGCGGTCTCCCTGCGCACATCGTCGGGGTTTCCGTGGGCAAGAACGCTCTGGAGTCCGATCATCCCGTGGAAGGTTATATGCCTGCCGAAATCCCTGAACAAACCCTCGGCATCCATTCCTTCGGCCTCCACCTGGACCGTTTGGTAAATATCGAGGCCCATGTCGATCCACAGCGGCATATGGCGGCGGTTGGAGCCGCAGGAATGCAGCATGACTTTCGCGCCGTACCTATGCCCGAGCTCTATGAAGGCCTTGAGCTTCGGCGCAAAGACTGACTTCCAGGAGTCGAGGCTCATAAGGGGACCGGCTTGCGTCCCATAGTCGTCCCCTATCCAGAGAATGTCGATTTTTCCCTTTGCCGTCTTCAGGCCTCGTTCGGCGACCTCCAGGAGGATCTCCTGCCGCCGCTCCATGAGCGCCAGTCCCACTGGATCCTCTGTGGCGACATCCATAAGAACCTGCTCCATGCCCCTCGCGAAAGAGGTTCCATTGATGAGGTCCATCAAGCCAGGGTGCCCGAAGACAACCACGTACTCGTCGCGGACCTTGTCGCACTGACGCTCCAATTCGGAGAAATTGAATAGATCCGGCGAGGGCCAGGGATAGGAGCTCACCTCGTCCATCGTCTCGATGCGGGCGAAAGGCCTGTATTCGACTTCATCGTAGCTTCCGAATGAGTTGACGACGGGCCTGCGGCGCACGCCCCACATGTCGGTGAAGAACCCCTTTTCGTCCTTGGGATAGGGTTTTCTGAAATCAGCGTGCGAGAGGTGCCTGAAATCGATGTCGAGCTTTCTGAGGGCCTGCTCGTAGTCCGCAACGCCGAGATGGCTTGCTATGCGCTTGGGGACCTGCCCTTCCGCGATGAAATCCATGGGCAGCCTGTCGCAGGCCTCGTGCCTCAGCGCTGATTCAAACCGCGCGCGATGATTCATGGGGCTCATGGGGAACGCGCAGCTCCGAACTCCGCGAACGCCTCGAGCATGCAGTCGATATTCTCCCTCTTGCCGCCCAGCCCGAGGATGTCGGTGGGAATGAGCCCGATCAGCCCGCCTCCCCTGTTTCCCAGGCACTCGACCAGTTCCTTCACTTCGCGGCGGATATCTTCCCTGGTGCCTGAAATGCCGGTGGTCTGATAGCTCACGGGACATGCGAAGCAAATCTTCCCCGAGAAGTCCTCTCCCAGCCGGCGGATCCCGTTGATATTCGGCTGGCCAAGATTGAGGATGTCGACCCCTATTTCGATGAAATCGGGGATGATGTCGTAGATGTAGCCGCAGCAGTGAAAATACAGGTCCAGTCCGAGGGAATGAGCCAGCTCCACCTGCTGCCGATAGCGCGGCTTGAAGATCTCCCGCCACAGGGCGGGGGAAATCAGGAGACTCTCCTGGGTCCCCCAGTCATCAGCCAGGTGCACCGCGCTGAATCCCTGGGCCGCAATGAGGGTGAAGAGTTTTTCCTCGAAGCCGAAGACGACATCGGCCAAATTCTCGACCAGCTCGCGGTCCACGTAGAGATCCTCGATCAAAGCGGAGAAGCCGCGAAGGAAGGTCATGATCGTGAAGCCCGATAGGACGAGATTTGCCTTATAATACTTATCAGGGCCGTACTGGGCCCGGGCGGTCCTCAGGTCTTCGAATCGAGTCGGATCATTGGGGTCCGGGGCCTGGTAGCGCTTCAGATCCTCGCGGCAGGCGATGATCGGGAACTTGGGCTGCCCCATGGTGAGGTCGTTTTCGAGGTGAGTCCACTCGAAACCCCATTCGGAGTGCAGCCTGTCAGGGCCGGTGTAGTTTTTCACCACCTCGACGTTCACGATGTCCGACGTGGCCAGGTCGTAGGGATTGGAGAGCGGGATGCGCTCGGGGTTCTCGAATCGAACCGCTTTCCTGACCAGGTCCTTGCCGCTCATTTTTCACCGCCCCAAGAGCGCGGCGGTCTCCCTGGCCACCACTATTTCCTCATCAGTGGGCACGACCCAGACGGGGATCTTCGAATCCTTTGCGGAGATGGGAGCTTCCTTTTTTATGGTCCGCTTGTTGATCTCCTCATCCAGGATGATGCCGAACTCCTGGAGCCCTTCCAGCACGCGGCTTCGGATATAAGGGCTGGACTCCCCGGTCCCCGCGGCGAAGGTGATGACATCCACATGCCCGAGGATGAGCATCATGCTGCCCAGGTACTTGCGCACCTGGTATACGTACGTGTCGATGGCCAGGCGAGCCCGTTCGTGGCCCCGCTCCGCCGCTGTCTGGAGATCCCTCATGTCGAAGCCCATGCCGGAGATCGATGCGATTCCCGCCTGGCTCATCATCCTGTCCACGATCTCCTTTGGCGTCCCTTCGCCTTTGGACCAGAGGTAGGGAATGAGAAAACCGTCCATGTCCGAGCTTCTCACCGACATGGGAACGCCGGTATTCATTGTAAAGCCCGCTGTCCCGTCGATCGTTTTTCCTCCGCGGATGGCGACCACCGATGAGCTTCCCCCGAGGTGGAGCTGGACCGCATTGAACTCTCGGGCGTCCTTGCCGAGTATCTGCGCCATGCGGCCGTTCACGAAAAAATGGCTTGCCCCGTGTCCCATACTGCGCCGCACATCGTACTTCTGCGTCCAGTCCCAGGGGATCGGATAGATGCGCGCGTACTCGGGCCATCCCTGGAAAAAGAAGGTCTCGAAGAGGCCGATCAGCGGTTTGCCCGGCGCCGCCGTCCTGAAGGCCCGCACCGCGTCCACGACGAGCCGGTTGTGCATGGGGCAGATGTAGTCCGCGAACTCTTCCATGCCGGCGAGGACTTCGTCCGTCATTTCCCGGCAGCCCGTGATCCCCTTGGCGCAGACCGGCTTGAATCCCACCGCGTCCAGCGCGGCCAGGTCGCGGAGAGCTCCATCGGCTTTTTCCGTGAGCTTCCGCAGGGATACGTCAATGGCCTCCGAGGAGTTTCTCACGGGGAGGGTCTGTTCCTTTGATGCGCCGTCGCGGTTCGTCCAGGCCACGTGAGCGTCGGTTTCTCCGACCCTCTCGACGAGGACCCTGGCAAGGGTGTTCTCCGAAGGCATCTCAATGAGCCTGCACTTCAGGGTGGAGCTTCCGACGTTGGCCACGAGTATCTTCATTTTTCCACCTGTGCGGCCGTGAAGGCGATGTTGATGAGGCACTCTTCCACCGTCGCGCCGCGGGAATGATCGGTAACAAGGCCCTGGATTCCCAGGAAGGTGGCGCCGGCAAGATGCCCGTTGCCCATGAGCATCATGCCCTTGCCCGCCATGTTGCCGCTCTGAAGGTCGGGCCAGATGAGGACATTCGCTTTTCCCGCCACTGCTGAGGGCCGTTTCACCTTTTTGGCCGCGACGTAGGGGGATATCGCGGCGTCGAGCTGGAACTCGCCGTCGATAAGGATGTCGGGTCTCCGCGTCCTGACCATGTCGAGGGCGCGCACCACCCGGTCGACTTCCTCATGCCGGGCCGAGCCAAGAGTGGAGAAGGAGAGCATTGCAACGCGCGGATTGTCGGGCATGATGGTCTTCGCCTTGTCCGCCGCGAGAATCGCGATGTCGGCAAGCTCCTCCGAGCTGGGCCGGGGGAGAATCGTTCCGTCAGCGCAGGCGAAGACCAGATTGTCCCCGAGCGGCGTTGAGGTGAAGAGGATGACGGCGAGGGCCGTCATCTTTGTGAACCCTTTCTTCATTCCCAAGATCCGGATGGCAGGCCGCGCGAGATCCGCCGTGGAATAGTGGACGCCCGAGCAGACCCCGTCGATCTCCCCCCGCTTATGGAGCATGCAGGAGAAGGCCGCTGGATCACGGACGATGCCTTCGATCTCCTTCCTGCTGAGCCCCTCCTTTGCGCGGAGCGCGGCGTACTCATCGACCATTGAATCCAATCCGCTGTATTTTTCAGGGTCGATGATCCTGATTTCGCCCAACTCGCATCCCTCCCGGACCGCGATGGCGCGTATCGCGTCCCGGGAGCCGGTCAGGATGGGGTCCAGCCATCCCTGCCGGCGCACTTCAAGGGCCGCCGCGAGGTATCGCGCGTCGAACGGGGCGTCGGGTATGGCAATCTTCGCCTTGCTCGACGATGCCCGTTCGATGAGAAACCGGACGTAGGGATGCTCGAGGGCGCCCATCGCGCTTATGTGCCGGATACTGAGTCCACGAATCTCCTGAATTCGTCCACCGTGACGAGCCGCTTCTCCCGGATCGCCAGATCCTTGACCATTTCGAGCACCTGTTCCTGCTTCTCCTTGTCCAGCGTGCGTCCGATCTCCCTGAGGAACCGCTCGATGCTGTAGGTGCCGCTCTTCTTGCCCAGCGCGAAGCGCCAGCCGGGCTGGCCGACGAGCTCGGGCTGAATGGAGGCGGCAATGAAGGGATCACCGGCTTTTGCCGCGTTCTCGAAGAACATGACCCCAATGCCCGATTCCACTATGAAAACGTCGCGACCGACGATCGGCCGGTTGGGGGGAAGCGGATGGTCGTTGGTGAGCTTGCAGATGAATTTGCTCGTCTCCACGAATTTTTCCGTCTTGACGTGCGTTTCTACGCCATAGAGGCACTTGAGCGAGAGCACGACGTCCTCCAGCGGTGTGTTGCCCGCGCCCTCGCCGATGCCCGATACCGCGACGTGCGCGACGTCGGCTCCCGCCGCGATGGCCGCGAGGGTGTTCGCCGCTCCAAGTCCGAAGTGCATGTGCATATGCGCCTCTATCGGGGTGGTCGGGAAGCGCTTCTTCACTTTCGTCACCATCTGGAAGACGGATTGCGGATGCACGCACCCGAAGGTGTCGGCCATGACAAAGGCGTCCATCTTGCCGCCCTGCCGAATTTCGTCAACGGTGTCCAGAAGGCTGTTGATCTCCGTGCGCGTGCCGTCAATGGTGAAGAAGGAGACGTACATGCCATACTCTTTCGCCGCTATGGTTGCCTCGATCGCCGCCTTCTTGACCCAATCCATGGTCTTGCCGTAGGCCCGTTCAACGAAGATCGGGTTGCAGGCTATCTCGAGCACGGCGCCTTTGCAGCCGGCCTTTTTCGCCATCTCGATGTCCGAGCGTATGCAGCGGCAGAAGGCGAAAATCTCCGGGCCGAGGTTGAGGTCGACGATCGCCTTCACGGCGTCGGCATCCCCCTGCGACACGGCCGGCATCCCCGCCTCGATCCTGTCCACCCCGAGCTCGGCCAGCTTCTTGGCGATCGCGACCTTGTCATCGCGGCTGAAGACGACGCCGGTCTGCTGCTCGCCCTCGCGGAGGGTGACGTCGTGTATCTTGACCTTGGGGTTGATCCTGAAGGGCTTCGTGACCTCCGGGTAGAAATCCCACGGGCTCACGTACCACTGCTCTTTCCTGAACTTCGAATACTCGATCATCTCCTCCTCCTTGCTTCGGTCCGGGAGCTCCGGCCGCGTTTTTTTCGCGTTCGGTATATCATCCGATCATGCCGATCCGCAACGCCAGGACTTCAAAACTCTTTTATTTTGTCACTCGTGGTGATGAAGCGCGGCGCGCCTGCCCGCCGCTCATGTAGACCGCTTTTCGATTGACAAAAAACTCCAGCCCTGAGACGTCATTCTCGGGAAGCCCGAAGCCGGATTCCTTCCAGCCGCCGAAGGGAAGGGACGGGTCCTTGATGCCGGTATTGATGTTCACGTGCGCCAGCCCTGCCTCGATGCCGTCGACGTAGGCGAGGGCCGCGGTGAGATCTCGGGTGAAAATCGCGGAGGAAAGTCCGTACGATGAATCATTGGCAAGGCGCAGCGCATCCTCGAGGCTGGAGAAGGGAGTCACGGCCAGGACGGGGCCAAATACCTCCTCGCGGAAAAGTGACATCGCGGGGGTCACGTCAGCGAACAGGGTCGGGCGGATGAAGTAGCCGTCGGGCAGGTCCGCGGAGCCGCCGCCCGCTGCCTTCACGGTAAGGCGCCGTGCACCCTGGCTTTCCGCAAGAGCGATCGCCTCCATGATCCTTCCGTATTGGGCCGGCCCCGCAACGGGCCCCATGTCGGTTGATTCGTTCAGCGGGTCGCCCACCTTCATGGCATCGCAGCGAGCGCGGAGCGAATCGAGGAAACGATCGTAGACGGCGGCGTGCACGAGGATGCGGCTCGTCGATGTGCACCACTGGCCCGAGCAGGCAAAGCCCGCCACCATGGCCGCGGCGCCCGCCGCCTCCAGATCCGCGTCATCCATCACGATGAGCGCGTTCTTTCCGCCCAGCTCAAGCTGCGTGCGAACGAGGCGGGCGCCGGCTTTGCGCTGAATCGACCTGCCGACCTCCGTGGACCCCGTGAAGGTGATGGCCTTTACCCGTGGGTCCTCCACCAGAGCGTCTCCCAATGCCGCGCCCGACCCCGTCACGGAGTTGAAAACGCCGGGCGGGAACCCCGCCTGGAGGAAAAGCTCAGCCAGAAAGATGCCCGACCACGGGGTGAAGCTTGCAGGCTTGAAGACCACGGTATTGCCGGTAAGGAGGGCGGGGAGCGCCTTGCGGCAAACTACGTTCACGGGAAAATTCCAGGGGCATATCACTGCCGCGACGCCGAGCGCATGGTACTGAACCCAACCTGTCATGCCCCGGGTTCCCGTGGGCAGCGTATGGCCGAAAAAGCGCGAGACCTGCTGCTGGTGATACGTACCCTCGGCCAGGGCGGAGCTCACCTCGGTGCTCGCTTCACGAAATGTCTTTCCGTTCTCCAGCGCAACAATCCGCGCGAGCTCCTCGCCGCGTATTGCCAGCAGCGCCAGAAACCGTCCCACCGCGTCTTGCCGGTCGCGCACCGGTGTTTCGCGCCATGCCGGGAAGGCGGCCTGCGCGGCGTCGACCGCAAAGGCAATGTCAGACGGATCGGATGCCTGAAACAGTCCGAGCACGGAGCCTTTGAGGGAAGGATTCTCGTCCTCGAACGTCCTCCCCGTCCGGCTCGCCGCCCAATTCCCTCCAATGAGGTTGCGATGAGTTTCCACTGTGCCGCCCTTCCTGATGACGCCTCACGAACTGTGGAGAAAGCACCCGCCCTGGGTCATCAGGACCACGCGGGTTGCGGGGGATACGCGTGCGCACTCGGCTACGAATGCCGCGGGATCTCCGCCATGCTGTATGAATGTCCAGAAGTGGCACGGGATGACCACGGCAGCTCCCACGTCGCGCGTGAGGGCCGCCGCATCCCCGGCTCCCATGTTTCCGTAAGCGCCGTTGATGGCAGGGATGATCACCTGGGGTTTCAGCGACGCCACCTCAGCCATCCTGGCGGGACGGTACGCGGTATCTCCGGTGAAATAAACCCGTAGAAAGCCGAAGTCCAGAACAAATCCGACCGCGTCGGGGGCCAGATCCCCATGGTCGGCGTACACGGCGCGCACCGTGACAAACCCCAGCTCCGCCTCGCGCCCCTCCCGCACCTCGGTGATGCGTCCCTTGTTGATCCCCAGGCCAAGAAGCCTCCTGACGGTCTCCGCGGGCGCAACGAAATGCGCCCTGGTTTTCTTCGCGATAACGGGAATGGCGTCGATGTCAAGGTGATCCTCATGGTGATGGGTGAGGAGCACCGCATCGGCGCGAACCTCGGCGGGCGAGACGACTCCCGCCATGATGCGCTTGAAACCCGCGAGCCGCTCCACGCTGTCCGTGAGGTAGGGGTCCACGTATGCGATTTTCCCGTCAGGGGTCTTGAAAACGAAACCCGCCTGACCCAGCCAGAAGATGCCGACGCTCCGCGCCGGCACCGAGAGGCGCTGAATGGATTTCGCGACGTCGGTGGTCAAGAAACTTCTATCTCCTTCGGGTGGGTTTCCTGGTAGGTCTCAATAAGGTGGGCGTACGCGGTGTCCAAATGCTCCTGGAGGATGCTCGTGCATCTCTCGGCGTCTCGCCTGTGAAGTGCGTCCAGAAACTCCTTGTGCGTGGCATTGGCTACCCGAAAGTTTTCTATGGCAAACGCATTTCTCGAATAGATGAGAAACCAGATCTGCGTCTTGATGCTCTGCCACAGGGAAAGGAGACGGTTATGCCCGGAGATTTTCACAAACTCCTCATGAAACCGCAGATCGAGATCCACCGCCTCGTGCAGCGAGAACTCGTGATTCATGCATTCATCAAGCGCTTCGATCCCCTCCTGGAGCCGCGCAAAATCGATGACCCGCGCTCTCTCCATGACATAGCGCAGGGCCAGCAGTTCGAGGGCCAGACGGAGGCTATGGACTTCCTCCACATCGTTCACCGTCATGCTGACGACGGTGGCGCTGCGGTTGGGCTCCCGGACGATGAGCCCCTCGTGCTCAAGCTGGTTGAGCGCGTCGCGCACCGGACCGCGGCTGGTTTTCATCATGGCCGAGATCGCTTGTTCGAGTATCCTTTCCCCTGGCTTGATGTTGCCGGTGAGGATTTCCAGACGGAGTTTTCTCACGACCTCGTCGGCCAGAGAGCTCCTTTCCACTGGTGTGAGCAGGGACGGTTTTGCGCGGACTCTTATGGAGCTATTGATAATGCCCCCCTCTCTCAGCGTGCGGTTCCGCTTCGCTTTACGTCATCGCCCATAAAAAGCCCCTCGATGTCAAGCGAATAATCCTCCGCGAGGCCCCGCAGGCTGGTGAGCACGTCGGGAGGCAGGGACACGCCCTCTTTCAGCGCCCTTTCCCTGTTCTCCCACTCCCTCTCTCCCGGCAGATAGATGCGATCCGCGCCCCGCGCTTTCGGCGCGCCCCGTATTTCCAGGATCAACTGGTCCATCCGGTTCCCGAACTCCTCCGCGGAAAGGAAGATGCCGACGTCGATTGCGATGAATGAGAGGGATTGGTTTACGGGCTCCCCCCCCATGACCCAGCTCACCAAGCCCTTTCCGAAGGCGCCTCCTGCTAGAATACCGGTGAGGATCTCGATCATCAGGGCAATGCCGTATCCTTTGTGTCCCGCCATGGGCAGGAGGGCCCCGACCCGCGGATAGCCGCTGGGGTCCGTTGTGGGAAGACCCTCCTCGTCGATGAGCCAGCCCTCCGGAATTTTCTTGCCTGCGGCCTGCGCGGCATAGACCTTGCCGGCCGCGACGACGCTGGTGGCGATATCGAGAAAAACGGTTTTTTCATTTCGGGCCGGAGCCGCGTACGCTATCGGGTTGGTCCCCAGGACCGGGACCTTCGAGCCGGGCACGGCAACGCCCGCGTCCACGTTGCACATGCTGATGCCGAACATTTTCTCCCGCGCCGCCATATTCGCGTAATAACCCGCGGCGCCGTAATGACCGCTATTCCTCACCGCGACGTATGCGATCCCGGTGCTCCGCGCCTTTTCAATGGCCTTGCGCATGGCAATGGCGGCGCTTACCATGGGCATGGATCTGTGGCCGTCGAAGATCGCCCACGAAGGGCCTTCGGAGAGAAGCTCCGACGACGCGTGGAGGTCCATCTTTCCGTCGCGGAAGTTCTTCATGAGCGGCCGCAGCTGCTTGGTTCCATGGGTGTGAACGCCCCAGGTATCCGTTGTCACAAGGACATCGGCGGCAATCCTGGCGTCCCCCTCCGACATGCCGGCCTTTCTCATGGCCTGCACGCAGAATCCTTCAAGAGCGCTCACGCGCACTTTTGCATGGACATCTGCCATTCAAGCGGCTCCCCGCAGGATCACAGGCGACACCATCGGACTTCCTCTCCAGCGCTCGGGAAAACGCGGCCCTCGTATCGCGATAAAAGCATACAATGAGTACGCCATCAACCCTACGAATGTCAAACGCGCTTATGGCGACTCTTTAGAAATGACCCTTGCCCGGTAGAAGGGGATTGCATATCCTGACCGAACAGCCCAGGAATCACAAGGAGAAGAAATCATGGCTCGCACGATTCTGGACATGTTCGATTTACACGGCCGTGTGGCGCTGGTGTCCGGCGGTGCGCAGGGAATGGGGCGCGCAATGGCCCTTGCCTTCGCCGAGGCAGGAGCGGACCTGGTGCTGCCTAGCCATTCCAATGTAGCAGGGGTTGAGGATACGGCTGAGCAGGCGCGAAAGCTCGGGAGGCGAGCGGTCGTCGTGCCGGGAGATATGACGGACGTGGGTCAGATCCGCTCCGTATTCAAGGCGCTGGACAGGGAGTTCGGCAGGATCGACATTCTCGGCGCTGTAGCGGGCCCCGGGTTCCGCGCCTCCGCGGAGGACATCGAGCTTGACAAGTTTCAGCAGGTCATATACGGGCTGACGACCGCCCGGTTCTGCTGCTGCCAGGAGGCGGGACGCCGAATGCTGAAGCAGGGCCGTGGAAGCATCATCAACATCGGGTCGCTGGCATCCGTCACGGCGCTGGGGCGCGGAAACTTCGCCTACAGCGTGGGCATGGGCGCCGTGGCGATGCTGACGCGAGAGCTGAGCACCGAATGGTGCAGCCGCGGGGTCCGGGTCAACGCCATCCTGCCGGGGCAGGTCACCAATCCCGGCCTCCAGGCATATTGGGCGGCCGACCCGGCGGTCAAGGAGACAATGCTGCGCGGTATTCCCATGGGAAGATTCGGCGCCCCCGACGACATCAAGGGAGTGGCGCTCCTTCTTGCCTCCGATGCCTCGGCCTGGATGACGGGAGCACTGATCCCCTTCGATGGGGGAAACCTCGCAATGAACGCCGGCGGTTCGGCCGGTCCGTACAAGGCGCCGTAGTCCGCGCCGCGGCAGGGGAGGGAGGGTTTTTCGATGACGGTGAAAAAGAGCGCGGCAATCGGCAAAGATCAGATGCTCGCGCTATATCGCACCATGCTCTTGATTCGCCGCACTGAAGAGCAACTGGTGAAGCTGTACGCGGCAGGGAAGATCTACGGCGGCGTGCACACGTACATTGGGGAAGAAGCCGTCGCTGCGGGGGTGTGCGCTCATCTCGGCAACAACGATGCCGTGTTCAGCACGCACCGCGGCCATGGCCACGCGCTTGCCAAAGGCATGGCCCCCCGAGAGCTGATAGCGGAGCTGCTGGGCCGCGCGACGGGCTGCTCCGGCGGTCGCGGGGGTAGCATGCACCTGTTCAAACCGGAGATAGGGTTCATGGGATCGAGCGGGATCGTCGGACCCTGCATCACGCTGGCAGCCGGAAGCGCGTATGCGGCAAAACTGCTTAAGGCTGACCGGGTCAGCGTGGCTTTCTTTGGCGATGGCGCGACCAACAATGGCGCATTCCACGAGGGGATCAACATGGCGGCTGCCTGGGGACTGCCGGTCCTTTTCGTGTGCGAGAACAACCTGTACGCTACCGAGGTCCCTTATGCGGCGGTCACGAAAAATCCCAACCCGGCGACACGCGCGGCGGCGTATGGCCTGCCGGGCCTCGCCGTTGACGGCAATGACGTGATGGCCGTCTATCAGGCCGCTGGAGAAGCCGTGCGCAGGGCCAGATCCGGGGAAGGGCCGACCCTCCTGGAGTGCAAGACCTATCGAACGCGCGCCCACTCAGAAGGAATGCGTGACGCGGGCTACAGGACCCAGGAGGAGATCGCGGAATGGAAGGCTCGTGACCCGATCAAGGCATGGGGGGGAAAGCTTCTTGCGGGCGGGATTGCGGCCCAAGCGGAGCTGGATTCTATTGACGCGGAGCTGAAAGCGCTTGCGGAGGAAGCGGCGAGCTTTGCCCTGGCAAGCCCGATGCCCGATCCCGCCACGGTCACCCAACACGTGTATGCGACAGAGCAGGCAGGCCAGAATGCGTGAAATGACATTTATGGACGCCGCCCGCGAAGGGCTGGCGGAGGAGATGGCGCGCGACCCGGCCATTTTCGTGGTCGGCGAAGGGATCGGCGTCCGCGGCGGCAATTTCAACACGACTGTCGGTCTGTACGACCTCTACGGTCCGGAGCGGCTGCGCGACACGCCGATCAGCGAGCGCGGATTCACGGGAATCTGCATAGGCGCCGCGGCGTCGGGAGCCCGCCCGGTGGTGGATTTCATGTTCATTGATTTCCTCACCGATGCATTCGGGGACATGTTCAACCAGATGGCCAAGCTCCAGTGGATGAGCGGCGGCCGGCTGAAGATGCCCATCGTGGTGCGCGGTTGCGTTGGCGCTGCGCCTTCGAACGCGGCTCACCACTCGGGAAACTATTACCCGTTCTTCATGCATGTCCCCGGTTTCCGGGTTGTCATGCCCGCCACGCCGGCCGACGCAAAAGGACTGCTCAAGACCGCCATCCGCAGCGACGACCCCGTGCTCTTCCTGGAGCACAAGAACCTGCTTTCCCTCAAGGGCCCGGTGCCCGACGGCGAGCACCTGGTCCCCTTCGGGAAGGCATCCGTTTCCCGGGAAGGGAAGGACCTCACGGTAGTGGGTGTCGCGTTCATGGTGAAAAAGGCGTTGGAAGCGGCGGAGCTCCTGGCAAAGGAGGGGATCTCAGTGGAGGTGATCGACCCTCGCACCCTGGCTCCCCTGGACATCGACACCGTTCTGTCATCGGTGCGCAAGACCGGACGCCTCCTGGTGGTCGACGAGGACTTCGCGCCATGCGGCGTGGCTTCAGAGATCGCCATGCAGGTGATGGAGAAGGGGTTCGACGATCTGGACGCTCCCGTAAAACGGCTCAATGGGCTCTTCTGTCCCGCGCCCTACAGCCCGGCCCTGATGACCAACCTCATCCCCACAACCAGCGCCATCGTCCAGGCGCTGCGCGACCTTCTGGCCGAATGAATCGGGGGTAATCAATGGCGTTCGAAGTGGTAATGCCCCGTCTGGGCTGGAACATGGAAGAGGGCGCCGTTGCGGGCTGGCGCAAGAAGGATGGCGATCCTGTCACCGCAGGGGAAATCCTCTTCGAGGTTGAAAGCGACAAGGCCGTCCAGGAGGTCGAGGCCATGGAGAGCGGGGTGCTGCGCATCCCGGCCGAATCCCCCCCGCTGGGCACGCAGGTGCCGGTCGGCACGCTGCTCGCATGGCTGGTGAAACCCGGGGAGCAATTGGCCTCCAGCGCTGCCAACGCGCCGCAAGGCCCTGTACCGATCATTGCGGCCCCTCCCGTACCCGTAAGCAGCCCTGCCGGGTCGCAACCGGGCGACGCGCCGCGCCCGCTGGCAGGGAAGCGCACACGCATCAGCCCCCGGGCCAAGCGGGCGGCCTTTGAGCTCGGCGTGGATTGGACGCCGCTTTCCGGCAGCGGGAGCTCCGGCCGAATCCTTGAACGGGACGTGCGGCAGGCAGCGGCTGCCGCCAAGCGCGCGCCGGCCCTTGCGGTGAGCGCTGTCCGGGTTCCCGAGGCAGTCCCCGTGCCCGGCACCGGCTCCCAGGAGGTGCTCCGGATCTCCTCCGTTCGGCGATTGACCGCGGAGCGGATGTCGGCCGGCGCCCACACCACGGCGCCTGTCACGTTGACCACTGAAGCGGATGCAACGGACCTCGTGCGCCTCCGCGGCCGGCTCAAGGGCGAGAGCGCGCCCGCCGCGCCTTCCTATAACGATCTTCTCGCGAAGATTGCCGCGCACGCGCTTGTTGAACATCCCGAGCTCAACGCACGGTTCGAGGGGGATGCGATCGTCCGATCGGCATCCGTGAACATAGCGATCGCGGTCGACACAGACCGCGGACTGCTTGCCCCTGTCGTGCGCGACGTGCAAGCCAAGTCGCTGCGCCAGGTGGCGCGTGAGTCGGCAGAGTTGATCCGGCGTGCGCGGGCCGGCCAGGTACGCCCGGAAGAGCTGCGCGGCGGCACATTCACCATCACCAACCTCGGCATGTACGAGATTAATTCATTCACTCCCATCATCAATCTGCCTGAATGCGCCATCCTGGGAGTGGGAAGGATCGTGGCGAAGCAGGTGGTGACGGATGCTGAAGCCGGGCAGGTTGCGATCCGCCGCATGGTCGTCCTGAGCCTCACCTTCGACCATCGCCTGGTGGATGGGGCGCCGGCGGCGCGTTTTCTGCAAGGGATCAAGCGATATGTCGAAGATCCGTATCTCTGGCTCGCAGGCATATGACCCGCGCCGGCTGATACGGCAAAACGGGTG
Source organism: Spirochaetia bacterium (assembly GCA_049519415.1). Lineage (GTDB taxonomy): Bacteria > Spirochaetota > Spirochaetia > SZUA-6 > Fen-1364 > Fen-1364. Next base: position 57,001 of record JBEKQU010000007.1, read on the forward strand.
CGGGACATGTGCACTAAATCACGAAGGAGGGGGAATCAGTGAGATTCGCTCGAATACGCACAAGCGATGGGAAAGCAGTGCACGCTGTTATCGAAGGCGGAAAAGCGCAGCCCATCGCGGGAGACATCTTCGGGAAGTGGAAAAGGGCGGGGAGAGCACTCCCGCTGCAAAAGGTGAAACTGCTCGCCCCAATTGTCCCGGTGGACCTGCTGTGCTTTGGCTCGAACTACAAGGCCCACGCCGAGGAGTCGGGGGGCGATCTTCCCAAAGCGCCGATAGTGTTCCTCAAGGCCACGTCCTCTGTCACTGACACCGAAGCGCCCATCATCATTCCTCCGATCGCCCCTTCCCAGGTGGACTACGAGGCGGAGCTGGCGGTGATCATCGGCGCCCGGGCGCGGAATGTCAGTCGTGAAGACGCGCTGAAATACGTTTTCGGCTACACCTGCGCCAACGATGTAAGCGCGCGCGACGCCCAGCACGCCGACAGCCAGTGGGCTCGGGGGAAATCCTTCGATACCTTCTGCCCGCTGGGGCCCTGGATCGAAACGGAGCTGAATCCACGGAACCAGCGGATACAGGGCAGGCTCAACGGCCGCATCATGCAGGACGCCACCCTGTCGCTGCTGATTTTCGATGTGGCCTACCTTGTCAGCTACCTCTCGCAGGGCATGACGCTGCTTCCGGGGGCCGTGCTTCTCACCGGCACGCCCTCCGGCTGCGGTTTTGCCCAGAACCCCGCTGTGTATATGAAGCCGGGGGATGTGTTCGAAGTGGAAATCGACGGGATCGGAACACTCCGAAATCCTGTAGCAAGCGCATGAAGGAGAAGATCATGAAGGTAGCCATTACAGACTATGCTTTCGAAACGCTGGAAATCGAAAAATCGATTCTGGAACCGCTGGGATGCCGGATCGTCGATCAGAAATCGGGCAAAGACGTGGCAAAACTCATGGCGCTGGTGAAGGATGCAGACTACGTCATCACCCAGTTCGCTCCCGTCAACGCCGAGGTGATCGGCGCCATGCAGAAATGCAAGGTAATAGTGCGCTACGGCATTGGCGTGGACAATGTCAATCTTGAGGCGGCCGCGGCCCGCAAGATTCCCGTGTGCAATGTGCCCGACTTCTGCACGGACGAGGTTGCCGACCACGCGCTTGCCATGATCCTGGAAATGACCCGGAGGGTCGCTGAGAACGGGACAAAGGTGCGCTCGGGAGGGTGGGGTCTCGCTGTTGCTCTGGAGTCAATGAAGACGCTCAGGGACATGACCGTAGGCATCGTGGCCTTTGGCCGCATAGGCCGTGAGGTCGCGCTCCGGTTGAAGCCCTTCAAGTGCCGCATCCTGGTCACGGACCCCGTGGTGCCTGCTTCCCGCATCAGGGAGGAAGGGTTCACGCCTGTTTCCCTTGACGAGCTGCTGGCGCAGAGCGATCTGATCACGCTGCACTGCCCCAGCACCGAACAGACCCGGTACATGATCAATGCTCAAAGAATTTCCCAGATGAAGCGCGGAGTGCTCCTGGTCAATGTTTCGCGCGGCACCCTCGTGAAGACCGACGACCTCGTCGCCGCTCTGCAGAGCGGGACCATCGCCGCCGCGGCGATGGATGTCACGGATCCCGAGCCCATCAGCCCCGACAGCCCGCTGGTGAAGATGCCCAACGTCATGATCAACTCGCACGTCGCTTCGGCCAGCGTTGCCTCGGCGAAGAAGCTGAGAACGGACGCCGCGCAGACTGTTGCAATCGCTGTACGGGGCGGCACGCTTCCGAATATCGTGAATGGCGTCAGGGGCTAGAGCGCGGGCTCCCGCCTTTTAGGCGCCTGAACTTCCACGAGCATTTTGATCTTCGTCTCGCTCTTCTCGTTCGCCGTCTTCATGGCGTTTATCGCGGCGTCAAAGGGGATCCGGTGGGTGATGAGCGGCTTCAGGCTCATCTTCCGCTGTGCCATGATTTCGATCACCTGTTCGGCAAGGCCGAACTCTCCCATGATGCCCTGCAACTGCACTTCCTTGAAAACCAGCGCATCGATGTTGAAGCCGTTCAGAGCTGTCTCGAAAAAGCCGATCAGGGCGATGATCCCCCGTTGCGCAACGACACTCAGACACTGGCTGACGGTCTGGATGTTTCCGGAGGTCTCCAGCACGGCATCAACGCCCTTTCCCGCCGTATGCTTCTTCACGAAGCCGGCGAGATCTTCTTCGGTGACATTCACGACAGCATCCGCTCCCATGGCTTTGCCAACGGCAAGCTTGCTGGGCTTCCTGCCGCTCAGGAGAACCCTGCCGGCGCCCTTGCTCTTCACCAGGGCGAGCGCGGCAAGGCCGATGGGACCGGTGCCGACGATCAGCACGCTGGTGGAGGGGGTGATGCCGATCTTCTGCACGCCGGCAAGCGCGATGGAGGCAGGCTCTATGAGAGCGGCCTCGTCAAGGTCAATGGAATCAGGCAGCGCATGCATGTGCCGTTCCGGTATGAGCATGTACTCTGCAAACGACCCGGGCCAGTGATTGACGGTCCCCAGGGACCTGCCATTTTGGCATTTGCCGAGCTCACCCCTGAGGCAATACTCGCAGGTTCCGCAGGTGACGGCGGTGTCGGACACGACCCGGTCTCCCGGCGTGAAGCGTGTCACGCCCGAGCCGACCTGCTCCACGATCCCCGACCATTCATGCCCTATGCGCACCGGGTAGGTGATCAGGCCTTCCCGGATCAGGCTCATGTTCCCGCTCAGAATGGCCAGGTCAGTGCCGCAGATTCCGGCCCAGGCCACGCGGGTGAGAACATCTCCCGGCCCTATGACGGGCTTGGGGGTTTCCACCATCCGGATGTTTCCCGGGGATTCGATGACGATCGCCTTCATGTTCCCGCCCTATTTACTCAGATTCCCGGCACGTATCCCTTGCCGTACCGGGCAGGCTCCTGGTCGCGGAAACCGCTGTTGAGGGAAAACCACGCGGTTGTGCCGCCGTCGACGACGATGGTCTGACCGACGATGTACCGGGCAGCATCCGACGCAAGGAAAACAGCGACCTTTCCGATATCAGAGGGCTGTCCTTCGAAGCCCGCCGGTATCAACTTTCCCACCGCCTTCGCATCGAGATTGGCGATGAGCTTGTGATGGTTCTCCACCTCCGTGGGTCCAGGAGCAATGCCGTTGACCCGGATGCCCCGGGGCGCCAGCTCGATGGCGAGCGCCCTGGTGAAGGAAACCATGGCCCCCCGGGTCCCCGCGTACACCGTATGCTCGAGCCTGCCCCCGAAGGCGTGAATGGAGGAGATGTTGATGATGGCCGCGCCTTTGGCTGCCAGAAGCGCCGGCAGCAGCTCCTGGGTGAGAAAAAAAGGCGCTCTGACGTTCACCGCGTAGAGTATCTCGAACTGTTCCGGCGTCACCGTCTCCAGGAGCCTGTTCATCGTGATGCCCGCGCTGTTCACCAGGACATCGATACCTCCGAGAAATGCCAGGGCCTCTTTCGCCAGCCCTCGCACATCCTCCAGGCGGGTGAAGTCTGCGCTGAATGCGGCTGCGTTTCCGCCGCTGGCGAGGATTTCATCCACCGCCTTTTTCGCGCCCTCACCGCTATGGGAGTAGTGCAACGCAACCAAGGCCCCCGCCTTGGCGAACTCGAGCGCTATTCCCTTGCCGATGCCGGTGCCGGATCCCGTGACGAGAACGCGTTTCCCTTTCATGACGCGCCTACCTTTGAACCCTTCCGGACGCGTCCCCGCCCATCAAGGCCTCGACTTCCCTGACCGAAACCAGGTTGAAGTCGCCAACGATCGAGTGCTTGAGGCAGGAGGCTGCGGCCGCAAAGTCCACGCAGTGCTGCCCGTCAAACCCGGACAGCAAGCCATAGATGAGGCCGCCGGTGAACGAGTCGCCGCCGCCGACCCTGTCAACGACCGGATTCAGCTCGTATTTCCGGCTGAGGTAGTGCGCAGCGCCATCGTAGAGCAGCCCGGCCCAGCCGTTCACGGAGGCGGATACGCTCTCGCGCAGGGTGGTGGCGACGTGGGCGAAATGAAAACGCCGCGCAAGCTGCTCAGCCACCTGTTTGTACGACTCTCCCGCCAGCCTGCCGTGTGCCGCGTCGCTTCCCTCCGGCTTGATTCCGAAGACCTTTTCAGAGTCTTCCTCATTGCCGACGAGCACGTCGACATACCGCATCAACCGCGACATGACACGGTTGGCCTCCTGAGGGCTCCAGAGCTTTGCGCGGTAATTCAGGTCGCAGCTTACGGTGAGCCCATGCTTTTTTGCCGCCGAAAGCCCGTCTTCCAGGACGCGCTGCACGTTCTCGCCGAGCGCCGGCGCGGTGCCGGAAAAGTGGAACCAATCCTTTCCCGAGCAGATGGTCTCCCAGTCGTAGTCCTCCGGCTTCGACTCGCGAATCGCGCTGTGCGAGCGGTCGTAAATGATCTTCGAGGCTCGCTGCGCGGCGCCGGTCTCCAGGTAGAACAGGCCCAGCCTTTCGCCGCCCCGCGCAATGAAGTCCGTGTTCACCCGGAAACGGCTGAGGTAGTTGATGCATGCCTGGCCGATCTCGTTGTCCGGCACCTTTGAGACGGCATAGGCTTCCATCCCGAAGTTCACGAGCGACACGGCGGCGTTGGCTTCCGCGCCCGTATAGCGCGCCTCAAAATCGTCAGCCTGCACGAAACGCCCGACGCCCCGGGGGGCAAGTCTCAGGAGCAGCTCTCCGAAGGCGACGATTTTTTTCTTCTTCCCTTCCATCACTGGCCCCTGCGCGCGTCGGCCACGATTTTGATGAAGTTTCGGGCGTTCTCCGTCATGACGTTGAACTGACGGTTCTTGAGCGCGGCGGGATCGACAAGCGCCTTCCCGACGCCCACGGCCACCGCCCCGGCTTTTATGTACTCGGGGGCGGTCTTTGTATCGACGTTGCCCGTCACCAGCATCCGGATGTGCGGCAGCGGCCCCTTGAGGTCCTGAAAATAGCCCGGCGTGCCGAGCCGTCCCGGGAAGATCTTCACGACGTCGGCTCCCGCTTTCCACGCGGTGACGATCTCTGTGGGAGTGACGCACCCCGGCATGACCGCGGTGTCGTAGAGCTTGCACATGTCCACCATGTCGCGATCGAAGCAGGGCCCGACAACGAAGCTCGCGCCCGCCAGGATGGCCATGCGCGCGGTTGTCGCGTCCAGCACGGTGCCCGCGCCGATGAAAACCTCGTCGCCGAGCTGCCTGCTCGCCGCGGCCACGATCTCAAGCGCGCCGGGCACGGTCATGGTGATCTCCACCAATCGGACGCCGCCCTTGCCCATGGCACGGGCAACCTCGAGGAGGTCCGTCGGGTCGTCGACGCGTATCACGGCCACGACCCCTGTTTCCGCAAGCGTCCGCAGGACTAGCTGTTTTGCTGATGCCATCTCCGTTCCTCACTTCCTGAAGCGCGGTTTCTCACACCGCCAATTTATCGGTCCGCCGACCCGGGGAGGGAATCTCCTCAAAAGTCAATTCAGTGCCCTTGTAAAGAAAATGGAGGGAGCCGTCAAGCCATTCAGAAACCACGATTTTCTGGATGGGTTCACGAATGATCGCACACCCGCTCCGCGGGCGAAACCGCCTGTGATTGTGATCGACCACCAGGTCCGGTCCGACCCTATGCTCCTGCTGCGTGCAGAATATCGATCGAAGGTCTGTGCCGTCGACGATCGGCACATGATAGTCGGCGGGGCATGGGGTGCACGTCGCGAAAAGCGCGTTCAGCTTGTCGTCGAGGGGGCCTTGCATCATCGCGTTGACTCCCTCGAAGGTTGCCGCCGATGAGCCTCGCAGCTCGCTCTCCAGGAACCCCATCAACGGCTTCAGATCGAGCAGCACGGTCCTTGCCTGGGGAGGATTCAGCGCTCCCACATCGATTCCCAGTCTTTCGCAGGAGCGCGCGAAAGGCGTGCGCTGTTCATCGCCCGCGAGCTGCTCTTCGAGCGTGGGATGACGGTTTTCGCAGAGCACGAACCTTCTCGCGCAGCGAAGCGCCGCGGGAATTCCATGCCGATCTATCCAGATCCAGAGGAGGCGCATCGCGGCCGCGCTGGATTCTTCCGGCGCGGCCAGCCACAGGCTTCTGGAGGTCGCCTCATCGCGTATGCACAGAAGGCAGGCCGTGGGAAGCTCCGCGATGATCGAACCCGACCGGATGGCCACCAGTGTCAGAACCTCGCCGAAACCCCTCCCTGAGCGGTTTGCCCGCGGCGTCATTATCCTGTTCCTGCTCAGCTTCCATAAATCGCTCTCGATGAGCCATCGACGGAGGGTCTCATGGTCTATTACGATGCCGCTCTTTTCGAGCTCTTCCGCGAATTGTGTCGGCCCGAGGCCTGGGGCGTGTTTCCGGTATTTTCCCAGTATCTCTTCCTTGAATACATCAGGGAAGGCTCTGTTCGATGGCTTGCCCCTGTTGCCGTGGGCGAGACCCTGTTCACCTTCCTCGCGGAAGCGCTTCCAGATTCTTTTGACCTGTCGGGAGGAGAGCGCCAGGATCCTGCTTGCCTGGTCAAGCGTCAATGTGCGGTTGCTCACCCTGTTGAGCACCATGCACCTTCTGTTCTCATTCTCTCTCACGGTGAAACCCCCTTTTCGCTTTTGGAGATTCTTCCGCTGAAGCCGTACTGTTTGCAGGATATATTGGCAACAGTTAGTTGTCAACTGTTAACAAAATATTTTTTCTTGAGGACAATAAATGGGGTTTTCTATAATAATTCTTTATATAGTAAGAAATAAGATATAAAGAGACGGCTGCATGGGCAAAGCTTAAGGTCAGCGCTGGATTCTCCCCGATGCATCACCCCCCATCAAAGCAAGCACTTCATCGAATGTCACGAGGTTGAAATCCCCATGAATGGTGTGCTTCAGGCAGGAGGCCGCGGTGGCGAACTCGACGCTTTCCTGCAGGTCCTGGCCCGTGAGAAGTCCGTAGATAATGCCCGATGAATAGGCATCCCCGCCGCCGATCCTGTCGACGATGTAGTCCATGTGGTACTTGCGGCTGGTGTAGAACCGTTTGCCGTCGTAAAGCATGCCTGACCAGTTGTTCGCGGTGGCGGACAGGCTCTCGCGCAGCGAGATGGAAACGTAGTCCAGGTGGAACCTCTCGTGGAGCTGGGCAGCCACGTCCTCATAGCCGCGCTCGCTGATCTTTCCCCCCTTGACGTCGCTTCCCCGCGCCGCTATCCCGAAGACCGTTTCCGCCTCTTCTTCATTGGTGAAAAGAATGTCAACGTATTCCATCAAGCCGGACATGACCTCCCGGGCTTTCTCCGGGGACCAGAGCTTCCTGCGGAAATTCAGATCGCAGCTGATCGTCACGCCCTTCTTTTTCCCCGCGACGCACGCTTCCTTCGTGATGGCCGCGACGCTGTCCGCCAGTGCGGGAGTGATCCCCGTGAAGTGGAACCAGTGCTTGCCTTCGAAGACGGAGTTCCAGTCGATGTCCCCGGAGCGCAGCTCCGTGATCGAGCTGCCCTTGCGGTTGTACAGGAACGTGGAGGGCCTCTGCGCCGCTCCGGTCTCCACGAAATAGATGCCCAGCCGATACCCGTTTTTCCTGACGTAGTCGAGGTTAAGCCCGAACTGGCGCACGTAGTTCAGGCAGGCCTGGCCGACCGCGTTGTCGGGGACGCTGGAGACCAGGAAGCTTTCGATCCCGAAAGCCTCCAGGGCGACACCGAGGTTCGCTTCGGCCCCGCTGTAGATGACATTGAACTCCCGCGCCTGCACGATGCGCTCGTGCTGCTTGGTCGACAGGCGCATCATGAGCTCGCCGAACAGAACGACCTTTTTATCCGATGCGATCTTCTTCATGGCATCACCCTATTTTCCCAGAAGCTGCTCGATGGCCTGCTTCTGCTGCACACCAACCGGCTCCAGGGGCGACATCGCCCTGCCTGAACCGCTTCCTAGGAGGGAGGCGGCATACTTGATACCCGAAAGCCAATTGGTCCCGCCCGTCACCAGCGGAGCGCGCATCCGCATCATCTCATCATGAATGCGCGCCGCGCCGGCCCAGTCTTTGCGCTCCGCGGCCTCGAATGCCTGGATGAAAATCGCGGGGATGATGTTTCCGCAGCCCGGCACGAGGCCGGCGGCTCCCGCCCGCAGCTCCTCCAGCATGGTCACCTCGTCGCCCCCGAGCACGGAAATTCCGACCTCGCCCCCGCGGCGCACCAAGTCACGGAAGTATGCCATGTCCCCAGAGCTTTCCTTGCAATGCCGAAGCCACCCGCGCCTGCCCATCTCGCAGAGCGTGTCGACCGCGATGCTCGTCCCGGTGCACTGGGGAATGTTGTACGCGATCATCTCCATGTTCCCGCCCGCCTCCCGCGCTTCTCCAAAGAGCCGCAGGTGTTCTGACTCCGCGCGGGCGGCAAGGTAGAAGGTCTGCGTAACGACGAAATGGGAATAGCCGATGGCGCGGAGCGCTTTGACCTTCTCCCGGACCCGGCGGCTCGACGTGTCCATGACGCCGCCCAGAAGCGGCATCCGCCCTTTCACCTCATCGAAGGCGATTTCCGTCATTCGCTGCCATTGGTCGGAGGGGAGGAGGGGGCCTTCCCCGGCGCTTCCGCCCACAAAGAGGCCGTGCACGCCGGCTTCAGCAAGACGGCGGATCAGCCGGCGCAGGCCGGCTTCATCGACTTTTTCCTCCGCATCCAGGGGCGTGATGATGGGAACTACTACGCCGCGTAAAGTGCTTGTCTGCATTTCTGCTTCCTTTCCTTATTCACGCTGTCATAGTGCTAATGGGTAGCACCCTGCTCTGGCGACTTCATCGCACATGGCGACGATGTTCGCGGGCGGCACATCCGGCTGGATGCAGTGCACAGCGGCTGCCACGTAGCCGCCTCCGGGGGCAAGGTCGCGGATCCGGCGTCGGACCTCCCCGCGAACCTCCTCCGTCGTGCCGTACGGCATCACCCGCTGGGTATCGATTGCGCCGCAGAAGGCGAGCCTTTTTCCGAACTCGCGCTTCAGACGCGCGGTGTCGGCCAGGTCCGGCGCGGACACTTGCACGGGGTTCAGCAGGTCCACCCCGATATCCACCAGGTCGTCGATCAGGGCATAGACGTTGCCGCAGGAGTGGAAGAAGATCTTTGCCCTGGTGTTTTCCCTGATAGCGGCCAGCACCTCGGCCTGATGAGGCTTGATGAGCCGGCGATAGTCGGGCGGAGACATCAAGGTCGAGTCCTGCGTTCCCAGGTCGTCGCCCGTGATCACGACATCCACGTACGCGCCCGCCTGGCGAAAAAGCTCTCGAAGATAGGGAAGGGCGAGCTCCTTGATGCGGCCCAGCAATGCCAGAAAGAAATCCTGGTCGGCCGCAAGGTCCATCAAGCACTCCGCCACTCCGCGCAGCATGTAGAGCTGCTCGAACAGGGTGGTGCCGGTCAGGAGCACGCTCGCGAAGCCGGCCTCCTGGATTGCCCGGCAGCGATCGGCAAGCCCGGCAAACCGTGACGCCGGCAGAAGGTCCGGCCACGGGTAGCGGTCCAGATCGTCCAGGGAGGCGTTTCGCAGCGGGGGATCGGTGATCTCGAAGTACTGGGTGCCGGCGCGCTTCCGCCACGCGCAGCCCCAATCATCCACGATGCAGTCATCGGTGCTCCGCATGCCGTGGTGAGACAGAGCGGGGCCCGGCATGACGGGACGGCCGTCGGAGCCGAGCGTGCGCATGACCTCCTCATCCATCCATACGTACTGCAGGGGCTGGGAGAGCCAGCGGCATTCCCCGGCTTGAACGCCGAGATGCTCCTTGAGTTTCGGGTAGCCCGGGCCCAGCACGGTGGTGGCGCCGGATGTGCCGATGAACAGAGGCACCCGGTCAGGCTCCTCATGGTTCAAGGCCATCATGACGCGCTCCCTTGGGGACATGCTCATCCGTTCAGCCCTCCCCGCGACGCATCGGCATCAGTAGGTCCCCCTCTGGAGGCCCTTTTCGACAAAGTGCCGATAGGTCTCGTACTTCACATTGCTGGACACGCTGTGGTCCACCTGCAGCACGTATCCGCTGCCTGCCATAGCGCCGGGAAGTTTTTTCTCCAGCTCGGCGTCGACCGCCGCGAGATCATTGGTTTCCAGCACCCGTTCGTCCATGCCGCCGATCAAAGCGATTCGCGCGCCGAAATCCCGCTTCAGTTTCAAAAGGTCCATGCCGGCCTTGGTCTCTATCGGCTGCAGGCAGTCGATCCCCGCCTCGATGAGGTGGGGAACGAGCGCTTCCACGAATCCATCGCAGTGCAGGACCACGGGCAGCTTCCTGCTGTGGGCGAAATCGAAAAGGCGCTTGTGCGCCGGAAACAGGATCTCCCGGTACATCAGCGGGGACATGAAGGGCGTGTTCTTGTATCCCAGGTCGTCCCACACCCACAGCCCGTCCGGCATCCCTTCGCGGGCAAAGAGAATTTCGAGGAGGCGGATGGTGATGTCGGCATACACGGCGGCCATCCGGCGCACCCACTCTCCGTCGGCAGCCATGCCCATGAGCAGGTATTCGTGGCCGCACATTGGCGACATCAGGTCGAAGGCGCCCACCACGCCGCACGTCATGAACCGGCAATCGCGCGCGCATTTCGCGCGCAGCTGCCGGTAGCGATCGAAATCGATGCGCCGCTCGTAGGTCCGCTCGTCGAGCAGCCAGGGCTCGATGCTTTTTTCCCAACCCTCCCGATCCTTCACTGAAAAATCCACGTGCTCGGGCGCGCCGGAACCATTCTTCAGCCAGCGGAGAAGCGCTCCATTCCCATCACGCACCAGTTTCGCGCTGCTCGTCTCCTCTACGACGTCCTCAGCGGCGTCCACGTCGGCCACAAGGTTGATCGTTTTCCAGGACATCGGGGTGATCTCGCCGCCGGTCCTCCTCACATCGAGCCCGAAATGATCGCTCACCATTTCCGGTTTTTCAAACCATCCCTGGTCGGCCCAGCCGCGGGCTGTTTCCTGCCAGAAAACCTCGAAAAGTCCCACGCGATCCACCGGCAGGTGGAGGAGGATCCGGGAAAAACGCTCCTTGCTCGTCAGCGGCATGCGATTCCCCTATGCCGCGTGGCAGGCTTCGAAGAGCGCGCGGAGGTTTTCCAGCGGGATCTCCGGAGTCATGATATTGGCGGGGGCAACGATGAGCGCGTTGCCGAACGGAGCGCCGAGGGTTTCGATGGTCCGGCGGACCTCTTCCCGAATCTGTTCCGGCGTGTGGGTAGCCAGCCGCTGGTCGTCGATGCCGCCGAAGAAGGCCACCTTCCCCCCGAACTGTCGGGCAACCTCTTTCTGGTCCATGGCTCCCGGCTGGATGGGGTCGAGCACGTCGACGCCCAGAGTGATCAGGTCGGGGACGATCGCCATGACGTTTCCGCAGCTGTGAAACATCACGTCCATGCCGTGGCGATGGATTTCCTCGAATATCGTCCGGTAGTGTTCCGCGAAAAAGCTCCGCCACATCTCCAGGGAAAGCATGAGAGAGGTCTGGGTGCCCCAATCATCGGTGAGATAGACGGAATCGGCTCCCATCTCCGCCCATCCGCGGATCACGTGCAGAAGAGAGCGTGCTATCGCATCGCCCAGTTTCCGAACCTCCCGCTCATTGGTGTAGAAATCCATGAGCAGGTTCTGCATTCCCCGCACCGCCTGCAGCCGCTCGAAGAGGGCCAGGTGAATGATCCCCCCACAGTATTTCGACTGACCGTGCGTCGTGAAAACAGGCCGTGCACCGTCAAGCCTGCCCGCTGCGCGGGGGTCGGGGATGCCATGCGCCAGATACTCGTCAAGCTGGGACCAATCCTTCAGGGGGTGATCCACGGGAGTCGCTCCGACCCCGCCGAACGCGTGGCCCCAGCGGGTGCCCCATTCATCAGCCCACTCGGCGGACTGCGTCAAAACTCGGAGGGGATCAATGCGGCCTCTGAGGTCGTGCGGCTGGTAGCCGATGCTGCTCTCGTAGGGCGCGGTCATGATCAGGTCGTCCGGATACTCGCAGAAAAGGTCTGCCAGCGCGTCTCCGTGACGGAGGACGATATCCAGGGACAGACGCTTTATGCGCACCGGGCAGCGCGGGGCGCCTTGTCTGCGGATGGCGCGGCGCACCATTTCCCTGGTCGGAGGGTACGAGAGCTGGGCATCGCTCACGCGCTTCTCGAATCGGGCAACGATGTTCCCGACTTCCGAAAGGGGCAGCAGGCGAAAGTCCTCGCTTTCAGTCATCACATTTCTCCTTGCTTGCGCGATTTACCAGACTGTATAGCCGCCGTCGATGGTGAGCACGCCTCCGGTCATGAAGGAGGAGGCGTCCGATGCCAGAAAGATGATGGCGCCCTTCAGCTCATCCAGCCGCCCATAACGTCCCATTGGGGTGTTGCGGAGGTTTCGCTCGTAGACCTCGGGGATCCTGGCGCTCGCCGCCGTCTGGTCGGTCATGATGTAGCCGGGCGCAAGGGCGTTCACGCGAACGCCGGCTCCCGCCCATTCCGCGGCCATGCCGCGCGTCAGGTGGGCCACTCCGGCCTTTGCGACGCAGTAGGTGACGTTGTGGCGCGGGGTGATGTTGCTGATGACAAAGGAGTTGATGGAAGCGATGTTGATGATGCTCCCCCTGCCCGCCTCCCTCATGCGCGCGGCCACCCTTTTGCCCACGTAGAACATGCTGGAAAGGTTTGTGTCGATGATTTTTCTCCAGAGGTCATCTCCCACCTCCTCCAGCGGGCACCCTTCCGAGGGCATGGCCGCATTGTTGACCAGAACGTCGATCCTGCCGTACCGGGCGATGACCTCCGCGATGAAGGAGTCGATCTCCCCCGAGACAGTGACGTCGACCCGTGAGAAGAGCGCTTCCCTGCCCAGAAGGGAGAGCTCCGCGCGCGTCCGCTCACCCTCCTCCTTCAAGAGGTCGCAGAAGGCAATCGCGGCTCCGGCTTCCGCCAGCGCGAGCGCATGCTGCCGTCCAAGCCCCCGCGCTCCACCGGTCACGATGGCGACGCGGTCCTTCAGGCTGAACAAGTCCAGGGCGTTCATCTCATTTCCCCGCCGAGGGCCAGGTGGTTTTCCCGAACGCACCCTCCCAATCCGTCATGAACCCCCGCATGCGCTTCTCCGTGTAAGGGTGTTCGAACAGCAAGGCCAGGTACTCGAACCGCAAGGTGCAGATGTCGGTTCCCGCCACGGCGAACTGCCCGAATGATCTGGGGTAACGGCCGCAGGAAAGAATCTTTGTGGGGAAGCCGTAGTTATCGTAGATTTTCCGCACCGGCGCCACAAGCTCCACTTCCTGGTCCAGGGCCTGGTCGAGCGGTCCGTTGAAGATGGCCACGATATCGGCTCCCGACTTTCCCGCGAGGTATGCCTGGGCAACCGAGGAAACGAGCGTCACCGCTATCCTGATGCCGCGGACTTCCTTCTTGAGCCGCAGCAGCGCCTGGATGCCCGCAATGCTCATGGGAAGCTTGACGATGATCTTTTCTGAAAAACCGTGGAGCCACTGCGCCTGTGCGATGAGACTCTCCCTGTCTTCCCAGCCGATGGCTTGGCAGAGGACAGGCCCCGGCGACGCATCGAGGACCTTCCCAAGAATCGCCGTGGGGTCGCGGCCGCCCCCTTTGGCGATCAGGGTCGGGTTTGTGGTGACTCCGTCCAGCACCCCCCATTCCGTTGCTTTTCCGATCTCCTGGGGGTCAGAGCTGTCGAGAAAAAGCTGCATGGAATTTCCTCCTCTTCATGCAAACAGGTCTTCGGCAAGCTCACACAGGTGAGATTCTACGCGTGTGTGGTACTCGCGGTAAAACCCCTCGGCCAGGGTATAGAACATCTCCCTGTTGATGAATCGGCCCGACGCGTCGCGCCGACCGGGGAATGCGAAGAAGTACTGGCGGAAAACCTCGTGCGACGGCGAGGGGGACGGTTTTTCCAAGGATGCATATTCGGAAAGGCACTGGGCGGCAAGCGGTGAGCCGTTTTCCGCCTCGACCCGCGCATAGTCGAACGCGTCCGTCCACCAGCGAAGGAAGATATCGGGATAATAATCCCGGACCGCCTCCGCGAAGATGAAGTGCAGATGGGGAGAGATCTTATAATGCAGTTTTCCTTTTGTTGCGCGGCGTATGGCGCGGCGCGCGCCTCTGGAAAGGTCATCAGCGGAGTGGATGTCCAGCAGGGAGCCCGTTTCCTCGGCGATGTGGTACAGGGACTCCACCCGCGCCTGCAGCCCGGGGAATCCGTCCGCCAGCCTGTAGTCGAATCCTTTTTCAACGCCGAAGTTCGGGGCGATATGCGTGACGGGCAGCCCGCGGCGGGCCAGCTCTCTGGCAACGAAGACCACTTCCTCTTCCTCGCTGATGCAGCTGGGGCCCGGGATCTCCGGAGGATGTTCGTCGAAGGAGAACTCCAGGTCGAAGGGGATTCCCTCACGCAGGGCTGAGATGCGCTGGACCAGCGCCGAAACAGATTCCAGGGAGCGCCAGTACTTTCCAACGCAACGGCCCACGATATCGCTGTCGAGCAGGTACCGGCGTGCTCCAATCTGGACCGGCTCCCGATGATACAAGAGGATGTCGCGGCGTTCCTTTTCACCCGTTACCGTCTGGCCGAGGATCAGCTCCCCCTCGCCCCTGCGTCCCATTGATGAAAAAGAGAGAACGTCGGCAACGTCCATGGTGAAGAAGGTGTAATAGCGGGCTGCCTCGACTACGCGCGCGGCATTCTGGAGACCGGTATCCGCGCGCTTCACCTGGATGTGGTCTGCGTCCGCTCCGTAGACAAGGGGCTTCCCGTGCCGGAGGGCCGCCAGCACTCCGGCAACCCATAGCCCTTCGAAGGTGCTTCCCGTGTAGCCGCTTTCAATCATGCCAAAGCCGCTGGCATAGTTGCGCACGGGTTCCCTGCCGCTTTTCAGGTCTTCGAGAAGATTGAGCTCGCGGACGGAGTTCTGAATGGCGTTTGCGGGAAACCCTGCGCGGTCCATTGCCGCGAATATTCCCGGCCATACCCGGGTGGTCAGACGCGTGCCGATCCCGAGCCGTGGAACCCGGCCGAGCGCTCGCGGTGCGTTTTTCGGTTTTAACAGGCGACAGAACCTGTCGATGATTCCGGCGTCCGTCGGATATGACGCAAGCATCCTGCCGCCTTCCAGCGAGGTCTTGAAGAACGGTTCACCCAGCAACGACTCACTGTCAGGGTTCCCCGTCTGAATAAAGACCATCTGCCCGTCTTTCAACTCGGCGAGGAAATATGCCTGTGCCCCGCGTTTGACGATCGAGCTCACCGCGGGTCCGCGATCCTCATGAATCCCGGGAGTGGTCCCGGAAAACGCGCTGTCGTGCGCCAAGGACCAGTCCTTCTGGCCCTCGATAATGGCCCGGCGGGCTGCTCCCACGTCCCATGTCGCCGTGTCGAGCACGGCAGGGCTTATGGCGGGATTAATGTCGAGCTTCCCGAAAACCATTTCTGCTCCTCCGGCACATCCTACGAACAAATGGCTCGCCCTGAGGAGCGGGCGGACCAGCAACACTCTTTAGAAATGTCCCTGTGGCCCGGCTGCGCGAGGCCCTGGGGCTCTCCTGCCCGCGCTTTCAGGGCCGTGCTCTGTATCCTCCATGTACCCCGCCTCCATGAGGGAGATCAGTCCCAAAAGGCCGCTCCACGTGTAGAGCTTTTCGCTCTCCGTCTTGTCATCGCAGCCGATGCCCAGCTCCGCATTGTAGTTCTCATGCACGTGTCGCTTCTCGCGCCACTCTTTCAGAAGAAGATTTTTCGATTTCTCCGCCAGGTCCTGCTGTGCCTTCTTCATCCCGTACCTTCTCAGTCCGAGGTAGGTATGGAAATTCATCGGCGCCCAGATCCTGCCCCGCCAGTAGTACTGATCCTTGTAACCGGGATCATTTCGCGGGGAGCTGGGGAGGATCCATTCACCCCAGAATTCCTCTGGATTGTAAAAATGGTCGTTCACCATTCGCTCGGCCTGTTTTTTTGTTGCCACGCCGGCGAGCATCGGGTAAAAGTTCGAAGGCGAGATTCGATAGCTTGCCTTGCCCGTGTCGGTGTGCCGATTGAGGAAGATGCCGGTCTTTTCATCCCAGAGCGTCCTGAGGCTTTTCGCGCAAGATTCAGAACGAGCGCGGAGCTCAGCCGCCTCGGCTCCCTTTCCCAGGACAAGGGCGATCTCCGTCAGCGCATCACAATCCGCGATATAGAGGCTGGTATGGCCGACATCGGCCAGCTCCATCATGCCCTTTTCCTTGTTGAAGACAACGTCGTCCCACATGGTCGAATTGTCAATGCCCGATTCGCGGTCCGCGGAGAACTTGTCATTCACGCCGTTCAACTCGAAGTAATGGTCGTACACGACCTGAATTGGGTTCGAACCCCACGCCAGGAGACCCTCCGCGATCATGCGTTTTTTCGCGCGCCATCGGTTCCAGTCCAGCAGGTCGGCGAACACTTCCTCCAGGAGCCATGCATCGCCGAATCGGTGGTAGAAATCCCGGATCATTGTCGAGCCCAGGGGGGGCGCCGACATGTACATTGTGCAGAAACCTATCCCTGTCGCCGCAAAGGGGACGAAACCCTCCGTGGTCTTTTCCTTGATCATCCCGATGATGTTGGCATAGGCCAGGTCCTTGTTGTCGAGTGACGCAAGGTAGGCATGGTAGAAGAGATCCTGCGCAGCGAGGTAGCCGCCGAAGTTCCGGTCAATGTCCCACGTTCTATTGATCGTGGTCAGCACCCGGTCTTTTTTCGGCTCGTAGAGCGTGGCCCAGGCAAGGCAGCTCTGCATTGCGTCATACACTTCGCGCAGGTCGCCGTATTTGTCCTTGCGGTCATTATGCTCCTGCTTTTTGCGGGCAATGACGGATGTGATCTCCTGCACGCTCATTTTCCTGCCTGTCGATATCCCGATTTCTTCATCCAATCTCAGGGAGGCGTACGGCGTCTGGCATGCGACATAGGGGTCAGGCGTCCAGGCCTTGGTGGTGAACACCTTTACTTCTCGTTGGGGAAGCCTGGCCGTTATGACCTCCCCCTCGGCCGCAATGCTCCCCGCGCGATTCCAGAGGATTCCGCTCTCGATGACCAGGGTTGCGGGATACCTTTGGTTTCTGATCGGAGTGACCAGCACGACAAGCTCGTCCTTCACGGTGGCGGTTTGGACGTTGATTTCCATGGCGCGCCAGCAGAGCTTCAGTTCCGTGAAGCTTCCATCATACGCGTGAGCCAGCGGCGTTACCTCTTCGACGAGCTCTCCACCGCGATACAATAGATTGGGATCGACAGGAGGCTGGTACCGCCCGATCAGGGTTTCCTTCAGGTATCTGCCGGCCGTATATTCTTTCAGGCAGATATTGAGCGCGAAACCTTCAGGCATGAGCACGTGGGACAACACGCTTCGCACATTCCAGGTGTTCCAGCCTTTTGCCAGCCCTTCGAGCATGTCCCTGTATTCTTCCATAACGAGCATTCTCCCGCCAGAAACTGCAGTTTCCCTCAATGACAAGATGGATTTCAACCCGTTCGCGCTCCGGCAGCGCGGGGGCTCTCGGGTGTGGATGCGCGCGGGTGCGCCCTCAGAGTGAGACGTTGGAGCGGTTTATTTCATAGTGGCTCCAGACCTGCCGCGGCTTTCCCCCGTTGATCAGGATGAGCTGGGGCGTCTCATGCGCGATGCCGTAGGTTTCCGCGACCCAATTGGACAGGTCGCGCTGCTCCCGCACATTGATCCAGTAGATGGGCAGCGCGGTCTTCATGGCTTTCACCTCCTGACTGGCGGAGGCGGATATCGGGCACGCGGTGGAATGCTTGAAGACCAGGCAGTCCTCGGGCAGCTTTTTTTCGCTCATCGGCACAATCGCGCTCATGTCATATCCTCGGGGACTCACGATACCTTTCGATCCCGCGCACAGTCAAGCGTGGGGGCCTGATTTTTGATTGACGCGCGGCGCTCATTTATTTATCCTAGTCAAGGAATATCCATGAAGCAGGTCACCATTCGCCTCGAGCTCCGCGTATCGGAGGAAATGAACGAGTTCCTCCAGATGGAAGCCCAGTCACGGAAGCTGAGCTTCGAGGGGCTCATGCTCATGTACATCGATGAGCGGATGAAGAAGGATCGGCAGGACAAGCTTCACGCGGGCCCGGGCCGGGCCTGAGCCCGCTTGCTCCCTTTGCCTTCTGCCGCGGCATTTTCCCCATCCTTTCACGTGAGCTCGCGCCCACGACGGTTTTCAGGTTATACTGTCAACGGGGGGAGGCGTGCATGTCACAATCAACAAGGGAGAGGCTTCTGTCAGAGCTGCGCGTGGGGTGCGGCGCGGCCCGGCCCGTGCGCGCCCCGCGCGGCTCCGAGCTGCACTGCAGGGGCTGGCACCAGGAAGCGGCCCTTCGCATGCTCTGCAACAACCTTGACCCGGAGAACGCCGAGAACCCCGACCAGCTGATCGTCTACGGCGGCACGGGCCGGGCCGCCCGCAACTGGCGCTGCTTCGATGCCCTTGTGCTTTCACTCCTGGATCTCGCCGATGACGAAACTCTCCTGGTGCAATCGGGAAAGCCGGTCGGAATCCTGCGCACGCATCAGATGTCGCCCAGGGTGCTGATCGCCAACTCCAACCTTGTGCCGCGGTGGGCGACCTGGGAGCATTTCCACGACCTGGAAGCAAAGGGACTCATGATGTACGGCCAGATGACGGCGGGCTCATGGATCTACATCGGGACCCAGGGAATACTGCAGGGCACGTACGAAACCTTTGCCGCGCTGGCTGAAAAGCATTTCAACGGCACTCTGGCGGGGCGAATCGTGCTGAGCGCTGGCCTGGGTGGCATGGGCGGAGCGCAGCCGCTGGCCGTGACAATGAACGGGGGGGCAATGATCTGCGTCGAGGTCGATCCCCGGCGCATCAAGCGCAGGCTCGACACCGGCTACCTCGACGCGGTCGCTGATGATCAGGCCGCAGCCGTGGCCATGGCTCGTGAAGCGGCGCAGGCGCGCAAGGCCCTTTCCATCGGCCTGCTGGGGAACGCCGCCGACATCCTGCCGCAGCTCCTCGCGAAAGGATTCATCCCCGACGTGGTGACCGATCAGACCAGCGCGCACGACGAGCTGGGTGGATACGTGCCCGGCGGCATGGGTTTTGATGCCGCAGTGGCGCTGCGCGCGTCGGATCCGGACCGCTACCGTGCCGCGGCCATGGATTCCATGGCCCGGCACTGCCGCGCAATCCTCGGAATGCGGGACAGGGGCGCCGTGGCTTTTGATTATGGCAACAACCTGCGCGGCCAGGCCCTCCGGCACGGGGTGCCGAATGCCTTCGATTATCCCGGTTTTGTTCCCGCATTCATCAGACCGCTGTTCTGTGAAGGGGAGGGTCCCTTCCGATGGGCCGCCCTCTCGGGCGATCCGAATGACATCGCGGTGACGGATGAGGCCCTCATCGAGAGCTTCCCGAACAAGCCCCGCATGGCGCGATGGCTGCGCATGGCGGCAAGCAGGGTGAAGCACATGGGCCTGCCGGCCCGAATCTGCTGGCTGGGGTATGGCGAGAGGGAGCGGGCCGGGAAGCTGTTCAACGACCTCGTGCGCTCGGGACGGGTCAAAGCCCCTCTGGTGATCGGCAGGGACCACCTGGACGCCGGCTCTGTTGCCTCGCCCAACAGGGAGACGGAAGCCATGCGGGACGGCTCGGATGCGGTTGCGGATTGGCCGATTCTGAATTGTATGGTGAACACCGCGTCAGGCGCGAGCTGGACGTCGTTCCACCACGGCGGCGGCGTGGGCATGGGGTATTCGCTCCACGCGGGCCAGGTGACGGTGGCGGACGGGACCGATGAGGGGGAGCTGCGGGTGACCACGGTCCTCCGCAACGATCCCGCCATGGGCGTTCTTCGCCACGCGGACGCGGGCTACGAAAAGGCCCTGGAGACGGCGCGTGAGCGGGGCCTGGCC
Source organism: Spirochaetia bacterium (assembly GCA_049519415.1). Lineage (GTDB taxonomy): Bacteria > Spirochaetota > Spirochaetia > SZUA-6 > Fen-1364 > Fen-1364. The sequence continues at coordinate 76,946 of JBEKQU010000007.1, forward strand.
ATTCCCATGGCGGCAGAGCGCGCGCGGGAGAGCGGCACCGAATGAGCCGGAAGCTCGTCGAGTGCGTGCCTAACTACAGCGAGGGCAGAAGAGAGCGGGTCATGGACGCCATTGTGGCGCCGTTCCGCGACAGGCCGGGCGTTCACCTGCTCGATCATCGCGCCGATCCCGACCACAACAGGCTCGTGGTGAGCCTCGTGGGCGAGCCGGAGCCGATCCAGGAATCGCTTCTGGAATCAGCCCGGACCGCGGTCGACGCAATCGATCTCCGGGTCCATACCGGCGCTCATCCACGGATCGGGGCCGTGGATGTGATACCGTTCGTCCCGGTCCGGGGCATCACGATGGACGAATGTGTTTCGCTGGCGCGCGGGTTCGCCGAACGCTATGCCCGGGCCACTGGAGTACCCGTGTATCTCTACGAGCATGCGGCATTGCGGCCGGAGCGGCGGAAACTGGAAAATGTCAGAAGGGGGCAGTTCGAAGCCCTTGTCAGAGAGATCGCGAACCCCGAAAGGACACCGGACTTCGGGGCGCCCGTGATCCACCCCAGCGCCGGCGCAACGGCCATCGGCGCCCGGCCCTTCCTGATCGCCTTTAACATCAACCTGCAGAGCAGTGACATCAATGCGGCGCGTGACATCGCCAGAGCAATCCGCGCCTCCGGCGGCGGTCTCTCCCATGTCAAGGCCATGGGCATCGAGCTGGCCGAGCGCGGCATGGTGCAGGTGAGCATCAATGTCACGGAGTATCGCGTCAATCCCCTTCATGAGGTTCTTGAGAGGGCGCGCGCCGAGGCTTCGCGCAGGGGCATCCTGGTCGCGGAGACCGAGATCTACGGCCTGGTGCCGGCCGAGGCATTGGTCGCGACAGCGGAGCATGCCCTGCAGCTGGCAGGATTCAATGCATCCCAGGTGCTCGACCTGCGGCTGCTCGACTTGATGGAGAAGGCATAGGATGCCTCTGGCGCTTTTCCGCAACGCCCGGATCGCCACGCCGGTGGACAGCGGTCACCCGGCAGCCGGGCCCGCCCAGGGGAGATTGGCGCGGTGGGACAGGGGCGCGCTTCTTTGCCGGGACGGCGGAATCGTTGCCGTGGGAGACGAGACCGGGGTGCTCGGCGCCTTGGACCCGGCAGCCAGGCGCGACGTGCGGATCGAAATCGACTGCGGCGGCAGGTGCATGATTCCGGGCTTTGTGGATCCTCACACGCACCTTTGTTTTCTTTCGCCCCGGGAGCGTGAGTTTCTTTCCCGGCTGGACGGCGCGGACTATCTATCGATCCTTGAAAAGGGCGGGGGAATCCTCTCTTCCGTCGAATCGGTTCGATCCTGCTCAGAGGAAGAGCTATTCGGCGCCACACGGAACCGGGCGCTTTCCGCGCTTCATCTCGGGACGACGACCGTCGAGATCAAGAGCGGATACGGGCTTTCCCTGGAATCGGAGTTGAAGCAGCTGCGCGTCATTGCCAGGCTGGGTCGTGAGACCCCGATCTCCGTCGTTCCGACATTCATGGCCGCCCACGCGGTACCGCCGGAGTTTGCGGGCCGGGCGGAGGAATATGTCGAGTTCATTGCGGCGGAAATGCTGCCCCGGGTGGCGGCCTCGGGCATGGCACGGTTCTGCGATGTCTTCTGCGAGCAAGGGGCCTTCAGCCCCGAGCAGGCGCGCCGCATTCTGGAGGCCGCGCGCGCGGCAGGCCTTGGGCTCAAGCTGCATGCCGACGAGCTTCACGACATGAGCGCGGCCGGCCTAGCGGCCCAAATGGGCGCGATCTCCGCGGACCATCTTCTTGCAGCTTCGGACCGGGGCCTGCGCGCCATGGCGGAGGCAGGGGTGATCGCCGTGCTCCTCCCACTGACCGCGTTCAGCATGCGCAGGCCATATGCCCGGGCCCGCGCCATGATCGAGATGGGCCTTGCCGTCGCGATCGCCACGGACTGCAACCCGGGCTCCTCCTGCATCGAGTCCATGCCTTTCTGCTTTGGGATTTCCGTTGTGCAGATGGGAATGTCCGTGCCCGAGGCGCTCACCGCATCGACGCTGAACGCGGCATACGCCTTGGGAATCGGAGCCGCCGCCGGGAGCATCACGCCGGGCAAAAGCGCGGACTTCCTCCTTCTGGAGGGGGAGACTCCCGGAATCCTCGCCTTTAGAACCGGGGCCCCCGTTGTGACGGATGTGTACAAGGCCGGGAAAAGAGTGTGGCGTTCGGCTGCTGAGGAGGCCGCGCCTCGGGAGGTTCCGTGAAGCTCATCGAACGGTCCGTCGAAAGCTTGCTGGGGGAGCTTGCATCCGTTTCTCCGGCTCCCGGCGGAGGAAGCGCCGCGGCACTGGCCGGCGCCATGGCCGCGTCCCTGTGCTGCATGGTCTGCCGGGTCACGCTCGGCAAGAAGAGCCTGGCGGATTCGTGGCCGGAGATGAAGGAAGCGCTGGAGAACGCGGAGCTGCTCGGCGCAAGGCTTCGGCGGCTCGTTGACGAGGATGCCGACGCCTTCACGGCTGTCGTTGCCGCCCGGAAGCTGCCTCAAGAAGACGCCCAGGACGCGATCGTTCATTCCGCGCGCGTGCCGCTGGAAACGCTGGAGACGCTGGCGCGGTTGGCCGGGATCGTGGAGCGCGTTGCGCGCAAAGGAAATCCCTCCTGCGTCACCGACGCCGGCTCAGCCGGAGCGATGGTGCGGGCGGGCGCGCTCTCAGCCGCGTACAATGTGCGCGTGAATCTGCCCGACATCTCCGACGAGTCGCTCAGGCGTTCTATCGCGGCTGGCGCGCTCGCCGCGCTCGCCGCGGTGGAGGAGGCGGCAGGCGGGGTGGAGCACGCGCTCGAGCAAAGCCTGGGGAAATGGAGCACGGTATGACGGAATGCGTGATCGGCGACGGTCCCCTCTCCATTGATGCCCTTGGGGCCATTGCGCGCGGAGGGGCGAAGGTGGAGCTTTCGCCCGGCGCGCGGCAGCGCGTCATCGATGCGCGGCGTCTTGTTGAAAAATGGGTGCGCGAGGGCCGGGCCGTCTACGGCGTAACCACCGGCTTCGGCGCCCTGTGCGACGTGGCCATCGCCCAGGAGCAGACCAGGCCGCTTCAGGAGAACATCCTCATGAGCCACGCGGCCGGCGTCGGGGATCCCTTTCCCGCCGACATCGTGCGCGCCATCATGGCGGTGCGCATCCAGGACCTGTCCAAGGGGCGGGCGGGGCTGCGGCTGCAGACCCTCCAGGCGCTCGTGGATCTGCTGAACTCGGGCGTTGTCCCGGTGGTGCCGGAGAAGGGTTCCGTCGGCGCGAGCGGCGACCTGGCGCCCATGGCCCACCTGGCGCTGGTGCTCATTGCAAAAGGTGATGCCTTCTATCGCGGCCAGAGGATGCCCGGCGGGGAGGCGCTCGCCGCCGCGGGCCTCTCGCCGGTCCACCTGGAAGCGGGCGAGGGGCTGGCGCTCATCAACGGCACGCAGGTCATGGCCGCGATCACGGCCCTTGCCGTGCTCGACGCGGAGCGTCTTGCGCGCACCGCGGACATTGCCTGCTCCATCAGCCTTGAAGTGCTCATGGGCACCAACGTGCAGTTCGATCCCCGGATCCATCGCGCCCGTCCCCATCCCGGCCAGATTGCCGCGGCCGACAACATGTACCGCATCACCAGGGACAGCGCCATCATGTCGTCGCACAAGGAGTGCGGCAGGATCCAGGACGCCTACACCCTGCGCTGCTCCCCGCAGGTGCATGGGGCCAGCCGCGACGCGGCCAGCCACGTGAAGCGCGTGGTGGAGATCGAGCTGGATTCCGCCACCACCAACCCGCTCATCTTCCCCGAGACCGGCGAGTTCCTTCTGGGGGGCAACTTCCACGGACAGCCGCTCGCTCTTGCAGCCGACTACCTCTGCATGGCCGCGGCCGAGCTGGCCAACATCTCGGAGCGCAGGATCGAGCGCCTGGTCAATCCGCAGCTCAGCGGACTTCCCGCTTTCCTCGTGAACGATTCGGGCCTGAACTCGGGGTTCATGATTGCCCAGTACACCGCCGCGGCCCTCGTGTCGGAAAACAAGGTCCTGGCTCATCCCGCCTGCGTGGACTCCATTCCCACGTCGGCGAACAAGGAGGACCATGTCAGCATGGGCGCCATATCGGCGCGCAAGTGCCGCAGCATCATCTCCAATGCGGAGGCGGTGATCGCAATCGAGCTTCTCTGCGGGTGCCAGGCCGTGGACCTCCTGACAAAGGGAAGGCCGGGGCGCGGCACCGAGGCGGCGTACAAAACATGCCGGCATACAATTCCCGTTCTGGATCGCGATCGCGAGCTGCATCGGGATATCGAGGCCATGACCGCGCTGGTGAGGTCGGGCGACATCGTGCGCAGCGTGGAGGAAGCGGTCGGCGCGCTGGGCTAGCTCAGCGGCTCATGTATGTGACATACGCGGATTGCACCCTGTTGAAACGCTCCGTGAGAGCGGAGAGAAGCTGTTCCGCTGTCGCGCCGCTGCCCATCATGAGCCGGGCGAGGGCGCGCAGCTGCGCTGGGTCGCGGGGAAGGCTGTGCGTCTGCCTGTCCTCGTAGATCTGGAGGAAATGCTCGACCCGGCGCAGGAAAAGGTAATCGGCCGAGAGCTGCTCGACGATGGGGAGGGGCAGGATTCCGGCATCGGCCAGCGCCCGAAGAGCGGGCAAGGTTCCGCCGCCGAGGAGCCGGGGGTGATCGTGCGCATGCACGAGCTGCAAGCCCTGCGCCAGGAACTCGACGTCGCGAAGCCCGCCCAGGCCCGTCTTGATGTCCGTCGGGTTGAGGATGCTGCGGGAAAGGGCGCGTATGGCTTGCCTGCGCAGCCGGTCGATGGTGGATGCAACCTCCCCCTGCGCGTGGGGCGCGAGGAGCAGATTGCGCACGGAATCGAGGAAAGCCTGGCCTACGGCTAGATTGCCGGCCACGGGACGCGCCTTCAGGAGCGCCTGCAGCTCCCACAGCGCCGCCCTGCGCGTGTAGTAGTCGGTGAGCGCTGAGAGCGTGAAGACAAGCTGCCCCGAGCTGCCATAGGGACGGAGGCGCAGGTCCACGCGGTATGCATAGCCCTCCGTGGTATGGGCGGAAAGATCGGCCCGGAGGGCTTCCATGATCCGCGTGGCCGGCTCCTCGGGATCGTGGTCCCCGTCCCCCGTGCACAGCCCCAGCAAATCGATGTCCGAGCTGTAATTCAGCTCCCTTCCGCCGAGCTTGCCAAAGGCGATCACGCAGAAGCCCAGCACCCGGCCCGCATTCTCCCTCCCGGAGCCGTCGTGCTCCTGGGACCGGATGCGCGCCAGTGCCGCGGCGATCACTCCGTCGGCCAGATCGGAGATTTCCTCCATGATCCGCTGCGTCGGCGTGCCCAGGCAGATGTCGCGCGCGCCGATGCGCAGGATCTCCCTTCGGCGGAACCGGCGCACGAGATCTCTCCATTCGTCGCGCCCGGCTGTCCGAGCCGAGAGCGCGGCAAGCTCCTCGGCGATCTCCGCGCTGGTTCGCGGGGCGTGGATGACCTCCTGCCTGCCGATGGAATCCAGGAGGCGGGGATCGCGCACCAGCGTGTCGGCCAGGAACTGGCTCGCGGAGAATATGCTTAAGAGTATCTCCAGGCGCATGGGCTGGGAGAGCATCTGTGCCAGGTGCGCCTGGGGGTCGGGAAGCGCGTGGAGGAACCTCTCCCAGTTGTTGAGCGCCATGTCCGGGTCCGGCCTGCGCGCGAGCACGTCGCATGCCAGGATGGCCAGCCGGGCAAAAAGCATTCTCCGCTCCGCTTCCCCGCCGATACGGCGGAGGTTGTGCAGGGCCCGGGCCGGATCTGAGAATCCACGGTTCGCCAGCGCCTGATGCGCGAGTGTTTCAGGCACGGTGTCGGAGAGCACGAGGTCCGCCACGGTCACGACGGGCGCGCCGGGGATGCTGTCCCTGCCGAAGTGGCGCTCCACAAAGGCGCGAACGGCCGCCGTGTGCGCCTCGAAGTCCAGGTGCAGCTTCTGCGCGGGGGTGCTCTGCGGCTCCGCGCCATAACCCATGCGGCGCGCGAGGTGCAGGTACTCGTCGGAATCCAGCTTGGGCAGGACGAGATCCCGCGCCGATCCGCGCAGCATGCGCAGGCCATTGATGAGCCTTCGAAAGAATCGGTAGGCGGTCACCAGCTCCGCGGCGTCCTCCCTCTCCACCACCCCGATGGAGGCCAGGGCCGCGAGCGCCTCGTGGATCCGGGGGGTGCGCAGCGCCGGTTCCGCCGCGCCGCGCAGCACCTGGAGGATCTGCACCGCGTACTCCAGGTCCACCAGCGCGCCGGGGCTGAACTTCGCGTTCAATCCCTGCGCCGTTTTTTCCTGGACCTGCCGGGCGCGCAGCTCCCGCAGCTCGGCCAGGTTGATGCTCTGCGCCGAGTAGACCATCTCGTCGCGCAGCCTCTCGATCTGGCCGCCGAAGGCGCCGTCTCCTCCCACGGCGCGCAGCCGGACCAATGACAGCCTCTCGTATGAATGCGCCGGGCCTCCGCGGGCATAGTAGGTGCAGAAGCTCTCCAGGCTGCACGCAAGGGGGCCCGCGGCGCCGTACGGCCGCAGCCGAAGATCGATGTGAAAGATCCCCTCCCGCTTGGCGTGCACCAGCCTCAGGATCTCGCGCACCATCCGGTCGAAGAACTCCGCGTTCTCTATGCGCTCGGGCCCGGCAGTGGACCCGCTGTCGCTGTAGGCGAACATGATCTCGATGTCTGACGCGTATCCCAGGGCCACTCCGCCCAGCTTTCCCAGTCCCACCACGGCGTAACGCACCGGCAGCCCCGCAACGGTGTGCGGCTCCCCGAACCGGCGCGCAAGCGCGTCCCATGCATGCGCCGCGGCGGCATTTACCACGCACTCGGCGAGCGCCGTGAGACGCCGGCTCAGGAGGAGGAAATCGGATTCGAACGCATCCGCCTCAGTCGAACGGCGCGAGGTGAGGATGTGGTCCAGGTCGAAGAGGTAGATTTCCCTGTCCTTGAAATCGTTCAGGCGCCGCGCGAACTCTTCCGTGTCCCCGGCGCCCGCCAGGACCGCGGACAAGCGATCGGGAAGCAGCTCCAGCGGCTCTGAGAAATGCGCGCCGCCCATGTGCGGCGCGAGCATGGGGAGCAGCTCCTCGTATTGCAGCCGCACGAAGTCCTCCCAGAGGAAGGTGCTCGCGCCGAGCAGCTGCGCGAGGTCGCGGAGCACGGCCTGGTCGGAGAGCATCTGCACCCACTTCCCCTGCCGGGGCATCATGAGCACGTCCTTCACGAGCTGCTCGAACCGCAAAAGCGCCGCGAGGGGATCGGGCGCGCTCCCCAGGAAGGAGGTGAACTGTTTGGTGAGCAGCACGGAAAGCTTGATCCGGTCTATGCGCGCGGGGTCCTCGATGCCTTGGCCGGCCGCGTCCACGAACTCAAACTCGTCCTCGATCCTCCCCCCCTCGGTGCGGATGGTGACGCACTCTATGGACACCTCCTGGAGAGTGAGGGCGGTGGAGAAGGTGAAGAGGAAGAAGGGGGTATCCTGGGAGAGCACGCGCATGCGCGTATGGCCCTGCGCGGAGCCGCTCACCTCTATCTGTACGGGGTAGAGGACCGAGCCCGCGGAGATCGTGATCTCCCCAATGGCGCTTGCCGCCAGCTCGTTGACGATCTGCCGCGCCCGGGCCGGGGCCTCTCCGCCGCGCTCCATCAGGCCGAAGACCTGCTCCAGCCGTTCGCGCAGGCGCGTCGGCCACGAGTCGTCCCATTGACGCGCCGTGACGGTGCCGGTGAAATGGTCCACGATGCGCCTTCGTCTCAATCCGATATCCATCGGCGTGTCCGCGGAGGGGGGAGCCCAGGTGAAGATATCCCCGGCGTTGATGTCAAAGCCCAGGGAAGACAGGATCCCCACGATGGCGGAGAATGCGCCCGGATGATCGAATGCAAGCACCGTGCACGTGAGCCCGCCACCCCGTTCCCGGCCGACCCGCAGCGTCACCGGGCATTCAGGGCCAAGGAGCGCAAGCCCTTCCACGTGTGTCGCGATCTCTTCCTCCGAGAACCGCTGGAAGTACCGGGCATCGAGCCGCGTCAGGTGTTCCCTGACAAGGCGCGGGTCCATGTTCAAAAGAAGGGGGTTGTCGGGTTGGATTTCCGGCATAGAAAACTCTAAAAAATGATAGCAGAAATGCAGCCGCCTGCCGGCGGCGGCTGCCTCCTTGCCCCGTGCCTCACCATCCAGACGACATCGTTTTCACCGGTATGACTCGATCAGGAAATCATCGAAATCAGCGGAATAACCGGACATCGGCGTCTGTGTGTCGTCCACGATGTAATTATAGAAGACCACAGCTCCGCCGGAGATCGGCGTTAGATCGGTAATGCTGACCGTACCGATTGTGGTTGTCCCCGTGGAGTTTTTTATCCGTGCCGTAATTGTCGACCCGCTGGTTTCTATTTCGAAAATGTACCAGTTCCCTGGGGGCACCGAGTCAGTAACATCGTACATCGCTGGAATTGGCGAAGCAACGTCGTTTTCTCCATCCGTCCGGGCGAGTTTCAGGAAAAGGTGGTCGGTCTCACTATCAAATACCAAAGAAGTATAGTATCCCTCGTAGGTGATCTGTGTGTTTATCTCGAGTCCGAGAAACTCTTTCGGCGATTCTGGATGGCCGCCCGTGTCGATAATTGCTTTCACTGAGACGCGCAATGGCTTCGCGTAGTCAACAGCACCCTTGTAGACTGCGCCCGCCCCTTGGCTTTGGCCCTCGATTGTTGTCGTAAAGACCGAGTGAACCTGATTGTTGTGGATTGTAATTTCGTCGGTACCAGACCCCATTGTCGTCCAGTCAGCGCCCAAATCCCTGCCGGTGGTATCCGCGCGGTTGAAGTTGTCTAGGAACACGGTCGTCCATGCCGGCGCAGGGGTTGGCTCCGTCACCGTCACCGCGCAGGTCGCGGTCTTGCCGCCATCCGCTGTTTCCACCGTGATTGTTGCGCTTCCCGCCGCCATCCCTGTTACCAGCCCTGAAGAGCTCACCGTGGCGCAATTTGCGGCGCTCGTTGACCATGTCACGGCCGCGTTGGTAGCGTTTGATGGCTCAACCGTCGCGGTCAGCTGCTGCGTACCTCCAACATCAAGCGACGCGGTCGTCGGACTCACGCTCACCCCTGTTACCGCAACATTCACTGGAGTATCTACCGGGGGACATCCCGCCAACGTGAGAGCAATGACAACAATCATGGGGAATACCATCCATGCACTTTTCAATGAAATTCTTTGTCGTTGGGTGTTTTCCATATTACTACTTCCTCCTAGCCGGTGGTTTATCACATTTTTTTATATCGTTGCTCACATTCACTATCCTGTCAAGGATTTTCATAAAGCAAATCCTTGGAGCCATGCCCCGGTTGCCGCCTGCCGGCAGTGTTGACACAATCGCTGACACGTGACATGAATCCCCGGGAGAGAAGTATGCCGAAAGATTCAATGAGCCCAAGAGAGAGATGGCTCGCGGTCCTGACGCGAAAGTCCCCCGACAGGGTGCCCATGGATTACTGGGCAACGGAGGAGGCAACGCGCGGGCTGCTGAAGCATCTTGGCTGCGCCGATGAATTGGCCTTGTTCCACCGGCTGCACATCGACAAGCCGCTGACAGTCGGACCGCGCTACACCGGACCGGCGATTCCCGGCGATTCGGACGAGTTCGGCTGCCGCTACAGGGACGTGCGGTACGGCACGGGGAGCTACCGGGAATGCGTCCATCACCCCCTGGCCGAATACGAAACCTTGGAGGATGTGAAGAAGGGGTATCGATGGCCCAGCCCGGACTGGTGGGACTACTCGGGCATCCCGGACCAGACGGCCGCGCGAAGCGGCTTTCCCGTGCAGGGCGGCGGCTCCGAGCCGTTCCTGATCTACAAGAACCTCCGCGGAGATGAGCGTGCGTTCATGGACCTCGTGGAAAAACCGGACATCGCCCATTGGTGCCTGGACAGGCTGTTCGATCTTGCATGCGAAAACTCCCGGCGCATTTACGAGGCAATCCCCGGCAGGGTGACCCTCTCCTACGTGGCCGAGGACATGGGGTCCCAGGACGGCCTCATGTTCTCCCCAGCGCAGATCCGCCAATTCTTCATACCCCGGATGAAGCGGATCATCGACTTGGCGCACCAGGCCGGCGCGTTCGTGTTCCACCATAATGACGGAGGGGTGCGGCGCATCATCCCCGACATGATAGAGGCGGGGATCGATGTGCTGAACCCGATACAGTGGCGGTGCGGGGGCATGGAGCGCGAAGGGCTGAAGAAGGATTTCGGGGACCGGCTCATTTTCCACGGCGCGGTGGACAATCAACGGACCCTGCCGTTCGGCACGGTGGATGATGTCCGGCAGGAGGTGCAGGACAACCTGCGGATCCTCGGCGCCGGAGGAGGCTATATCCTCGGGCCGTGCCACAACATCCAGGCCGTGAGCCCCCCGCAAAACATCGTGGCCCTGTACGAAACCGGCTATGCGCTAGGATACACGAGGGGATGAGGAACAAGTGGCCGCCGGCATCGTCATTATAGGCGAGCCGCCGTTTGCCCGGGATGCATCCGGCCGGCTTTTGTCCCGGATCGCGACGGCATTCCCCAAGCATGATGCGCTCGTCACCCTCCCCGGCATGCATGTGACTCAGCGGCAGGCGTTCCTGGATTATCTTTCGCAGCGGCTGCGCGGGGAGGGCAGGCCGCCGCTGTCCCGGCAGGAGCAGGATGCGGAATGGCAGGATGCGGTGGACCTGATCGTGGAGAACGACGCCATCCACATCAGGCCGGATCCAGAGAACTTGCCCCTCGCGTTTCTCGCTGACGAGATGCTGCAGAGGCTCTTCCCCAAGCACACGATACGCTTCCTCGGGGTGCTCAACGCCACGGTGCGCGACGCCATCAGGCAGCGCGGCGAGCTGTGGAGGATCACACCCCTGCCCAAGACTCCTGAGGAGATGCGCGAGATGATCGAATCGGCGCGCGTCGGGATCGGCGGCCGGGAAATCTACTATTACAGCACGGTCACGGGCGTGCGCTACCTCACCTGCCAGAAGCTCGAAGAGATCGGCGGGTTGGACGACGAGTCGCTGCGCGGCCAGCTGGAGGAGATCCTGGATTTCCTGGGCAGGAGAAACGCGGGAGGCTATCCCGAGCTGGCCTTCTTTCCCCCCGGCTCCGGCATCCCGCGCGCCGAATGGGCGCACCGGGACCTTCAGGCCATGCCGCTTGCCGACGTGCGGCGCGCGTGGGCCGGCCTCATGGAAATCTACCGGGCGAGCGTGAAGCCGGAGCTGCGCCGCGACGATCCCAACACCGTCGAGTGGAGGAACCGCATGGTCTCCGTGCTGGTCGGCAGGGAGGACGAGCTTTCCGCGGAGGAAACCCTGCTCGGCCTGAGCCCGGAGTTCTTCCTGCAGATCGAGTGGCTCCCCGGAGGCCGTATCGAGGAGGGGGAGATCGTCTTCGATCCGGCAATGGAACAGGCGGCGGAGGGGGAGGAGCCCGATGCGCAGCGGCTGCGTGACGAGAAGCCGCGGAAGCTCATCTTCAACTTTGTCCGCGAGTACGGGGACCTGGAGCACGTCAACGTGGGACGGGTCATCGGATCGCTCTCCCACAGGCCCATTGCGCGCGGCCGCCGCGACGTCTACATCGCCGTGCTGAAGCAACGCCAGATTCCCGAGGAGATCGTCACGATCATCCGGATGCAGAAGAAGGGCGTGCGCGAGTTCCTGGACGAGGGATACAGCCTCCTGGACGCCATGATCCACGCGGAAGAGTACACGGAGTACATCCTGGACCGGCGGCTGGGATGCAGGCAGCTCGGCATGAACCTTCCCCTGCGCGTCACGGCGCGCAGGATCAGCGAACCCTACGTGACCCGGGAGGGCGGGGCGTTTCCCATCTGGACCCCGTACTTCGAGCGTGAATACATCAGGGGCACGGCGACGGATAAGCTGCCGGCGCGCCGCTTCGAGTCGCCGGAGTACGCGCTGGGCTGCGCCCGGCTGCTCGGCCATGCCGCGGCGTCGAACCTCATCGTCGGCAGGTGCGATTCCCTGGGGATTCCGCTGTTCGACGACGGCGACGAGGTGATGGTCGTCGACGATCGGGGCATGCCGGCGGATATCGTGGTGGCGGACCACACGGGCGCGTTCAATGACTATGCCAGTCCTCTGGCCGAGTTCACCCCCAAGTACACGCTGCCTATCCGCCGGCGGGAGAGCTTCCTTGTGGATGTGAAGGGGTTCGCCGAGGCGTACCTGGACGCGTTGGAGAGGAGAATCCGCCATATTCAGGAGGAGTATCGGCGCAGGCGGAAGGCTTTTGATTCGCTTTTTGACCATCTCCCCGGCCAGGAGCAGGGAAGCTTCGCCTATCGCTGGAAGAGGGTGCTGTCTCGTCTGGACGAGACTGATCCGCGGGAGCTTGCCGCCCTCATCCGGGGCAACTTGTCACGCTGAGGCGTACCGTGAGAAGAGCATGAACGCTGCTTCAAGTTCGGAAAAAGGATCGTCTTTCGAGGGCAGAAACTCCTGGCCCCAGAACCCCTTGTAACCGGCGGATGTGACGCTCTTCACGATGCGGGCATACTCGATCTCCTGACGGGTGCCGGGAAACCCCCGGCCGAGGCTTCCGGCCACGTGCAGGTGGGCAATGTATTCCGCGTGCGTGGAAAGATCGGAAAGCACGTCTTCGCCCATGCGATGCATGTGGTAGATGTCGTACAGCACCCTGAACCGGGGAGAGCTCACGGCCCTTGCCAGGTCGAAGCCGAAGCGCGAGCCGTCCGCCATGTAGTCGACGTGGTCGATGCTGTTGAGCATCTCGAAGGCCAGGGTCACCCCGAGGCTCTCCGCGTCGCGCGCTAGATTCTTGAAGACCGCGATGCACTGCGCCAGACCGTCCTTGTCGTCCTGGCCCTGGCGGTTTCCGCTGAACACGATCACCTGGGGGATGCCATTGGCCTTCGCCGTTTCCATGGACTGGCGGATCTGGGGCACGAGCGCCGCGCGGTTGCTCTGCTTGTTGACGCCGTCCTGCATGCCCGGCGCGGCGAGGTTTACGATCTGAAGACCCGCGGCCCTGGCCGCTTCCCACCGGGCCGGGTCGACAAGCTCAACGCCGGTATAGCCGATCGCCTTCAAGCGCGCATAATACGCGGAGGCGTCTCCGCCCTCCTTGAAGAAACACCAGTCAGGAACGCTCATCTGCAATGTGCTCATGGAGGAGCATGATACCATGGATCAGGCTGAGGGACAAACGCAAAGGCCCCCGTGCAGGGGGGCCTTTGTGGGTGAGGTGAGGAGGGCTGTTCAGATGTCGAAGTAGAGCATGAATTCCCAGGGGTGCGGCCGCAGGTCGAGGGCGAGGACCTCGTTCTTCATCTTGTAGTCGATCCACGTCTCGATCACGTCGGTCGTGAAGACGTCGCCCTTGAGCAAATAATCGTGGTCGTTTCGAAGGGCCGCGAGCACGTCGCGCAGAGATCCCGGCGTCTTGGGCACGGCGGCCAGCTCTTCCGGCGGCAGGTCGTAGATGTCCTTGTCCAGCGGCTGGCCCGGATCGATCTTGTTCTGGATCCCGTCGAGCGCGGCCATGAGCATGGCGGAGAACGTGAGATAGGGGTTGCAGCTCGGGTCGGGGCAGCGGAACTCCAGCCGCTTGGCCTTGGCGGCGGGGGAGTACATCGGGATGCGGATGCAGGCGCTGCGGTTCCTGCGGGAGTACGCCAGGTTGACAGGAGCCTCGAAGCCGGGCACCAGCCGCTTGAAGCTGTTCGTCGTGGGCGTGGCGAAGGCCAGGAGCGACGGGGCATGCTTCAGCAGGCCGCCGATGGCGTACAATGCCATCTGGGAGAGCCCCGCGTATCCGTCGCCGGCAAAGAGGTTTTTCCCGGCCCTCCACAGGGAGAAGTGCACGTGCATGCCGCTCCCATTGTCGCCGAACAGGGGCTTGGGCATGAAGGTGACCACCTTGTTGTGCTTCTTGGCCGTGTTCTTCACCACGTACTTGTATTTCAAAACGTTGTCGGCCATGGTGAGGAGGTTGTTGAAGCGCATGTCGATCTCCGACTGCCCGGCGGTGGCCACCTCGTGGTGCTGTACCTCGATGGGAACGTCGATGGACTCCAGGGTGAGCATCATCTCGCTCCTGATGTCCTGCAGGGTATCGGTGGGAGGCACCGGGAAATATCCTTCCTTGTAGCGGATCTTGTACCCGAGGTTGGGATTCTCCTGCCTGCCCGTGTTCCAGCGCCCTTCGGCGGAATCGATGTGGTAGTAGCCCTCGTGCTCGTTCTGGTCGTAGCGGATGTCGTCGAAGATGAAAAACTCGCACTCGGGCCCGAAATAGGGGATGTCCGCAAGGCCGGTCCCCTTGAGGAACGCCTCCGCCTTGCGCGCAATGTTCCGCGGGTCCCGGGTGTAGTCCTCACTGGTGATGGGATCGCAGATGTTGCAGATCAGGACGAGGGTCTTGGCGGCGAGAAAGGGATCGACGAACGCGGTGTCTGCCACGGGCTTCACGAGCATGTCCGACTCATTGATCGCCTGCCAGCCGCGGATGCTCGATCCGTCGAATCCCAGCCCCTTCTCGAAAACCTCCTCCGACAGCTCGCGAGCCGTGATGGAGAAGTGCTGCCATAACCCGGGGAAGTCCATGAACCTCAGGTCCACGACCTCCACCTTCTCCGTCGCGATGAACGATACGATCTCCTTGGGTGTCTTGCCGATGCTCATGCGTGTCCTCCTTGTTTGATGGCCCCTCCCGGGCCTCGGCCGAAGGCCGCTACCGCGCCGCGTAACGCGCCAGCGCGTCGGGAGCGGATGGGGAGGGGGTGGACATTACTCCACGTCTTTTTTTAGCAAATCCCATGCCATCTCAAGTGTATATTTTAAACCTATGCAGGTAAAGTACTTACCATCACCCTGATCGACCCACGAAAACGGACAATCATACAATGATGTAGGATCTTGCTCCCGGCGGCTACAAATCTGTATCTCTGCTTTTCGTTGCTATTCGAAGGCCATTGTTACGCCAGCCGAATGAATGCTACACTTGTTTTCCATGGGAGGGGGTGTGGGAGCAGCAATCCTCAGCATGCGTCTCCTTTATAAGCACTTCTCATTTTGCGCTATGGTTTCAATGCCGTTTGGCAGTTTTCGCTTCTCTATAAACCGCTAAAGGTGCAAAATGAGAAGTGCTAGTGTGGGGATCCTGGCCGGAGTCGATATCGGCGGAACAAAGACCGCGGTCGTCGTGGGAAGGGCGCGGCCGGACGGCATGTCGATTCTCGATCGAGCAGTGTTCCCGACGGAGCCGCGCGCGCGCGGCTGGCGCGAGACAACCCGCATGATCATTGAAGAGGCGCGCGGGCTCATTCGGCGCCATGCCCTTTCCGAGGACGCGGCAGGAGCGGGAGTGAGCTGCGGCGGGCCGCTGGACAGCCGCGCGGGCATTATCCAATCCCCCCCTGGCCTCCCGGGATGGAACGAGGTGCCAATCACCCGGGAGCTCGAAAAGGGCATGGGGTGCAGGGTGTTCCTTCAGAACGACGCCAACGCATGCGCGCTCGCCGAGTGGCGTTTCGGGGCCGGCAGGGGAACCCGGAACATGGTGTTTCTCACGTTCGGCACGGGCATGGGCGCCGGGCTCATCATCGATGGCAGGCTGTACGAGGGCACCAATGATCTTGCCGGCGAGGTGGGCCACGTGAGAATCGCCGAGGAGGGTCCCGAGGGGTACGGCAAGACGGGCGCATTTGAAGCATTCTGCAGCGGCAGCGGCATCGCCAAGATGGCCCGCGCCGCGGTGGAGAAGCGGTGGGCGGAGGGAGGGTCCGCATCCTTCTGTCCGGACAAGGATGCCCTTGCGTCCCTCACGTCGCGGATGGTCGGCGAAGCAGCGGAAAACGGGGATCCGCTGGCAATCGAAGTGCTCGCGGATTGCGGGAGATATCTCGGCCGTGGCCTGGCCATGATCATCGACATCATCAACCCGCAACGGATCGTAATCGGAAGCATATTCGCCCGATGCAGGCGATTCCTCCAGCCGAACATGGACGTTGAGATCGCGCGGGAGGCTCTTCCCGGCGCCGCCCGCGTCTGCCAGGTCGTGCCCGCCGCGCTGGGGGAGAGCATCGGGGACTACGCGTGCCTGTCGGTGGCCGCCGACGGCCTTGCACGCGAAGTCAGGCGCGAGGGGGAGGCTGCTGGATGACGCATCTTGACGAGCTTGTGGAGCGATACCCCGGCCTGGCGTCCTGCCGGACGGATATCGAAGCGGCGTATCGCGTTCTGGTGGACTGCTTCAGCGCCGGTGGCAGGCTCCTGGTGTGCGGCAATGGCGGCAGCGCCGCAGACTCGGACCACATCGTGGGAGAGCTGATGAAGGGATTCCTTAAATCCCGGCCGCTGCCGGAGGATCTCCGCGCGCGTCTCCGCGCTACGGATGCGGTGCTGGGGCGCGCGCTCGCGGAAAAGCTCCAGGGCGCGCTTCCCGCCATCAGTCTTGCCGCGGGAGCGGCGCTTCTCTCGGCCTTCGGCAACGACGTGAGCCCGGAGCTTGCCTACGCGCAGGCAACCGTCGGGTACGGCAGGTCCGGCGATGCGCTCCTTGGCATCAGCACGTCGGGTAATGCCGCGAACGTTCGCGCGGCATTATGCGCGGCCAGGGCGGTCGGGATGAAGACTATTGGGCTCACCGGACGCGCCGGCGGGAAAATGGCCGGCCTGTGCGACATCCTGATCGCCGTGCCGGCCACCCGGACCTTCGAGGTCCAGGAGCTGCACCTGCCCGTCTACCATTGCCTGTGCGCGATGGTGGAGGCGCGCTTCTTTTCGTGAGGGACGCGATGGCGGTGAATCGCTCCGTCCTTCTCAACCACGAGCTTCCGTCCGCGCTCGCCTCCGGCCTGGCGGCGGAAGGGATCGACCCTTCAGGCTTCTGGCTGTGCGCGGAGACCGACCTCAACCTGTCGGGCACCTATGAGCCGGTCTACCTGGCGGCGAACGCGGAGCGGATAGTGACCGTGGCTCCGGCCCGGGGCGGGCACGCGAGCCTTGTGCGCCACGCAATAGAGAAAAACAGCGTCGCGGAGATCCGCACCCGGCAGGGGATCGGCGGCGGCTTCGTCGAGGCGCTGGTGGACGGCGTGTACGTGGAGATCCTCGCGTACTCCAATGCGCGGGCTGATACCTTCCACAAGGCGGCGCGGAAGCTGGAGGACTGGCGCAAGGGCAAGAGAGTCTACGTCGGCCCGGAGGATGACGAGGACCCGCGCAAGTGCCCGACCTGCGGCATGACCCTAGAGTTCAAGGGCGACATCTGCCGTCGCTGCATCAACCAGGGCGCCGTTGCCTCGCGAGTGCTTCAGCTCATGCGGCCGTACTCCGGTTTCGCCGCGATCATGCTTGCCGTGCTCATGATCATCATTGCCCTGCAGATGGTCCCCGCCCGGCTCATCGGCATGCTGGTGGACAACGTGGTGAGCGTGAAGGCGGGATCGGGACAGGCGCTGAAGCTGCCCCTGCCGCTCTGGGACACGATCTCCCGCGCCGTCCTGATGGCCAATCCGAGGCTGGACGTGCACGTGCTGGGCCTGCTGTTCCTCGTCGGCGTGCTCTTCCTCACGCAGCTGGTGACCGGCGCCATGAACATGGTGAACGGCAGGCTGGTAAGCCGGGTCGGCACGCAGATCACGAGCGATCTGCGCAAGCAGCTCTTCCGCAGGCTCAATGAGCTCAGCGTGGACTACTACGACAGGCACAACGTCGGCACGCTGGTGAGCCGGGTCAGCTATGACACGGAGGCCATGAAGGACTTCGTGCGGCAGGCCATCCAGGGGCTGCTGGCGCAGATGGTCGTGCTCGTGGTGACCGGGGTGATGCTGTTCAGCATCTCGTGGAAGCTCGCCCTGTGGACGCTCCTTCCGGCGCCCATCGTCGTCTTTGCCAGCACCTTCTACTGGCGCCGGATCTATCCCCGCTACTACCGGGTCTGGGAGGGCTGGAGCCGGATGAACGGCTCCCTCAGCTCCATACTCTCCGGCATGCGGGTGGTGAAGGCCTTCGGCCAGGAATCACGCGAGGAGGAGCGGTACGCCAAGACGGGCGACTACGTGCGCGATTCCACCCGGGGGGTGGAGTACACCACGAGCGTGTTCAACCCGGTCATGGGCCTCATCTTCGGCATGGGAGGGCTCATCGTCTGGGTGGTGGGGGGCAGAAGCGTGATCGAGGGCCAGGGCCTCAGCCTCGGCTCCCTCATGGCGTTCCTCAACTATCTGGCCATGTTCTACGCGCCCATGACCAACCTCTCCCAGCTCACCGACTGGGTGACCCGGTTCCTCACCGCGGCGCAACGCGTGTTCGAGATCATGGACACCTCTCCGCAAATAACGCCGTCCTCCCGACCGCGCCGCCTGGCCGATCCGAAGGGGCACATCGTGTTTGATCACGTCACCTTCGGCTACAACCGCCATGAGCCCGTGATCAAGGACATCTCCTTCGAGATACAGCCCGGTGAGCATCTGGGAATCGTGGGTAAAAGCGGCTCCGGCAAGACGACGCTGGTGAACCTCCTTGCCCGGTTCTACGACGTGGAGGAAGGGAGGATACTCGTGGACGGGATCGACGTGCGGGAGATCGACCCCAATGACCTGCGCCGGACCATCGGGATCGTGCTGCAGGAATCCTTCCTTTTCCGCGGCACGATCCACGCGAACATCACCTACGGAAACCTCGACGCGCAGCCCGAGACGGTGCTCTCCGCAGCCAAGGCCGCCAATGCCCACGACTTCATCATCCGCCATCCCCTGGGGTATGACACCTACATCGGCGAGCGCGGCGCCGGGCTCTCAGGCGGAGAGCGCCAGAGGGCGTCCATCGCGCGCGCGCTGTTGTACGATCCGAAGGTGCTGATCCTGGACGAGGCCACCTCCAACGTGGACACGGAAAGCGAGCAGCTCATCCAGGAGGCGCTCAGCCGTTTCACCAAGGGGAGGACCTCGATCGCCATCGCCCACCGCTTGTCCACGCTGAAAACGTCGGACAGGATCATCGTGATGGAATACGGCCAGATCATTGAAATGGGAACGCACGAGGAGCTGCTCGCGCTGGGCGGCCTCTACCACAAGCTGGTGAAGATCCAGACCGAGCTGTCCCGGGAGCCCAGCGTCGATTCGCTCACCGTGAAGAAGGAGATGGCGAAGAAATGAGCGGGGCGCTGAATGGCCGGGAGAGCGCGCCGGCGAACGCCGACCGAACGCAGATACGTTTTCTCACCCCGGAAAACTGCCGCATCCACCTCGGCAACCTCGGCGCGCTGCACGTGACCATGAAGGCGGAGGGCATCTACGGCGGGATCTACACGGCGTATGCGTTTCCCGTTGCGTATCCGAACGGCTATATCTCCATCGTGCAGACCGCCGAGGACCAGGACATGGAGGTGGGCGTCATCCGGGACCTCGCCGAGTTCCCCGAAAGCGACGCGGCCCTCGTGCGCCAGGCCCTTGCCCGCCGCTACTTCATCCATACCGTGACGCGCCTGCAATCCATCGAGATGAAGTACAACATGCACTTTCTCCAGGTGTCCACGGACAAGGGCGATCTCTCGTTCTTCATGCGCTGGGCCCAGGACCGTGCGGTGGATTTTGGTCGGAACGGAAAGGTCCTCATCGACGTCGACGACAACCACTACCTCATACCGGACCTCGACGCCCTCACCCCTCGGGAGCGCGTGGACTTCCAGCGCTACATCTACTGGTGAAAGATCTGGCGATCGAAAAGCTCGTCGCGGGCGGCGAAGGTCTCGGGCACCTGGACGGCAAGGCAGTGTTCGTACCCGGAGTCCTGCCCGGCGAACGGGTGAGCGTGTCCATTGTGGAGCGGCGCAAGGATTACGACAGGGCTGCGCTGCAGGGGGTGATCGAGCCGTCGCGGTACAGGATGGCTCCGCCCGGGTGCCGGTTTGCCGGCGTATGCGGCGGCTGCGACTGGCTGCACATCAGCTACGATGAGCAGCTCCGGCAGAAAGTTTTAACCGTCCAGGAAACGCTTCTCAGGATCGGCAGGATCAGGCAAGAGGCGATCCCGATCGAGCCTTCCCCGGCTTGGGGCTGCCGCAACCGGACGCAGATCCATAGGGACGAGCAAGGGGCTCTCGGGTACATGGCCGCGCGGAGCAACAGGATCGTGGCAATCGACGCGTGTCCGATTGTTGCCGGGCCCATCAACCGGGTATTCACCGAAAAATCGTCGGCGCCTGAGGGTCTGGACCGGTTCACCGTGTTTGCAAGCGATGAGAATGTATCCATTGAGGGCCGCGACGACAATCGGGACATTGCGGCCCGGGTGTGCGGGCGGGACATTTTCTTTTCCATCGGGTGCTTCTTCCAGGCCAACCTTGCCGTGCTGGAAAGGCTTGTGCCGTGGGCGCTTGAGGGGCTGTCCGGCGATGCCGCGGCTGATCTGTACTGCGGGGTCGGGCTGTTCGGCTCTTTTATCGCGGACCGGTTCGCGCGTATCATCTGCGTCGAGTCCAGCGCCATGAGCCTTTCCTACGCTCGCCGCAATGTGGCTGGCTTCGCCGGCAGGGATCCGGTCCGGGGCCGCGATGCACAAGCAATCACGCATGAGTTCCACCCCTTGAGCCTGGAGCAATGGATCGCTTCGGGCGCGGCGCCTCGTCCTGGCGCCGGGGCGCTGGATGCGGTCATCGTGGACCCGCCGCGTCCCGGCCTCGGCGTCGAGGTCCGCGAATATCTTGCCGCTGCCGCGCCTCGGAGGCTCGTTTACGTTTCCTGCAATCCCGTAACGCTTGCCCGGGACCTTGGCGCGCTTATCATCGGAGGATACATCCTGGAGGAGATGCGCCTCTTCGATTTTTACCCCCAGACCTCGCACGTCGAGGCCGTGGCGAAGCTCTCCCACGCGGGAAGCCCAACGTGAAAAAGCCCGAGCTTCTCGCGCCCGGCGGCAGCTTTCTGTCCGCATATCACGCATTCGAGGCGGGCGCTGACGGGGTATATCTTGGATTGAAGGAGTTCTCGGCGCGCAAAGGGGCGCAGAACTTCACCCTTGATCAGCTGCGCAGGATCAGGCAGCTTGCCGCGGACCGGGGACGCCGCATCTACGTGACCGTGAACACCGTGATCCAGGAGTCGGAGATGCCCCGTGTCCAGGAGACTCTTGCATGGCTGGAGGCGCTGTCGGTTGATGGCGTCATTGTCCAGGACCTTGGCGTCTATGACCTGATCGCGCGCCGGTTCCCCCGGCTCGCTATTCATGCATCCACGCAGATGGCGGTGCACAACGGCGCGGGACTCGCGTTGGCCGAGGAGCTGGGCATCCGAAGGGTCATCCTGTCGCGCGAGCTGCCGCTGGAGCAAATCCGTCTGCTGCGGGAGCGCCATCCCCGCATCGAGTTGGAGGTGTTCATCCACGGCGCTCTCTGCTACAGCGTCTCCGGCATGTGCCTGGCATCGTGGGCCCTGACGGGAAGGTCGGGGAATCGGGGGGATTGCGCCCAGATCTGCCGGAGCCTTTTCAGGGCGGACGCCGGGCAGCAGGGCTGTTTCTTCTCTTGTCGTGACCTTTTCCTCGGCCGGGATGTTCTCGCGCTGGCCGAGATCGGAATCGATGCGCTGAAGATAGAGGGCCGGATGAAATCGCCCGAATACGTCTTCAACGCGACGCGCCTGTACCGGGAGATCCTTGATCACGGCAGGGAGCTGCCCGACGAGGAATACGCGGAGCTTGTCAGAAAGGCCGAGCTGGGCTTTGCGCGCAAGGGGACAACGGGCTGGCTGCACGCTTCGTCCGGTTCCCGTCTCATTGAGCCGGGCTACCCAGGGCACACGGGCGCTTTCCTGGGCACGGTTGGCGACGTGCAGGGGAGGCAAATCTCGCTCACGCTGTCAGGGGATCTTGCCCTCCGCGACGGCCTGGGGTTTTTCCTGGAAGGAACGAGCGACCTGGTGGCATTCTCCGTTGGAGGGATCCGAAAGGCCGGCCGGGAGGCGCGATTCGCCAGAAAAGGGGAGACGGTGAGCGTGGAGGTGCCCCCCGACGCAACCGCTGCAATGCCGCGCGCGGGATGCGAAATACGGCATCTCTCATCGAGGTTTCTCGACCTCCCCCAGCCCCGCGAGGCAGGCTTCCCGCTCTACAAGATCCCCGTGAACTTGAACGTGACGCTGGAAAGGGACGCGGAGCCTCCTCAGGGGAAGGGCCTTCTCCACATGCGGGCCTCGGGGTTTCCATTGTTCTCGGTGGGTGTGACCATTGATGCAGCCGCGAGAAAAAGACCGTTCCTCCAGATCCTCACGGACCTGTTCGCGCAATCGGGCGATTCCATCTTTTGCCCCGGCCTGTTCACCTTTGCGAACTCGACGGGTCTTGCGAATGACGGGATCTTCGTTCCCCCCTCGGAGCTCAAGAAGGCCAAGAACGAGCTGTACGCGTTTCTGGATGATGCTTTTTCCACCCTGGCTGGCGCGCGGCAGGAGGAGGAAGGTGCGCGCGCCAATTCCGGCCGCCCCTCACCCCTCACCCCAGAGGAGCTTGACGCCGTCTCCCACAGAGAACGCCTGTCGCCCGGGCGATTCTCCCCGATCCCCTTTGCGGCCGGCGATCCCTCCGGACTGAACCCGTCTGATCTGGCCCTTCTTGCCGGCTTCCGCTGGCTTCCCCTGCCGCCGGTTATCATGGAAGAGGAGGCGTGGATCGATGCGCTCGCCCGGCTCGCGGATTCATATGGCGACGTGAGGTTTGCCATCGGCCTCAACAACATCTCCCATCTCGCGCTTGCGGCAGCGCTCGCGGACCGGCCAAACGCGTGGTTTTTCATTGATTTCTACCTCTATGCGGCGAATGCACGCATGATTTCGCTCGTGTGCCAGCGAATTCCGCGCCTGCTGTTCGCATACTCGTGGATCGAAGCCGGCGAGGACAACGCGGCATTGCTCGATGCGTCCGCTGGAAAGCTTCCCATCGTCCGTATCTCTCCCGATTTCAGGCCGCCCCTGTTCTACAGCCTCGGCTGCTTTGCGCGGCACGTACTGAACAATGGGAAATGCTTCGATGATTGTCCCAAGGACTGGAGCCGCGAGCTGCGGCAGGGGAAGAACCGCTTCACGGTCGTGGTGCGGGACTGCGTCACGTACCTGTTCGCGGCTCCCCCACGCTCATGAGAGCCTGATCACCGCAATCCCATAGGGTTCCAGCGATACGGTCGAGCCCGTGGTTGTGCCAGTGAGCAGATCCTGTTTCCCCGGCTGCATTTTCACGACCTTTTTCTCTTCCGTGTGATTGACGAGGAAGAGAAGCTTCTTTCCCGCGCCTTCACGCGCGGAAGCCTCAACGCCGGCTGGCGGCTGCACCTCCGGGGCAACACCGGCATGGTCAAGTATATCTGCCACCATTGCGTCGTAGAAAGCGCCATTGCGGATGATCGTTCCGATATAATAGCCCCATCCGGATCCAAAATGGTTCCTGGTCGCGGCGGCAAACTCCTT
>JBEKQU010000008.1:0-92139 GCA_049519415.1 Spirochaetia bacterium
TAATGACCCGCCTTCAGGCTTATGTGGACAGCCTAGTGCAGGTGCGGTTGATGTGTCGAGCAACTATTGTCGGAGAAAAGGAGGTGAGGGCGTAACGGCTTGACGAGCATCATAGTAGCTACAAGGGTGGATCATTTTACTGGCGTTGGGCGGCTTAATTTTATAGCGTGGCTAACAGCTATCACACTTTGACGGAATTGATGACAATAGCGTTATTGGGATGTCAACCCCTCATAGGCACGTAAATACGATCCCCGTCGGAAAGAGTAATTGCTGGATCTTTTAAGGTCTCGATATGAAGATCATCGAAGCTGCCATTTCCGCACGGCCGAAAGATCTCCACATCGTCAAGGTTTGCGTTGAATAACGCTCCTCCGGCGTAGTCCAGGAGTAAACGGAATGTTTCTCCCGGCACAAGCTCGTAATTCCCCGGATATATCACTGCACCGCCCAAGATGACCGTAAACGCCGCTCGAGGTACGAAAAGGCGATCGCCCGGTTCCACATAAGGGTTCTGGTCCAGTTTCCCCGTTGTGCTATATGAGAAAAGATCCACCGTGCTGAACTGCCCTCCCCGTAAAAGCTGGATCTGTCGAATGCTTCCGCCTATGAGCACGCCATTCGCGAGACTTACAACGTCAGAAACGCGAGAGAGCGAGTCGACAGTGATGATGCCGGGGCTTTGCACTTCTCCGAATATCTGCACATCAAATCTTCCTGCCGACTGTAATGTGAAGTCCACATATTCAGCCTGTGGAATAATCTTTTTGATCCGTTCGGTGATCATCTGTTGTAATTCCGTGAAAATCATGCCCTTTACGCTAAGAGATCCTAGAAAGGGAACCTCCAAATTATAATTCTTTGACAGCACAATGGTGTAGGTATTGTTCGCCTCCAACACTTGAATGCTCAATCGGTAGAAATCTCCTGGGGTGAGATTGTATTCGTCCGCGCTGAGGGCTCTCTTGATGAGCTCTGTCGGATCTGATGATACCGGATGGGCTCGAAGGACCCTCAACTCAGGCCAGAGGTGAATCTGGTCAGCCGATGGCCCACTGGTTGACCCGTTGTACTGAATCTGTGCTATCTGCGGGCTGTTTGGGGGACTGGAAGAGTTTTCCATTAAGCCTGTAGACGAACCGCTCTCGGTCCCTTCTAATTGTGGTTGGCTGGAGATGCTGGGAAAGCTCTGACTTGACTGATCGAGAAGTGATTGCGCCCGAACCAGGAATGCGATAGCAAACAATAGCAGGAGCAGAAAAACATGTTTATACATATTCCTGCCCTCTCATCACGCTTGAGATAATAGAGAATAGCATATCCGGGAAGTATTGCAAGCCTTTCCCAAACTGAGCGTCAAATATTATGATATTCGCCACCCTGGGGTCATAAAGATTCCCCACCCCTTCAGCCAGGATTCGGGTCACGCTCCGCAGGGCTTATCCACAGGACCTGCCAGCAAGTCAGATGAACCCTGCCCAAAGGGCCCTGGGGTAAACCACGCCGACCCTCTGGCATTATGATTTCTGAACGACGATCATCTGGCAAACATTAGGGCGAATGGTTGGACAAGAGGTTATACAGATACCACCCTTTCGGAAAAAAAGCCTCAAAAGCGCTCCTCAGAGGTCGGTTTACCTGATTGTAGGCGTTCAACAGGTAGCGTACCCAAGGGAGCGGTTTCCGCCACCCATGCCTTCGCGTCGGAAGGACTTGCCCTTGGTCTTAATGATCTTGGTGGCTACGGAGACCAGGCGGTCGAGAATCGCTCTACCGACAACAGGGTTAGGGAAAATGGCATTCAAGTCTTCGGGAGGGCGGTTTGAGGTGAGGCTTGTGGAAGCCCGCCCGAGTCTTTCCTCGGCCAACACGTTGAGCATCTCCGCCTCCAGCTGTTTGAGCTTGCGGAAGGCGAAGTCGTCAACGATGAACATATCGACAGCTTACAGCCTGCCGCTGGATGCGCTCGACTCGTTCAGGGCTGGCTAATTGTAGCTTGGCGGGCAATTTTTCGGGGGGGTGCGGAACAGCATTTGATCAACACGCCGAGCGACTTCCTACCCGATGGCTTTCATCGCGTTCGTCTTTTCGCTGTTCGAAGGCTCGCCGATGATGAGGTTCTATTTTTGATTGATGAGGTGACAGGTTGCCAGGTCTCACAACATCGAGGCCGGCAGCGCCTCCTCGTTGAACATGGGTTCTGGCTTCCGTGAGAGTTACATCAGGGGCGGCCTCGAGAGAGTTCCGTAGGCGTTTCATTCAGCGTCTTAGCGACTTGAAGCTGTGTCCTTATTCATAACGCTAAAAGCGGTACGTTTTAACGCTTGTTTTCCAGCCTTCGATCAGCTCGCTTCACTGCTCGGCGGATCGATGAATCTGCTCCTGCCTTGTCTTTCTGAATTCCATATGCGTCCTCCTGAACTCCAAAATCTTGTAAGCCCAGGATCGCCGGCTTCGCCATAAGGCACGAGGTGCAAATGTTTTAGCACTTACTGAACTGGGCGCCGCAATACGTCCAAACGCTCCACACCCTGAGCCCTGAAAGCACGAGAGGAGCGTTACGCTCCTCTCGTACTGATTCGTATGGCCGTCAGTGCACTACTGCTTCATTCAGCCGTCAACCCTCCCAATACACTTGTGCGGTTATTGTGTACGTCTGTGTTGTGACCCCGTCATGAGGGGTGTCTCCGAATACCCCGGGCCTGCTCACCCTTGCGCAGAAGGCGCCCGCACGTGCTCACCGAAAGATGCCTTTGAAAGCCATGCTCGTTTTGCCTGATAACTGCGCCATTCTCCACGAAGCTTCAGCATAAGTCTTTGCGTCGCGGCCATAACCTGACACGCGGCAGCCTCCAACTGACACGCTGCGGCCCGCTGCTCTCCTACCGCGCCGTGTTCGGCGATCGCACCGCCACTGCCACAAGGTCCCCAGCATCCGGCGCGTTATACGGCTCCATGTTGTAGCCGCCGTATACCCGCACGGAGGAGAAGCCCGCCTCGGCCAGGACCTTCTCCAGGGTCGTGCGCCGCAGCGCCCGCAGCGGCGTGCTGCGTACGCTCTGGCTCCATATGCCTCCCCGGTGCCTCAGCGTGACAAGCGTGAAATTGATTGATTCTTCAGGTGAGTTGCCGGGACAGGGGAAATCCGTGATCCGCAGGAACAGCGTCTCCCCTTCCCCATCAGCCCGGGCAGCAAGGGGCATGAAACGATGCCGCTCCCGGAGGAGCCGGTCATAGTTCCTGTTCTGGATCACAAGAATCCCGCCCGGACGGACCAGAGAGGCGAAATCGGACATGCAAGCGCCAAGGGCGGCGTCATGAACAAGATGGGGAAGAGAATTGCCGAGACAGGTTACCGCGTCAAAGGAGCCTTGGAAGGCTGCCGCCATCTCCCCGAAGCCCGCTACACGGAAATCCACGTCGACCCTGGCGGAGCGCGCGTTCTCCCGGGCCCGGGCTATCATCACGGGGCTCAAGTCAGCGCCCGCACTCTCAAAGCCCCAGCGGGCAAACGCAACCGCATGCATCCCTGTACCGCATGCGGCATCCAGCACTTCGCGTACGCCAGCCTCGTCAAACACACGCCTGAAGAAGGTCTCCTCGCGACTGAGCCGCTCCTCCCAGGAGACCATGAGGTCGTAATCGTCGCCCAGAACGTCGTAGAATTCCCGCGCGTCCATCGGCCATGCCTCCCTTTGACTCGCTTTGCCGCACCATACTATCCTTCAGCAAAAGGGAGGATCAATGAGCAGCCTCGTCTGGGTGGAGCTTGATGGGAAAGCCCCCGAGCACAATCTGAGACAGCTCCGCGCGGGCGCCGCTCCCGGCGTGCTTGCATGCGCTGTGATCAAATCCAATGCGTACGGGCACGGGGCGGCCCAAATGGCGTCCCTCCTTCCTTCAGCGGAATGGTTCGGAGTCAATTCGCTGGAGGAGGGAATGGAGCTGCGCTCCCAGGGCATCACCCGACCGGTGATTCTCCTCGGGCACGTTCCTCTTGCGGAACTCGACGCGGCCGTGGAAGCGGATCTCAGTCTGACGGTGTACAACCGGGAGACCATTGAGAAGCTTTCCTCCCTTGCCAGGACCTCCCGGCCGGCCCGCATCCACGTGAAAGTGGACACGGGCACCTCCCGGCAGGGAGTGCTCCCCGAGGATCTGGAGGATTTCCTCCTTCTGATCAAGAACAGCCGCAACGTCGTTATGGAGGGCGTATCCACGCACTACGCCAATATCGAGGATACGCTCAACCACGAATTTGCGGAGCTGCAGATTGCCCGGTTCGGGGAGGCGCTTGCAACGGTGGACCGGACGATAGGCAGGCCGCCTTTCATTCACACCGCGTGCACGGCTGCCGCGCTCCTTTTCCGGTCAACGCATTTCACCATGCTGCGCTCCGGCATAGGGCTGTACGGGCTGTGGCCTTCCCGGGAAACCCTTGTGGCTGCCAGGGAAAAGGGGGGCCCGGTGGCCGACTTCCGGCCCGTGCTCACGTGGAAGACAAAAATCGCGCAGATCAAGATCGTGCCTGAAGGCAGCTTTGTCGGTTATGGCTGTTCCTATAAAACGCTGCGCAGGACCGTGATCGGCGTGCTTCCCGTTGGCTATTCTGACGGCTATGACAGGGCCTTGGGCAACCGCGGGCACGTGCTCGTTCGCGGCCGTCGGGCCCCCCTCATCGGCAGGATCTGCATGAATCTCTGCATGGCGGACCTCACTGACGTTCCGGGGACGCATCTGGAGGATGAGGTGGTGCTGCTGGGCAGATCAGGAGGAGAACAGATCACCGCGGAGACCATGGCGGATTGGGCGGGGACGATCAATTACGAGATCGTCACCCGGATCAGTCCGCTCCTGCCGCGCAGGGTGATCTAGGAAAAACCGCGGAGGCTACTTCAAGCCGCGAAAAAGCTCGCCGTACAGCTTGTCCGCGCACTCGGGGCAGATCCCATGGCTCACCAGCGCTTTCCCGTTGAGCGGCACGGCACCGACGACCCGGATCACTTTGTTGCATTCCGCGCAGATGCAGATGAGCCCCTCACTCTTCTGCACTTTCTCCATGCTCCCCTCCCCTGACCCATTTTTCAAGATAATAGATACCCAATCCGATTTTGTCAAATTCCGTTTATGCCGCCTCTTTCACACAACAGGACGATTGCCGTTTTCCGCGACTGCGCGGAAGCTCTCGAAGATGGTTTGAGTGAGCGCAGCCACCGCCTTGCGCCGATTCTCCTTGTACAGCGCCCATAAGGGAGACACCCGGATCGGCTCGTTCACGATGATCCGGGCGGTTTTTCTGAATGGGTTGATCCGGCCGGAGATGTTGCCCCCCTTCAGCCTGTTGAGCACGTCCCACAGATCGGTGATGGACTCCACGAACCTGTCGAAGTCGGAATCCGGCTTCAGGTAGTCAGCGCGGACATATTCCAGAACATCGACAAGCTCCATGTGCCGAAGGCAGAGCCAGCTTTCCTGGGCGATCCGGTCCGCAAGGGCCCGGTCCACGGGCGACAGCCTCTCCGGATCAGGAATATCGTCCCTGTGCATCCAGGCCAGTCCGGCCTGCCTGACCGCGAACACGCGCTGCACGAAATCGCCCTTCTGCTTCACGTGAAAAAATCGCTCCACCACCGTCAACGCGGCATCGCACACCCCGTGGAGCCGATTCTGGAGATCATGCGTAGTCTCCTCCTCTTTCCGCTCCGGGAAAGAGATGTCGAAGAACCGGGAGTAGAAGTCCTCCGCGATATCAAGGATCCGGCGGGTGACGCGCATCACGCGTACGTGGATCTTTTCCCGCGCAGCTTCGTCCGGCGGCATGCTGTACCGGCCCTCTCCCCGGGGGGAAAGCCCCTCCAGGGGGAGAAGGCCGCATTCCTCCTCGGTCCTTTCCAGAAGCCGCAGCAGGCCTTTCCAATCCCGCGGATTGTAGTGGTAGCTGGTGCAGACGGGGACGATCACAACGTCTTCCGTGCGCGACTGTTTCTTGAGATCTTCCATGCACCAGAAGCCAAGCTGCGCCGTGCCGGCTTCCAGGGCCGCCACGCGCTCGTTGTGATAGGTAACCTGGCCCTCGGGCGCAAGGGAGACGGGATGGGGCATGTCCGTCAGGTACCGCCGCAGGGTGGCGATGCTCCGGGAATCGTAACGCCCGGGGTAGACGGCGATCGCTCCCAGAAGCGGCAGCATCCATTCCAGGAAATGTCCCGCCCACTCGGGAACATCGCGGCCAAAAAGGAAATAGCCGCGGGGAGGCCAGCGCAGCCGTATCCCCAGGCGCCGGGCTTCCCGGCCCACGATCCCCGACATGAGCCGAAAAACAACGGTCCCATCCTCCACCCCGGCGTGTCGGAAAGCCACGATGAGCCGCGTCTTCCCGTCCTGCATCTCCTGGTACGTGCGGACGAGCCTTTCAATATCGTGGATCTCCTCGCGCCGCACGCGATTGCCGAACCTGACGTAGAGCCACGAGCCCAGGGGAGCGAATCTGAGGAGCCACGGGTTTTTTGCCGGCGGCAGGAAGGGAAGCCCAGGATGAACGCCTTTGGGTGTTTTCAGCATGGCAGCCTCACGATAGCACATTGCGCGGATTCCGGCACCGCGCCGCGGCCGCGGATTCTCATGGCGCTGAATCCTTGAAGATCTTGTCCGCCTTGGTCTGCAGCGCGGCAAGGGTGGAGTCGATGTCGGCGCCGTCAAGGATGCTGCTGTACGCAGCATTGATGGCGTCCCGGACCAGGTCGTAGCCGGCGTAGGGAGGCTCCGCCTTGAGGTTGGCTGTTTTCAGGATGGCCCACGCGGCGGCGAAGTTCGGATCAGCGTCGAGCATATCCTTGATCAGCGGCTCGGCCGCCTTGCGCACGGGGAAGTATTTCGACACGTGGGCCCACTGGGCCTGCTGTTTGGGCTCGGAGAACCACTTGATGAACAGCCAAGCCGCGAGCTGCTTGGCGGGCGTTGTCTTGGGAATGCTTACGCTCGCGCCGTACAGGTTCATGGCTGGTGCGCCCGCTGATGCGGCCTGCGGGATGGGCGCGATGGCCCATGCGAACGGGCCGTTCTTGTTGGAGTTCACCGCCGCGGCATAGTAGGTCAGCCCGGACGTGGAGCTGGTGGTGAACGCGGCAATGCCGTTTCCGAAGTCGGTCTGGTCGTCGTACTTCTTGGGGATCTTGCGCGCCACTCCCTGCTTCACCAATCCCTGCATAAAGGCCATGACCGCCTTCATCTGGGGCGTGTTCAAGGTATACCCCTTTCCGTCGGCCCGGGCGAAATCCCCACCGCGGGAGATGACAAAGGCGTAGATGTGGGAGGCGTCCAGGTTGTCCAGCGCATAGCCGTAGGTGCCCTTGTCCTTGTTGGTCACCCTGACGCAGTCATCGGCAAACTCCGTCCAGGTCTTGGGCGCAGCGGCGATTCCCGCCGACTTGAGGAGAGCCATGTTGACGTACATGACCTCCAGGGACCGGTTGGGGGGGAAGCCGAGGCGCATGCCGCCGAACTGGGCGTTCACGTCCTGGTTGATGAAGCCAGCGAAGAAATCGCTCATTTCCTTTCCCAACCCCCACTTGGGGTCATTCACGTACACGTTCATGTCAGTGAGGGCATTACTTACCGCGTAGGTTGCGGATTGGTTCTGGTAGGCCACCACAAGTTCAGGCGGGTTCTGCGCGGCAATGGCGGCCACCATCTTGTTGTAGATCTGGTCGTATGGTCCGGCATACTCGCCCTTCACCGTGATCTTCCATTCGTTGGTGGCATTGAAATCCGCGATCATCTTCTGCATGGCATCGCCGTTGGTGCCCGAATGCTGGAACCAGTAGGTGATCGTGGCCCCCGTGGGATCCACCCCTGCCAGCGTCCTGCCCTGGCTGAAGAGCATGAATGATGCCAGCAGGAGCGGGAGAATGAAAATTGCCCTTCTCATACGACCTCCTTGAAGATTGTCCAGTCAACCACCTGGGGCGGCGCTTTCCCGCGCCGCGGGGCCACACCACGGTATCACAGCCTAGCCCTTGATTCCACTCCTCGCGATCGCCTCCGTGAACTGCCGCTGGGCCAAGAAGTAGAGAAGCACGACAGGCACAACGGCGATCACGGCGCCTGCCATCCGAAGCTGGTTCTGCGGCCCGGCCTCGGTGATGAACATGGTGAGCCCCACGGTGATCGGCCTCCAGCGTGATGAGCGGGTGGCTACCAGAGGCCACTGGAGCGAATTCCATGACCCCACGAACGCCAGGAACGCCACCGTGAAAAGGGGGGCTCCGGAAAGGGGCAGCGCGATGGATAAAAACGAGCGCGGATGGCCGGCGCCGTCTATCCGGGCGCTCTCCAGCAGCTCATTGGGAAGCTGGGTGAAGAACTGCCGCAGGAGGAAGATGTAAAAGGCGCTGGCCATGAAAGGCACCGTGAGCCCTGCCAGCGTGTCATACCACCCGAACCGGGTGATCGTAATGAAATTGGGGATCAGGTAGACGCTGTCGGGTATGATCAAGGTTGCCAGGAATACGGCGAAGAGCTGCTTGGAACCGGCAAACCGAATCTTTGCAAAGGCGTACGCGGCCAGGGAAGAGGTGACCATCACGCCCGCAACCGTGAGAGCCGCGGTTATGACGCTGTTACGGAAAAACAGGCTGAAGCTCGCCTCTGTCCAGGCCTGGACGTAGTTGTTCCACTGGGGAACGGCAGGCCAGAAGTCGGGACTGCCGGGGAAGGGGTTGACCCGGGTGATGGTTTCGCCCACGGTTTTCAGCGACGTGCTCAGCATGTAGATAAACGGCATCAAGCACGCCACGGTTCCCAGCAGGAGCACGATGACAGCGGTCACGCGTCCCGGCGTTGGCCGGGCCCCCCGGGGAAAAACGGGCGCTGGCCGCCGGGGACCGGTCTCAGTCGCCATACGCCACCTGCTTTTCAGCCGTTCTCTGCAGCACGATCGCCAGCCCCACCACGATCACAAAGAGACGGAGGGACACGGCGGAAGCGTATCCCATGTTCCCCATGCGGAAGGCCGTGAAAAAAATGGACACGCTGAGCGGGTCCACCGTGCCTGCCGCTGCCGGGCTTCTGAGGACATAGAGATGGGTGAACGCCTTGAAGGTCCCGATCACGCCAAGGAGGGACAGGAAATATGTAGTGGGGGAAAGCAGGGGAAGGGTGATGGAGAAAAAGGTTCGGGCCCTGCTGGCGCCGTCCACCTCCGCGGCCTCATAGAGCTGCCGGGGAATCTGGCCGAGCCCGTTGATGTAGATAAGAGCGTAATACCCAATAAACACCCACAAGCTATAGAAGACGATGGCGGTGAGCGCGAGGCTGGGGCCCTGCGCCCATTCCGCCCAATACGCGGGGACAACGCCCATGGCCCGCATCCGGGTCCCGAAGAGAAGCGGAATGATTCCCTTTGGCTCCTGCAGCCATTGCAGCGGCGCCGAGCCCATCAGCTTCATGACCTGGTTGGCAAACGAATCCGGCCGCAGGGAGAAGAGCAGCTCGAAGATGGCTGCCGTGGCCACGGTGGGCGCAATATAGGGCATCAGGTAGATCACCCGAAACGCCTGTTTCCCCCGGATCCGCTGCGTGAGCAGCACGGCGACAATGAGCCCACCGACAAGCTGTATGGGCACCGTGCAGATGCAGTACCAGATGGTGACGCGCAGAGAATCGAATGCCGCCTTGTCCCCCTGGGACGCGAGATACGGCAGGGACACAGCCAGCCCGACCAAAGAGCACGCAAGCAGCGCGCAACCGGCCAGGATCCGCCACGGTCCCCGGCCTTCCGGACGATTGCGAAGAAGAATCGCGGCCAGCACGATGCCGGCTATGGAAGCCACCACGGCCAAAAGAAAAACCGGGTTGGTCCCAAAAAGGGAGCTGAAATTGTCCAGGCCGGAAAACCTGCCCCGCACCAGGCGCCAGCGGAACAAGCTCACGTAAACGGTGAAGAACAGGGGAAACAGGCCGAATACGCCAATGATGAGAGCCGATGGGCTCACGAAGAGATACGCCGTCAGCGTGTCGCGAAGACTTTTTCGCGATGGGCGGCGCCGCACGGTGAACCGCGGGTCACGCGGCCGCGGATCGCTCATAGCCACGGGCGGATGATAGAGGGAGCCGGTGCGGAAGTCAAGCTGAGGGAGCCGCCGCTGTCAGGAGAGCCGCTAGGGAATCGCTGTGCGCGTTGACATTGCCGCCCAATCCCCATAGTATTTAACTTGCACATCATGAGGATACTCGTCATCTCCTTACATGAGCAGCAGATCGGTGGGGGCGAGGGTCGATTGGCCTTCGAATTCGCCGTGGAGATGTCGAAGCATCACCAGGTGGTGCTGATGTATCCAGGAACAGCCCCCGGCTCGCTCCCTGCCGATGCGCGCCTGCAGGTGTACACGATCCGCAGCATCGACTCCACGATCCCCGCTTTGAGGGGCGGAGAGCTGCGCTCAATATTCCATTTCCTCGATGAGTTCCGTCCCGACGTCATCCACTCGCATACCCCCTGGTTCCTCGGCGCCATCATCCAGGAGTGGGCCTTCGTCAATGGGGTGCCGTTCTACTTCACGGCGCATGAGCTTCCCACCAAGATACTCGGATGGGGCCTGGTCCGCTACTGGAGGAGCTTCCTGCAGAGCGGCCTCATGCGCATGCTGACCCGAACGTATATCGTGAGCTTCTGCCGGCATTGCACGGGGGTGGTCGCGCTCAACAAGGCCGCGGCTGACGACATCCGCTCCATACGGTATCGGGGAAGGCTGTACATCATCCCCAATGGCCGCACCATGGCGCTGTATGACGGCAAGGCTCCCGCGGACATCAGGAGCATGGAGAAAATCCTCGCCTTTGTGGGCGACGTGATTCCCCGCAAGAATCAGAAATACCTGGTGAAGATGATGAGCTTCCTGCCGCCGGATTATCGGCTGCTCCTCATCGGCCACGACGTGGACCATCACTACAGGCGCGAAATTGACTCCATGATGGGGCCTGACATACGACAGAGGGTGACTTTCACGGGCAGGCTGGATCACTCCCGGGTCCCCGAGCATCTTGCAAAAACGCACCTTTGGGTGTCGGCATCGCTCAGGGAGGTCCAGAGTCTTGCCGTGATGGAAGCGCTGGCATCGGGCACGCCGGTACTGGGCCTTTCCAACGAGACGATCGACGAGATGGTCGATTCCCGCGTGGGAATGAGGCTCATGAAAGATGCCACGCCGGAGCAGTTTGCGGCCGCTGTTCGCTCCCTCTGCGAAACAGACGGCGAAACGTACCAAGGAATGTGCAAGAGCGCGCGCGAACGCGTCCAACCATACGATTGGGCGAACAGCGTGCGCATGACGGAACGGATGTACCAGCAATCGTCTCGGGGAAGGGGCACGACCCGGAGAGGCACGCTGGCTATCCCATTGCTCCTGGCAACGGCGGAGATGCTTCTTGTCATGACATTCTTTCGGATCCTGCAGCTTGTCACGCTCGTAGAGCGCCTCCAAAGGCCGAAGCGCGCTTGAGGCGACGCGTCAGGAAACGGAAAGCAGGCGTCTGCAGCCGTCAAAGGGCAGGCTCGCTTCAGGGCGCTCGCTAAAATGGCTGGACAGCAACGCCCTTTTTCGCTACAGTTCCGGCGCGACTTCCCCTTATAGAGGGGAGAACACGTGTCTGGCGCCGTACCCAAGAGGTAAGGGAGAGGTCTGCAAAACCTTTATGCATCGGTTCGATTCCGATCGGCGCCTTTTCCCACTCTTTTCCTGATCCTAGACACCATGATATTCGCCACACCCAAGGCCACCATGACAAGCTGGCCGATCCGCATGATCATGGAGAAGATCAGGCTCCTGTCGGATCCCAGGCCAAGGAGAGCGAACACGAAGAGAAACACGCCCTCCATGGATCCGACGTTCCCCGGAATGAAGCTGAAAATGCCCAGAAAAACGTGGCCGAAAAAGATGATGGCCGCGTCCGGCACGCTGAAGATGCCCAGGACCGAGAGAACGTAGGTATACTGGAAAAGCTCTGCCACGCTCAGCAGGATCCCCAGCGACATGGCCAGATAGAACGCCCTCCTGCTCTTGAACAGGTGCGCCACGCTCCTGGTGAAGCCGCGGATGGGGTGGATGATCTTGACCGCGAGGCGCGGCCGGAACTTGGTGAGCGGCCGCAGGATACGCTTGAAAAAGCGCATGATGAAATCGCCGCCCTGGAAGAGCTTCACCATGATCAGGAAGAAAATGGCGAAGAAAAAGGCGACAAAAAAAGAAGAAATGATCACGAGGGTCTGGCTGGGATGGGCAAGAAATATCAGGCAACCGAACCCCGTCACGGCGATCGGGAACTTGGTGAACAGCTCGATGTACTTGTCCACGGCGATGGTGGCAAAGAGCTGCCGGTAATTCATGGACTCGTCCTTGAGCATCGCCGCCCGCACCGGCTCGCCGCCGAAGTACGCCGACGGCGTGAGGGAGGTGATGGCGCAGCCTGAAAGACGCGCCCAGAATACGCGCCAGGGATTCGCGCGGATGCCGGACTCGCGGAGGAGCACCACCCACTGCGCGGCCCCAATGATGTGGATGGCGAACTGGAAGGCCAGCAGCCCGAGGATGGACCAGAGGGTCACGCGGAGGAGGTAGTTTTTAAGCTGCTGCGGGTCGAGCACGACGATGAAAAGGGCCACGATTCCCGCAAGGAGCAGGACCTCAATAACGATCTTGATCGGCTTGCTTATCTTCCGCTTCATGCCGCGCCCGGTCTGTGGCGCCGGAAACACAGGAGAGCCACGGCTGTGAGGGCATTGACGAGCTCCCCGGTGCCTATGTGAGCCTCCACGTCACGCACGGGGAGCGTGATCACGTCCAGGGCTTCCAGCTCGTCCAGCGCCAGGCCGGCCGCGGGGGCAAGGTCCTCGGCAAGAAACGTGAAGAAGCTGTTCGTCATGAACGCGGGGTTCGGCCGCGCTTCACCGATGGGGGTAAGGCGGCCGGCCCGGTAGCCTGTCTCTTCGAGAAGCTCGCGCGCCGCCGCGTGCGGCGGATCCTCCCCCTTCTCTATGAGGCCGGCGGGAAACTCCGTGGTGATCATCTCCGCCCCGTGCCGGTATTGGCGGACCATCACGAAGCTCTCCACCCCCGAGGCTGATTTGAGCACGGGCACGACGTTGACCCAGTCAGGCGCCGTGAGGATGCAGAATTCCCCCGTTTTCCCCTCCCCAGAGGAGCGTTCCGAGGCATAGAGGTCGAAAATGGCGCAGGATGCGATCCGCTTCCGCGAAAGCTCCTCCCACTGAAGCCGGGCGTCTGTGCCGCGCATGGTTTGCAGACTATAGCAGAGGCCTTTCAGGATGCCTATGCCCGGCTTCCGGCCTCGCCGCAGCCCCGCGGCGATTCCATTCCCTTCACATTGACAATCGAAAAACTGATCTCTATACTGATACCCGGTAAGACGGTAAAAGGCATGGCGAGCCCTCTTCAGCTCTCGATCGTCAACTTCAACAAAAACTCCTACATCATTGTCGAAGGAAAGCAGAAGGCTGACTACTTCTACATCATCCGCAGCGGCAAGGTCCGCATCAGCAAGGAGGTGGAGGTGGTGGAGGAGGAGGGCGGCAACATCTTGGCGCCGGGAGATTTCTTCGGCGTCATCTCCACCATGTCCTCCCACAGCCACATCGAAACGGCGCTGGCGCTCACGGACGTGTCGCTCATCTCCGTGGCCAGAGAACAGTACGGGCTGCTGATAGAGCGCAATACGCCCGTTGCCATGAAGATCATACAGAGCTTCTCCCGCAAGACGCACTATCTGGACGAAGCGCTCACGCGTCTCCTGTTCAAGAACACGGCCAGCGGAGACCCTTCCCACCTGTTCAAGGTGGCGGAGTACTACGCGCGGCAGAGCCAGTACAACCAGGCCTACTACGCCTACTACCGTTTCCTCCAGAACTGCCCCACGGATCCCAATGCCGACAAGGCCAAGGAGCGGATGGCCAAGATCCATCCCTACGCCAAGGCCGTTTATCTGGACAAGACCACGGATGACTTCACCCGCAACTACCCGAAGAACACGATGATCTTCAGCGAGAACGAGCCGGGCGCCGAGCTGTACATCATCCAGAAAGGCGTGGTGAAGATCACCAAGATCGTGGAGGACAACGAGGTGCTCCTGGCCATGCTGAAAACGGGCGACATCTTCGGGGAGATGGCGCTGCTGGACAACAAGCCGCGCTCCGCCTCGGCCGTCGCCAATGAGGACTGCGGCCTCATGGCGGTGAACAGGGCCAACTTCGAGCGCATGGTGCAGACCCAGCCCCAGCTCATCACGCGGATCACCACCACGCTTGCCGAAAGGCTGTGGGACCTGTACAAACGGCTGGCAAACACCCTCATCCAGGACCCGTTGGGAAAGCTGTACGACGCGCTGCTCCTGCAGCTTGAGAAGAACCGCATCCCCATCGCGAAAGGCGGGAAATACACGTTCCAGTTCGGGCCGAATGAGCTTCTGAAAACGGTCGGGCTGTCAAGCGACAAGGGCAATCCCTATATCCGCAAGATGTTCGAGAACAAGTGGATGGTTCTCGCGGACAACAAGATCGCAACCTCGGACGTGGAGCAGATCCAGAAACAGTCGGATTACTACCGGCACATGGAGAAGATAGAGCGCGCCCGCAGGAAGGCCGCCACACAACAGTAGCGCGGCACCCGTGCTCGGGAGGACGGCACCACGCCCTAGTATGTCCCCGTCACGGTTAGGTCTTCGAAATTGGTTGTGTACGATGCAAGCCCGCCCACGGCTTCCTCCTGGATGCTCAGGAGGTAGGGCAGCTCCCGGGTCTCCTTGGTCACGCCCGCGGGATTCATCTGGCTGACCTCTTCCAACCCCTTTGTAAAGGTGATGTGCTGATTGTCAAGGTTGCCGAAATAATAGGTCCGGGCGTCGACATCCGTCGGCAGCGACGTGGGGATCAACGACTTCTCATCGCCGATTGCCGGATCCACCGGCACCCACCCGAGGGTTCCCACGTAGAACTCATCCCAGAAATGGCGCTGCGCCGGTTGAGCGGAATCCCGAACAAGGTATCCCGACACCATGCGCGCCGGAATGCCCGACGCTCGCAATAAGGCGCAGTACAGGGAGGAGAACACAAAGGCGTCTCCCCGCTTGGTTTTCAGAGCGGCCGCGATATCTCCCGCGTCCTTGCTGTAGGTGAGCTGGCCGAGCAGCCAATCGTAGATCCGGCGCGCCTTCAGCCAGGGGTTCTTCTCCGCGCCGACGGCCGTCGCGGCGGCTTTGATGATGTCAGGGCTGACGGAGGGAGCCAAAAGGTCGGGAGCCGTGAACTTTTTGTACAGGTCCGTGGTCGTATCGTATGCCGGCACCTCTCCGGGGCTCACCTGCGTCTCCACGGCGTAGCGGTCGAACATCCAGCTCATGCTCACCCTGTATTTTCCGCCCTTCTGGAGGTTGGTGAAGGAGAAAAGGGATCCCGCGGTGGTGTCCATCAGGGGCCGCGGATCCTGGGCCACGGAGTCGATCTTGCGCTGCTCAGACGTCGGAAGAATCTTCGGCATCCACAGATAGAGGGTGTTTTCGCCCGTGGCGTTGGCCACCGCTATATTCATGGCATACTGCACGGAGTACTTCTGCGGGGAGGTGAAGGTCTTGCTCCCCACGCCCTTGGTCACGACAAAGTAGGCGGCATTGCTGTTGCCCTTGTCGGATTTCACCAGCACGTTCCCCGAAGCGGCGCCATCCGGTACGCGCAGCTGGATCTCCCGGTCGGACCAGGAGACGTAGTCCAGGTCGTAGTCGCGCGCCGGCAGGAGGCTGTCCAGATCCAGGCTTTCACTAGAGGCATTTTGCAGTCCCGCCCATGTGAAGTACACTTCGGAGTCACCTTTCTCCAGGCCGAAGTACATCCCGTAGATCGTGATCAGGTCCCCCA
Source organism: Spirochaetia bacterium (assembly GCA_049519415.1). Taxonomy (GTDB): domain Bacteria; phylum Spirochaetota; class Spirochaetia; order SZUA-6; family Fen-1364; genus Fen-1364. The sequence continues at coordinate 15,920 of JBEKQU010000008.1, forward strand.
CCCGCGCCGCCGAAGGCTGGATGGGGTTGTCGGTGCTCCCGATATACGGATCTCCGGGCCGGGCTGCGCCTGACGCCAGCTGGGGAATGTCGCTTGAGCTGATGAACAGAATCCCGCCGCTCCTCCCGCTCTTGGTGATCACGTACACGATTCCCGAACTGACCTCATCAGGAATCGTCACGCTGATGCGCGTGTCGGTCCATTCCGTGTAGTCTTGTGACGTGGGTGAAACGCCTGAAATGCGCACTTCCGAGGTATCGCGATTGGCCCCGAAATTGCGTCCCGTGATGATCATCACGTCGCCGGGCTTTCCGCGGCTGGGCGTGATGCTCTCCAGGCGCGGAGGGGGTCCCGCCATGCGCGGGCTGGCCAGCACGAACACCCCGAGGATCACCACCACAACGGTGGGAATGAACCCCTTGCTGCGGAGAATCCGCAGGTGCGGCTTGATCTTTTCTTTTTTCTCCTGGCCGTCCTCTTGGTCGGCGTCTGTGTCCGAGCCGGACGGGGTCAGATCATCGGAGTCGCTGTTCGCCACGGGAGAACCCTACTGTTTCTGCTCGTAGGGGACGATCTTGATTTCCACCTCGATGTTGAAGAAGTTCTTCTCCTGCGCCTCCTCGTCGGAAAGGCCGAGCGGAAAGAACAGGACCGGTTCTCCGAAGCTGATGGGGATGGTGTAAAAGGTGTTCGAATACTTGCTCTCCTTGTCGGAGGGCTCGGTGAGCCAGACCTGGCCTTGCGCAAGGAGGAGCACCTCTCCGTCGTCCTGCACATAGGGCGTGCAGATGAGGTAGATGCGCACGTTGTCCCCGTCAAGCCGGACCCTGATGGAGCGGCCGGGTATGGTGAGCTTGGTGACCTCCGGGTTCCAGATCGGCGTGTCTTCCTGCGTATCTGTCGGCAGCACGCGCGCCTTGATGGTGACGCTGAGCGCCGTGGAGAGAAGCTGCTTCAGGGCGTCATTGGGGCTGATATCCGCATCCTGCGCCTGGGTCCGCGAGACGGCGAGCGCAAGGAGAAGCGGTAAAATGCCGTTCCGCTTTCTCATCATGGCTTTTTCCTCAGGAACTCGGTGGCCTTGCCCATGCGCGGCTCTCCGACCGGAACGAGCTTCACGTTTTTGGGGAGCGTCATCACTGATTCAATGTTCGCGTCATTGCCCCCCACGGACTTGAGCAGCGCCTCCACCTTGTCATAGGGGACCGCGAACTGGTATTCGGTGCCTCCCGCGGGGGCTTTTGTCACGCGGATGTATCCCATGTCGGCGCGCGTGGCCAGCATGACCAGCGCGATGCCCAGGGTGAGCAGAAGAGCTGCTGCCAGCACGGTCACGGGAAGGGGAAGGGATACCTGCCGCCTCCACAGGGTCACCCTCCGAGGCTGCAGCGATTCACCGGTCAGGATGCGGCGCCGCACCCTTTCCATCGATTCCTGCCAATCAACGGCTGGTTCCCGCTGCAGAGCGCGCTGCGTGCTCTGCAGCCCCGCGATCACGGCGCGGCACTTGTCACAGGAGGCGATATGATCGGCCATGGCGTCATCCCAGGGCGGAGCGATTTCGCCGTCAAGGTACGCGGAAAGAATCTCACGATCAGGACACATAGGCATCACCCTCAGCCAGCGCCTTTCCCAGGCGCTCCCTGGCGCGGAAAATCCGCACCTTGACGTTTCCTTCGGATATTCGGAGAATTGCTCCTATCTCCTTGTAGCTCAGCTCCCCGTATTCACGAAACACGAGCGGCGCCCTCAGCGTGTAAGGCAGGGCATCAAGGGCGCTCTGGACGTCCGCCCTGGTTTCCTCCTTGATCATCTGCTTCTCACTGGATTCCGAGACCCCCGCGGAAAGGCGCGTCAGCTTAGAGTACGCGGTCCGCTCCCGATTGCGTCTTTTCTCATGATTGAGGGACAGGTTCTTCACCACTCGAATGAGCCAGTATTTGGACTGTTCCAGATCGGGCAAAAGGTCCGAGCGCTCCATAAGCTTGATGAAGGCCTCATGACACAGATCCTCCGCAACCTCCCTGTCGCCCGTCACACGCAGGGAGACGCGGTAGATGATGGGGAACAGAGTCTCATAGACCACATCAAAAGATGGCCGACGCGCATATTCGGTGCTACTCATTACTAACAACGATTTCCCGCTGATGTTACACCTTTTTATCTTCTTTGACCAGCGGCAAACCGTACCCGGGGACCTTTGGGGCTGTCCTGCACCTCGATTCCCTTTGACAGCAGCAGGGCCCTGATCTCATCCGCTTTCTTGAAATCGCGGTTCTTTCTGGCCTGCTCCCGACTGTTGATCAGCGCCCGGGTTTCCTCATCCAGCAGGACTTCATGTTCCCTCACCTCCGAGAGCCCCATGCCAAGGATTTCATCCATCCGAATCGCGGCGCCCAGCTTCTGAGCCGGCGCCACGGCCGAGTCCCGCAGAAGCGTCCATAGGTCCGCCAGGCACCGCGGCATGTTCAGATCCTCCGCGGCATGCGATTCGAAGTCCGCCAGGTATGCGCGGGCCTTTCCGCTGGGCTCCTCCGGTCCGGCGTTCGCCTGGCCGCGAAGCTGCACGATCTTTTCCTGCACCCCGAGCCGTCCGGCCCGGGCAGCGTCCAAAGCCTCCCAGGTAAAGGCGAGCTGCGCGCGATAATGGGCGCCCAGGCAGAAGTAGCGGTAGTCCAGCGCGTCGTATCCCTTTTCGGCAAGCACCGAGAGAGGAACCAGATTGCCCGAGGACTTGGCCATCTTCTCCTTGCCGATGAGGAGCCATTCGCCGTGCATCCAGTAGTTCACCCATTTCTTTCCTGTAGCGGCCTCCGACTGCGCGATCTCATTGGGGTGGTGCACGGGAATATGGTCGATGCCGCCGCAGTGAATGTCGAAATGCTCTCCAAGGTACTTCATGGACATTGCGCTGCACTCAATGTGCCAGCCCGGATACCCCCTCCCCCACGGGGAATCCCACAGCATGGTCTGGTGCTCGAACTTGCCCTTGGTAAACCAAAGCGCAAAATCCGCGGGATTTTTCTTCCCCTCGTCCACCGCGATTCTGGCGCCGGCCTTCAGCTCCTGTTTGCCCAGGAGAGCCAGCCTTCCATAGTCGGGAAACTTGGAGATATCGAAGTAGACATTGCCGCCCGCGATATAGGTGAACCCATTCGCCTCCAGCCGGGTGATCAGGTCGATCATGTCCTGGATATGCTCCGTGGCCTTGCAGACAACGGTGGGCAGGGCGCAGCGGAGGGCGCTGAAATCCCGGAAAAAAGCCTTGGTGTAGAAGTCCGCGATCTCCCAGACCGTCTTGCCCTTTTCCCGGGCGCCCTTGAGCATCTTGTCTTCGCCGTCGTCAGCGTCGTCCGTGAGGTGGCCGACGTCGGTCACGTTCATCACGTGGCGCACCTGGTACCCCATATACTCAAGGGTCTTTCTGAGCACGTCTTCAAAGACATAGGTGCGGAGGTTGCCCACGTGAGCGTAGTCGTACACGGTGAGGCCGCAGCAATACATCCCGACCTTTCCCTTTTCTATCGGCGTGAAGGTCTGCATCTCCCGGCCCATCGTGTTCCAGAGTTTCAGCTCCACGAAGCGCTCTCCTCCCCTGCACGTCGGGCCGCGGCGTATAGACCCGCCGTTGCCCGCCCGCTACTATCTGGATCGTGACAACAGTACGGGAATTGGCCCGGATGATCAAGCTCGACGGGCTTCCGCGGCTGGACGAGCCCATGGCGGGGCACACCAGCTTCCGCATCGGCGGTCCGGCAGACCTGTACGCGCTTCCCGGAACAGCGCAGGATATCAAAGGGATCCTCGGCCTGTGCGCGAGTGAAGCGGTGCCCTGTTTCATCCTGGGAGGCGGAACGAACATCCTCGTCTCCGACCGCGGCATCCGGGGGGTTGTTCTCGACCTCACACGACTTTCCAACGTGCAGGTAAATGGCACTCTCCTCACAGCGCAGAGCGGCGCGGCAATGTCCGGTGTCGCAGAGTATGCGCTCGCAAGCGGCCTGACGGGCATGGAGTTCGCCTACCGCCTGCCCGGCAGCGTGGGGGGAGCGGTCTGGATGAACGCGCGCTGCTACGGCCGCGAAGCAAGCGACGTGCTGGAGTTCGTGGACTACCTTGATCAACGGCTGGAAACTCGGCGGTACCTCATGAAAAAGACGGAGTGGGCCTACAAGCACTCTCCCTTCCAGGAAATGCCCGGGGTGATCCTCACGGCCGGGTTCCGTCTTGCGCCGGAGGACCCGGCCCGGATCAAGGCCCTGATGGCGGAGCATGGGAAGGACAGGGAGCGCAAAGGCCACTTCCTCTTCCCCTGCGCGGGCAGCATCTTCAAGAACAACCGCGCCTTCGGAGCCCCGACGGGCGCGCTCATCGATTCCCTGGGGCTGAAGGAGACGCGGATCGGCGGCGCGCAGGTGGCCCCCTTCCACGGCAACATCATCATCAACACCGGAGGCGCCACCGCGGAGGACACGCGCAGGCTCATTGAGCTGGTGGAGCGGGAGGTGCGCGAGCGCCTCGGCTTCACGCTGAAGCGCGAGGTGCTCCTGGTTGGCGATTGGGCATGAGCCGATGAAGGGAACGGGAGCGGCATGATCCTGATTGTCGGACAGAACCTGGCATGGCAGAAGGTGTGCGCGATTCCCCGGCTTGCGCGCGGTGAAGTGAACAGGGTCACCGAAATGCGCGAGTTTGCCAGCAGCAAGGGGCCGAACGTCGCGCGCGCGCTGGCCGGTATCGGCGGAACCGGGGAGGTCATCGGGTACGCGGGAGGCGCAACGGGCCGGCGCGTGGAGGAGTATCTCACGGCTGAGGGGATACGCTGCTGTTTCGTGAAGATCGCCTCGGAGACCCGGACATGCACGACCCTTGTAGAGCCTGACGGCACGAGCACGGAAGTGATCGAGCCGTCGCCCTCCGTGACGCCCGCGGAGCGGGAGGAGCTGCAGACCGCATTCAAGGGCAGGCTCGGCAAGGCCCGGCTTCTCATCATCATGGGAACCGCGGCGGCGGGCGAGGCCAAGGACTGTTATGCACGGCTGGTTCGCGCCGCGCACAGCGCAGGGGTGCCCGTGGTCATGGATTCAGCATCCGAGGAGGCGCAATCCGCGATGGAGGTGTCGCCCGAGGTCCTCAAGATCAATGCCCACGAGCTCGGCCAGCTTGCGCGGATGACCGTGGAGCAAGCGGCTGATCGAGTTGCCGCCTGCCGCCAGCTAGCCGCACGGTTCGGCATCCGCTGGTTCCTGATCAGCCGGGGCCGGGCGGGCATCGAGGCGTTCGATGGCAGGCGCCTGCTCCACGCCATCCCGCCTGAAGTGAACGTGGCCAACGCGATTGGCAGCGGGGATGCGGCGGCAGCCGGCGTTGGCTGGGTGCTGTGCCGGGAGTCAGCCGTTCGAGAATGGAAGGACGTTTTCCTCTCTGAAAAGAGCATAAGAGAAGCCCTGGTCACGGCCACGGCCATGGGAACGGCGAACTGCCTGAACCCCATCAACGGGAAAGTGGTCAGGGAGGATTTCCTGGCAACCAGGGAGAGGATCCGAGTTGAAGAGATCCCGATTCCCCTGTCTGAACGGTCCATAACGCTTCCAGCTTGAAATGTTTCATCAGCCCCGATGCATCCGCTGACAGGGGACACTCCAGCAGGCCTGTCTGGACGGTGAGCGTTTCCCCCGGCGCGTGAAATCGTATCGTGCTGACCGTGGTTGCCGTATGGCGCCCCGCGGCCAGGCCATGGAGACCCGCCTCCATGCCAATATCCAGGCAGGAGGCTGCCGAAAACTGCCACAAAAGAAAGCAGCCCACCTTGTCAGTGTCCGAGCTGTCGAAGCCCGTAGTTGTTTCCAGCTTCCCCAGGGAAGCGCGCGCCTTCACTTCACAGCGGGCGGTTTCCCTCCTCCTGCCGGCTGCATCATATCTGATGTTTTTTTCCGCCTCCACTGCGCCGGAAATCGAGCGGCCTCTGTCCTTGAAGAAATCGCGCGTGAGCGCCGCGCTCACCTTTTCACGAGTGCGGAGCGAAAGGCCGGGAGCGAAATCAGGACGGCTGATTGCCATGGAGTATCCTGCTTTCAGCTTGCTCCGCGGCCCGGCAGCCTCAATGAAACCCGAGAACGAGGCAATTTCCGCGGATTCGGCTCCTGCCGGCATCCGATATGAATTGCTTGCGCCAGCCAGCAGCACGGCCGCGCATATACCCGCGGCTTGCACCGTAAGACCGAGATGCCCGAACACCCCGGGCGGCGCCCTCTCACCGGCGGAAGCGCCCATGGCCGCGGAGAGGGAAAACCCGGTGGAGTCCAGCAGAAGCCGGCCCGCGGCATTCATCAAGCCGCCGCCAGGGAACGGCGATTCAGTGACAAACCAGCGCCTCCCCCAGCTTGCGGGTGTTGGTTGAGAGAGGGAGACGGCTGCTTCAGCTCGGATCCCTGCATGGGAATGAAGGCTGCAGAAACACCCGTATTCAAGCCCTGCCGAAGGGAGGGGAATGCAGAAGAGCCCCAGGTCATCCGGAATGGGCATGCAGAGAAAGCCCGGCCCGTTGGCAGGCAGTTCCGGGTCAAGGGCAAGGCTGGTTCCCTCTTGAAAAACCTCGCTGTGCGCGGAGAATCCCAGCGGATCCGCTGCTTCCCGAAGCACTCCGGTGGCGCGGAGCGGGCCGAACCGAAACCAGGGAAACGTGATCCCGACCATCAGCGCTCCGGCAAGGCTAGTGGGGTTCAATGCGGCGAGGTGATCGCACCTGAACAGCATCCGCCCATCCTCATTGGCAATGCTCCCGCGCACCTCCAGCAGTCCCGGCCATTGGTAGAGTGATGAGGCGTCAATCTCCAAGGGCAGCGCGCTGAGAGGAGCAATGCCGATGAAAAGCGCGGCACAAAGTGAAACGCATCGCACACAGGAGGAATACGGACCGTGCCCTCCCCGTGCTTCAAGCCAATGAGCGGCAGAATCCTCGTCAATGATCTCGATATCGTGGAGAGCCCGCTCGCGGTGCAGGCCAGACGCCGGCGCCTATTCCCCGCTTCTTCCTTCGCGACATTCCAAAGTGTAGGGAATTATTATAGACAGAACTTATATTTGTCTATATAATAAATTGCATTATGAGTGAACATCCATTACAACCGAGCATAGAGGAGCTTGTACAAGGTTACAGCCATGATGCTGAAAAAGGCCAATACCGCTGCCTCTACTGCAGCGCGTCTTTCGAAGATGGCTTGATCTATCCGATTGAGGAAGGCAATGCATTGGCGGAACGAGCAGCAGCGGATCACGTTGCAGAATCGCACGGAGGCGCGTTTGCCGCGCTTCTGGCAATGGAAAACGCAGGCCTTCCCGATGTCCAAAAGAAGGTGCTTCATCTCCTCTATGAGGGCAAGTCAGACAGCGAAATAGCCGAGGCTCTGGGCGGCAAGTCCAGTTCCACTGTCCGAAACCATCGTTTTGCCCTGAGGCGGCGGGAAGCGGAGTCGCGCTCCTTTCTCGCCCTCATGCGCCTCCTAGACAGGAAACAGCCGGACACGCAGCGTTTTATCCAATACCCGGCAGGCGTGGCAGCCCAGGACGAACGGGCGATGGTCTCGGAAAAAGAAGCTGAGGCAATGGAGGCCCGCTACTTCCGAGAGCTTCCCGGACAGGGCATCACCCTCACCGCGTGGCCCAAGAAGCAGAAGGACAAGCTCGTTCTTCTGCGTCGGATCGCGGGGCTTTTCGAAGAGGGGCGCCCGTACACCGAGAAGGAGGTCAACGCCATCCTTGCGCCCGTATGGGCGGACCACGTGACCATCCGCCGCTACCTCATCGAATACCGGTTCCTGGACAGAAAAACCGACTGCAGCGAGTATTGGCGGCCGTAGGGGGGCGCGGCGGGATTGTTCATCCTTGACCACGCCGCGGATTAACGGTACTACATTCAAGGGTTGCATCTGCCCCGTTCATTTACGCGATAAGGAGCCCCGGAATGGATATTCTCACCCTCAACTGCGGAAGCTCGTCTGTGAAGTACCAGCTCTATCGCTGGGACGATCGGGATACGCTCGCTTCGGGCATTGTCGAACGGGTCACCGTGGGAGGCTCGTTCATCAATCATTACTCGAAGAAAAGCGGCAAGAAGATCAAGCGGGAGCACGACTGCCCCCACCACAAGGAAGCAATCGAGCTGATCGTGAAAACGCTTCTCGATCCCGAGGTCGGGGCCATTTCCGATCTTTCCGAGATCAAGGCCGTCGGGCACCGCATGGTGCACGGGGGCGACAAGTTCGCGAAATCGGTGATCATCGACGACGTGGCCCTGGCCGCATTCCGCGATCTGTCCGATCTCGCGCCGTTGCACAATCCTCCCAACATCACCGGCGTGGAGGCGGCGCGCGCTGTGCTGCCGAACGTTCCGCATTGCGCGATCATGGACACCGCGTGGCACCAGACCATGCCCGCGGCCTCCTACCTCTACGCCCTGCCCTACGAGTGGTACGAGAACTACCGGGTGCGCCGCTACGGGTTCCACGGCACCTCGTTCCTCTACGTGTCCAAGCGGGCGTCGGTCCTTCTGGGCAAGAACCCCTTCGCCACCAACCTTATCTGTTTCCACATCGGCAATGGCTCCAGCGCCAATGCGGTGAAGAACGGCGTCTCCGTGGACACCTCCATGGGATTCACGCCCCTGGAAGGGCTGGTGATGGGCACCCGGGCGGGCGACCACGATCCGGCCATCGGCTACTACATCATACGCAAGGAGGGCTTGCGGCCCGAGGCCATGGACAGCATTCTCAACCGGAAAAGCGGGGTGCTGGGGATCACGGGCAAGTACACGGACAGGCGCGACATCGAAAACGGGGCCTGTCAGGGGGACGAGCGCTGCCAGCTTGCGATGGACATCGAGGGCTACCGGCTGAAGAAGTATCTCGGCGCCTACTACGCGGCCCTCGGCCGGGTGGACGCCATCGTTTTCACGGCCGGGGTCGGCGAGCGCGGGCCTCTCACCAGGGAGAAGTGCCTCGAAGGCCTGGAGGAGATGGGAATCGTGATGGATAAGCGGAAGAACGAGATCTCCACCACGCGCAACGCGGAGACGGAGATCACGGGCCCCGGTTCCAAGGTGCGCATCTTCGTGATTCCCACGGATGAAGAGCTCGTGATGACGGAAGACACCTATGCCCTGATCCAGGGCACGTACGACATGCACACCAAGTTCACGTACTCCTTCCAGAGCAGAGGCTACGTGAACAAGGCGCGCGAGGAGATGCTCAAGATAGAGCTGGCGGAGAAGAAGGCCCTGGCCGAGGTCATTGCCCATCCCCGCTGAGGGCCAGCAGCGCTGCTTCCACCTCGTCGATAACCCGATCGGGCGTGGACGCCCCCGCGGTGATGCCCACGCGCGCAAACGACCGAATACGTGAAGGCATGTCGCCGGCCCCCTCGATGTGCCACGACGGCCTGCCTGTTGCCATGGCAGCCTCGAAGAGCCTGCGCGTGTTGGCGCTCTGCCTGCCGCCGATCACCAGGAGGGCGTCCACCTGGACGGCAAGCCGCTGGAGACTCTGCAAGCGCTTTTCCGTCGCGGCGCAGGTCGTGTCCTCAACATGAAGGGAAGGTTCCCTCCTTCTGAGAACGGCAGCGATCCGCTGGAACTCGGATCGCGCCATTGTGGTCTGGCTCACCACGAGCGCGCCGGGAGACAGAGGGACCTGCTCCGCATCGGCCTCGGTTGCTGCCACTACGGCGTTTTTCGCGTGTTCTGCGATCGCCCTTACCTCCGCGTGCAGCGGATCGCCCACGATGACAACCTGGCATCCCTTTACAGCGTGGTCACTCACCAGTTTGTGGACGCGGAGCACGTGCCGGCAGGTTGCATCGACGCAGCGGATGCCAAGTCTCTCACACTGCCGTCTTTGTCCCGGCCCGATCCCGTGCGTCCTGATGATCACGATGCCTTCGCGCACCGTGGAGAGGTCGTCCACTGGCGTGAGGCCCCTGGCCTTAAGGTCCTCCACCACGGCCGGATTGTGGACAAGCGGGCCAAGGGAATACGCGGGCGTGCCCGGGTTCCGCGCGAGCGTCTCCTCCGTCAAACGGAGCGCGCGGCGGACCCCTTTGCACATGCCCAGCGTTTCAGCGCGACGCACGATCATAGCCATGAGTGTAGCACAACGCTGACAGGGGGTGCCACGCGCACAGTGCTCCATGCGATTCCGTGGCCGCGTTGACTTTTCCCCTCCCCATCCCTATCCTAGAGCCAGGCCAAGGAGGACATCCATGGGAAGCCTGCAGACGCGCTACCTGGGCATTACGCTCGCAAACCCGATCATTGCGGGATCAAGCGACATAACGTCGAACGTGGACAGCATCAAGCGGCTGGAGGAAGCCGGCGTCGGCGCCGTCGTATTGAAGAGTTTGTTCGAGGAGCAGATCCAGTTGGAGCGTTTCCGCCTGGAGGAGGACTTGCAGACGGGCAGCGAGCTGTACGGCGAGATGATGAGCATTTTCCCCAAGCTGGAGCACGCCGGGTCCAAGGAGCACCTCTTCTGGGTGAAGAAATCCAAGCAAGCGGTGAAGATTCCCGTGTTCGCCAGCCTCAATGCGGTGGCCCGCGCAACGTGGATTGAGTACGCGCGGCAGCTCGCCGACCAGGGAGTGGACGGACTGGAGCTGAACTTTTTCGCCACGCCCCGGGACTTCGACGTGGGCTGCGGAAGGGTGGAGGAAGAGCAGCTTGACGCGGTTCACGAAATTCGCGCCGCGGTGAAGATACCCGTCGCCGTGAAGCTGAGCGTCTTTTACTCCAACCTGCTGAACATGGTGAGCAGGCTCGATCGCGAGGGCGTGAACGGGTTCGTGCTCTTCAACCGTTTCTTCCAGCCCGATATCGACATAGAGAACGAATCCATCACGCAGCCGCTCAATTTCAGCATTCAGGCGGACAACCGGCTCCCCCTCCGTTTCGCGGGGCTGCTCCACGGAAAGATCAAGGCCGACATATGCGCCAGCACGGGAATCATGACGGGCGCGGACGTGATAAAAATGCTCCTGGCAGGGGCCTCGGCGGTGCAGGTGGTCACGGGATTGTATCGCAACGGGATAAAATCCATCCGCACCATGCTGGACGATCTCAGCCGCTGGATGGACGGCCGATCTTATGCGTCCATCGATGCCTTCCGCGGCAAGCTGTCGGCCGGCAATACCAAGGACCCCTGGGCGTACACCAGGGCGCAGTATGCCAAGATGCTCCTCAATTCCAAGGACTTCGCGGAGCCAGTGAAGGCATAGTCAGGGACGCATGGCACGGTACACCGTGCGGAGGCCGGCAGCGGGCCGCGCCCATAAACGCCCCACGGGGAGCGCAACAGTGAGCAGACTTCTCTGGAAGGACGATTGGGAGAGAACGCGCGAAAGGTTTTCCGCGTGGTGGCGCCGCGAAGGCATGATCCTGGCCGTGACCGCGCCGCGCGCCGTTCCTGTTGAGGACATACCCGAGCCGGCCGCCCCAGCGGATAACACGCGTTTCTGGACGGATCCGGACTACCGGCTGTGCAAGGGAGAGAGCCTCATGGCGCGCACCTACTACGGCGCCGAGGCGTTCCCCTGCTTTGATCCGGAGATCGGGCCCGGCAACCTGGCCACCTTCATCGGCTCGGAGCCGGAATACGCGCGGGACACTGTCTGGTTCAATCCCTGCATCGACGATCCCGAGACTCACCCGGCCCTCTGCTTTGATCCGAACGCGCCCCATTACCGCAGGCAGATGGCGATCATCGAAAAAGCGCTCAGCGGAAGCCGGGAACGGTATCTCGTCGGTTTTCCCGATCTCATAGAAAACATCGACATCCTCGTGTCTTTGCGGGGGATGGAGAAGCTCCTGTCGGACATGCTGGACAGGCCGGCGTTCGTTGAGGAGCGGGTGGCGCAGATCAACAGGATCTGGTTCGACGTGTACGAGCGGATGCGGCCGCGCATCACCGACGCATGGGGGGGCAGCACGTGGGCCTGCTTTCACATCTGGGGGCAGGGGCGCACGGCCAAGGTGCAATGCGATGCCTCCGCGGCGTTCTCCCCCTCGATGTTCCGCAGATTTGTCGTGCCGGCTCTCTCTGAACAGTGCCAGTGGCTGGACAATGCCCTCTACCACCTGGACGGACAGCAATGCATCGTTCACCTCGACGCGCTGCTGGCCATTGACGCGCTGGACGTCATCCAGTGGACGGCGGGCGCGGGCAGGCCGGGCGCCGGAGACCCGTGCTGGCACGAGCTGTATCGGCGCATCCTGGCGGGCGGCAAGGGCGTGATGGCCGCGGAAGTGAAACCGCACGAAGTGATCCCTCTCCTGGACGCCGTGGGGCCCCGCGGGCTGTTTGTCCAGGTGAACGCTGAAACCGAGGAACAGGCGCGCGGCCTGGAGGAAAGGGTGGACGCGTACCGATAGAGACGCGGGCCCCCCACGCGCTGCCCTCTCAGTGCGCTGGGCGCACCTGCCGGGCCAGGGCTCCCGCGCTGGTGATGGACGCTGCCGGCCTGATCCGCTACTATCACCCTGCATGAAACGCAACACCCTCCTCATCGTCGTGGTTGCCATCGCGGCGATATTTCTATTTTTCAATCCCCTGAAGTACTTCAACCGCAATTCCAATGCCGTGCAGCGGCCGAGCGCGAGCGCGGCCGCGGTTGCTCCGCTTCTCTCCTACGCACAGGCGAGCTGGCGCTCGCCCGAGGACTACGTGATCGCGGCGTTCGCCGGCCACGACATCGTCTTCCTCGGCGAGTTCTACAAGATCAAGCAGAACGTGCAGCTTGTGGGCGCTCTCATCCCCCGGTTGTACGCCGCGGGAATTCGGAATATCGGCATCGAGTACGCCCTCTCCGACGATCAGCAGGACATAGATTCCCTTGTGACGGCGCCTGCATGGGACGAGGCCAGGGCCCGCGCAATCACCTTCGACTGGCTGGTGACCTGGGGCTATCAGGAATACATCGACCTGTACAAGGCGGCCTGGCAGGTCAACCAGGGCCGGCCCAAGGGCGCGCAGCCCTTCCGCGTCGTGGGCCTCAACGTGCGCCAGAACTGGGAATACCTGAAAACCCAGAATGACGTGAACAATGCCAAAACCGTGGCCAGCATCATGGGGAACGGCATCCCTGACGCGCACATCGCTGAGGTGATCGACAGGGAGTTCGTGCAGAAGGGCCAGAAGGCCCTCATCTACTGCGGGACGCAGCACGTGTTCACGCGCTACCACAGCAAGGCATATGAGAAGAACGCCGCTGACATGAAGCTGTCGGAGACGCGCAGGGCGGGAAACATCGTCTATGACAGGATCGGCGCCCGGGCGTTCGCCATCACTCTCCACGAGCCCTGGCCGGACCCCTCTCAAAAGTCCGGGCTCTCCTACCCCGCGGGAGGCGCCATCGATGCCCTGATCGACGCCCTCCCCCAAGACAAGAAGAGCGCGGGCTGGGACACGGCCGGCACCCCTCTGGGCGCGCTTTCGATCCAGAACAGCGGCTATGCGGACGGGACCACGGCCGCGACGCTTGCCGATCTTTTCGACGGCTACATCATCCAGGGACCCATCGCTCTGTACACCACGGTGACTCCGATCAAGGATTTCATACAGCCGCAAGATGTGGACCGGGCCAACAAGTATTTCCCCGGCGCAAAGCCTGCAAAGGCCATGACAGGAGAAGAGCTGAACCAGTCCATCGCGGATGATCTGGATCAGCTGGCCAAGACTATCGCGCAATTCAAGTAAGGGAGGCGGGCATGGAAAAAGTGAATCGCGTCATCCTGTTCTGCGACATCCACAAGTTCGCGCGCCTGGCGCTTGCACTGGAAGATCGAATGCCTTCTTTTGTGCAGGCATTCTACGAGATCGTGGGCGATGCGGTAGCGGTCAATGGGGGACGGCTGCTGAAATACATGGGCGACTCCGTGCTCGCGGTTTTTCCGGAGGAACGAACAGCGGCCGCGGTGGCGAGCGCGCTCCGCATGCGAAAGGAGTTCGCGCGGCTGGCCCGGGAGAGCGGCACGGGCGTGGATTCCGATCTCGGGATTGCCATCGGCAGGGGACCCGTGATCCATGGCATCTTCGGCCACTCCTCGCTTCGGACAGAGGATGTGTTCGGCGAAACAGTGAATGAAACCGCCATGCTGCTGCAGGCGCGGGGCGTTGTGCTTTCCCGGGAAGCGCGGGAAGCGGCGGGGGATCAGTTCCCGCTGGAAAAGCTGCCCGACGTTATCCTGAAGTGGCGGCCGGAGCCGCTGGAAGCATGGAGAGTGATCGAGGCCGGTTGATGGCGTTGGCGCGGCTGGTCGTGCTTTTCGAAGACAGGGACATGCTCGTGGTCGACAAGCCTGCAGGCGTGCACACGGCGCCTCTTCATGCCGGCGATCAAGGCACGCTCCTGGGCATGGTGATCGAGGCATATCCCGAGGTGGCTGGCCTTCAGGGAAGAAAAGCCGCGGAGCCGGGGCTCGTGAACAGGCTGGACAGGGAAACCTCCGGCTGCGTCGTTGTGGCACGCACGGCGGCGGCGTTCTCCGCGCTGCTGGAGATCTTTGCCGCGGATGGCGCGTCAAAGCGCTACACTGCCGCATGCGCCGAGCCGGATCATGCGGCCGAAGGAACGCTGAGCGTAGAAAGCAGGTTCGCGCCGTACGGCCCAGGCCGTCGGATGGTGCGCGTCATCCTGCCGGAGGAAAAGTCGAAACGGCTCGCGCAGGCGGCGACTAGGGAGACATACCGAACGGAAGCGAGAATCCTTGCAACCGGTTCCGGCAGGACGCTCCTCTCCGCGTGCATCACCAAGGGGTTCCGGCACCAGGTGCGGGCGCACCTGTCCTTTATAGGGTACCCCATTTTTGGCGACCCTCTGTACGGCGTGGCCGTTCCCCCGACATTCCCGGCCCGGATGTACCTCCACGCAGCGCGCATCGAGATGCCGCATCCCGTGTCGGGTGCCGCCATGGTCGTGGAATCACCGGAGCCGCCCGAGTTCAAGGCGCTTTTCGCCGTCCGCTAAGAAAGGAGTCATTCTATGAGCGTGAGCTTCCACGACCGTGACATCATCTCCATCACCGACTTCTCCCGGGAGGAGATCCTCTCGCTGTGCGCCGCGGGACGGCGCATGTGGGAGAGGGAGAAAACGGGCCAGCGAAACAGCCTTCGTGACGCTCTCAAGCACCGCACCCTTTCCTACATGTTCTACGAGCCCAGCACCCGCACGCGCACCAGCTTCAATACCGGCATGCGCGAGCTGGGCGGCCGCTACGACGGGTTCTCCGGCACCGAGGGGACTTCCGTCATGAAGAACGAGACCGTGCGCGATACGGTGACCATGATGTGCGCCAACCACAACGACGTGATCGTGATGCGCCACCCCCTGGACGGCTCCCTGCAGTGGGCGGCGGATGTGGCCAACATCCCGGTGATCAACGGCGGCGACGGCAAGAACGAGCATCCGACCCAGGCGCTCCTCGACGTGCTCACCATCTACTCGCTGCGGGAGGAGCGGCTGGACGGGCTGCGCGTGGGGTTCGGCGGGGACCTGTCGCACGGGAGGACGGTGCGCTCGCTGAGCCTCGCGCTTTCGCATTTCGATGATATCACCATCCGCTGGGCGGCGGAGGATTTCCTTGGCATGCCGGAGGAACTGGAGGAGCTGCTTGCAAGCCGGGGCGTGAAGGTGGCGCGGGAAAAGACCGTGCGGGACGTGATGCGCCAGGTGGATTTCTACTACATGACCCGGCCCCAGCTTGAGCGGATGCCGGGGGTGCGCCAGAAGGACATCGTGGCCATGATGAAGCAGTACCGCATTGACAGGGAGAAGATCGAGGGTTTCGACGTGCGCGTCCTGCATCCCCTGCCGGTGAACAGTGAGATCGCCGAGATCGACTACCGTGTCTACTTCACCCCGGCGCAAGCCTTCTTCGCGCAGGCGGAGTTCGGCATCTTCCTGCGCAAGGCGCTCCTGCACGAGATGCTGGGGCACGAGGGCTACCGGCACTACAACGGCAGGCTTCCGATGGAGCTGGCCGTGGGAAACAACAGGCTCCCGCGCAGGATCCACGGCCTGAAGCAGAGCGGCATGTTCATCGACAAGATCCATGATGGCGCCGTCATCGACCACCTGGCGCAGGGCACGCTGCGCGCCGTGAGCGACGCGCTGGACCTGGAGAACCGGGGGTATTCCTGCACCACGGCCACGATCACGGAGAAACCCAACCCCTTCATAAAAACCAATCTGCGCGAGCTGCCCGAGCGCGACCTGAAGCACGTGGCCCTGCTCTCCCCGGAGCCCACGATCAATTACGTGAAGGAGGGACGGATCGTAGAGAAGTTCGTGTACCTCCTCTGCGGCAATGCAAACTGCATCAGCCGGACCATCAACGAGGACGTGCCCCCCCGTTTCTACTCCGATGTGGGGACGATCCGGTGCAGGTACTGCCGCAGGCCGTATGCTGTCGCGCACCGCAAGGTGACGCCCGAGGAGCGCGCTGCCTATATCGCGTCTCTCCCCGCCCGGATCGAGCCGGTCGCATACCCGGACTAGGAAAGCGTACCGCATGGACATGACTGAAACCGTTGCTGACATGCCCGGCGGTCGCGCTCCACGCGATGGGGGTTTGAGATGATCGACCCGCACGTCCACCTGCGCGATTGGCGCCAGGCGGGGAAGGAAACGCTTCGGCACGGCCTTTCCGTGGCGTATCGCGCTGGCCTGGACGGCGTTTTCGAAATGCCGAACACCGATCCCCCCCTCACCTCCCGGGAGGCCATTCTTCGCCGTATCGGCGACGCGGACGCGGCGCTGCATGGCCTGGGCATCTCCCTGTTTCATGGGGTATATGCCGGGCTCACGGCGGTGCCCCGACAGGTGGAGGAGATGGTGCGCTCATGGCGCGAGCTGTTCCCGCGCGTGGTGGGATTGAAGATGTTTGCCGGACACTCCACGGGAAACATGGGCATCGTGGACCCGAGGGAGCAGGCACTCGTCTACCGGACCCTGGCCGCTCTGGGATACACGGGCGTGCTGGCCGTGCATTGCGAAAAGGAGGAGCTGCTCCGCCCCTCGGAGTGGGACCCGAGCCGACCGGTGAGCCATGCGCGCGCCCGGCCGCCCGGGGCCGAGGTGGCTTCCGTGGACGACCAGAAAAGGCTCGCGCGCAAGGCCGGCTTTGCCGGCATCCTTCATGTCTGCCACATCTCCACGCCGTGGGCGCTGGACCTGCTGCACGGCACGCACGAGGGGGCGCCCTCCGCCACGGTCTCGCGGTCTGATGCCGCGGCCGCAGGAGTGCCGCCCGGGCTTCGCGTCACATGCGGCCTCACCCCCCATCACGCGCTGCTCGATGCCAACATGATGGAAGGGCCGGATGGACTGCTGCTCAAGGTGAACCCTCCCCTGCGGCCGCTGCCCATGCCCTCTCTCATGCTGCAAAGGCTCCTCAATGGGGATATCGATTGGATCGAGACGGACCACGCGCCGCACACGCGCAAAGACAAGATGGAAGGGTTCGCCTCCGGCATTCCCGGGCTTCCGTTCTACCCCAGGTTCGTGAAGCTCTTGTCGGACAAGGGACTGTCAAAGGCGCGGATCGATGAGATGACCCACGGCGCGGTCTGCCGGGCCTTCGGCGTTTCCATCAGCCGGTCCGGGCGCGCGCCTGAGCCCGGCCTGGAAAGGGAATACGAGTTCGACCCATTCACTGCTCCTGGACGATGAGTGGTTCCCGGGGTATCGGCGCGCGGTCGTCGAACGCCACCGAGGATCCCGCCAGCAGGTTCCGGCCCCGCACCGGGAAGGGAAGCGCCACCTCGCCGAATCGACCCTCCAGGTTCACTAGTGCCGTATAACGCCTGTTAGTCGATTGATGCCGCCAGCGAAGCACCACCACTCCGGCGCACAGTGAAACCAGCTCGAAAATACCGGTTTCCGACTTGACGCGCTTGGAGATCGGAAGAAGCGTGCGGAAGAAATCCAGGAATTCCTCAGACCCGAGGTCCCAGCGCACGGGATCCTTGGTGAAGAGATCGGGCCGGTCGCGGATGGCGCATTCCTGGCCCATGTAGACGAAGATGAGACCGGGGAGAAGCTGGGAGAAAGCGGTCCAGTTCTCAAGCCTCTCCATCCCCGCCAGGACGGACGCCGCTCGGGGCTGGTCGTGGTTTTCCAGAAACCGAGCCTTCACCGCGTGCGTCGGGTACAGCGTTTCCTGTATGAGGAGATGACGGAGATAGGCGTCCAGCCCGAGGGAGCCGTTGAAGTACCCCTTCAGGTATTCGAAACCATCGTACTCGTAGGTGACGTCGAAGGCCTCGTGCAGCTCGGGATCAGATGCCGCGTACCATCCTGCGTCGCGGAGGTGCTTCACGAAGCTTTTCTCAACGCTCTCGGCCATCCACACGAGCGGTCGCTTCGCATTCAGCCGGCGTCGTGCTTCACGCCAGAAATCCAGGGGCACAAGGCTTGCCACGTCGCAGCGGAAACCATCCATGCCCTGGTCCGCCCAGTAGGCGAGGGTCTCGATGAGGTGCTCGCGCAATCCCGCCTGCCCGAAATCCAGGTCGAATACATCCGACCAGTCAGCGACCTTTCGCGCGGGGTTTCCCTCGGCGTCGTGGAAAAACCATTCCGGGTGCGCGCCAAGGAGCACCGAATCGCAGGAGGTGTGATTGAACACCACGTCCATCATCACCTTGAGGCCGACGCTGTGCGCCTCCGCGAGAAAGTTTCGAAGGTCATCGATGCCGCCGAGCAGGGGGTCGACGGCGCGATAATCCTTGATGGAGTAGGGACTTCCCAGATCGCCTTTGCGGTTGACCGCGCCGATGGGATGGATCGGGGTGAGATACACGATGTCAAAGCCAAGCTGCCGGATCGATTTCAGCCGGGGAATCGCCGCCGCGATGGTGCCTTCCGGGGTAAAGCTCCGCAGGTAGACCTGGTAAAGTGCGGCAGACCGTATCCACGCGGGTGTGTCATGCGCCATTCGCGTGCTCCTTCCGCTAAAAAAGGTAGTCCGTGTTCACGAAGTTGGAGGTCCTCTCCCTGAGGATCTCGCTCAGAAGGCCCGTGTTGATGGAAGTGCCCGGCGCAGCCACCATGGAGCGGATGGAGAAGCAGCGCAGCGCATCGGAGACGGAGAGCGTGCCTTCGGCGCTGTCCTTGCGGCCGGTAAAGGGATACACGTCGGGCCCGCGCTGGCATTGCGCATTGAGATTCACGCGGCAGACCTGGTTTGCCAGGACGTCGATCAAAGGACCGATCCTGCGCGGATCTGTCCCGAAAATGCTTGCCTGCTGCCCATAGCTTGATTCCACCACGTAGCGGAACACCTCGTGCACGTCGTCGAACACGGCCACCGGGATCACGGGACCGAACTGCTCCACGTGGTACAACTCCATGTCGGAGGTCACGGGATACACCACGGAGGGGAAATAGAAGGTCCCATTGGTGAGCCCGCCAAATCGATTCGCGGTCTTTGCGCCTTTTGCCTGGGCGTCCTTGACCAAGGCCGCCATCCTCTCCACCTTTCCCAGGTCGGGGAGCGGCGTGATCCGAACCTCCGGTTCCCACGGCATGCCGAAAGGCAGCGCGTCCACGGCGTCGGTGAGACGCGCGATAAACCGCTCGGAAATTGCGCGCTGGACGAACAGGAGCTTCAGCGCCGTGCAGCGCTGGCCATTGAAGGATAGGGCGCCCGTTACGCATTCCGAGACCGCCAGCTCGACATCGGCATCGTTGAGAATGATGCCGGGGTTCTTTGCGTCCAGCCCGAGGATGCACCGCAGCCGGTTGGGCTGGGGGTGGAGGCGCTTCAATTCGTTCGCCGTTCTCGACGTCCCTATGAAGGCCAGGGCCGCCACGTCCCCCGTTTCCATGATCGGCCCGGCAAGCTCCCTGCCGCTCCCGTTGACGATGTTGACCACCCCCGGCGGAAAGCTCTCAGCGAAACAGCTCAGGAGAGGCGCCTGGCAGAGCGCGCCATAATGGGGCAGCTTGACAACAACGGTGTTCCCCATTGCCAGGGCCGGGATCAGCGTGGTGAAGGTCTCGTTCAGCGGATAGTTGAACGGCCCCATGCAGAGCATCACGCCCAGCGGGGCCCTGCGGATGTGGGCCAGCACGCCGGCATTCGCTGAAAAGCGCGCCCCTGCCCTGTCGACCTCCTTGAGCGCTTCCACCGTATCGGCAACGTACTGCACGGTCCGGTCGAACTCCTTCTCGCTGTCGGCCCTGCTCTTGCCGATCTCCCACATGAGAAGCCGCACTGACTCCTCACGCACGCCGCGCATCCGGGCAGCGAAACTGGCGATCGCCTCAACGCGGCCTGCCACCCGCATGCCGGGCCAGGGGCCGCGGCCGTGGTTCCATGCGTCGCGGGCGGCATGCAGCGCGTCGATGGCGGCGCTCCTGTCCAGCCGGGCAGCGGGACCGATGACACGCTGGCTCACGCCGCCGGAATCGTTTCTCAGGCACGGCGCTGACAGCATCTGGGCGGTCGCCCCCGCCCATTCACGGATCTCTCCGTTGACAAGGTACCGGGTGCCCTTGCCGTACAGCCCTGCGTCGGGGGCGAAATCGGCGTCGCGCGGCACATCGGCAAGCCGGGGAAAGAGTGAGGCGACCCTCTTTTTTACGTCGGTTTCCATGAAGCTACCTTGGCCGCGGCGCGGGCCGGTGTCAAGCGTGATCGTCAGCTCTTCCCATTCAGCAGCAGCTCCATGATGGCCACGTCGAGCAGCCGGCCAAACTTTGTGCCGACCTCCTTCAGAGTGCCCACTACGGAAAAGCCGCAAGCGGCGTGCAGCCTGATGCTCGCCAGGTTGTCCGCTGAGATGCGCGCCAGCAGCGCGTGGCAGCCATGTTCCCTGCCCGCATCAATCAGGGCCTGGAGGAGCAGGCGTCCCACGCCCCTTCTCCTGCACTCCTCCTCGACGTAGACCGATACCTCCACTGTTTTTCCATAGGCTGCCCGGTCAGACCAAGGGCTGAGAGAAGCCCAGCCGCACACCCTGCCCCCTGATTCGGCAACAAGCACAGGATGGGAAGCATCATGAAGCCTGAACCATTTCGTGTGCTCGGCGGGAGTGCGCGGCTGGGTGTCATACGTTGCGGTTGAGACCAGCACTTCGTGGTTGTAGATGTCGAGGATCTTGGAGAGATCATCAACGCCGGCAGGGCGCACCGAAATCGGGTTTACACTCAAGGGACTGCCTCGCGGAACATGGCCGTAGTAGAGCAGATCGCCCCGACCCGCGCAAGCGCGCGCCGCCGCTTGGGTGGCAGCCGCGCCTTCCGTGGTGCTCCATGGAGTTGCGCGGCGAAAACCTCAGGAGCGCTAGTCTTGACCCTCTCCCCCTGCGCCACTATCCTGTTTGCGCCTTTCACCATGACAGGGAACACGAACCAGCCGACCGCCGTCAACGACCGATCCGAAAGGGACGGCGAGGGGCCCCTTATAGTCCAGGGCGACCGCACAATTCTTGCCGAGGTGGCGAATCCCCGGTACCCAGAAGCGCGTGATGCTCTTGTGCGCTTCGCCGAGCTGGTGAAGTCCCCCGAGCACGTGCACACCTACCGCATCACCCCCCTGTCCATCTGGAACGCGTGCGCCGCGGGCGAAAACGCCGGTCAGATCGTGGGGGCGCTTCGCTCCCTCTCTCGCTACCCCGTTCCCGACCACATCGCCTCGGAGATCGAGGACTATGCCGGCCGGTTCGGCAGCCTCACGCTGGCAAGGGAATCGACTGGCCTGGTCCTGCGCTGCCGTGATCGAGGGCTGGCCGCGCTCGTGGCGGCGGACCGGCATTCGGCGCTGCTGCTGGGGGACCGCATGTCGGACACCTCATTCAAGGTGGCGCCCGAGGCGCGCGGGCAGCTCAAGCTGGCGCTGATCCGCATCGGCTATCCCATAGACGACCAGGCGGGATACGCCGCCGGTGAGCCCTTCACCTTCTCCCTGAGGACGGCGACGCTCTCCCGGGCCCAGCCCTTCGCCGCCCGGCCCTATCAGCGTGAAGCGGCGGCCGCGTTCCATGCGGGGGGCACGGAGCGCGGCGGCTCGGGCGTGATCGTCCTGCCGTGCGGGGCGGGCAAGACAATAGTCGGCATGCTCAGCATGGCCCTGCTGCAAACCTCCACTCTCGTGCTCACAACGTGCGTTACCGCGGCGCGGCAATGGATCGCGGAGCTGACTGACAAGACCGACATCGACCCCCGCCAGATCGGGGAATACACGGGGCAAAAGAAGGAGGTGCGGCCCATCACGATTTCCACCTACCAGATGCTCACCCACCGGGGCAGGCAGGAGGAGCGCGGCAGGGAGGAGGAGGGCGGCCAGGCCGACGCGGAGGATGAGGCCGGCAGGGGACGGTTCCCGCACCTTGCCCTTTTCAATGAAAAAGACTGGGGCCTGATCATTTACGACGAAGTCCACCTGCTGCCCGCCCCCGTGTTCCAGGTCACAGCGTCCCTGCAGGCGCGCCGAAGGCTCGGGCTCACCGCGACACTGGTGCGCGAGGACGGCAAGGAGGACGACGTGTTCGCCCTCATCGGACCGAAGAAATACGACGTGCCGTGGAAGGAGATGGAAAAGCAGGGATGGATCGCCAAGGCGGTCTGCACGGAGATCAGGGTGCAGCTTCCCGAGCGCATGCGCATGAGCTATGCCGTGGCTGACGCGCGGACCAAGTTCCGCATGGCATCGGAGAACCCGGTCAAGCTGGACGCGGTGAAGGCCATCCTCGACGCGCACCCGGGGGAGCCCGCTCTTGTGATCGGCATGTATCTGGACCAGCTCGGCGAGATCGCCCGTCCCCTGGGGCTGCCCGTCATCACGGGCGCCACCCCCCAGCGCGTCCGCGACAAGCTCTACGCGGACTTCAAGAACGGCGCCATCCGGATCCTCGCGGTGTCCAAGGTGGCGAACTTTGCCGTGGACCTTCCCGAGGCGAGCCTCGCCATCCAGGTGTCCGGCACCTTCGGGTCGCGCCAGGAGGAAGCGCAGAGGCTGGGCAGGATCCTGCGGCCCAAGGAGCTGGGCAACCAGGCCTTCTTCTATTCCCTCGTGTCGCGCGACACCGTGGAGCAGGAGTTTGCATTGAAGCGGCAGCTCTTTCTCTGCGAGCAGGGATATGCCTACGCCATTCGGCTGGCCGCGCCCGGGCCGAAGGAAGCAGGCGTATGAAGCTCTTCCCCACTGATTGGCAGGGATTCCTTGACGAGCTTGCCACGTGGGGCGAGCTGTCGATCCTCGCTCGGCGGGCATTCCTGGACGGGATCGTGCCCGGAATTTCGATTGAGCCGGGACGCGGCGATCCGGCGCTTGCCGAGCTGCGCGACGTGGGGTACCTGGCAGAATCGGAGCGCCAGGGCGCCCTGGCCGTGGCCGAGAGTCTTGCCCCGTTTCACCAGGTCCTGAAATCGCTGCAGAAATACCCCCTGTTCGAAAGCCCCGGCCTGGCGGTTCTCTGCTCGTATCTTGCGGAGCACTACTCGCCGCAGGAACGCTCCCAGCTCCACGAATCCCTGGCCCTCCTGCCGAACGATCTTCCCCGGATCGCGGGGTTTGTATCATCCGTGGAATGGTTGAAGGCGGCTTTTACGCGCAAGGCTCGGCCCCCTGAGGCGGCCGAGCAGGAGACGGCGCGGCAAATGCTCGCCTTCTTCACGGAGCAGAGGGACCGGATCCCCGTGCGCGACCTGGAGGAATATTTCCCTGCCGCGGCGCGGGAGAGCCTCTGCGCCGGTATCCGGCAGGGGATCCAGCGGGCGGTCTTCTTCCTCGGGCTTCGCCGCTCCGATCTGGAGCCGCTCGTGGGCATCTGGCCTGCCGCCGCGCGACGGCTGCGCAGGCTTTCCGTGGTCCTCGCGCCGGAACCCGTGAAGGTCAGCCAAACCTTCCGGCATCCCTTCCTTATCGAGGATATGACGAGCATCCTCGTCGCGGCCCAGGCCGCGCCGATCCCCCTTCGGCGCGGCGACGACAGGCCTTATTCCCGGTTCGTGGAAGAGGCGGCCGCTACGCTCCTCACGCTGCCGGAGTGGCTGGAAGGCTTCACGGGGCTGTCGTTGGAAGCTCGGATAGGGCTCTCGCTGCAGGCCTTGCGGCTTACGGGCCTCCTCATGCCCGCGGAAGCTGTACCCGGCGCGCCCCTGGTGCCGGGGCCGCGAGCGGGTGAGTGGATGCGGAGGCCGCTTGCTGAGCGGCAGGAGAGCGCCATGGCGGCAATCTCCGGAGCGCACGGCAGGCAGCCGCGTCTGTTCGATCTGCTGGAAGAGGAATGGACCTCGGCCGCCGGAGCTCAGGCCCAGATCCTCCCCTGGCTCGAGCAGGCCTTCTCCTTTGTTCCCGTCACCACGTTCATCCGATTCGCGGATTTCGCCGAATACCAGGCAGCCATCGGCAGCCCTCTTGCATCGTCAACGCTCGCAGGTCCGGACGCGCATCCAGACGATGCCATCGACGTCGCTCCCGGGCTCGCCACGGAAGAAGCCATGGAGGAGCTGTGGAAATCCTTCCTTGGAATCTTCCTCGGCCGCTGTCTCCTGTCGCTGGGCGGCGCCGAGGCCGGGATCACAAACGAGGGCAAGCCCGGCTTCCGCATGACCGATGTCGGACGGATGCTTCTCGGGCTTCCCCGGGACGGCCTGCCCGATCCCGGGGGGGCAGAGCCGGGCGCCGCGGCGCTGGTGGTTCAGCCGAACTTCGAAATAATCTTTCTCTCGCCGTCGCCCGGCGCAGAGGCGGAGCTAGGCAGATTCTGTGAACGGATCGGACGGGAGGTGGGCGTGCTGTTCCGCATCACGCGGCAGTCCCTCCAGAAGGCGGGCGCGGCGGGCCTGGAGGCCGGGCAGGTGCTCGCCGCTCTCGCGCGCGGATCAAGGAGCCCGCTGCCGGCTAATGTGGAGCACGAGATCCGGGGGTGGATGGCGGCCCGGAGCAGCGACGAGGAGGAAACATGAGGCGTCCCCTGCTGGGCAACTATCAATCGCTGGTCAATTGGAATGAATCGCAGTGCAGACGGCCGCTGTCCCTGCTGGACGGTAGGTGGAACGACCTGGAGGCGTGGAGAACGCAGGCGCGCGCCAAAGTCCACGAGCTGCTGGCCTATGAGCCGCCCCCCTGTCCGATGGACGCGGCGGTCGTGGAGGTGACAAACCGGGACGGCCTGATCACGGAGCGGGTGAGCTGGGCGCAGCCGTTCGGTCCCCGTACCGAGGCTTTCCTCGTGCGGCCCGCGGGATGGACGGAGAAGCTCCCCGGCGTGGTGGCGCTGCACGATCACAGCGGCTTCTATTACTACGGGAAAGAGAAGCTCGTGGCTCTGGATGACGAGCCCGAGATCATGCGGGAGTTCAAGAAGCTGACCTATGGAGGGGCCTCCTGGGCAACCGAGCTCGCGCGTCGGGGGTACGCGGTTCTGGCGCCCGACGTCTTTCTCTGGGGCTCCCGCAGGATTTCTCCCGAATCCGTTCCCGAGCAGTACGTGCGGAAGGTGGAGCTGGAAAAGCCCGGCACCCGCGCATACATCGAGGCATACAACCAGTTCGTCGCGGAATATGAGACCTTTGTGGCAAAGACGCTGTTCCTCTCCGGCGCCACGTGGCCTGGAATTATGGCATGGGAGGACAGGCGGGCGCTGGACTACCTCGCTTCCCGACCCGAGGTGGACGCTGGCCGGTTGGGCTGCGCCGGACTCTCCGGCGGAGGCCTGCGCACGATCTATCTCTCAGGCCTTGATCCCCGGATCCGGTGCGCGGTCTGCGTGGGATTCATGTCCACGATTGGGGAAATGCTCGACGATAAGGTCCGAATGCACACCTGGATGTTCCACGTTCCCCACCTCTCAGCGCTCCTGGACCTCCCGGACATCGCATCGCTGCATGGCCCCCAACCCTTGATGCTGCAATGCGACCGCGACGATCCCCTCTGGACGCTCGCCGGACAGCAGCAGGCCGATGCAAAGCTGAAAAAGATATACGCGGCCATGGGCGCGGCGGACAGCTACCAGGGGATGTTCTATCCAGGGCCGCACAAGTTTGACCTCCCCATGCAGAAGGACGCGTTCGAGTGGTTCGACAGGTGGCTGGAATAAAGGGCCGCAATGCCATGAGAACCGCACCGCGAGAGGCGCCGTGCGGGAAGTCAATCAGGTTCTCATTTCGTTCCCATCACAGGCTTGACGCGTATGGGAATATGGTTATATGTTTTCCTGTATGAAGACAACCGTGGATCTGCCGGACGAGCTCCTGATCCGTGCCAAGAAGCGTGCCGCGGAGACGCGCACTCCGCTTCGTGTGTTGATCGAGCGGGGTCTCCGTCGGGAACTGGCCTCCTTCTCCGCCGGCCGGCGTGCCCGGCGCATTCCCCGCAAGATTAAGTGGGTCGTGGCTCCCGGCGGGCTTCCCCCCGGTCTCGATGTGTCCGACCGCGCCTCCCTGCACGATTGGATCAGGTCGCAAAGATGATTGCGGTCGACACCAACCTTCTTGTCTACGCGCACCGTGCCGGGTGCCCCGAGCACGAAGCGGCACGTCGCGCGATCGAGGACGCCGCGAACGACGCGAGTGGGTGGGGAATTCCTTCCCCCTGCCTTTTCGAGTTCTGGAGCGTGGTCACGCATCCCTCCAGCATCGGCGGCGGATCAAGCCCCGCATTCGCTCGAGGATTCATCGAAGCGCTGATTGAGACGGCAGGGGCGACGATCCTTTCCCCGCCCCCGGCCCTGGCGCCTCGGTGCCTTCAGCTTGCGGAGCAGCTTGATGTCCGCGGTCCGCGCATCTTCGACCTGCAGATCGGTCTTGTCGCCCTCGATGCCGGGGTAACCGAGATCTGGACGCACGATGCCGGCTTCATCGGTCTTCCCGGACTGAAGGTTTTTAATCCGCTGCACTCAGCGTGAGATCTCCGTGCCGGCTTGGCGCTCGTGGCAATTCTCGTGCCGGGCTTGAGGCGCCGGTAGAACATGGCGAATCTCCTACCGGTTGAGTCGAGCCTCTCCTCCTGCTAGCACCCGATCATTCGGTCATCGAGAGGCCATTTCAGAGCATTGAATATGAGATTTCCTTCAGAAATCGTCGGTGCAGTGATTTCGCCATCCTTGACAAGCTGTGCCGCGGGAATCCATTTCGGGTTCTTCGGATCCGGATCCCAGAAGCTCAGGTTCTTCAAAATGTCATCACCATTCTTGAGCTTTGTCACCTTCGTTATATAATCGAGCGGGATCACGACCGTGATTTCCGGCATCGAGAATTGTGGAAGGGGTTTGGCACCCACCTGGATTTTCGCTTTGAGATACATGTCCAGATTGACGAAAGGCGTCTTCCCTGATCTTGAGACGCCAAGCTGAAAACCTTCCTTTATATTGATCATCTGGGCGTGAAACTCATATTGGGCGGTTTCAATGTCAACTTTCCCCGGTATATTGACAGTGATCTTCTGCGCAAAGACAGCCCCCCCTGCAATTCCGAAAAGTATGAGGGCGCACGCCACGCCGACCCAAAAGCTCTTCCTACTCATGTCATACCTCCTTACGATCATTTATTTCCATCCTGGCCATTGTCTTCAATTCCTCAGCGCGTGTACACCCCGCGAGGGCTTTTTTCAGCTCGCCAGTTTCCTTCGCATCTTCCAGCAAGGGAATCGCGAGTCTGTACTGGATTTCTGCCGAACGGGGATCGCCTTTGAACAACGAAATATCTCCAAGGATCCTGTGGGCCATTCCCAATTCTTCCCCCTTGCCGATCGTACCCATAGCCGTCAAGGCTGCACAAGCATTCCGGGTTGCTTCATCGGGCTTCCGCATCGCCAGATCCACCTCCGCAAGGCCGGCATACGCCGTGCTGATGTAGCGTGGATCCCCCCGATCTTGAGCCAATGAGAGAAGCTTTGAATAAAACTTGCCGGCCTGGGAATAATCTTCGAGGTGGTGGTAGGTGTCAGCGATGTTGTTGTAGACCCTTCGAAGATCATCCGTGTCGCCCAGGTCTTCCTGAATTGCAATGGCCTCCTGGAAACAGATCAAGGCCCCGACGTAGTCCTGGCTTTCAAATAGGGTGATGCCGTCATTGTTGATTGCTTTCGCTTCTTCCCTTCGATATCCATTGATCCGAAATATCTCCCGAGACGCCGCGAAATGAGAGTGTGCCGTGTCATAGGAGCCTTCCCGCCAGTCCATGAGGCCTATTGCCGTCTCCACAATTGCAGCAAGGGGCGCATCATTCAGACGAAGGGCGAGCTCCATCGCCTTTGAGCTGAAATCTCTCGCCTTTATCAGCTGATTCATTCGATAGTACCCCATTCCAATATCTGCCATGACACGGGCGGTTCCTCGCTCGTCTCTTATTTCCGCATACTCCTCCAGGCTCTGTTCAAATTCCTTCAGCGAGGTCTCGTACTCCCCCCGTTGCCGCGCCATGACCCCGCTGGCGTGGAGAAGGCGCGCGTGGAGCGGTGCGGGGAGGTCGCTGGAGCGGTCGAGCGCCCGCGTAAGCCAGTCCTTGCCATCCCGCAGATAGCATCTGATTTCCCAGAAGGGAAGCATTGCGACGGCAGCGCGCGCCAGGCTTTCCCTCCGATTCTGGCGCTCAAACCATTCCAGCGCGCCGCGGATGTTCTCCCAATCCGCTTCGATCCTCCGCAGCCAGAGTTTCTGTTGGCGTCCCTGAAGCTCAGCCTTCTCGATCATGCCGAGATAGTACGCGGCGTGAACATTACGGATTGCTCCGACATCACCGTCTGCCTCGAGCTTTTCCCGGCCATACTCGCGAATCGTCTCCAGCATGCGCAGCCGCGGCTCTGAGCCCGCCTCAGCGTCGCGAAGAAGCAGACTCTTGTTCACGAGGGATTCCATTCCATCCAGCGGATCCAGGGGGATGCGTTGAGAGGTCTCGCACAGGGATTCCGCCGCTTCGAGGCTGAACCCCCCCGCGAACACCGAGAGCAGCTTCAGAAGGGAGCGGGCGGTCTCGTCCAGCAGCTCGTAGCTCCAGTCGATCGCGGCGCGCAAGGTCCGCTGCCGATCCGGCAAGTCGCGGGGACCCATGGTGAGCAGGCTCAGCCTGTTGTTTAGCCGCTTCAGTATCTCCTCGGGCGAGAGCAGGCGCGCCCGCGCCGCCGCGAGCTCGATCGCCAGGGGGATCCCATCGAGGCGGACGCAGATCTCCGCGATCGCCGGCGCATTCTCGTTCGATACATGGAACTCCTGGTTGACAGCCGCCGCCCGCTCAATAAAAAGACGCACAGATTCGTATTGCGTGAGAGATTTCAAGGAGAGCGGCTGCCGGCCCATGGGCCGGGGAAGCTCCAAAGGCGGGACCGCGAATACCCGTTCACCCCGCAGCGAGAGGGATTCCCTGCTGGTCGCCAGGAACTTCACATGAGGGCATGAGGAGATCAGGGCCGCGACGTGGGTTGCGGCGGCCACCACCTGCTCGAAATTGTCCAGCAGCAGCAGCATGCACTTCTCTTTCAGGCTGTCCGCGATCTCTGCCAGCAGGGTGCCGCTTCCCGTTTCACGAACGTGCACCACCCGGGCGATCGCCGGGATGACCAGCTCGGGATCCGAGAGGGGAGCGAGATCGATGAAGTACACGCCGTTGCGGAAGTCCTCGATCAGGTCCGCCGCTGCCTGCAGCCCAAGCCGGGTTTTTCCCATTCCCCCGGGGCCGGTCAGAGTGACGATGCGCGTGTCACGCGCGGCGAGCAGCTTCTCCAGCGCGGCCAGCTCCCCTTCCCTCCCGATGAGAGGGGTGAGCTGGGTCGGCAGGTTGTGGGGGTGGAGGTCCAGTGAATTGAGGGGGGGAAAATCAGCGGGAAGCAGCGGGTGGACGATCTGATAGACGCTCTCGGGACGGGTGAGATCCTTCAGCCGCTGCTCGCCCATCTCCCGGATCGACACGCCGTCAGGGAGGGTGTCGCGAACCAGCTCGCAGGTGACCAGGGAGAGGAGCACCTGTCCCCCGTGCCCTATGGAGAGAAGCCTCGCCGCCCGGTTCAGCGCCTGCCCGAAATAATCGTTGTCTCTCTCCTCGGCCTCGCCGGTGTGCAGAGCCGCGCGCACCAGGATCGGCCGAGGCAGGTCCCACGTCTCCGCTTTTAGTGCGAGCTGCGCATCGATTGCCGCCCCCAGGCCTTCCAGGGCGGTTTCGAACGAGGCGCAGAACGCGTCTCCGACGGTCTTGAAGACCCACCCATTGTTTTTTTCAATTGCTTCGCGAAGAATGGCATCGTGGCGCGCCAGGGCGACCCGCATCTTTTCAGGGTGACTCTGCCACAGCTTCGTGCTGCCCTGGATGTCCGTGAATAGGAAGGTAATGGTCCCTGTCGGAAATGGCGGCACTGTCCTCTGCGCGCTCCGCGCACCCCCCCTACTCATCGAGTATAGCTGGCGCGGAGCGGAATGCAAGCCGGCAGCTTCCTTGACGTCAGCCCCGAGGCCGCCAGTCTGCGTAACCGGGGTGGTTTCTGCCGATGGGCAGAGTGACGGCCTGACCGGTCCCCGCGGAGGCATAGATGGCTGTGATAGTTTCCAGCACCGACCGCGCGTCTTGAAGCGTGACCGGGGGCAGGGATCCGGTCTCCAGCGCAGAATGGAAGGCGCTGAACTGCCCCGGGAAGCCTTCGGGCTGAACTGCGAAATCGCCAAGCGCCTCATTCATCCGGCGCCCGAACACCTCGGAATCAGGGCAAAAGCTCCACGGCTCGCTGGGGTAGCTATAGGCCGCTCCATTGCTCTCCGCGCTTAATCCTTCGAAACAAAAATGAAGACGGCTTCTCTCCTCCGCGGACCCGGTTGTCAGGGCGAAAGCGCAAAGCGATCCATCCGCCATGCAAAGTGATGCCGTGAGGCAGTCCTCGGTCTCAATCGGGTTGACCCGGGTCGCGGCATGCGCAAAGACCGACCGCACGGGCCCGGCAATGTAATGGACAAGGTCGAGCATGTGGATGCCCAGCGTGACCAGGGGGCCGCCCAACTCGGTCGCCCACTTCCCCCGCCAGGGAACGGCGTAATAGTCGGCCTTCCGCCTCCACGCGGTCTCCGCCGTAGCCAGGTACGCGCGGCCGGGCACCCCGCGATCGATAAGGAACCTGAGCTTCTGCACGCCGGAGCCAAATCTGTTCTGGAAGATCGGCATGACGCGCCGGGCCGCGCGGGCCTCGGCGTCGATCAGCGCGTCCGCGTCGCGGAGCGAGCCGGCCACGGGCTTTTCGCAGATGACGTGCTTCCCGCGCGACAGCGCCTCCCTCACCTGGGGCGCGTGGAGGTGGGAGGGGGTGCAGACGTCGATTACATCCAGGTCGTCGCGGGCGCACAGCGCGGAGAAATCCGTGACGACCGTCGGGATGCCTTCGGCCGCGGCCAGGGTCCGGGCCCGCTCAGCGTCCACGTCGCACAGGACCGAGACCTGGAACTTTTCCGGCAGCTTCCGGTAAGCCGCAATGTGCTCCTTGCCAATCCCGCAGCCCACAACTCCAACACGCAGTTTCATGTCAGCACCTTATCGGCGCTGGCGAGAAAAGGTCAAGGTGGAGCGCGACATCGCAGTAATTCTCAGTAGGGCGACATGGCGGCCCGGTCACGACGCGCCGCGAATTGCCGGAGCGCACAGTCTGGACATCAGCGGAGCGAGCACGGTACCATCTCCGCCATGCATCCTTTGGAATGCATGGAGCCCCGCGATCTCAAGCAGAAGCTGCAGACCATGTGGGATGTTTCGGCGCGAAAGATCCGCGCAATGGAACGCTCATTCGACCCTGCGCAGGGCTCGCCCGGGGAGACCTGCCCTATTCCACGGGGCAGTTGATCATGGTGGACGGCGGGCTCACGGTCCGGAGGTTATAGGATATATGGCGTACTTCACCGGTTTTGCGGATGAGGCGGGGCGCGACATCGACACGCAGATCCGCGCCACTCAGGCGCTGGGCTGGAGATTCATCGAAGCCCGGAACGTGAACGGCGTCAATCTCACCGACATCAGCGACACTGAGTTTGAGTCGGTCGCCGCCAAGCTCCAGCAGGCGGGCATTGCGATCAACTGCTTCGGAAGCGCTGTTGCCAACTGGGCAAAGGATCCGCGAACGGAAGCGGACTTCCAGAAGAGCCGTGAAGAGCTCAAACGCGCCATTCCCCGCATGAAACGGCTGGGAACGCGCATGATCCGGGGCATGAGCTTCGTGCTTGTGAAGGACGCCCCGCCGGATTCAGAGGAGATCCAAGGCCACGTGTTCAGGAAGGTGGCGGACCTGGTCAGGCAGTGCGAGGATGCCGGCGTTCTCTACCTGCATGAAAACTGCATGAACTACGGCGGCCAGTCCTGGGAGCACACCCTCAGGCTGCTCGAGCGCGTGAAGTCCCCCAGTCTCAGGCTGGTCTTCGACACGGGGAATCCGGTCTTCTCCTTTGACCGGCGGGGGAAAGAACCGTACAAGCTGCAGAGCGCGTGGGAATTCTACCGCAACGTCCGGCCGTTCATCGAGTACGTGCACATCAAGGATGGCCGCTACATCGGCCCTTCCGACGGCCTCTTCCCCAAGACGGAGTACACGTGGCCGGGAGAGGGGAACGGGGAGGTGCGCCGCATCGTCACTGACCTCGCAAAAACAGGCTACGACGGCGGGTTTTCCATGGAGCCGCACATGACCACCGTGTTTCACGTGGCGGGAGCAAACTCCCCCGAAGAAACGATGTTCTCCAACTATGTGGAATACGGCAGGCGGTTCGCACAGCTCGCCGCCGAATGCGGGTTCGTCGCGGCGCGCTAAGCCGGGCCGGCGCGGTCACGCAAGGCAACGTACGTGCCCGCGCGCCTCTACCCGAACAGCTTGTCAGACTCCTGGCGCGCCATCCTCACCCATTGCGCCAGCCTCTCCGGGTGGCCGTTCAAGGTGTGCACATCCTTCATGATGATCTCGATATCGCAGCCCCGTGCGATGGTGAACGTCTTTCGAACATCGGCGCGAAGGGCATCCTCGTCAAAGACGGCCGTGCTCACCTGCGCGGGGTTGGGCTTGCGCGAATAGACGCAGCGTCCCGCCAGGGCATCGGCCATGAGCTTCTCATCCGCCCAGGGCGAGACGGAGACGCTGCGCAGGTTGGGGATCCTGGCGAGCACGCGCCACCGGCTGTGCACCGGTTCGCAGCAGCCGTAGTAGACAAGGCCGAAACGTGAGGCCAGGTCGAGCTGGTAGGGGAAGATGAACCGCTCGAACATCTCAGGCCCCACTCCCACGGTCTCCTGCGACTCAAGGAGCAGCCACAGATCCCTTGTTCGCACCGGCCGCGCGGCGGCGGCGTCGCGCTGAGGCGCGGCGTCAGGCTGAGGAAGCTCGCGCGTATGGCCACGGCTGCCGGATCCGGTGTAGTCGTTCTCATTGTTCAGCGTGAGAAGGTCATTGCGCTCCAGCCATTCGGCGAACGCGACATGGTCGTCGTGCAGGAATCGCATCAGGCGGTGAAGCCCATCCGGATCGTCATACATGAAGAGCATCAGGTTTTCCAGGCCGATCAGGTCGATGACGGTCCACGTCATGCCAAATGTCCACCAGAAGGAGCCGCGGATGCGCACCGGCAGTATCCCGTCGAACACCGCCTCAAGCCGCGCCTTCTCCGCGAGCGTCCCGTCCCTGTCCACGCTGAACTCGCGCGCGCGCAGCTTGCCGAAATCCCGGGAGATGTCGCGGATCGGGGGATCCCATCTCCGGGCCCCTATCTTCCCGTCGTCCCGCTTGGGAACGTGCACAGCGGTCTCCGAGGGATCCACGTACGGCGTGGCCTGCACGCGCCAGCCCACGTCGATCCACGGCTCCAGCACGTGATCGTCCTTCACCACTTCGTGCTCGTACAGCTCGGCGCGCAGCAAACGCTCCCGCGTGCGCGCCCACTCATCCGAGCATTGGAGGACCGTGTCCGGCAGCGTCTCGTCCATGACTCCGCTGATCTCCGCCAGCACCATGGGCCTCACACGCTGCAGGCCATTGTGCCGATACCAGAGCTCCCTGCGCTCGCGGTTCAGCGGGGAAGAGGCGATCTGCGCCTTGCGCTCCGCAAGGGATCGCAGGACATCGATGTCGCGATGGGGAAGATGCGTGTCGCGCATGAAGGGGAGAATAGCCGCATCGCCCCTTTGCCGCAATGCGCCGGCCCCGAGCAGGCCTGTGGGGGCGGGGCTTGTTCAGCGGGGAAAAAGCAGACGGGCAGCGGCTGAAATGTGCGCGGGAGACGTCCCGCAGCATCCGCCCACCACCCGGGCTCCGCGCTCTATGCAGCGCGCAAGCCCTTCAGCGAACCGGGCAGGCTCCATGTCGAAGCGCGCTTTCCCGTCGACCAGGCGCGGCTTTCCCGCGTTGGGCTGGACCACTAAAGGGAGATCGCTGGCGGCGCGAAAAACCGGAAGCATCTCGGCGATTTCAAAGGGATCAAGGTCCCCGCAGTTCGCGCCTATCGCATCAGCGCCTTCCCGGGTCAGCGTCCGGGCGCACTCCTCCGCAGAGTTTCCCATGGCCGTGCGGCCGCCATTGGCCAGTGTCTGAAACGAAAGGGTCACCAGGACGGGAAGCGCTGAAACCCCTTTGCACCCCCGAAGCGCGCACACGGCCTCCCGGAGGTCCATCACGGTTTCCACGATGAACCCCTCCACGCCTGCCCCGGCCAGGATCAGCGCCTGCTCCTTGAATGCGGCAATGAACTGCTCCTCGGTGAAATCGCCGTAAGGCTCCAGGAGCTGCCCCGTGGAGCTCAGGTCTCCAAGCACGAACGCATCAGCGTTCACGCCGGCCGTCGTACCCCCTGCCGCGGCGCGCGCGTGCTCGACCGCTGCCCTTGCCAATGCGGCGCCGGCGGTATTGATCCGAGACACGTCGGAGGTGATGCCGTGGGACTCCGTGAAAATCCGGTTGTCGGTGAGCGTGTTGGTGATGATGCCGCGGGCGCCGGCGCGGAGATATGCATCGTGGATGCTTCTGACCGCCTCGGGGTGCAGCAGGTTCTGCGCCCCGCCCGGCGCAAAGCCGCCTGCCGCAAGCTGTGTTCCCATGGCGCCGTCCAGGAGGATGAGGTCCCTGCCGCGCAACAGCTCTCTCAGGTTCATTATTGCTTCTCCAGAGGGGCGTGCGCGGAGGGCAGCAGGCTCTCCACCTGCGCTACTCCGGCCTTCCGCCTGCGGAACACGTGCACCTCGCCGCCAGAAGCGGCAACAGAGCCGTCGCTTTCAATCACCAGCGCGGAGCCCGACACGATCCCATATCCGACCGCGCCGACCGGCCGCAGCGCAAGGGCCGCTCTTAGCTCCCCCCATCCGTCGGCCTCGCCGTGAGTGTCGCACAGAACAGGAGCAATGCCCAGGCAGGGGAAGAGCTCCGCGCTGCTGTCGTCGCGCGGATCGGCCCACCGGATCCACGAACGGGCGAGCATGATGCTGCCCGCGGAGACTCCGAAGAACGGCTTTCCCGCTTTGTACAGCCCGCGGAGGAAGGAAACCATGCCCTTCTCCGACAGCACCCGCATGCCCTCCTCCACGTCTCCGCCCGAAACAAAGACGATGTCCGCGGCTTCCAGCACTTCCCTGGCTTTTTCGACCTTGGCCCGCCGGCCGCAGAGCGGCGCAAGGATCACGTTCCCCGTGCCCGCCTTTGCAAGCATTGCGCCAATGAGAAGCCGGAAGGCGGCATTATCGCCCGAGGCAGCGCCCACGTATGCGACTCGCGGCCGCCGGATGCCGGTCCGCCGCACCATCTCCTGCAGCAATGGATCAGGCCCCCGCGAGCGTATGGAGTCCCGGCCGCCTGCCAGGAGGTAAAGCGGAAAGCGCGACTCAGACATGCACCGCCTCCTCAAGGGGGAACGAACGCAGCGCGAGGAGGAACTTGCCCGAGGCTTCAGGCGCCAGCATGGGCGCCCTTGTCACCTCAAGGCGGACCCGGGGTCCGAAAAGGGCGCGCAGCGCGTCTTCAGCTTTCCGCGCGATCCCCCGCGGCCCGCCGTGCTCTTCCACAACGGCGCAACGAACGAGCTCGGGCGAATCCTGGTCGACGCGATACTGTTCAAGACCGTCGACCGCGGCGAGCGCCTGGTCGAGCTGCCGATGGGTCACGATCGTGCCGTCACCCGCCACGCACAGGCTCTTGAGCCTTCCCTCCACGGCGGAGAGCGTGATGCCGAAATCGCGGCCGCAGGGGCAGGGATCAACGGAAACACGGCCCACGTCGCCAATCTCGAAGCGCAGGAGCTGGAACCAGTCATTGCCCAGGGTCGTTGCCACGATGCGGCCCAATCCCCCTGGAGGGACGCCCGGCTTCCCGTCCCCGCCAGGGAGAGGCACCATGTCCACGCGGCAGGTCTCCGCGTTCTGGTGGAGCCTGCCGTGCTCGCATTCCATGAAAACATACCCCGCCTCTGTGGATCCGTACGAGCTTGCAATCGGGGAATGGAAGACGCGGCGAATGGCGCGCAGGTGCAGTTCCGACGGGAACTCGTACGTGAGGGTGATAACCGGGGGCTGCCACGCCTCCACGCCGTTCTGGTACGCCCAGCGCGCCACGCGCGCCAGCAGCGAGGGATTGGCTTCGAGCACCCTGGGCTGGTATGCGGCGATTTCCGCGAGGATCCGCTTCTCGTGGCCCTGGGGCCAGGCCACGGTACTGCCGTATTCGTTGAGGAACAGAAACCTGCCCAGGGACCGGGCAGTCCTGTCCAGCGGGGCGCCGTCGGACCGAGGCCCCACGGAAAGCGCGCTGGCCAGGATGGCCTCGGGATGCGTTCCGGTGGCCGCGCGCGCGGCTGCGGCATTGAGAGCCCACGAGGCGCGCTCGGACTCATCCCACCATTTCTGGTTCCAGATGTTCTCAAGCACCTCGTCCGCCGTGCCGCTGGTGTGCACGTACCCCACCTCGCCGCGCGCGCGTGCTGCGTCGAGGTCCCTGCCCCTGGGCACCAGCCCGTAGGGGAAGTGGGCGCGGATATCGTTCTTGGTGAGAAGCGGAAGGCTCTGGTAGCGTTCGTCCACGGAGCGCGAGACGCCCGGGTCCCGGGACCGCCAGGAGGCGTAGAGAGGAGTTTCTTCAAGGGCGATGGAGAGGGCATGCCGGCATCGCTCCTCGTAGAGCGCTCGCGCATCGAGCATTGATTGAGAGTGTGTCACCGTCATGTCTCCCTCAAGCTGCCTTGCCGCTATTTCGCTTTTCGCTTGTCCGTGCCCGCTTTCTCCGACGCGGAAGCCAGGCGTGTCGAGGTTTCCCTGTCCTTCGCCATCTCCTCCACCGTTTTCGTGTGCAGCCGGGCCGCTCCCGCGAAATCCCTTGTCGGGATTCGCTTCGCGCCCTTCTGCCGGCGCTTGGCTTGGGCGATTGCCTTCTTGTACTGCGGAAGCCACTGCTCTCCCGCAATCAGCATGTCGTCCACCATCTGCCAGATCTCCGGCGGGTTGAGGACGGCGCCGGTGAGCGGGTCCATCATGAACGCCTGCCGCAGCAGCGCGTCGTCGCCGCGCACCGCCGCTTCCACGGACAGGCGCTGCACGCTGATGCTCGCATTGCACACCGCGGCGCATCCCAGCGGCAGGTCGCCCACCACCGGGATATTCATGCCGTTTCCATCAACGTAGCCGGGGACCTCGACCACGGCGTCAGGAGGCAGGTTGGTGATGACGCCCTTGTTGACCACGTTGAAATGGCCCCGATACGTGCGTCCCGTTTCCAGTGCCTCGACGATGTACGAGCCGTGCTCATGGCCGCGATAGTCGGACCCAAACCTCAGCGGAGGCTCCTTGATCCAGTTGGGGAAGTCGTGCTCGAACCAGTTGCGGCCCTCCGTGCAGGCGCGCAGGTAGCCGCCCGTCTCCCCGCCGATCCACGTGGAGGTGTCGATCCAGTCCTTGATCTCGTCCAGCCGCTTGCGGTACCAGGGGAGGTACTCGCTCAGGTGGCCGTTGCTCTCCGTGCTGAAGTAGCCGAACCTGCGCAGCATGTCGATGCGCACCTTCTCGGCCTTTGCCACCTCGGGGTTCTCTTCCATGGCGGCCAGGAGCTTTCCGGTGAGGTCCTCCCCCTTGTGCCTGATGGAGACGTACCAGGTCTGGTGGTTTATCCCCGCGCAGATGATGTCCACCTCGTCCTGCTTCAGCCCGAAGACCTCCGCGATCAGCCGGTGCCCGCTGATGACGCCGTGACAGAGGCCCACGACCTTGACGCCGTGGCCGTATGCATTGCACGCCCAGGTGTTCATGGCCATGGGGTTGGAGTAGTTCAAGAAAAGACAGCCGGGCGCGGCCGCCTCCGCGATGTCCTTGCAGAACTCCAGCAGCACCGGCATGGTCCTCTGCCCGTACATGATCCCCCCTGGGCCGAGGGTGTCTCCCACGCATTGATCAACGCCATACCTCAGCGGCACGTCGATGTCCTCGGCAAAACCCTCCAACCCCCCCACGCGTACGAAGCTGAAGACGTAGTTGGCGTTCTTGAATGCCTTGCGCCGATCGCCGGTGGCGGTGAGCCGGGCAGGCAGCTTTGCGCTCTCCATGTCGCGCTTGACCAGCCGGTAGACCATGTCGAGGTTGCGGCGGCTGATGTCGGTCAACGACACCTGCGCGTCGCGCAGCTCGGGGACGCAGAGAATATCGTGCACCATGGCGCGCGTGAACCCGACGCTTCCGGCGCCAACGATGGCTATTGTGATGCTCATGGGAGCCGAGTGTAGCGGAAAGAGTCCGCCCTGGGAAGCAGAGAGACCGCCCGAGGGAGTACCGCGCTAGACGTGGAAGGCCATCAGCACCAGGCGGAGCAGGATCAGGGCCCAGCCGACCAGGAGAATGATAAGCGCCACCTTGCGGGCGGCGGACGTCAGGATCACGAAAATCGTGAGGATCGCCAGGTAGCCGATGGGTTCCGCCAGGTCGGGAAGGCCCTTGGCCGAGGGCAGAATGCGTTGCACGAGCTGCACGATCCCCAGCCCGATGTAGCGCGCGATCGTGCTGAGAAATCCCATGATCTGGGTGAGAAGATCAGGTTGCGTCACGCTAGCCTCCGGCCGACAGTATACCGCCGGGCCGGGCCGTCGAACAGTGCTTCCCGCGAGCCGCGGTATTGAGTACAATCGTCCGGCACATGGCGAACGATGCCTCACCTGCTCCGTCGAAAAGGATCTCCCGGGCTGAAGCCCTATCGCAGCTCAGGGAGGCGCACGCCTCAAGCCAGATCACCGGCGTCCTGGACACCGTTGCGGCGCCCATCGCCGTCCTCAATGCCGAGCGGCAGGTCATATTCGCCAACCGCGCCTTCCAGGAGTTTGCCGGATCCCCGAGCGTGGATGAGATGTGCGGGGGAAGGCCCGGTGAGATCCTGGGATGCGCGCACGCGAAGAACGGGTGCGGTGAATCGGACTGGTGCGGGTTCTGCGGCGCCCTGCAGGCATTGCAGGAAACCCAGAGGACCGGGCAGGAGGTGGTGCGGGAATGCCACATCGCGTCCGACGGAGGGAACAGGGCCGCGGCGTACGACCTGCTGGTGCGCACCGCCCCCTTCCAGATCACCGGCCAGGCGTACGTGATGATCAGCTTCATCGACATCAACCACCAGAAACGCCGCATGGCTTTGGAAAAGATCTTCTTCCACGACATTCTGAACACGGCATCGAGCTTCCGGGTGTATCTTGACCTGCTGCGCCGCGGCATCTCGGATAACGACAGCCGCGGCCTGCTTGCGCGCCTTTCCGCGATCTGTGACACGCTGGAGGAGGAGATCCAGGCGCAGAAGATCATGCTCTCGGCGGAAAGCGGCACGCTGGAGACCCAGCGAAACCTCATTGACGCGCGGGCCATTGCCCTGCATCTGAAGAGCCAGGCGGAAGGGCTGGAGATCGCCCGGGGCCGGACCATCGTGATTGCCCCGTTCTCAGAGCAGTTCGCCTTCATCAGCGACGATTCGCTGGTGAAACGGGTCCTGGGCAACATGCTGAAGAACGCCCTGGAAGCGTCCCCCAAAGGATCGGAGGTGACGATCGGGTTCCACAAGGACGCGGAGGGCAGGGCGGCTTTTTCCGTGCACAACCCCACGTACATCGAGCAGGTCGTGCAGCGCCAGATTTTCCACCGGTATTTTTCCACCAAGGGAGAGGGCAGGGGCCTGGGCACGTGGGGCATGAAACTGTTCGCGGAAGACTATCTTGGCGGAAGCATCACGTTCGTCTCCAGCAGGGAGGAGGGCACGACCTTCACCCTCGCCCTGCCCATCAAGCCGGCCGATTTCTGATCCCCGGGAGCGCGCGGGGAAAACCTAGCTCAAGCGCCCCTGTTCCTTGAACCACGTGCACGTGTCGCGCACGGTGTCCCG
This sequence comes from Spirochaetia bacterium, assembly GCA_049519415.1. Classification (GTDB taxonomy): domain Bacteria; phylum Spirochaetota; class Spirochaetia; order SZUA-6; family Fen-1364; genus Fen-1364. Next base: position 56,238 of record JBEKQU010000008.1, read on the forward strand.
CAGAGCCCGCGGAGCGTGGCCGAGCTCCCTGCGCGCGCGTTCGTGGCTGACATTCCTGTTTCCCTGGAGAACCTTGAGGGTATACCCGGTAAAGAGGGGCGTTCTTCCCGTCAGCCGGCAGAAAGCGGATGAAAAGGGCGCGCCTGCCCGCGCAAGCCAGAGGGGGCACATGAGCCGGGGGGCCTGGCTGCCCGCCGCGTCGCTGGCAAGCTGCGCCAGCTCGGCCATGGAGGCCCACCGCCCTCCCACGATGTAGCGGCTGCCCGAGGGAGCGCGTTCAGCCGCGGCAATGGCTGCCTCTGCCACGTCGCGCACGTCCACCCAGTCGAACCCGCCTTCAATGAGGATCGGGAAGCGTCCCTCGGCCCATGCCAGGATTGCCCTGCCCAGGAGCGAGGGCTTGAAATCGTATGGCCCGATGATCGCCGTGGGGTTGAGGATCACCGCATCCAGTCCTTCGGCCATGGCGCGCCGCACCTCGGTTTCCGCCTGGGCCTTTGTAGCGGCGTACGGGGAGCCGGCCCTCCCGTTGACAAAGGGCCGGTCCTCGTCAACCACGGTATCCAGAGGCCGGGGCTCCAAAGCCTCGATGGAGCTGAAATACACCAGCCTCCGCACGCCCGCCTTTCGGCAGGCGGCAATCACGTTCCGCGTTCCTCCAACGTTTGCCTCCGCAACCTCTCCCGCGTCTGCCCGGGTGATCGAGATGCGCGCGGCCGTGTGAAACACCACGTCGGAGCCTTCAAAGGCCGGCACGAGCGTCTCCGGCTTGCCGATGTCCCCGACGCGCGTCTCGACATCAAGCCCATCGAGTCCCGCGCCATTCCTGCGAATCATTGCGCGCACGGCATGGCCGTGCGCGACAAGAGCCCTTGCCAGTGCAACCCCAACGTGACCCGCAGCACCTGTGATCGTTGCCTTCATTTGCTATACCGAGGCTCTCTATGCCATCGACAGGCACAGTATATCGAGAGCAAGGATGAAAGGCAACCTCAACAGCTTTTCAGGCCCCCACAAAGGCTGAAACAGCGAAAGGCACGATTGCCAGAAGCGCCGCCCATGCCTTGCGGCTGGGAGCGCTCGCCCTTGCATCCCATTCAAAGAGCAGGGCTGCCAGCGTAAACGTAATGACCACGCTCGATGCGAGCACTGCCAGGGAGATCCAGGGCATTCCCCCGGATCCCGGCATGCCCATTGCCATAAAGACCTTCATGCAGTGGGTGGCAGGGAGCAGAAGGGCAACTTTTTGCATGCCAGAGGGGAGGATAGAGAGGGGGACCGTGATACCCCCCAGAATGATCGAAGGGATATAGATGAGCTGCCCGATCAGGGTGGAGGCGGTATTGTTTCCCGCGGCCACGCCGATGAGCGTACCTATTCCCGCGTAGACCGCGTAAATGAGAAGCCCCGCAAGGATGAACCCCCCAATGCTCTGCGGAGCAACGCCGCCGTACAGCCTGACTCCCGCCACGGATATGATGACCGCCACGACAGCCATGTGCACGCCGATGGTGAGCACGGGGATGGAAAGGATGGACGCCGCGGGAACGCCGTTGATCCGATAGCTGCGGAACACCCCCGTCTCCCGGGCCCCCACGAGAAAGGTCGGGAGGTTCAGAAGCGCGGAGCACATGAACGCGAACAGGACCATGGCAGGCAGCATTAACTGTTTGAAGCCCGGGTTCACGGAAGCCATCATGCCGCCGACGAGCGCAAAAAACACCATGGGGAAGAGGTAGAACATGAACAGTTTTGACCTGTCCCTGATGCCGGTCTTGAAATCATACGCCAGGTGATGAACAAACGCCTTCATTGCAAAGCTCCTTGTTTCTGATCAGAGGTGATCTCGAGGAATCGTTCCTCGAGGCTTGGCCGTTCGACGCGAAGGTCGATGAGGGGATCGCCCTCCTGGTCCAGCCATGTGAGAATCGCGCCCACTGATTTTCCAGGATTATCGGAGAGATAAACCGCGTACCCATCAGTGCGGCCCTGGGGAATGGCAGAGGGAAACGCCATCTTCTCTTCGAGAAGGCGTCCGGCCTCCGTGGAAACTGAAATGCGGGTCCGCCGGTCCCCGGCCGCCGTGATCTGCCGGGGGCTTCCCATTGCGGCAATTTCTCCGCGCAGGAGGATGGCCACGCTGTCCGCGAGCTTTTCAGCTTCGGCCATGTCATGCGTGGCCAGGATCACCGTGGCGCCCTTCTCGCGCAGCTCCCGGGCCAGCGCGTGCAGATCGGCGCGCGACTGCACGTCAAGGCCCGCCGTGGGCTCGTCAAGGAAAACAACCGCGGGGTCGTGCGCGATGGCTATCGCAAGCGCGAGCCTGCGCTGCAAGCCGACGGAGAGCTTCCCGTACTGAGTCCCGCGCTTTTGGCCAAGCCCGAGCCTCTCAATAAGGTCGTTGCGCACCGGCACGCCGTGGTAGCTGCAAAAAAAGAGCATGGCTTCCTCAACGGTCATAGCGGCAGGCAGCGCGGAGGTCTGCAACTGCACGCCGATCAGGTTGCGAAGCCGCCGGGACTGGTGGGTGGGATCGATCCCCGCTATCCTGAGGCTGCCGGCATCCGGGCGCCGGATGCCTTCCAGGCTTTCCAGCGTGGTCGTCTTGCCCGATCCATTGGGCCCCAGAAGGGCGAATATCTCCCCCTTCTGCACCGTAAAGCTGATGTCCTTGACTGCCACGGTCTGTCCGTAGCATTTTCTGAAGCCCTGAACAGAAACCATTCCTTCACTCACCTTTCTTTCCTCCTTCCATGAGTTTCTTCATGTCTGATATCGAAAATAGATATATGGCCGCGCTCACTTCCTGGATAATGGCGCTGATTCTCTCCTCCGGCAGGTCGATCACTCCGCCTGAAATCAGGGAAGCCAGGCCGTGGGTGAAAGCCCAGTTGTAAAGGACAACCGGGTCCTTCAGCGCCACCGCGGCCTGATCAGCAAGATCCACCACGCCATCCAGCGCGACCACGTCCCTGGCCTGCCCTGGTTCGTCGGGGCGATTGGCCGTCAATGGCCGATCCACGTAGAGAAACCGGAAAAGGTTCCGCTCGTCCCGGGCAAAGGTCACGTACCCTATCGCGGAGTTCAACAGCGTGTTTTCCGTGTATTTTCTGCGCTGGTACTCCTGCATGCAGCTCTGCGCGCGCATGCGAACCTCCTTCTCGATCTCCTCCATGGACTTGAGGCTCGAATACAGAGGCATGGTGGAGGATGCCAGCTTCTGAGCGATGTTTCGCGCAGTCACCGCCCCCCATCCCTGCTCCCGCGTCAACTGGAAAGCAGCCTCGACGATCATTTCTTTCTTGAACACCGTTCTTTGTGTCATCTGCCCCCCTTTTTATAACGTTGGTTATATTATATAACCTTTGTTATTTGAATGTCAAGCGCTTTTATAAAAAAATACATCTTGTGCCTTGGCCGTGATTTTCTATAAGCTGGGACAAGACAAGCGGGAGAAATGCGAGCAATTTCCTTCATACTCATTCTCTTCGCTATTGCCGCGGCCTGGTGCCCGGCGCAATCAACCTTCGTGGACAGCCTTGCAAAGAAAGGCGAAGTCGAGATCCCCATCGCGCAAGCCAAGATGCTGGAGTCGGAGCTTGGCCAGCTCTTCATCATCAACGTGGATGGCTTCGGATACTCGGGCCCGCTCGCCCTGGAGCCCGGCTATGCCGAGCTGGTGCAGCGCCTGCAGATCGGCGGCGTCATTCCCCATTATGGCAGCACGAGCTACGAGAAGATCCGGCGCACAAATCAGACCCTGTCCGGGTTGACGCGGCTGCCGCTGCTCATCTGCTGCGACATCGTGAAGCTCAAAGGCCCCTCAGGACTGGGCTCCTTTGGCGACGGGTACGTCGGCGGGTTCCTCGGGAAGTTCAGGCGCATGCAGGATGCCGAGCTTTCAACGCTGGCAGCGCTCAATGCATTCGCCTTTGCGGCCATCGGGATCAACGTCGCCCTCGGCCCCACGGTGGATACGAGCACGGGGGAAACCCGGACACCGGACAGGGCGCGCCTGGTCATGGATCAGATGAAGAGCTTCGGCCTGGAGCCGGTTCTCAAGCACTTTCCATTCCTCCCGACAACCGCAAATCTCCACCATGCCTCGCCCGACATGAAACTGGAGCTCAGCGAGGCGGAAAAGCGCTTCGCCATCTTCCAGGAGCTTGCCCCCGAGGCCGGCATCATGATGACCACCCACCTCTATGATTCGAACGTGGACCAGGGCCTTGTCACCTTCTCCCCTGCCTGGAACAGCCTGCTGCGCGACCGGACCGGTTTTAATGGTCTTCTCATGTCAGACGGGCTTCTCATGCTGAAGAATTACGCCGACAGAAGCGTGCTGGCCGGCGGCCCTGCGGGCCAGGATGTCGAGGGGCTGGACGAGGCCGCGGTATGGGCCCTGCGCGCGATCCTTGCGGGACATGATTTGATCATCGTGGAAGGCTCGGCGCCGCAGACCTCCCGCGTTTTCGAGGGCCTGCTGACGGCCGCATGCCGCGGCACCCCGCTGGGCGGGAAGCTGCGGGAGCGGATCGACGAATCCTCCGCAAGGATCGCGCGCTGGAAACAGGATCGGGAGCAAACCCTGCGCCGCGTCGTCGACGTGTCCGCGGCTGCCATGGATGCCGTGATCGGCATGCTTCCCGATGAGGATGCCAGCCTCCCTGAGTTCCGCTTCGATCCTGCCGGCCTGGCGCGCCTGGAGCCTGAGCTGCGCGCCGCAATGGTGACTCGGTAGGCGCGGCGCCGCTGCTCGTGCTACGTTTCACACAATGCCGCTCTCCGAGCTATGGATCGTCTTCTCCCTCTCCTTTGTCACCGCGCTCAGCGGCGCGCTCATGCCCGGGCCGCTTCTCACCTACACCATCGCCCGCACGCTGCGGACAACACGAGCGGGATGGTTCATCGGAGTGCGCGTGGTTGCCGGACACGCCGCGCTGGAAGGCGTGCTCCTCTGCGGATTGGTGCTCGGGGTCGTGGAGTTCCTCCGCAACCCCCTTGCGGCGAAGATCATTGGCGTGCTGGGCGCCGCGCTCCTCCTGTACATGGGCATCGGCCTGCTCCGGGAGACCATCCAAGGCAAGGGCATCGATTTGTCCATCGATAAAGCCCCGGCAGGCAAAGCCAGCATGGTGAGCCGGCTGAACCCCGTGCTCGCCGGCGCCCTGGTGTCCATGGGAAACCCGTACTGGTGGATCTGGTGGGTCACTATCGGGTCCGCTTTCCTGCTGCGTTTCAATGTCACGTGGGAACGATGGCAGGCGCTCCTGGCATTCTTCATCGGCCATGAGCTGGGCGACCTCGGCTGGTACACCTTTGTCTCCACCGCCCTTCACCTGGGACGGAAGAGCATTCCCCGCGGCGCCACAATGATCATGCTGGCCGTCTGCGGCATTGCCATCATCGGGTTCGGCGCATATCTCGGCATCTCTCCCTTTCTCGCGCATTGACATCTGGTGTTTTTCCTGATATTTCAGGGCAGAGTTTTCGACAGCCTTCTCCAAGGACGGCAAAAAAATGGTAACTGAAACCAAAACCGGCAGCCGCTGGCTGATTGCCGCGATGGGCACTGTTCTCATGCTGTGCCTGGGAACCGTGTACGCGTGGAGTTTCTTCCAGGGCCTGCTTGTCCGGGAGTTCAAGGACGTCTTCGGCTGGTCCAACACCCAGGTGGCATGGATCTTTTCCCTGGCCATTTTCTGCCTCGGTTTGACGGCTGCCTGGGGCGGCGTGCAGCTTCCTAAGAGGAATCCCCGCGCGCTGGCGATGATCGGCGCTCTTTTATTTGCGGCCGGCTACGCAGTTGCGGCATTCGCGTTCAGCATCAAGTCCCTGGTCCTTCTGTATGCCGGCTACGGGGTGATCGGCGGAATCGGCCTCGGCCTGGGATACGTGACCCCCGTTGCAACGGTGGCCAAGTGGTTCCCCGACAGGAAGGGCTTGGCAACCGGAATGGTCGTGATGGGCTTCGGCCTCGGTGCGCTGTTCATGAGCAAGGTGCTCGCTCCCCTCTTTCTTGAACTTGCCGGCAGGAACCTCGTGACGGTATTCCTCTGCCTGAGCGGCGTATTCCTTGTTCTGGGCCTCGCATCCGCCGCCTTCATGCGCAACCCGCCCGCCGGGTGGCAGCCGCCAGGCTTTACCCCTCCGGTGAAAAGCACGGTCGCTGCATCAGGCTCTGAGCTTCCCGCGCGCCGCGCGGTTTTCTCCGGCAGGTTCTTTTCACTCTGGATCGTTTTCTTCTGCAACATAACGGCAGGCATCTCCATCATCAGCTTCCAATCCCCCCTGTTCCAGGACCTCTGGAAAAGACTCACCCCCGACCTTGCGGCTGCAACGCTCGCCGCATACGGGGCAACCCTGGTGGCGATCAGCTCCCTTTTCAATGGAGGGGGACGCTTCCTCTGGGGCGTGGTTTCCGACCGGATCGGCAGGTCCCAGACCTTCCGGGTCATGCTCGGTTCCGAGATCGTCGTCTTCGCCCTGCTGGTGATCACCAGAAACCCCTGGGTTTTCGCCGTCCTGGTGTGCTGGATTCTTATGTGCTATGGCGGCGGATTCGGCACCATGCCGTCCTTCATCGGCGACGTGTTCGGCGCCCGGCTGATGTCGGCCGTCTACGGCGCCGTGCTCACCACGTGGGCGGTTGCCGGCATCGTGGGTCCCCAGATCTTCGCCGTATTCCAGGACGCCTTGAGTTCGTCGGATGCCTCTTTCTGGTCGTTCATCGTGGCGGGCGGATTTGCGATTTTAGGGCTCGTGCTTTCGTTCCGCTTGAGCAACAAGCCCATGGAAGCGGAAAAACAGCGGTAAAAAGCCCTTCTCTCTCGGCGGAACCCGCGCCGACGGCGCGCGGCATGTTAGTGAAATTTAACCTCCCGTTAATGCGCCATTAATGGGGCGGTGATACCATGCTTCTGGAGAAACAAGAAGCATGAATCGCTCTTCATCGTTTCTGCGGCGCGTGTCATTGATCGCGGCGGTATTCCTGATTTCCACGGCTGCTCTGTGCTTCGCACACAACACCCCCCAGCTCGCCATGCTTGCGAATAAGGCTCAAACAGGCGCGACGGTCGAAGATGTGACTGCCGGTGGGCCGGCAGCGAAGGCAGGCATTGCGGCCCACGACATCATCACCGGCGTTGAAGGAGCCCCTCTGCAGTCCCTGATGCAGATCGTGGAAGCTCTGGCCCGGCATAAGCCCGGCGACAGCATGGAGCTGACCATTATCCGTGCGGCGGACGGCACGAGCACGGAGGTCACGATGACGCTGGGAGCAAACCCAAACGATGCTTCCCAGCCCTACATGGGGCTCACGATTGTGGGCTACCTGATTCTTGTTCCCGACAATAGAATGACGCCCGAGCAACAGGCGCCGCCCGCTATTTGAGCCATCCGGCCGCGGAACGCGAGCCGCGCCGCGCCAGGACGAGCGGTCTCGCGCTTCGCGAGCAGGCGTGGTACAGTGTGACCCGATGTCTCCCCCGGCCGAGATCTCGCGCCTGCTTGCCGAGTACAGGCGGTCCCTGCAGCTCGAGCGGCTAGAACCCGCGAACCTGGATTATACGCGCCTGGTCTACCACGTGCCCCTTCTTGAGCGGCTGGATGCGGTGGAGGGAAGCTCGGTCGCGCTCTTCGACCTCTATAAAATGAGCTATGTGTTTCTCACCTCATCCTTCAAGTTCCTCCTCGGCTACCGGCGCGACCAGGCCATGGAAAAGGGACCCGAGTATTTCTACGACCAGATGCATCCCGATGATCTGCCGATCGTCCTGGACACGGTGAGCCGCTCCCTCCGTTTCCTGCACGGACTTTCAGGAGCGGAACGCAAGGACTACACGCTGAGCTTCGATTTCCGCATGCGCCAGGCAGGGGGGGGATACGTGCGCCTGGTGCAGCAGGTGATCGTGCTGGAACAGGACAGGCGCGGCGCAGTGTGGCTCATCCTGATCGTGAACGACATCGTGAAGGACGGCTCCCTGGAAGCCCCCACGCGCCGGCAGCTCAGGAACATCCGCAATGGGAAGATGTACCTGTTCGTCCCCGAAGAGGAGCCGGGAAATGAAACGCGTCCGTCCCTCACGCGGCGCGAGCTGGAGGTGCTCGGCCTGGTTGCGGTCGGCATGGTGAGCCGGGAGATCGCTGATCGGCTGTTCATATCCGTTGCCACGGTCAACAATCATCGCCAGCACATACTGGAGAAGATGGGCGCCAAAAACTGCGCGGAGGCCGTGCGTTACGCGGCCGAGCTGGGGCTGCTCTAAAAAATCGAGGATTCTTCTCCCCCTCACCGGAGAGATCGGGCGAGTGTTTTTTAGACGCCTACCTTCGGGAAGTCAGGTCGGGCAGCGTCATCCTGGTGAGCGATCATGGCCAGATCATCGCGGAGATCAAATCGCCGTCCGCGGAAATCACGCGGGAAAAAAGAGCGACTGCGCTGACGCCGTGAGAAAGACCATTGATGCATCGGTCCAGGTCCTTTCCTCACGCCTGACCGTGCTGGAAGTCCACCGCGCCATTGTCAGGGCGGAGAAGCAGGCTGAAGTGTCCGCCGCCGATGCCGGACGGGTCCGGGGAACGTTCACGCGCATCGCGCGCTCCTGGATCATATGCGAGTTGAGCGCTGACATCCTGGATCGAGCGGCAAAAGACTTCCCCATCGAGCCCGTGCGGAGTCGGGACGCAATCCATCTCGCCGCTTCCTTGTGGTTGCTCCGCGTTTTCCCGGACCTCCATGTCCTCTCCTTTGACGGCCGGGTGGCGAGCAACGCGGAAGCCCTTGGCATTCCACTGGCCGGCTAAGGCACACGTCCTCCGCATGCAATTCGAGGAACTTCGATTTCCGCATGCGCTGCGCGGCAGAGCCGGGGCTCCCATGAAAAAATGATGATTCCTCACTATCGCTTTGCGCATGCTCGCCGGGATAGGGTTGAGCCCGGAGGAAACACATGACGGAACAGGATACCCTCAAGACGCTTCAGCTCTTCTACGCGGGGCTTATGGTGGATGCCGCATGCAACTATGAGCACTTCCACGTCACCGAGGAAGTCTCCATGAAAAAGCAGAAGGAACAGGCCCTTGCCGCTCCGGCGCAGCTCGCGCAGCTCGGCATCAGGAAGCCGGCCGAGCTCTTTGAGCGTTTCGGGACAATCTTCGGCTGCGCGCAATGGGGGGTCGCGGAAGGCGCCGATGGCGCTGCCACCGCGGAGACCGCGAGCTGCCTGGCCTGCGCCATCGCGAAGAAGCGCGGCTCGGGAAAACCCTGCGATCTGTTCTGCATCAATCCCTTCCGAGGCATGGCCCAGGCAATGCAGCCCGCGCGCTCTCTCCGGGTGGACGAGACGCTTTGGGAAGGGAACAGGTGCAGGTTCCAATTGCGGTGATATTCAGCGCGAGCGCGGCGCTCGAGCGCACAGAAGCGGCGCTGGACAGCCGGCTTTGCCCTGCGTAACTTTCACATCATGTCATGGACGCCCGCCATCGCTCCCCTGGGAAACCTGGGTCTTTCAGCGCTCGCGGCAGCGGTCCCGCTCGCCGTGCTCTTCGGCCTCCTTGCGTGGGGCAGGCTGCCCGGATGGGCGCCCCCCCTTGCGGCGGCCGCGGTCTCTCTCATCGTTGCCCCGGTTGGCTGGGGCATGCCGGCGCTTCGCGCGGCATCGGCGGCGCTGGAAGGCGTGGCAACGGCGCTCGTGCCCATCCTCTGGATCGTGGTCTCCGCTCTCTGGGTACACTCCCTCGCCGTGGCTTCGGGGCAGTTCGAGGTTATCCGGACCACACTCGCCTCCATCACAAGCGACAGGCGCCTGCAGGCTCTCTTCATAGCGTTCGCGTTCGGCGCGTTCCTCGAGGGCGCCGCAGGCTTCGGCACGCCCGTGGCCATCTCCGCGGCCATGCTCGTGAGCCTCGGGTTCGAGGCCCGATCAGCGGCAACCCTCTGCCTGGTCGCCAACAGCTCGCCCGTCGCTTTTGCCGCCGCGGGAATACCCGTCGCGGTCGCTGCCGGCGTAAGCGGGCTCGACGTCGTCGCCCTTGGGAGGATCATCGGCCGGCAGGTGCCGCTGCTCTCCCTCATCGTGCCTCTCTGGCTCTCCGTCATGCTGTGCGGGTGGCGGCGCAGCAGGGAAGTGCTTCCCGCGCTCCTGGTTGCGGGGCTCCTCATGTCCGTCACCCAGTTCCTGATCGCCACCTTCAGCGGACCCTGGACCGCGGGCATACTCTCCGGCATCGTCACGCTTGCCGGGCTCTGGCTCTTCCTCCGGTTCTGGAAGCCGCGCACTCCATGGGATTTTCCCGGCTCTTCCGCCGCCGTGACAGGCATCACACCTGCCCGGCAGAAGGTCACCGCCCTGGCAACCTTGCGCGCCTGGGCTCCCTACCTTCTCATGTCCGTCATGGTGCTGGTATGGAGTCTTGGACCGCTGGCGCCCCTGCTGAAGCGCGGAGACATCTCCTTCCCCTGGCCTGGCCTCCCAGGGGCTGCATTCAGCTTTCCCATAGCGTCCACTCCCGGCACGGCGATCTTCCTGTCAGCCGTGCTGTCGGCATTCCTTCTGCCCAACCTGGGGCTGCGAAAAGCGCTTGCCTGTCTCTCGCGGACCATCGGCAGCCTGGCGGGCACGATCCTCACCGTGTGCCTTATCCTTGCCACGGCATTCGTGCTGAATGCCTCCGGCATGAGCGCAACGATCGGACGCGCGCTGGCGGCCACGGGCGCGCTCTTCCCGCTCTTCTCCCCTCTGCTGGGCTGGCTCGGCGTCCTGGTCACCGGGTCCGACACCTCCTCCAATGCCCTGTTCGGCGCTCTGCAGCGCGCAACCGCGGAGCGCCTGGGGCTGAACCCAGCGCTCATGGTTGCCGCAAACGCATCCGGCGGCGTTGCCGGCAAGATGGTATCGCCTCAAAGCATCGCCGTCGCAACTGCATCGACGCACCTGGAGGGGCAGGAAGGCCGGCTCTTCAGGTCCACGGTCGGACACAGCATCGCCATGGCGCTCATCATCGGCGCCATCACGCTGGTGGAAGCCTACCTGTGGCCCGGACTGATACGATAAAAGGGATGGAAGCGCGGGGCCAGAGCATTTAGCAGCCGCAGGCGCTGGCCCACGATAGGTCAATAAAGCTCGGGACTCACTTCACGTATTTCCGCGCAGCCTGGACTAGCCCGTCAACGGCCTTGTCCACGTTCAGATCAGCCACCAGCGTCGACATGATGCCCTGGATAAGTGCAAGCCAGCCCTCGGAGGCGGCGGCGCCGTGCGTCACGCTCGGCACGATGGTATCGGTCTTGAAGGAGTCCATGGCTGACTTCTGGTATTCGTCGTAGAGGCTCCTGTCGCCATCCGTGCGGGAGGGAATAGAGCCTTTTTTCGGATTGAACGCGTCCTGCCCTTCCCGTGAAGCCGCGAGGGTGAGCCATTGGACGGCCTCTTCCCGATCAGGCGCGCCCCGGGGTAGGCCGAAGGAATCGGACAGCATGATGAAGGAGCCCTGCGTGCCCGGTGAAGGCGCCCATCCGAACTCCTTGTTCGGCGTGCACCCCTTCTGCTTGAAGTAGCCTTCCGCCCAGTCTCCCATGATGGTCATGGCGCATTTGCCGTCGATCACGTATTGCACCGCCGCGTCCCAGCTCAATGCCGCGTGGTCGGTGTTCACGTAGCGCAGGAGCGTCGTGAACCGGGTCAGCGCGGTCCTTACCTCGGGGTCATCCCACTTCGTGGCCCCGGTCCACAAGCCTTTATACCCGTTCGGTCCCAAGGTGCCCAGCAGCACGCTCTCCAGCAGGTGCACGGATGCCCAGATCCCGCTGTCGCCCAGCGCCAGGGGCGTGATGCCCTTGCGGGCAAGGGTGTCAGCCACCCAGAGCAGCTCGTCAAGGTTCCGGGGCGGCGTGAGGCCGTTCGCGGCGAAAATCTTCTTGTTGTACCAGAGCACGTTTGAGCGATGGATGTTCACGGGCACGCTGTAGATCTCCCCCTTGTAGGAAATGATCTCGATCAGGTCCTTGGGGAAGTCCGCCAGCCAGCCATTGTCCTTGAAAACGAACGTGATGGGCTCCATTTTTCCCGCCACGACCCAGGTGTCGATCAGCTCGTGACCCGCGTGCACCTGGAAGGAGTCTGGCGGGTTCCCTCCCCTCATGCGCGTGGCCAGCACCGCCTTGGCGTTCGAGCCAGCGCCGCCGGCAACGGTGGCGTTGATGATGAAAACAGTGGGATACTTGACGCGGTAGATGTCGAACATCGCGGCAAGCCCCTCGGCTTCCCCCCCCGCGGTCCACCAGCTGAAAATTTCCAGCTTCCGGGAGGCGCCTGTTTCTTTCGCGCCTGCAGGAAACGCGGCCCGGCAGGGAATCGCGAAAAAGACAACGGCAAAGCAGATCAGGGGAAGGAGGCCGAGGCCTCTTTTCGTCGGAAAACGGCTCACAGTGTATGCCTCCGCATCTTCTCGTAAAGGGTCTTGCGGCTGATCCCCAGTTGCGTGGCGGTCTTGGAGACGTTGCCCCCGTTTTTCTCCAGCACGGACCGGATGATCCTCCGTTCCAGGTCGGCGGCGTACCGGGACACCGTGGTGTGCAGATCTCCATCAATGCTGATCTCCTCCGCGGCGCCGGCATCGCCGTACTCCAGGCCCGAGATCTCCTCCCCGTCGCTCAGGATCACGGCATTGGTGATGACGTTCTTCAGCTGCCGGATGTTTCCCGGCCAGGAATGCGCCTTGAGGCTGCGCATGATCGTTTCAGGGATTTTTTTCACCGACCTGCCGTACGTGGCGTTGGCTTCCTGCACGAACAGCTTGACCAGGCCGGGGATGTCGCGCGAGCGTTCCCGAAGGGGCGGGATCTTGAGCGTGACCGTGCTGAGCCTATAGTACAGGTCCTCCCGGAACCCGCCGCTTGATCGCAGCTCGGTGAGGTCCTTGTTCGTGGCCGCAATGAGCCGGCAATAGACGGACACGGGCCGGGTGCCGCCCACGCGCTCAAGCACCCGCTCCTGCAGCACGCGGAGAAACTTGGATTGCATTGAGAGGCTCATGTCCCCGATCTCATCAAGGAAGAGCGTCCCGTTGCCGGCAAGCTCGAACCTGCCGATCTTTCGCGCCACGGCGCCGGAGAAGGCCCCCTTCTCGTGCCCGAACAGCTCGCTCTCCAGGAGGTTCTCGTTCAGCGAGGCGCAGTTCAACCCGATGAAGGGCCGGTCGCGGTAGATTCCCCCGTAGTGCATGGTCCGCGCAATCACTTCCTTTCCCGTGCCGGTTTCCCCCAGAAGGAGCACCGTCACGTCGGAGTCCTTGACCTTCTCAATGACGCGCTCGATCTCCTTCATCTCCGGCGAGGAGCTGGGGGCCAGCCGCGTGTGGGTCGTCGTGCGCAGAGTTTCGCGGAACGCGAAGGTGGCCAGCCGGTCGTTCAGTGCAAGGCTCTCCTTTTCCAATATTGAGAGAAGCAGGTCCTGGTCGATGGGCTTGGGGATGTAGTTCGTGGCGCCCGCCTTCATGCACTCCACGGCGCTGTTGATGTCGCCGTGGCCGGTGATGATGATGATGGGGAGGGAGGGTTCCGACGCCTTGAGCTCCCGGAGCAGGGCGAGCCCATCTGCCTGTCCCAGGCGCAGGTCGAGGAGGACCATATTCACATCGGAGTCGGCGAGCGTCTTCCTCGCCTCTTCCCTGTTGGCCGCCTCCAGGGCCCGATAGCCCCGCAGCGTGAGGGTTTTCGCCAGGCCGCTGCGCAGCCCCGGCTCGTCATCCACGATGAGGACGTTCATGTACACGGAGCAGCACCTCCACCTCCGTGCCCTTGCCCGGAGTGCTTGAGACACGGATCTCTCCCCCGTTCCGCTTGACGATGGCGTAGCAGATCGACAGCCCCAGGCCGTTGCCCTGGCTCGCCATCTTGGTGGTGAAGAAGGGGTCGAATATATTTTTCATGTCCGCGGGATCGATGCCCACGCCATTGTCGTCAACGCAGAGCACGGCCCTGCCGTCGGTGTCCTGGCCCGTGCGGATCCTGATTGCACCGCCATCCGCGCTGGCTTCGCAGGCGTTTAAAATGATGTTCAAAACGACCTGTTTCAGCTCATCGGCCGGGCAGACCACCTGGTCAAGGTCCGGAGCTAGATCGAGGGAAAGCGCGAGCCGCCTCTTCTCCAGGGTGAACCGCAGCACCTCCATGGTCTCCTGCGCCACAAGGTTCAGGTCTGCGTGCGCATCCCGCCGGGAGCTGGGCGCGGAATACGCGCGAATGCGCTTGATGATGGCCGCGATCCGGTTGGTCTCGCTCTCGATCCAGGTAAGGGAGTCCAGCTTGTCGCTCTCCCGCTCCACCGCCTTCAGGTAGTTCACGTGGGAGAGGATCGAGCCGAGCGGATTGTTGATCTCGTGCGCCATGCCCGCGGAGAGGATCCCCAGGGAGGTCACCTTGTCCGCTATTGTCATCCGCGACCAGAAGCGTTCGGCGGCGGTGACGTCCTCCAACACGACCAGGGAGCCGCGCCTGCTGCCGGAAAGCTCGATGGGGGAGATCTTTGCGGTGAAATGCAGGGGCCACTCGTCCGGGCGGACCAGCTTCAGCCCTTCGATGATGGCCTCGCGATCCAGGACAAGAGCGTCGCCGGCAGGGTCCCCGCTGCGGAGGGTGAACGAGCACTCCATCACCGCTTTCAGCCGCAGGCCCTTGAGGGACGCGACCCCGCTCCCCACCAGGTCGGCGAAGTAGCTGTTGCAGAACTCGATGGCGCCCTCGGGATCCGTCACCACGATTCCAGCCGGAATGCCGTTCATGATGCGCTCATTGTAGGCGTGCAGCAGCCTGATCTGCTCCAACTGTTCGCCGATAACGCGTTTCTCCTCGATGAGGCTCGCCACCATCCCGTGGAAGGTCCCCGCCAGGAAACCGACCTCGTCCCGGGAGCGGATGTCGAGGGTTCCCACCTCACCCGTGTCCCTGTAGCGGTGCAGCCACTGGCTCAGCCGGCTGAAGGGGGAGATGGCGAGACTCGTGACTCCGGTCGCTATAAAAAGGGACGCCACCAGGGTAATGAGGAAAGCGGTGAGGTAGGACAGGAGGACCGAGCGGACGTAGATGCGCTGCTCCAGAAGGGAGCGAAAAGCGGCCAGGTAGACCTTCTCCGGAAGGTCCGCGGAGAGAGGCCGGGAATAGACGCTGTACGCCGTGTCGCCCACGCGCATGGTGGGCGTCGGGGAGGCCGCGTCGGTGGCGAACGACGTCCACGTGGAGGAGGAGGCTGCCGGTACGGCGCCGACGTAGAAGGCAACCTCCGTCCCGGTCTTTTCCTGGATCGCGGCCACCAGGCTTGCGTCCACGTCCGTCACCAGGTAGAGGTGCCGAGCGCCTCCTCCGCGCTGGACAATGGTCGTGCCGGTGACAAGGTAGAGGTTGATCGCCCCCCCCACGGTCTTCACCGATATGAACTGGCTGCGGGGGAAGCGGAAGTCGCGGGGGAGGAGAAACGCGAGGGGCAGGTCGACCTTTGCCCCCGTGATGCCGGCCTGCTCATCAGCGATCAGCAGGCCGGGGTCGTCAATCACAACGATCCGGTCGGCATTTGTCAGGCTGATGAAGTAGCGGATCGTCTCCTGCAGGCTCTCCAGGGAGGCCCCGGCCTGCTGGTCCTGCTGCAGCAGAAAGCTGAGCTGGTAGAGGTCCGTGTACAGCCGGTGTTTCAGCTCCTCCACGTACGCGCGTGAGCGATCCCAGTCTCCCTGGAGATCGGTTTCCAGCGTGTTGTTCGTCTTGAAGAGAAAAGAGGTGAGGGTGAAGGTCCCCGTGACAGCCATCTGCAGGAGAAGGGTGGCGAGGATTCCTATAAGCAGCTTTGTTCTCAGACGCATCAGCGTCAGTGTAGCACCGAAAGCGGCCCGGCGTGCAGGGCTCCCCATGGGGCCCCTAGGCACGGAATACCGTGCGGGCCTATTTCCTGGCGCGGCGCGTGGCCACGTCAAAAATAACGGCTGCCGCGAGCACGGCACCCCTGACGATGTACTGGGAGGAGATGTCGACGCCCATGAGGTTCATGCCGTTCATCAGGGACATGTACACCAGCGCTCCGACCAGCGACCCGGCGATCTTGCCCACTCCGCCCGCCGCTGATACGCCGCCGATGTATGCCGCGGCAATTGCGTCCAGCTCGAAGAGGGTCCCCCCCGTGGTCGTTGCGGAACGCAGCCGGGAGGCGAACAGAATGCCCGAAACCGAGCAGAGCAAGCCCATGGAGCCGAACACGATCATCGTGATGCGCTTTACATTGATGCCGCTGAGCTCCGCCGCCTCGGGGTTGCCGCCGACCGCGTAGATGTGCCTCCCCAGGATCGTCTGCTTGGTGACGAAATGATAGACGATCACCACGACCAGCACGATGACCACGGTCCAGGACATGCCGTTGTATCCGGCGAGAATCCACGTGACAAGGCCGATGACCACGGACAGAAACACAATTTTTATGACAAACATGTCCATGGGCAGCACTTCAAAGTTGTAGGCCTGCTTGTTCCTGCGCGTCCTGATCTGGCTCACGATGCTGAAGATTATGGCCAGTACTCCGAGGAGCAGGGTCAGCTTGTGGACGCCGGGCAGGAAACTGCTATCCAGGGGGAGAATGTCCGGGATGTATCCATTGCCGATGGCGATAAACACGGGATCAGGGATGATGATCGTGCCGGACTTCAGGGTCACCAGGAGCAGGGCGCCGCGGTAGATCAGCCATCCCGCCAGAGAGGCGACGAACGAGGGAATCCCCAGCCGTGCAACGGGCAGGGCCGTGAGCAGACCGGCAGCGATGCCGAGAACGAGAACAAAAGGGAGGACCAGGTAGACCGAAAGATGCCAGAACACAAGCGCAATCGCCGCGATGGCGCCTAGAAAACCCGAAAGAAAGCCTACCGACAGGTCGATGTGTCGGATGACGATGACAAGCGTCATGCCGACGGCCAGCACGGCGATGTATCCCGACTGGTTCAGAAGGTTGGCGATGTTGCGCGACGAGATGAACAAGCCTTGCGTGGTGATGGTGAAAATCCCCATGATCACGATCATGGCAATGTACATGCCATAGTCGCGAACGTTCTGCCGTAGTGCCTTTGAAACATCGTTCGTCGTCATGGTGCTCCTCCTAACTCGTTGCCAACTGCATGATCTTTTCCTGCGTCGCTTCTTCTACCGGCAGCTCGCCAGTGATCCTTCCCGTAGAAATGACGTAGATCCTGTCGCTCATCCCGAGGATCTCGGGCAGCTCTGAGGAGATCATGATGATGCTCATCCCCTCCGCCACGAGCCTGTTCATGATGGTGTAGATCTCGTATTTCGCGCCCACGTCGATGCCCCGGGTCGGCTCGTCGAGGAACAGCACGTCCGGTTTAACGAAGAGCCATTTGGCCACGGATACCTTCTGCTGGTTGCCGCCGCTGAGGTTGGAGACGGTCTGCTCGAGGCTCGGGGTCTTGATGCTGAGGGCCGTCTTGTACTCATCGGCGGCCTTCACCTCGGCGTTGTTGTTCACGATGCCCCGGTTGGAGATCTCCTTGAGGTTGGCCAGGGTGATATTCTGTTTCACGTCGGCGATCAGGATCAGCCCATTGCCCTTGCGGTCTTCCGTTGCGTATGCGACCCTATCCTCGATGGCGTCATGGGGATGATGGAAATGCTCTGTCAACCCACGCACGGAAAGCTCGCCGCTGATCCTGAAATGGTCGGGGTTTCCAAAGATGCTCCGCGCAAGCTCGGTCCTGCCCGAACCCATGAGACCCGCAAACCCCACGATCTCGCCCTTCTTCACATTGAATGAAATGTCCTTGAGGATGCTCCGGCCAAGAGCGGGGTTGTAGGCGTTCCAGCCCTTCACCTCCAGCACCACTTCATCCGATATCTTGTGCGTCCGCCGTGGAAAGACGTTGTCGATCTCGCGTCCCACCATGTGCTTGATGAGCACGGCCTCGGACACCTCGCCTTTGTGAGAGTCGAGGGTGCAGATGGTCTGCCCGTCGCGGAGCACGGTCACCGTGTCCGCGATCTGGATCACTTCCCTGAGCTTGTGGCTGATCATGACGATGGTGACGCCCTGGCTCTTCAGCCCCCGGATGATCTCGAACAGGTTCTGGCAATCGTCCTCGTTCAGGGCCGCGGTAGGCTCGTCCAGGACGAGAAGCCTCACGTCCCTGCTTATCGCCTTGGCGATCTCCACAAGCTGCTGTTTCCCCACGCCCAGGTCCTTCACCTTGGTGTCGGGATTGACCTCGAGCCTCACCTTCTTGAGAATCTCGCCCGCCTTCTTGATCGTCTCGTTCCAATCAACGAGAAATCCCCGGCTGATCTCGTGCCCGAGGAAGATGTTCTCGTACACCGTCATCTCGGGCACAAGGGCAAGCTCCTGGTAGATGATCGCGATGCCGGTCCGTTCGCTGTCGGAAATGCTCCGGAACGCCTGCGGCTTGCCGTTGTAGATGATGTCGCCCGTGTACTCGCCATACGGGTGGACCCCGCTCAACACCTTCATGAGCGTGGACTTGCCGGCGCCGTTCTCCCCGACAAGGCAGTGGATCTCTCCCTGCGCGACGCTGAAGGTCACATTGCTCAGAGCAATAACCCCGGGGAAGATCTTTGTGATGTTTCTCATTTCCAGCAGGGGCGTGTTCATGTCGGCTGCGCCTCCTCGTGAAACAGATTGGCGGTACTTAGAGTAAAGGAATAGTGGTGTTGATGTCCACCACTATTCCTGTTGTACGAACCTTTTTCGATTGAGAATCAGTGCCTTACAGGCCCGTGAACTCGCTGGCGGGCCAGTAGCCGGAATCGACGATCTCGGCTTTCACGTTGTCCTTCGTCACGGTGATGATGGCGGAAGGCTTTGCCGGGACATCGATCTTGCCGTTGTTGTAGGTGTTGGTCTTCTCGGGCGTCTGGCCCTTGAGGTAGGCCTGGGCAGCGGCGACGGCGTCCTTCACCAGAACGCGCACGTCCTTGAGAACGGTCATCGACTGCTTGCCGTCGATGATGTACTGGATGGAGGCTTTCTCAGCATCCTGGCCGGTGATGTAGTACTTGGTGACGGCCTTGTCGGCGGCGAACGCGTCCGCGATGGAGCGCGCGGTGCCGTCATTCGGTGCGCAGATGTACACGATGCCCTTGTCCTTGGCCTTGGCTGCGGTAAGGTTGGCCTCGGCAAGGTTCTTGGCGTCGTTGAACTGCCAGTTGGTGGTCACCTGGCTGATGATCTTTGCCTCTTCATCGCGAGTGAGGGTGGCCTTGCCTTTGAGGGCGACGGCTTCGCTGGAGTTCTTGATCACGAAGGTTCCGTCGGCGATCTTTGGCTGCAGCACGCTCCACGCTCCCTGGAAGAAGAGGAAGGCGTTGTTGTCGGACGCGGCGCCGGCATACAGATACAGGTTGTTTCCCTTGCCCTTGGCATTGTCGGACAGGTACTGGCCCCACGCGGCGCCGACCGCGACGCTGTCGAAGGTCACGTAATAGTCGACGGACGCCGAGTCACGGATGAGCCTGTCGTAGGAGATCACCTTCACGCCCGCGGCATGCGCCTTATCAGCGGCAGCGGCAGCGGCAGATGCGTCCTGGGGGCAGATGATGAGGACTTTGATCCCCTTGGTGATTAGAGAGTCGACATTCGCGCTCTCCTTTGCGGAGTCGCCCTGGCTGAACAGGATCTCGCTGGTGTAGCCAGCGGCCTTCAAAGCATCCTGGAACCGGGTCTCGTCCTGGATCCACCTCGGCTCATCCTTTGTCGGCAGAACGATTCCTACCTGGACCTTGGGCGCCTGCTTGCAGCTTGCAAGAAACGCAACGGTAGGGATGGCCAACGCGAAGAGGCCGAGCAGTAGAAATGCACGTCGTTTCATATCTTAGAGTCCTCCTTGAGCTTATTGTCGTGCAATAAGAGTGCCAAGAGAGACGAAGGAATATTTATATTTAATTACTTACAATATATAGAATTATTAAAACACCTTTTTCCGGCATCGAAATCGAATTGATAATTCCAGGGAGAAATGTGTCAACAGGGTAACAGTTGCGTCATTGCGGAGGAAAAACCCATGGAAACCGTTACCCTTTCGAAACATCGGATGTCACCCGAAAGAAACATCCGCGGCATGATTCGCCGCTCCTCGACTGAAAACCTTGACTT
Source organism: Spirochaetia bacterium (assembly GCA_049519415.1). Classification (GTDB taxonomy): domain Bacteria; phylum Spirochaetota; class Spirochaetia; order SZUA-6; family Fen-1364; genus Fen-1364. The sequence continues at coordinate 76,388 of JBEKQU010000008.1, forward strand.
TTGACCGGCCTGACCGTATCGTGTCCGGCGCGATTCCAAGAAATTCAAGGAGAATCCGATGCTGACACTCGGCGTGCTGGTGGGCAACCGGGGCTTCTTTCCCTCGGAATTGTGCGAAAAAGGAAGAAAGACGATCCTCGCCGTTCTGGAGGAGGAGGGCTTCGGCGCGATTGCCCTGACTCCAAAGGACACAAAGTACGGCTCCGTGGAATCGTGGTCCGACGCGAAGAAATGCGCCGACCTGTTCAAGGCCAACCGCGAGAAGATCGATGGGATCCTCGTCACGCTCCCGAACTTCGGCGACGAGAGGGGGATCGCGGATACGCTGCGTCTTGCCGGCCTGGACGTGCCCGTGCTCGTGCACGCGTTCCCCGACGAGCCGGGCAGGATGACGATCGAGCATCGGCGCGACAGTTTCTGCGGCAAGATGTCCGTCTGCAACAACCTAGGCCAGTACGGCATCCGGTTCTCTCTCACCTCCCAGCACACCATGGATCCCGAGGCCGCAGAGTTCCGCCAGGACCTGCGGGATTTCGGGGCGGTCTGCAGGGTGGTGAGGTCGCTGCGTGGGGCGCGTTTCGGCCAGATCGGCGCGCGGCCCGCGGCGTTCGTCACCGTGCGCTACAGCGAGAAGCTCCTGGAAGGCTCCGGCATCTCCGTGGAAAGCCTCGACCTTTCCGAGCTCTTCGGGAGGGCATGGAACCTGAAGGACAAGGATTCGGCCGTGCTGTCGAAGCTGGACGAGATCAGAGATTACGTGAAGACCACCAAGATCCCCCGGGAATCCCTTGTGCGCATGGCCAAGTTCTCCGTGGTGCTGGAGCAGTACGTCAAGGAGCGGGAGCTGGCCGGCACGGCGATCCAATGCTGGACTTCCATGGAAGAGAATTTCGGCGTTGTGCCCTGCACGGCCATGAGCATGCTGAGCAATGCCCTGATCCCGAGCGCGTGCGAAACGGACATCACGGGGCTGGTGGGGATGTACGCCATGCTGCAGGCATCGGGGAAGCCCAGCGCGCTGGCGGACTGGAACAACAACTACTCCGATGACCCGGACAAGTGCGTGCTGTTCCACTGCAGCAACTTTCCACAGGATTTCTTCGGGAAAAAAGGTGTCATGGACTACCAGGAAATCATCGCGGGCACGGTGGGCCGGGAGAAAACATACGGGACCATTGCGGGAAAGCTGCGGCCGACGGATTTCACCTACTGCCGCGTCTCCACGGACGACACGGCGGGGAGGGTGCGCGCGTACGTCGGCGAGGGGGAGATCACGAAGGACCCCATCACCACCTTCGGCGGATACGGCGTCGCCCGCATCCCGCGGCTGCAGGGCCTGCTGCGCCACATCTGCGTCCGAGGGTACGAGCATCACGTGGCAATCAACCCCGCGCGCGTGGCTGGGCCGGTGGAGGAGGCTTTCACGCGCTACCTGGGATGGGACGTGTACAATCACGACCGCGAGCATGCGGTCATAGATCGCGACGGTTGAGGAGGGGGCAATGGCGAAAGAGACGCTGATCATAGGGATTGATTTTGGCACTGATTCTGTGCGATCCGTGGTGATCGATGGGCAGACGGGGAAGGAGCTGGGGACAGAGGTCGCCTCCTATCGGCGCTGGGCCGGGGGAAAGTATTGCGACCCGGGAAAGAACATGTTCCGCCAGCATCCGCTGGATTACATCGAGGGCATGGAATCGTCGGTCAAAGGGGCTCTGGCTAGCTGCGGCAAGCGCGCGGGCAAAAGCGTGGCCGCGATCGGCATCGACACCACCGGCTCCACCCCGTGCGCGGTGGATCGGTCGGGGATCCCGCTGTCCCTAACAAAGGGTTTCGAGGAAAACCCTGACGCGATGTTCATCCTCTGGAAGGACCACACCGGGGTGAAGGAAGCGGAGCGCATCAATGCAGCCTCCCGGACCTGGGGCGGCACGGATTTCACCAAGTACGAAGGCGGCGTCTATTCCTCCGAATGGTTCTGGTCCAAGATCCTCCACGTTCTGAGGGCCGATCCCAAGGTGCGCGGCGCGGCCTTCTCCTGGGTGGAGCACTGCGACTGGATGCCGGCGCTGCTCACGGGGTCCACCGATCCCCTCTCCCTGAAGAGGAGCCGGTGCGCGGCCGGGCACAAGGCCATGTGGCACCCCGATTGGGAAGGGCTTCCCCCCGAGGCTTTCCTGGTCAAGGTGGATCCGCTCCTGCGCGGGCTGCGCGCCCGGCTGTACAGTGAAACGCACACCTCCGACGCCAGCGCCGGGGGACTCTCCGCGGAATGGGCCAAGCGCCTCGGGCTGCCCCCCGGCATCGCGGTCGCCGTCGGAGCGTTCGACGCCCACATGGGCGCCGTGGGCGGCGGCATCACGGACCGCACCCTCGTGAAGATCATGGGCACCTCCACGTGCGACATGCTCGTGGCCCCGGCCAGGGCCGTGGGCGCCAAATGCGTGGCCGGCATCTGCGGCCAGGTGGACGGCTCCATCATCCCGGGCATGATCGGCCTGGAGGCGGGCCAGTCGGCGTTCGGCGACGTGTATGCGTGGTTCAAGGACCTGCTCTCCTGGCCGCTGCACGACGCGGCGGCCGGGGCACGCGGAGCTAAGGGCGGCGCGCGGGCAAAGGGCGGCGCCGCCGCCATGGCGCAGGCGCGCAGGGACATCGAGGGGACCATACTCGACAGGCTGGCGGCTGACGCGGCCCAGGTGGACCCGGACGAATCCACCGTCGCCGCCCTGGACTGGCTGAACGGCAGGCGCACGCCGTTCGCGGATCAGACGCTCAAGGGCGCGATCGTGGGCCTCACCCTGGGCGCCACGGCGCCGAAGATTTTCCGCGCGCTCGTGGAAGCCACGGCTTTCGGATCCCGGGCCATCGTTGAGCAGTTCAGGAAGGAAGGGGTGCCGATCAACGCGGTCATCGCGCAGGGAGGCATCGCGCGCAAGAGCCCCTTTGTCATGCAGGTCACGGCCGACATCCTGGGCATGCCCCTCCGGGTGGTCGCCTCCGACCAGGCCTGCGCTCTAGGCGCGGGAATGCTCGCCGCCGTGGCGGGAGGCATCCACCCGTCCGTTGCCGCGGCGCAGAAGCGGATGGGGAGCGGCTTTGACATGACATTCAAACCGGACAAGAGGCGCTCCGCCCGCTACCAGGCGCTGTATCGCCGCTATACGGAGCTGGGAAAAGCCCTCGAGCCCCTGCTGCGCAGCCTATGAAAGCAGCGGCCGGGAAGCGTCTCCTGCGCCTGCGGGAGGATGTCTACCGGGCGAATCTGAGCCTGGTAGATCATGGTCTGGTGGTCTCCACCTTCGGAAACGTCTCTGGCATCGACAGGGAGCTGGGGCTCATCGCCATCAAGCCCAGCGGCGTGGAGTACGCGGACCTCGCGCCCAAGAACATGGTCGTGCTGGACCTTGAAGGGAGAAAGGTGGAAGGCGATCTGAACCCCTCTTCGGACACCCGAACACATGTTCGGCTCTACCGGGAGTTCACCGACATCGGCGGGATTGTGCATACCCATTCCCGGCATGCAACCGCGTGGGCGCAGGCCCGGCGTCCCCTGCCCTGCCTGGGAACCACACACGCCGATTACTTCCATGGCCAGATCCCCTGCACGGACGTCATCTCGGACCCGCAGATCGGCATGGACTACGAGGAGCAGACCGCGGTACAGATCATCGACGCATTTCGAAAAATCGACTACCGGGGGATGCCCGCGGTGCTGGTGGCCTCGCACGGCCCCTTCACGTGGGGCAGGGACGCCGCCGAGGCAGTGTACCACGCATGGATGCTGGAGTACGCGGCAGAGATGGCGGCAATAGCGGTCCAGCTTAATCCTCGGGTCCGGGGCATTAAACGGACGCTCCTGGACAAGCATTACCTGCGAAAGCATGGAAAAAACGCGTACTACGGACAGGAGGCCGGACATGGCTAAGGCAAGGATCGGCGTCATTGGATGCGGCAACATCAGCGAGATCTACCTGGGCAACCTCACGACGCGCTTCGCGAACGTGGAGGTGGCAGCCGTTGCCGACCTGCTGCCGGAGCGTTCGGCGGAAAAGGCGGCCGCGCACGGCATCCCCAGGGCATGCTCGGTGGATGAGCTGCTCTCCGACTCATCCATCGAGGCCGTCCTCAACCTGACCATCCCTCTGGCGCACGCGGAGATATGCCTCGCCGCCCTTTCCGCGGGCAAGCACGTCTACACGGAAAAACCCCTCTCGGTTTCCTTGAAGGACGGCGAGCGCATCCTGAGCCTCGCGCGCAAGAAGGGCCTCCGGGTCGGCGCGGCCCCGGATACGTTTCTCGGTGCGGGCATCCAAACCTGCGTGCGGCTTATAGACGAGGGGGCAATCGGAGCGCCCGTCGCGGCCACGGCCTTCATGACCTGCCACGGCCACGAAAGCTGGCATCCGGACCCGGCCTTCTACTACGCGCAGGGCGGAGGCCCCGTTTTCGACATGGGCCCGTACTACTTCACGGCGCTCATCGCCATGCTGGGACCGGCGCGGCGCGTGTCGGGATCCGTTTCGCGAAGCTTTTCCCGGCGCGTGGTCGGATCAGGGCCAAAAGCCGGGGAGCTCATCGAGGTGATGGTGCCCACCCACGCGGCAGGCACAATCGACTTTGAGTGCGGCGCGGTGGCCACGTTCATCCTGTCGTTCGATATCTGGCACGCGGAGCTTCCGCGTATGGAGATCTACGGCAGCGATGGCACCTTAAGCGTCCCGGACCCGAACAGCTTCGGCGGTCCGGTGAGGATCAAGGGGGCGCAGGATAATGAGTGGCGGGAGGTGCCGGTGGAGCTGCCGTACGCGGAAAACTCCCGCGGTCTCGGGCTTTCCGAGATGATGGAGGCAATCGCCGCCAACCGGCCGCATCGGGCATCCGGCGATCTTGCCCTGCACGCGCTGGAAATCATGCACGCGGTGCACGATGCGTCAAGCTCGGAGCGATACGCAAACCTCAGGTTTCCAGCGGCCCGGCCGGAGCCGTTCGCGCAGACGTAAGCGGGGCCGGCGCACGCCGCCTCAGGAGCCAGCCGCTCGCGCATGCATGATTCAAGCGGCGCGTTGACGGCCTCGGACACCGGTAGTATCGTAGAAGGCCATGATCTATCGGCCCTATGGAAAAACGGGAAAGAAGGTTTCCCTCCTCGGATTCGGCGGCATGCGGTTCGGAGCCATCGACGATCGCGACGCGTGCGTGCGCATGATGGTGCGGGCGGCGAAGGCGGGCGTCACCTACTTCGACACGGCGCCCGACTACTTCGGCGTGAAGAGCGAAGCCGTCTTTGGTCACGGGTTCCGCGAGCTCTCCCGGCAAGGCCTTCCCTTCTTCTGCGCCACCAAGACCTTTCAATCCACGGAAAAAGGCATCCGCAGGGAAGTGGAGGCCCAGCTGAAACGGCTCGGCCGCGATGCCATCGACTTCTACCACGTGTGGTGCATCACCAGCCTGGAGGAGTGGCGCAACAGGAAAAAGGACGGCGTGACAGCCGCCTTCAGGCGGTTGAAGGAGGAGGGGCTCGTTCGGCACATCTGCGTTTCCAGCCACCTCATCGGAGAGGAGATTAGAGAGCTTCTCATGGAGGGCGTGTTCGAGGGCGTGCTCTTCGGCTACTCGGCGTACAACTTCCACGTGCGCGAAAAGGCGTTCGAAGCCATCGCCGCGCACAACCTTGGATGCGTCGTCATGAATCCCCTGGGCGGAGGCATCATCCCGCAGAACCAATCCCTCTTCGGGTTCCTTCGGGCCCGGCAGAACGAAACGGTGATCCAGGCCGCGCTGAGGTTCCTTTTTTCCCATACGCATATCAGCGTCGTGCTGGTGGGTTTCTCCCGGGCGGAGGAGATCGACGAGGCAGTGGCCGCGATGGAAGGCTTCACGCCTGTTTCCCCGGCTGAGATTGCCCGGATCAAGGCCAGGCTGGGCGATTCGTTCACGGACTTGTGCACCGGCTGCCAGTACTGCGACAGCTGCCCCGAAGCGATCCCCATCCCCAAGCTCATGGAGGCATGGAACCACGGGAAGCTGTACGGCAAAAGCACGGCCATCACAGACCGGCTGAGCTGGCACTGGAGCATCGCGCCCTCCGAGGCGGGACGATGCACGGAATGCGGCCAGTGTGAGAAGCTCTGCACCCAGCACCTGCCCATCATCTCCCGGATGGCTGAGATCGCCGGCCTTGGGTCCGGGAAGAAATAGCCGAGGAGGGCCGCCATGCAGTGGTTGAGAAAAAGCCGTGATGAAGACCCCGCCGAGTTCTGGCGCCAGACCGCGGAAAAGCGCGGCGGAGCAATCGGCTTTCTCACGTATGCCTCGCTGATGGGAAGGTCCAGCGACCAGGTCCTCGACCTGCCCGGCTTGCTGTACACGGTCGGAGACACGATCTGGTTCGAGGATTTCGAGCGCGACAACTGGCTCTCTCGGCTCATCTCCAGCAGGAAGCAGTTCGAAAAAACGGAGCTCTCCTTTGAGAAGACCGCGGTCCGCTATACCCGGCTGGTGTCGCGCTCCGCGGCCGCGCGCTGCATTATCGGCGCCCTTTCCGCGGAAAAACTTTCATCAGTGACGTTTCTTGGCCGGTTCATTTCCACTCCCATCGCGCAGGTGGCCCTGACGGACGATTCATCGCTGTTCTTCGATGTCATGCGAAGAAAGGAGTTTCTCGCGCTGTTCGCAAAGGAGAAATGAAACGGGCGGGCGCTCCGGGGCCCGCCCCTCGATCACATTCCCCTGCCAAGGCCGCGGCTTTCTTTCAGCGCGCCCGCGCCGCTTCTGACGCGATGATCTCCGCCACCTTGGTGTCAAACGCATCCCCCATGCCGGCAGCCGCGAGCCGCTTCTGCTCCGTCTCTATATAGGCCGCACGTTTCCGCGTGAGCTGGCCAAGGGTCTTGTTCAGGCCGTCCCTTTTCTGCTTGAGCTTTGAGACATACGCGGTCCTTTCCGCGGGCGTCATCTTCTGCATCTCGGAGGGAAGCTGCTCGGCTGCGACGCGTGAAACGTCAACAGTGCCTTCGACGGAATCAGCCACCAGGTCTCCGGCTCCCTGGATGGCCTTGCCGCCCGTGGCCAGGTTGTACGTTGCCCTGTCCGCGGCGACAGAGACGGGCGCTGCCGCTGCCTTGGCGACCTTGCCCTTGGCTTCCTCCTGGCGCTCCCTGTCGCCATACGCGATCACCGTATCGCCGAGGGCTTCGCTCGTCCTGGCTATCTCGTCGTCGTACGGCGTGGACATGACGGTCATGTTGCCCGATTGCGCCAGGGCCACATATGCGCCTTCCGACAGCCGCGCTATCTCCCTCCACACCGCGGTTGTATCAGGCACGTCCCCGCATTGCACCGTGTTGATGATCAGATTGCGCTTCACCGCCTCCCGGCACGTCACCGGGTACTTCACGTCGTTGCAGTAGTCCATGTGCGGGGGATAATCGCCGACAAGGAAGATGATCTTCAGGATGCTCGCGTCCGGCGTCCACGACATGAGGGTGACCGCCTCATTGAGCGCCTGGTTCACGCTCTCCGGGTCGTCCCCTCCGCCATCGGCCGTGAACGTCTGCAGGTTCTTGAAAACAGCGTCAATGTCGCTGGTCAGATCGAAACGCTTCGTGACGTATTCGTCGCCCCGATCGCGATACGTGAGCAGCCCGATCCGGACCTCCGGGGTCGGCTTTTGCGCTATGATGCTGTTGGCGATGGACCAGATCTTCTGCTTTGCCCCTTCGATCAGGCCCCCCATCGAACCCGTGGAATCCAGAACGAACGCCACCTCGACGCGCGGCTTTGCCGCGCCAAACCCGGCCGCGGCGGCAAGGAACATTCCAGCGGCCGCGGCCGCGCACAGGATTGATCGCTTCATGTCTCTCTCCTCCCCTTCCTATTCCCTGATGCTGAAAAGCGTGTCGTCGACGACGACATCGATATTTGCTCCCAGCGCGAACCATCGGGCCGCGCCGGGGTCCTTTTTCAATAGAGCGAAATACTCATCGCTTCCAAACCGGATCTGTTTCTGCTTCAGGGCCCCCTGCGCCTGGGCCGTGGAATCGGTCCAAATCACGCCGTTCTGGTAGAACGCCCGGCCGTTCACCACCCGCACCTGCTGCGCGTAGTTCTGCGCCTGGGCCGCGCGGTATCCTCCGGCGCCGACCGATGGCGAGGCCGGCTTTGAAAGCCCGGCGAACTGCGACGCCTGCTGCACGTTCGTGCCTGATTTCATGTCCTGCACCGCAATGGAGTTTTCCACCGCCGAGGCTCCGGCCCGGCTGGCCTCTGATGACGCCTCCCGGCGCACCGAGTCCACCTTTTCCCGGGCGCGATCCACCGCGTCCTTGTCCTCCTCCATCTCCTGGAAGGAACGCAGCCTGACGGGCACGTCACGGCTGGCCTCGTCCTCCAGCACGAGGTACGCCGTATACGGGGTGACGATCCCGAATCTGCGCGCAAGGCTGATCACCTCGTCGCGCAGCTCGGCGGATTCTCCGTGCATGCGCATCTCATCCAGGAGCCAGCCGACGCGCCGGGTGGCCCACATTCGCGGGATGAAAGAATCAGCGGTCGTCCGCGCGGGGAAATCAACGTTCGCCGTGAACTCTTTCTGCTCTCCACCAAAGGTGCCCGTGATCTTCACCAGCGAAGAGCCGGATCCGGAATACCTTCCAAACACCACGAGCATGTCCCCGTTGAACAGGTCCGGCAGCGTGCCGGGAAGAAGCTGCGTGATGCGGATTCCAGGTGAGAAGCTGAGGGAGAGGTTTGAGAGAACAGGGTCGCGGATCTTGCAATAGAACCCGCTCACCTTCACCTCGATGTCCTCCTTGGGAAGCACGTACTGGCTGGCTGCCCGGGTCTCAGATGCGATCCGATCAAGGAGGTGCGTGTTCACGTCATTGCCGATCCCGAAGGTGAATATCCGCGTCGCGCTTCCGCCCTCCGTAGCGAGGTTGACCAGCGCGTCCTCCCGTGACTCTCCGACCGTGGGAAGCCCGTCAGTGAGAAAAATCACGAGGTAGGGCCTTCCCGCTGCCGAGCGATCCCGGCCGCGCAGCTTCAAGGCCGCCGAAAGAGCATCGCCGATGGCCGTGCCGCCCATGGGCGCAAGGCTGTCCACGAAATCGTCCGCCTGCGCGACATGGCTCTTGTCGGCTGGTACCAGGCTGCCAAAAAACTGCTCAGCTTCCGTGGAGAACCGGATGATCTCGAACCGGTCGCTGGCGCCCAGATTGGCGAGGCAGAACCTGAGAGCTTTTTTGGCCTGGTCGAGCTTGGCCCCTGCCATGGAGCCCGAGGTGTCCAGAACAAAGCAGATGTCTTTCGATTGTATGTCGCCCATTTCCGCGATGTTCCCCGGCGATGCCAGGAGCATGAAGCAGCCATCCTCGCCGGTCGCGCGGCTGCAGAGCACCTGGATTCCCACCGGCCTCGTGCTTCTGCTGAACATGACGGTGAAGTCCGTGTCGGGCCACACGTCCCTGCCCTCCCACCCGACAACCGCGCGTCGATCCCCGTCGCGCCGGATCTCCGCGGGGTGGGTGGGGCAGTAGACGCTCTTCAGCGGCTCCTTGCCGTCCAGCGTCACGGTGACGGAAACGTCCTTCAGCGCCGTGGAGCTGAACTTCTCCGTGTTGAGGGGATACGTGTATGAGACCAGCCCCGCGTCGGGTTTCAGGAGCTGCGAATAGCTGAGCCTGATGCGCTTGCCGGCCCGGGGCTCAATGGGGTAGATCCTCAACCGGAACGCTCCGCGGCCGGCGTATTCCAGGAGCGCGGGGTCCTTCATTTTTCGGACAATTTCTTCGTAGAAGGCGCGGGCCTTGTCCGCGGGAAGGAGCTCCGCATCCGTCATTTTCCCGCCGATGTCCATGGAAAACCGGTCGATCTGCGCACCCTCGGGGAGAGGGACCACGTACGTCCCTTCAAGACGGTCAGCGTTGGGATTGAAGAACTCCTCGTCCACCGTGGTCACCGCCATGTAATCGGTGACGGCCACGCTCACGTGGTGGTAGGTGACCTGCAGCGGCGCAAAGGAAAAATGCCCCGGCACGGCCCGGGGCGGGTCCTCCACGACAATGAGGCCGTCCGCCCCGCAGATGGCCGGCAGGCTCACGCCGGCCATCAGGACCTCAACGATGATGAGCCAGCGCCCTCTTGCAGCGCGCCCTAGAAATCGAAGTGCTTTTCGCATGTGCGCCTCCCTGTCCTATCGATGAACAGAGTATGGCGCGCTGCTGGACAAGGGTTGTCAGGAAGCGGAAAAAGGTTTGTAAAAAAAACGTAAAGCCGGGCCCGGCCCGGCAATCCTTCTATCCCAGCGTGAAGGTGGATGCAACCACGGAAAGCGGCGGGAGCTTCGCCGATGCCCGTCCCGCCCTGAGCGTGAACCCGTCAAAGGGACGGACGCCCACCAGGTCGGGCTGCTCAAAGCTGTTGGCCGCTTTCGGACCCGGACCCGTCAGGATCTGGGCGTCACGCACGCCGGATATCCGGCAATCCGATGGCTCGATCACAACGGGCGCCTGCTTGGCAATGCCGCGGTTCACCAGGAACACGGAGAGCTGGTCGCCGTTGAGGATCGCGCTGGCGTCAATGACGGGCACGTGCCCGTGCGTCTTGCTTGAGAAGGAGGGACCCTCCTGCTGTATCCGCAGAGAGACGCCCTCGCGCCGCTGGGAGTACATCTGGAAGGGATGGAAGATCGACTGCACCAGGAGCTTATCGCCGCTGGTGAGCAGAGGGGCGATCACGTTGACGATCTGCGCAAGGTTGGCGATCTTCACGCAATCGGCGTGCCTGAGGAAGCTGTTGAGGAAGCCGGCCACCACGAGTGAGTCCTGCAGGTCGTAGATCTCCTCAACCAGATGCGGCGCGAGCTTGCCCTGGCCGTCCATCTGCATGTTCTTGTACCACACGTTCCATTCGTCGAACGAGAGATAGGCGCGCTTGGCGCTCTTCCGCCTGGCCTGCACGTAACGGCACGCGGAGTCCATGTCCTCGATCTGCCGGTCGATTCCCTTGGTCACGGCAAGGTAATCCTCCGTGTCGTTCGTCCTGTCTCCCACGTACCGGTGGAGGCTGATGTAGTCCGCGTAATCCCCCATGTATTCCAGCACCTGCCTGTCCCATTCCATGTACGTGGGCGTGTCGATTCCGCAGCTTCCGCAGGCCACCAGCTCGATCGAGCGGTCGGTGTCCTTCATCATCTTGGCCGCCTGCTGAGCCCTGATGGCGTACTGGTCCGCGGGCACGTGCCCAAGCTGCCAGGGCCCGTCCATCTCATTGCCCAGGCACCACAGCCTCACGCGGTGCGGCTCCCTGCTTCCGTTCATCGCGCGCATGTCGGCAAACCGCGTGCCCACCGGGGCGTTGCAGTACTCCACCCAGTTCCGCGCCTCCTCGGGCGTGCCGGTGCCTAGATTGACGGTAAGCATGGGGGTCCACCCCATCTTCCGGCACAATCGCATGAACTCGTCCGTGCCGAACCGGTTGGGCTCCACGCTCTGCCACGCCAGGTCCAGCGCCGTGGGACGCTGCTCAACGGGGCCGATGCCGTCCACCCATTTGTAGCCGGATGCAAAGTTGCCGCCCGGATAGCGGAGGGTCGTAAACCGGAGCCTGCGCATGGCTTCCAGCACATCCGCGCGAAAGCCGTTCTCATCCGCGTGCCCGCTGCCCGGCTCGAACACGCCTTCATAGACCGCGCGGCCCATATGCTCCAGAAATCCGCCAAAAATCCGGGGATCGACGGGACCGACGTTGAAGCCCGTGTGAAGACGAATGTGGCTGGTGTCCATGAGCGCAGTAAACAGAAATAAACGCGGGATTGCAAGCATTCCGGTGTTCCCGCCCGCGATGTATGATTATAGAGCCTGAGGTGCGGGTAGCATGCTATCTGCTGATGCTGCCTGGCCGAGATATCCGGCCTCTATCGGGGTCACTGGCAGACAGTTCCATGATTGCTTCGGTTTTTGATAGAATTTGAGAGAATATGGATTGCTATTGATCGACTTATCGTGTATGATCTCCGCATAATGTTGCGAGCAGAAAGAGAGTTTAAGATTATCAACAAGCTCAGGGCCGAGCGTATCGTGCACCTTTCGGACCTCAGCACAGCGATAGGTGTGTCCGAGAACACCATCCGCAGAGACCTCCAGCGTTTGCAGGATACCGGCATCCTGAAACGCACGCATGGAGGCGCGGTGATCACTGAAGAGGACCACGATACCCATAGCTCCGACGACGTCGACTGGCTTGCCCGTGAAAGTCAATCTCCCGCCGAGAAGCAGCGCATCGGCAGGGAGGCGGCGAACCTGGTTCACGACGGCGAGGCGATCATCCTGGACGCGGGAACAACGACCATGCAGATTGCCCGGAATCTCCGCGAAAAGCGCAACCTGACCGTTGTGACCAATGCCGTGAACATCGGGCTGGAGCTCGCGCGCAACGCGAATCTCACCGTGGTTCTCACCGGCGGAATCCTCAGAGAGTTGAGCAAGTCCCTCGTCGGCCCCCTGGTGGAGGACTTCATAAGCGGGAGCATTCACGTGGACCGGCTCTTCCTCTCGGCAGGCGGGGTGAGCACGGATGCCGGCATTACGAACGCCAACACGATCGAGGTCCCCATCAAGCGGGCAATGATCCGCGCGGCACGGGAGGTGATCCTCGTTGTGACGCACCAGAAGATCGGACGCCGGAGCTTCACGCAAATAGCTCCCTTGGAGGCGATTTCCACAATTGTGACGGACACCTCCGCGGACGCTGGATTGGTCGCATCCTTGGAAGCGCGCGGAATCAAGGTCATCCTGGCCTGACTCCGAACACCGCAAACATCGAAGAGAATCACACTCCCCGAAGGCAGCCGCATCCGCTCGATTGCCATATCAGCGTAAAAATAGTCTATCCCCTGTCACGAGTTAATATTGATTGTTTCTTGTCGCATGTTCGTTGTTTTTGATATTTTTTGGGTGATATTTGCCGCTATGCGGTTGACTTTTCTCCGTTTTGTTGTATTCTTCCAAATTGCCTGGTATGAACGGGGAGGCTCGAATGATTGCCGCCGTAGTCGAGAGACTCGGATACATCGATGTGAAAGAAGTCGCGGATCCGGAGCTCCTCCCGGGAAGTCTTCTTGTGCGTGTGGAAGCATGCGCGGTCTGCGGGTCTGATATCAGGATCTTCCGCAAAGGAGATCCGCGCGCAACACTTCCGCGGATCATTGGCCATGAGATCGCAGGGGTTGTGGAGAAACTGGGCAAGGGCGTCACAGGCTTTACGGTCGGAGACCGGGTCGCGATCGCACCCGGGCACGGGTGCGGCATCTGTGCGTACTGCCGCAAGGGAATGGGGAACGTGTGCGTTGACCCGCGGCCGAGCGTGGGCTACGCAAGCTCGGGAGGTTTCGCGCAGTATATTGTACCGCCTCTCAATGTCGTGCAAAACGGCTTTGTCAATCGCATCCCCGACGGGCTTTCATTCGAGGACGCCTCCTTGGCCGAGCTTCTGGCCTGCTGCATCAACGGACAGGAGCGGGCTTCCGTGGGCCAGGGAGACACGGTGCTCATCATGGGTGCCGGCCCTGCCGGCTGCATGCACGTGGAGCTCGCGCGGGCGCGCGGCGCGGCCAAGGTCATCCTGACGCAGCGCTCGCAGGCGCGTCTCTCTCTGGCGGCCGAGAGGTTCGAGCCTGACCTGATCATCCGCGCAGAGGGAGACGAGCTACGGGAGCGCGTGAAGTCTGAAACAGGGGGGCTGGGCGCGGACGTGGTGATCGTGGCCGCCCCTTCCGCCCAGGCGCAGGAGGCGGCCATGCATCTGGCGGCGCCGCGCGGCAGGATCAACTTCTTCGGAGGCCTGCCGAAGGATAGCAGGGCGATCACCATTGATGCCAATATCATCCATTACCAGGAGATCAGCCTGACGGGCGCTTCCTCGAGCCTCGGCAGGCACAACCGGGAGGCTCTGGACCTGATCGCTTCAGGCAGGGTGCGCGCGCAGCGCTGCATCACGCATCGCTTTCCTCTCGCGGAAACGCCCGCCGCCTTCACGGCGGTGGAAGCCAAGCAGGCCATAAAGGCGGTGGTGTTCCCTTGGAGGTAAAGGATTTCAGCGGAGCAAGCGCGCTCATCCTCGGCGAGATCGAGCGGGCCCTGTCGGCGGTGGACCCGCGCCAGGCCGACGCCGCGGTGGATGCGATCTGCGGCGCGCAACGCGTGTTCGTGATCGGGGTGGGACGTGTCTCCCTCTCCCTTTCAGCGTTCGCGAAGAGGCTCAACCACCTCGGCGTTCCCGCCTGCCCGGTCGGAGCCATCGACGAGCCGGCCATTACCGAGCGGGACCTCCTTGTTGTCGGGTCAGGCTCGGGGGAGTCGATCGTTCCGGTGGCCATCGCGCGGAAGGCGAAATCGTTCGGGGCGCATGTTCTGTATATCGGCTCAAATCTCTCGAGCACCGCTGCCGGCCTTGCCGACGTGCGCCTGCGTATCCCCTGCGCAACCAAGCTGGCGCGCGAGGATGAAATCCCCTCCTCTCAGCCCATGACCAGCCTCTTTGAGCAGGCGCTGCTTCTTGCCTGCGACGCCCTGTGCCTGCTGATCGTCGCCCGAAAAGCCATCGACCCGGCGAGCTTCTGGCGCAGCCACGCCAATCTTGAGTAGGAGCTCCGAATGAAAATGATGAAGGCAGCGGTCCTGCACGCCCCCGGCGACCTGCGCGTCGAACAAGCGCCGATGCCCGTCCCCGGGCCGGGCGACGCCCTCGTACGCGTCACGGCATGCGGCGTGTGCGGGTCGGACATTCCACGGGTGTGCACGACCGGCACGTACCACTTCCCGACCATCCCCGGCCACGAGATGGCGGGAGTGATTGAGCAGATTGTTCCGGCCAAGGACGCTGACCCGGGCGTCCCGGCCGCGCCTGGCCTGGCCGTCGGGGACGCTGTAAGCGTGGTGCCCCTCGTGCCCTGCCATCGATGCAGGTTCTGTGAAATCGGCCAGTTCGCCCAGTGCGAACGATACGACTTCATGGGCTCCCGATGCGACGGCGGGTTCGCCCAGTACCTCAAGGCGCCGTTATCGAACCTGGTTCGCCTTCCGCCCGGCACGACCGGAGAGGAAGGGGCTCTGCTTGAGCCGATCGCCGTGGCGCTGCACGCGGTGCGCAATCTCGGTCTTGCAGGGGGGGAGAGCGTGGCGGTATTCGGACTGGGCGCCATCGGCAATTTCGTGGCCCAGTGGGGGAGCGCGTTCGGAGCTTCGCGCGTGTTCGGGATCGATGTGTCGCCGGCCAAGGCGGGGATCGCCCGCGCGGTCGGCCTGCCCGATTCGATCGATGCCTCCGGCGTGGACGTGGTGAAGCTCCTCCGGGAGAGCACGGGCGGCGCGGGGGTGGACCTGGCCTTCGACGCGTCCGGATCCCCTTCCGCGATCAACCAGGCCATAGCAGCGCTTCGCGCATTCGGGCGGCTCGGGCTGCTGGGCAGGCCGACCGAGGGCGTCACAATAGAGGGAAGCTCCTTCGAGAAGATCCTCCGGGGAGAGCTCACAATGCGCGGAACCTGGAGCTTCCAGATCGCGTCATTCCCACGCCATGCCTGGACAGAGTCAGCCGAGGCGCTTGCACGCGGGGCCATCAAGACGGGTCCGCTCATCACCCACCGGGTGTCGCTGGAAGAGCTTCCCGCTGCCATCAGGATGATGGCGGCCGGGAAGGAGTTCTTCCACAAGGTGATGGTGCTCCCTTAGGCTGCCTAGAACTCGAACGCC
>JBEKQU010000009.1:0-88958 GCA_049519415.1 Spirochaetia bacterium
AGTCATCACCGAGCTTGATCATGCTATGGAGTCGAAGTTTCCTGAACTACACACCCGTCTAGTAGTTACTACCTCACGACTTCGGTTCCGTTTGCTCCAAGGGCAGTTGGGGATTTTCTACTTTCCCAGGGACAATGCACGCGAAAGCGCGGTAGCGTACGTTACCGCGGGTTTGCGCGACAGGGCTCGCCGGAAAAAAAATGAAGAGCGAAGGAACGCGATTGATCGCTACCCCTCGTCCGGGATTCCGCGCGGGGTGCCGCCCCGCGCAGGGACGGCGCCTGTTCTTGACCAGGCGGATGCATCACGATATACACGAGAAAGGCCGCTGCGCCGCTGAAAACAACAAAATGAGTGAAATCAGAATCCCCCAAAATGACGCACAGGCCAGGGCGGAAATAAAGCGCCTGGCAAAAATGCATGGTCTGGACCTCTTGCCTGGCCAGGTCTATCGGACATCCTCTCGCTTCTGCCTGGGTGTGGAACACGGCGACTACAACGGGACCGAGCTTTTTGGCGTTGGCACGGATCGGTTCATCTGGCTGGGATACAAGCCCAATGGAACCGACAGGATCCGGCTTTTCAGCGGCAACTTCCCTGAAGAAGGCGTGATCCGGTACCGCTCAGGGGGCATTCCCGAGCCCCGATCCAGGATGATCGCCGAAACGTGGGCGCGGTTCCCCTTTGGCGTAGATTACATCCTGCGCCGGGAAGGATTCCACCCCGCGAAGGGTTTCGACGCCGTTCTCCTGGGCAACATTCCCGGCGGGGGCATGTCCCGGTCAGCCTCTCTGAGCCTCAATCTCATCCTTACCGTGCTCGACGTCAACGGCTTGAGCCTGGGAAAGGACAGGATGCGCATCATCGATCTTGCCCAGGCGGTGGAGAACGACTACATCGGCTCGCCCTGCGGCCAGCTCGATCAAATCATGATCTACTTTGCCCGGGCCGGCATGGGCACGCACTACAGCCCCGCCAACCGGGCCATCCGCTACGTTCCCCTGGGCGCGGGAGCCATCGATTTCCGCATCGTGAGCCTGGACACGGGCACCGTTCGACCGGGGCTGGAGAAATCGACCTACCGGATCCGCAGGGCGGAATGCGACGAGCTGGCGGAGATGGCGGGCAGGGAGTTCGGCATCAAACAGCTCGCTGATGTGCGGGACCAGGCGCTCTATCAAAAGATCATGGACCGGTTCGGCGCTTCCCATCCCGATCACTGCGACAGGCTGAGATACATCCACGAGGCCCAGGTGCGCTTCCGCGTCATGGTGAAGGCATGGCGCGCCGGAGACGTGCGGACCGTGGGCCGGGTCTTCCGCGAGGATGGATGGGGGCTGCGCGACCAGTACCGGATTTCAGGACCCGAGCTGGAAACCATGTGCGATATCGCCCGGACCGTTCCCGGCGTTCTGGGGGAAAGGATGCTGGGGGGCGGCGACAAGGGAGCCTCGGGTGCGCTGGTGAAATCCTCGGCCGTGAAAGCGCTCCGCGCCGCCGTGGAGGCGGGTTATCCCAGAAGCCATCCGCTGTACGCGGATTCCTTTGCCGTGCATGAATGCAGCATGGTGGACGGGGTGGCGCGGCTGGAGCTCTGATCCGCCGAACGGGAATCAACGGATCACTTACGGGCACGCTTCCTGCGTGGTTCTGGAGATGATCTCCTCCTGCAGCACGGCGCCAAGATCGCAGAAGAAGTCGCTGTATCCCGCTACGCGTACGATCAGGTCCCGATACTGTTCAGGGTTCCGCTGCGCCTTGCGGAGGGTCTCGGTGTCCACCACGTTGAACTGGATGTGGTGGCCGTTCAAGGTGAAATAGGTCCGCACTAGATGGCCGAGCGATTCGATGCCCTCCTCCGCGGCCAGAAGGGAAGGAAGCACCTTCATGTTCAGGAGCGTTCCGCATGTCCGCAGCTGGTCCATCTTCGAGGCTGACTTGATCACGGCCGTTGGCCCTTTGCGGTCCGCGCCCTGGACCGGAGAGATGCCTTCGGAAAGCGGCGCGCCCGCCGGCCGCCCATCCGCGGATGCTCCCGTGACGGATCCGAAATAGATGTGGCACGTTGTGGGCAGCATGTCCACGTGATACGCCCCTCCCCGCTCATTCGGCCTTCCATCGATCGCGGCGAAAAGCATATCGAAAACCCGACGCATGATCTGGTCGGCCGCGTCCTCGTCGTTGCCGTACCGGGGAGTCCGCAATGCCAGCGCGGCGCGCAGGTCAGCCGCGTGCGCGAAGTCGTCGCTGAGCGCGTCAAGGAGGACGTTCAGGGAGACGCTCTGTTTCTCATAGACGTGCGTCCGGATGGCGGACAGGCTGTCGGTGATCGTCCCGATGCCCACGCACTGAATGTAGCTGGTGTTGTAGCGCGCCCCTCCCGCGTTGTAGTCGAGCCCCCGGGCGATGCAATCGTCAATAAGCACGGAAAGGAACACGGCCGGCATTTCCGCGGCGAACAACCGCTCGATGATCTGATTGCCCCGCACCTTGATGTCGATGAAATGACCGAGCTGCGCCCGGAAGGCTTCCATTACATCTTCAAAGCCCTGGAAGGAGCGCGGATCCCCTGTCCGGGCTCCGATCCTTTTTCCGGTGCGCGGGTCCATGCCATCATGAAGCGCGATCTCGAGGATCTTCGGCAGGTTGAGGTACCCGGTGAGGATGTATGCCTCCTTGCCAAAGGCGCCGGTTTCCACGCATCCGCTGGTGCCGCCCTCCCGCGCATCCTCGATGCTCTTGCCGCAGCGCTGGAGCTGCTTCACAATCCCTTCGCAATTGAAGAACGAGGGATAGCCATATCCCTTGCGCACCACGCGCATTCCCGCGCGGAGGAAGCGGTCGTCGTTTCGGCGCGAGAGCTGAAGGTTGCCCTGGGGCTGCAGGAGGTGGATCTCCTCCATCACCTCAAGCATCATGTAGGAGAGCTCGTTCACACCGTCGCTGCCATCACGCAGCACGCCGCCGATGTTGATGTTGGTGAAGTCATTGTAGGTGCCGCTTTCCTCCGCGGTCACGCCGACCTTCGGCGGCGCCGGGTGGTTGTTGAACTTGATCCAGAAGCACGCCAGGAGCTCCTTGGCCTGCTCCCGGCTGATCCTGCCGGCGGCGAGATCGGCGCGATAGAACGGGAAGAAATAACGGTCGAGGTGACCGGGGTTCATCGCATCCCATCCATTGAGCTCGGTGATTGTGGCAAGGTGCACGAACCAGTACATCTGCAGCGCTTCCCAGAAGTCCCGGGGTGCTTCGGCAGGCACCCGGCGGCAATTTGCCGCAATACGCGCAAGCTCCCGCTTCCTCTCCGGATCATCCTCTTCCGCTTCCTTGCGCTCGGCAAGCTCCGCGTGGCGTTCGGCAAAGAGGATGGCGGCGTCGCAGGCAATGCGCATTGCCTCCAGCTCCTCCTGTTTTGCGGCCGCGGCCCGGTCCGCGCCAAGATCCAGGGATGCCATGCTGGCGGCTATGTCCTGCTTGAATCCGTTCAAGCCCTTGGCGTAGAACTTGCCGTCAAACGTGGTATGGCCGGGAGCCCTCTGCTCCATGAACTCGGTGAAAACCCCGGCGTCATACGCGGCCTTCCATTCCTCGGGGAGCCGGGAGAATATCCGCTCGCGCATCGTCCGCCCCTGCCAGAAGGGGATGATCCGTTCCCGGCTTGCCGCCATATCTTCCTTGCTCGTTGCGTAGCGGGTCTTTGAACGAGTGCCCAGGATCCGCAGGTCCTGCTCGCTGTGGCAGGTGAGCTCGGGGTACGTGGAGACGGCCTTGGGCCGGGGACCTCGCTCTCCCACCACCAGCTCGCCTTGCCCGATCCAGATGGATTTATGGCGGCAGAGGTGCTCGAACGCCTTTGCGCGCATCACCGGCACTGAATACCTGCCGTCGTTCTGCTGATAAAAATCAGTAATCAGCTCGGCGCGCTCCAAGGAAAGCGTGACAGGGGTCTCATGACTCTCCTTGCGCAGCTTCTGGACGCGTTCTGTCATGGCTCGCTCCCCCTTACGCCCTGGCGGCGCCGCGTGCGGCAACAAAGGCCCGTATCGAGCGCCGCACATCCTCGGCCGTTGTCATAAACGAACACACGCTGATCCGTATGGCCGGATCATTATTCCAGGTGGTGCCGCCGCACCAGCACTCCCCGGAGCGCTGCACATTGGCAAGCGTGGCGCTCGTGAGGTCAGGCGTCTCGCATGCCGCCAACACCTGGTTGAAGACGACCTGGTTTCTGATTGTAAAGCCCTCCCGGCTCAGCCCTTCAGCAAAAAGCCTTGCGTTCCCGCACAGCTCTTCCACCAGGGCGGCGGCCCCTGCCGTGCCGAGCGAAAGAAGCGTTGCCCAGAGCTCCACGCCACGGGCCCGGCGCGACATGTCCGGAGCGTACACCATCCCGTCGCGTTTTTCGCTGTAGACAATATAGGAACCCGACGCCCGCATGGCCGCAACCAGCGCCTCCCGGCTTCGGCAAAACACGATCCCATTATCGTAGGGCGCATTGAGGGTCTTGTGCGCGTCCGCGGACCAGGAATCGGCAAGCTCGGCCCCTTCCGTGAGATGGCGCAAACGCGGAGAAGCGGAGGCCCAGAGACCGAAAGCGCCGTCGACATGCACCCACGCCCCTGCCTCGCGGGCTCGGGGAATGATGGCGGCGAAGGGGTCGAAGGCGCCGCTTCCCACATTGCCTGCCTGAAGGATCAGGAGGGTACGGTCATCCATCCGCGGAAGCGCCTCGGCGGACATTCTGCCCTGGTCATCCGTGGGAACCTTGATCACCCGTTCCCTGCCCAGTCCAAGCAGGGCGAGGCACTTGAGAACGCTTGCGTGCGCCTGGTCGCCGATGAGCACCCGGATCTCAGGAGCGCCGAACAGCCCGCGGTCGCCGGCCTCCCAGCCTGCACGGCGGAGAAGCTCATCCCTGCCCGCGGCAAGGCCGCAGAGGGTGGCCGTGGTGGTCCCTCCCACGAATCCCGCGGCCGTTTCCTCGGGCAGGCGAAGAAGCTGGACCAGCCACTTTTCGCACACCGTCTCCAGCACGGACGCGATGGGTGACATCACATAAAGAGCGGCGTTCTGGTCCCATGCGTCGGCCAGCCACTTGGCGGCCAGCGCCGCGGGCAGGCAGCCGCCGTTCACGAAGCCGAAGTACCTGCCGCCGGTCTGCGCCACCGTGGCCGGCGATCCGATTCCCTGCAGCATATCCAGCAGGCGCACCGGATCCGTGGGATCCTCCGGCAGGTCGCTCACGAGCTCCGCGAGCCGGGCCAGCTCATCGTCTGCGGGGAACACGCGGCGCTCCCGGACCCCCCGCAGGTATTCCCGCGCATGGTCCCGGGCCTGGTCAAGCAGCTCTTCCTCTCCCGCCTGCGCGCGCAGGCTCTGGCAGAAGGCGTGGCTTTCGGTCATTGCGGCACCTCCATCGATGATGGGAGGATACCCTTTAGCGGGTCCGGTGTCAGCGCCGCCGCACGCAAGGGGGGCATGGGCGGCTAGCCGCGCGGCGCTTATCCATGACGCTCGCGGCGGCTGGATGCAGGCGAATTCCCCCTGCTGGTGTGTTTCTCCCTCCCTCCGAGTGTTGAAGAAATGGATGAGCAGGAGATGCATCATCAGGGAGGACGAATATGAAAGGATCAACGGCCGTTGCAGTCGTGCTTCTTGCCCTATGTTTCTGCGTGTCGGCGTTCGCGGAGGGAGAAGGATCAATGCGATATCCACCGGGCTCGGGTGATTCCCTCGGGTTCCAGTTCGGCATCGGCACCCAGGGCATTCTCTCGTTCGAGGAAGTCGGTGTGCGGCTGCCAATGATCGGGAAAAGCTTCTTCATCGAGGTGAAGGCGCGGCTTCTGAGCAGCCTCACCTGGGCCACGTTCATCAACATGCAGACCGGGGACGCGGTGTCCTTCCACCCCGATGTGGTGGGCGGAATTATTTCTTTCGGCGGTGTAAGCCCGATGCTCCATGGCGTGCTGCGCATGTACGGCCAGAGCGACATATTCCTGGGATACTCTTTCACGCCATGGGACAGCGCGCTCTACGGGGTGGGAAATCTCATCGGCGACAACCTGACATATGCGTTCTGGGGCTGCTTCGGCCTGGAGCTGTTCACCTCGAAGTCCCTGTCGGTGTACCTGGACGCGGGCGGGGGTTTCAAGAGTCTCCATGGCGATACAACCAACACGTACGCGATGGCCAGCTCCTGGCTGGGAAGCGGATTCGGCATTAAGATGGGGATGAGATTCTACCTGTAAGACGCGCGGGGCTCTATGCGGGGGCACGCCTTTTCGAGGATATTCATATAGACTCGCGAAGGAGTGAAAAATGAAAATCCAAAAGGCCCTTGCCGGACTTTCCGCATCCCTCCTGGTTTCGGCCGGCATATACGGCCAAACAACGGACTTCTCCGATCTTGTGCGAACCGGCGATCCGCGGAGCATACAGGCCGCCATCGACCATGGGGCAAACGTCAATATCCAGGGCAAGAACGGCGTGACTCCGCTGATGGAGGCTGCGGCGAAAAGCCGGAACCCCGACGTGATCATCGTGCTTCTCAGGGCTGGCGCGAACATCAACGCCCGCGATGTGAACGGCTGGACCGCGCTGATGTACGCCGCGGCGGGCAACGGGAGCATCCCGGTGATCGCCGCGCTCCTGAAGGGGGGGGCGGATGTCAAGGCGCGGGACAGGTACCTCACAACCCCACTCATGATAGCAGCCGCGTACAGCCAGAACCCCGAGGTGATCCCCACGCTCATGCACGCGGGAGCGGATATGGAGGCCAGGGATATCGACGGCATGACCCCGCTGATGCACGCCGCAAAATACAACCAGAACTCCTCCATCGTCGCTGCCCTTCTGAAAGCAGGCGCAAATGTCAACGATAAGGCCGCGGGCGACTGGACAGCCCTGATGTACGCGGCAGGGAGGAATCAAAGCCCCGCGGTGATTCTCGCGCTGGTGAAGGCGGGAGCAGCCCTGGAAGCCCGGGATTCCGACGGATCGACCGCGCTGATGATCGCGGCCGGGCTCACTCAAAACCCCGAAGTGGTTGCCGCCCTGCTGCACGCCGGAGCTGATGCAAAAGCCAAAGACAGCCGCGGCGATGCGGCTTTCGATTACGCCCAGCGCAATCCCTCTCTGAGCGCCGCTGATGTCTATCAAGAGCTCAGGTGAGTGAATCAGGACTGATCCACGGCGCCGCAGCCCGGCGTTTCACGCCTTTGTGACGTACGCGAACGGGATCAGGTCCTCTTCGGTCTTTCTGAGATCGCTCTCGCTCCAGCGCTCCCTGGCCAGGACGGCGCGGCGTTCAGCCTCACGGAGGTACTCATCGAAAAGCCGGGCGGCATCCGATTCCTGCCCAGCGGGAAAAGTGCCGCGGGATTCCTCCGCGCGGAGCGCATCGTCGATTCCAAAGGGGACCCGAGCGGGAACGAAGTCCGTGTGATTCCAAGCGCCGCTGGACATGTTGAACCGGTACTGAGGGAGGAAATACTTCCCCTGGTCAGCGACAAAGAGGATGGCGCAGCAGATAAAGTCGATCTCCTCTTCGGTGTGCAGGAAGTGGAAGTTGACCCGCACCCAGCCGGGCTTCAATCCCATGTTCCCGCACGCGATGGATCGCCGCAGCTCCCGCGACGTGCGGCCGTCAATGTGCAGGATCCTGTGTCCATAGGGCGCCGCGCACGAGCAGCCCGCCCGGCTCTGGATCCCGAATAGGTCGTTCAGGAGGGTGGTGACGAAACGGGGGTGAAGCCAGGCGGTTCCCGCGCGCACATTGAAAGAGAAGATGGGCAGCCGATGTTCGGGACTGACGTCGCCCATGAGAACCAGGCCGGTATGCGTGGAGAGCCGGGCATATACGCGGCGAACGAGCTCCTCCTCGCGCGCCTGGATCCTGGCCGGCCCCATGCTCTCCTTCAGCTCCATTGCGAGCGCCGCCCGCAGGGTCTGCTCGATCCCCGGTGTCCCCGGTTTCTCCCTGGTTTCGATATCCGCGCTGTAGGCTTGATCCTTGAAATCCACGAAATCCACCGTGCCGCCCGCTCCCACCGTGGGCGGAAGATCGGCTCGATAGATCCCCTGGTGGAAGATGAGAATCCCGGAGCTGCCCGGGCCGCCGAGGAGCTTGTGCGGGGAGAAATAGATCGCGTCGAAGAAGGAATCAAGGTCGTGCCGCATGTCGATGGCGACGTAGGGCGCGGCCGCGGCGAAGTCGAAGAACGCCAGAGAGCCGCTCTTATGGAGGATGCGGGCCACCTCGTACACCGGCGTGGTCACGCCGGAGACGTTCGATGCCGCGGAGAACGCCCCGATCCTTTTCCTGCCGGCGTACTCCTTGCGGGTCACCTTGTCCTGAAGATCGTCCAGATCCAGAAGGCCGGAAGGCGACAGCTCAATCTCCACGACCTCCGCAAAGCATTCCCGCCAGGACACCTCGTTCGAGTGGTGTTCGTAGGGCCCGACAAAGACCACGGGCCGCACGGCGAGCAGCCCCGCGACAAGCGCGTCGTACTCGGGCGCGGAGAAGTGATCCTTCAAAAAACGCTTGAAAAAGTCCCTGCCTGCGGGCGGAATGAAGATGCCCAGGATCTGCTGCAGGTGATGAACAGCGGCCGTGGTGCCCGCGCCCACGGCGATGATCTTGTGCTCCGGCCCGGCATTCACCAGCCGCTTGATCGATGCCTCTGCCTCGCGAAGGCGTTCAGTCGTGGCAATGCCCGTGGCGTCATCCTCGGAGTGCGTGTTGCCGTACAGCTCGAGGCAGGCCCGGATGTGGTCCTCGATGAACGTGATCGCGCGGCCCGAAGCGGTGTGATCGGCGTACGTCAACCGCCTGCGGCCGAACGGGGTGTCGATGAAGGCGTTTCCGCCGATGATGCCGCGCCGAACCCGGTCCCAGAGATCCTCTTCAGGCCCGTCCGATGGCGCGTGCGCTCCCTTGTCCATGTATTTCGTCATGCAGCCCATCCCCGTCACGCATTCCCCCCCCACACTATTGCCCAGCCGCGCGGATCTTTCAACGGCATACCCCTTGAACGGGCCGTGGAGTGCGGTCCTTCTTTCCTAGTTTGCCAGTCCCGTGAGCGTAATCCCCTCGACAAATCGCTTCTGCGCGATGGCGTAGAGAACCAGCACGGGCAGCATGGCCTGGCACGCGGCGGCCATCATGAGGGGAAAGTCCGTTGAGAACTGCCCCACAAAGCTCAAGAGCCCGATGGGCAGCGTGAACATGGACTCCCGATACGCGACCACGAGGGGCCAGAGAAAGTTGTTCCAGGAGAACATGAAGGAGAACACCCCCATTGCGGCCAGTCCGGGCCGGGACAGCGGAATGATGATCCGGGCGTAGATCCTGATGTGGCTGCAGCCGTCCATCAATGCCGCTTCTTCAAGCGACTTGGGGATGGTCATGAAGAACTGCCGCAGCAGGAAGGTGCCGAACACGGTGAAAATCTGGGGAAGGATGATGCCCCAGTACCGGTCTATGCCGCCGAGGATCCGCATGAAGAGGAAGTTGGGGATTAGGGTGACCTGGCTGGGGATCATCATCGCGGCAAGGTACAGGAGGAAAACCACGTCCCGGCCCGGCCATTGGAGCCGGGCAAAGGCGTATGCCGCCAGAGAGCACAGGAGGAGCTGCGCCAGGGTGATCGAGCCGGACACGATGACGCTGTTCATATAAAAGATGCCGAAGGGCAGGATCTTCCAGACCTTGAGATAATTGCCCCACAGGGGAGGAAGCGGCAGGAGGTGGATCCGGGTCGTGAAGGTGGCCGAGAGCGCCTTCAGCGACGTGGAAAGCATCCAGAGAAAGGGGAAGAGCACCACGATAAGCCCGCCGACAAGGAGGATGAAAACCGCCGCGTCGCCGATAAGCCGGCGGACCCGGCGGCTGTGCAGCGTCTGCCAGGGGCGCGGGGGCGCGCCGTCAGCTCTCATAGTGCACCCACCTTTTCTGCAGCGCGAGCTGCACCACGGTGACGGAGAAGATGCAGAGGAACAGCGCCCAGCTAAGGGCGCTCGCGTAGCCCATCTGCTGAAACTTGAACGCCGTGCTGTAGATGTACATGACCGCGGTCGTGGTTGAGAACGCCGGCCCGCCCTTGGTCATGACAAAGGTCTGCTCGAAGACCTGGAACGAGTTGATGATGCACATGACAAGCACGAAAAACGTGGTGGGGCTCAGCAGGGGCAGCGTGATCCTGACCAGGGTCTGCAGGGGATTTGTGCCGTCCATCTCCGCCGCCTCGTAGAGGGGGCGCGGAATTCCCTGGAGCCCGGAGAGGAAGATGACGGTGAAGAATCCAAACTGGGTCCAGGCGGACATCACCATGACGGCGGGCATGGCCGTGTGCGTGTTGGAGAGCCATCGAGGGCCCTGGATTCCCACCAGCCGCAGCAGGTTGTTGAGCAGGCCGAAGTCGCTGTTGTAGATCCACAGCCAGACCAGGGAGACGGCCACGAGCGAGGACACGTTGGGAACGAAATAGAGGGTCCGAAAGAGCGCGCGCCCCGGTATCCCGCGGTTCAGGGCAAGCGCGGAGCCCAGGGACGCCGCAAGAACGATCACAACGGTCCCGGCCGTGTAGTACAGCGTGTTGAGCATGGCGATCCCGAAAAACGTGTCGCTCCCCAGCATCTGCCGGTAATTGCCGAACCCGACGAAGTGGGCCTGGTTCACCATGTTCCACTTGAAGAGGCTGATGACAAAGGTGATGAGGACCGGTCCCAGCATGAAAAGCAGGAACCCGATGAAATGGGGCAGCAGGAACGGCGCGGCCGTTTTCAGCCTCTGCCAGGAAACCCTGTTCATGCCCGACTCATTGCCCCTGCGCCACGCCGAAAAGCCATGCGGCGTTGCCGTAGAGCACCTTTTCCGCCGCCGTGCCGTCCAGGCCGGCGTCGGAGAGCTGGCGCTTCCAGATCTCAACCTCCGCGGCGATGCTCGGCGTCGCGCAGTCGCTGCCGAAGCAGAGTTTGTTCGCCGATATCTCGCGGCCGATGATGCCTCTCTCCCTCAGGTGCCGGCGCACGACATCGCCGCCGGAGAGATCGAAGTACACGTTCCGTCGCCATCGCGCCACGGCGCAGGCAAGGTCGTACTCGCCGTAGCCGACATGTGCGCCAATGATGCGCAGCTCTGGAAATGCCATGGCAATCGTGTCCAGGTAAAGGGCGCGCATCCTCGCTGAAGAGGTGCCCAGCGACGCGAAGCTCGTCTCAAATTCGCTCCCCGCGCCTGAGCTTGCCCGGGGATCCTGATCTAGATAATCCTCTGATCCGCCGGATACTCCGGTATGGAAAAGCAGAACTAGCCCGTGCCTGCACAGTCTTTCGTACAGGGGCATGTACGCTGGATCGTCGTAGTTGCGGCGTGGAAAGTTGAGCTTCACTCCCTTGAATCCTTCCCCCTTGATCTTCTCTACCGTGTCCGGGGTTCCCTGGTCCAGGTCGAGATACGCCAGGGGCAGAAAAAGCGAAGGGTACAGCCGGCAGGCCTCCAGGACCCAGGCGTTCACCCGGCCCCATCCTCCCAGGAGGCAGGATTTCACGATCCCCGCGCTCTCGCATTGAGCCACCACGGCTTCCAGGGCGTTTCTGCGGTCGCGTTCGCTGACATTATCCGGCCGCCCCAGCCGGTCCGCGAATCCCATGATGGAACCCGCGGGGTAGTGCACATGCACGTCGAACACCCTGTCCATGCCCCTCACCTCTGTCGCAATGGTCGGCGCGGCCGCCGGCCTGAAAGCGCGGCGGTCCTTACGGACCGCCGCGCGACCCACCGCGCCCTACTGTTGCAGTTCCTTCTGCAATTCCGGCTGCGCGGCAGCGTAGGCCGATGTAGCGGTATCTCCGCTCGCCCAGATCCTTTCAAAGAAGGGATTGGCCTTGCTGTACACGTTCCACCATTTCGTGTTGTTGGGGAAGCCGTGACCGGCAATCGTCTCGTCGACGAATACCCGTGCATTGTACGGCTTTCCCTGGCTGAAATCGGCCGAGTTCAGAAGGTCGAGGTTGACCGGAGTCATCGTCCCGTCTTTCATATACATCTTGATTCCCTCTGTGTTCAGGAATTTCCAAAAGGTCCAGGAGGCATCCTGGTTCTTCGTGTACGCGCTGATGGTGTAGCCCGCGCCGCCAGCGACATTATGGTGACCCTTGCCGGGGAACGTGGGAAGCGGGGCAATGTCCCAATTCAGGCCCTTGGTCGCCAGCAGGGTGGGAACCTGCGCGTGGTTGTCGATGAGCATTCCGACCTGTCCGTTGAGGAACATCTGCAGCCGGATCGTTCCATCGTTCAACTGGTCGAATGCCGGAGTTACCTTGGCGGTGTTGATGAGATCGCCCGCCCACTGCAGCCCCTGGAGGGCGGCATCGTCGAATGCCACTTTGGTGGGGGCCCCGTCATTGTCGAACATGGTGCCTTCATTCATGAAGACGTAAAGGTACCAGTTGCCGGGATCGAACATGACCCCGTACTGCTGGGTCCCATCCGCCTTCTTCTTGGTGAGCTTTTGCGCCGCGCTTACGAACTCATCCGTGCTCCACGCCTTGGCGGGTATAGACACCCCCGCGTCCGCAAACAGGTCTTTATTGACGAACACGACCTTGGTGTCGTTATCCCGCGGGACGCCATAGAGCTTTCCCGCGACGGTAAACCCATCAAGGGTGCCGGGGGGATACTTGCTCTTGTCGAACTTGTACTGCGCGAAGAGCGGGTCCATCTCCTTGAGCACTCCCATGGGCGCATAGGTGGAGATGAGTGTCAGGAACATCACGTCCGGCGCGCTCTTTGCCGCGAACTGGGTCTGGAGCTTGGTGAAATAGTCGCCCCAGGGCGCCGTCATGTGATCGACCTTGATGTTCGGGTACGCCTGCTCGAACGCGGCTGCCACCCCCTTGTTCTCTTCCACCTCCGACGGGCTTCCCCAGTATCCCCACGTAATCGTAGTCGTGCTCGGCGCTTCTTTTGTGCCGCCGGCCGATAAAGCGAGCGCGGGGATGAGAGCGAGGACCGCCGCGAGGATCAGGACCAAACGCGTGTTCCCTCTCATTTTTTGACCTCCTCCTCAAACAACCCGAATACATCGAAAGGGATAACATCCCTTATTGCCAAATGGAAGCGCTGCCAAATAAGTATGCTATTTTATACACTTTCCCGTTCCACGATCTCATGTTTCAATATGACCTCTCGGATGATCTTGGAGCTGTCCCCCATGCTCTTGATGAGGGTCTGGACAGCCGCTACCCCGATCTCCTTGATGGGCTGGCGAATCGTGGAGAGCCTTGGCGTGCACATTGTCGCAATGGGCAGATCGTCAAAGCCAAGCACGGAAACCTCCTGCGGAACCTGTACCTTTGCCTCGGCCAGGTAGCGAAGAGCGCCGACCGCAAGAATATCGCCCACCGCGAAAAGGGCATCCGGCCTCCGCGGAGAGACTTGGAAAATATCCCGGGTCAGCCGATACCCATCCTCGACGGAGAATTTTCCAAACCGGATGAGCGCGTCATCCTCCTCAATGCCGTAGTCCTTCAGGGCGGCTTTGTAGCCTTCGTAGCGCGCCTCTCCCGAGGTTGCGTCGCTCAGGTTGCCCGCAATGAGCGCTATCCGTCGCCTGTTCCTGCGGATCAGGTGCTCGGTGCCCTCATAAGAAGCCCGAAAATCATCGATATTCACGGACGAAAGCTTTCCCGCCAGAAGCTTGGGCCGCACGCTCGCAAGGACCACGGGAATCCCGCAGTCCATCATGAACCGGGCGATCTTCTCATCCAGCTTCTCGTGCATCATGACGATGCCGTTCACGCGCATTTCGGCAAACAGCGTGAGGTAGTGCATCTCCTTGCCGAGCTTCTCTTCAATGTTGCAGATGATGATGCTGTAGGCATTGTTGCTGGCGTAGTCCTCTATCCCGCACAGCATCTGCGCGTAAAACGCATAGGAGATGTCGGGAACCACGACTCCGATGAGCCCGCTTTTCTTGGTGGCGAGGCTCCTGGCGATGTAGCTGCGGTTGAACCCGAGCTGCTCGATGGCCCGATTCACCCGCTCGCGCTTGTCCGGGAGAACGCTCTTGTGGTTGTTCAGCACCCGCGACACGGTAGTGAGCGACACCCCAGCCTGGTTCGCTACATCCTGCATTGTGGCTATATGTTTCATACTTTCCTTGGAAGCGCTTCCAAATTGTAGGCCGGCAAAGCGCATCTGTCAAGAAAAACTCTCGCAAACAGAGGCCATGGCGATCCGCGGCATGGGCGCCCGGAGCCTGAACCGATTCTTCAGCCCAGGCGCCCCCCTTCGCGTGCGTGCTCCGCCGCCGTTTCCCTTTCCGCGCGCAGGGAGGCAAGCTCCGCTGCGACCCGGCCGACGACATCCCCGCTGGGAACAACGATCTTCTCCTCACGGTCGCGGCGTTTCATCTCCGCGCCGCCTGATTTCATCGACCGGGCGCTCACCGTGAGGCGCAGCGGAGCGCCGATGAGGTCGGCATCGGCGAACTTCACCCCGGGGCTCTCCTCCCTGTCATCGAACAGGACGTCGACGCCAGACGCCGCAAGCATCGTATACAGGCGCTC
This sequence comes from Spirochaetia bacterium, assembly GCA_049519415.1. GTDB lineage: Bacteria > Spirochaetota > Spirochaetia > SZUA-6 > Fen-1364 > Fen-1364. Next base: position 14,575 of record JBEKQU010000009.1, read on the forward strand.
CGCCTCACCGCGCACCTCCGTGCCCGGGCCGCCAAGTGAAACCAGGTGCGCGTCATACGGGGCAACAGTGACGGGCCAGCGCAGGCCGCGTTCGTCGTGATGCTCCTCCGCGATGCAGGCCAAAAGCCGGCCAAGGCCGATGCCGTAGGACCCCATGACCACCGGCTTTTCCCTGCCCTCGGGATCCTGATAGGTGGCCCCGATCGATTCGCTGTAGCGAACGCCGAGCTTGAAGATATGTCCCACCTCCACTCCGCGGGTGACGCTGAGCGGAGCGCCGCAGCGCTTGCACCCGTCCCCTTCCGCGGCTGAAGCAATATCGCTCACCGAGGTCGGCGTGTAGTCGCGCGGGATGTTGGTGTTCAACAGGTGGAAACCCTCCTGGTTCGCGCCCGCGACAAGATTGGTGGAAGCTGCGACCTCGTCGTCGACCATGATGAGCGTGGTCGGCCGAAGCCCGATGGGGGACGCATACCCCGGCACCGCGCCCGCGGCCCTGATCTCCTCTTCGGCTGCCGGGCGCAGATGGACCGCCTTCACCGCGCGCGCCAGCTTGGTTTCATTCACCTCCCTGTCCCCGCGAACAACGGCAAACACGAACCTCTCCCCCGCGCCAGGCTCCCCCCCTCCGGCTGACATCATGAAAACCGCCTTCGCTGTCCTGCTCCTCGGGATGCCGAGGAGCCGCGCAAGCTCATCAATGGTCGTGCATCCGGGCGTGGCCACCTTCTCCAGGGGCTTGAGGCCGTCATCCTTCAGAGGCTGTCGGACAAATTCCGCGACCTGCCTGTTGGCTGCGTAGCCGCACCGGGCGCACCGGATGATCGTGTCCTCACCCGCAGGGGTGAGGTACATGAACTCACGCGAGACGCTTCCTCCCATCATTCCCGAATCGGACCCCACCGGGAGCACGGGCAGCCCGCAGCGGGCAAACATGGACAGGTATGCAGCGTGATGCGCCCGGTACTGGAGGTCCAGGCCCTGCTGGTCGGCGTCCAGGCTGTAGGAGTCCTTCATGGTGAACTCTCGGACCCGCAGAAGCCCTGCCCGGGGCCGTGGATCGTCGCGGAACTTTGTCTGGATCTGGTAGACCAGCTTGGGCAGCTGCCTCCACGAGCGGATCTCCGTCCTGCACAGCTCCACGATGACCTCCTCGTGAGTCATGGCCAGCGCCATATCCCTGCCGCGCCGATCCCGGAAACGGACCATCTCCTGGTCGATGGAGTCCCATCGTCCCGTGGCCTTCCACAAATCAGCGGGGTTCACCACGGGCATCGCCATTTCCTGCCCGCCCATGGCATCCATCTCCTTGCGGAGGAGGGCCTCGATGCGCGCAAGGGAGCGCCGCGCCAGGGGAAGACTGGAGAAGAGCCCCTGCCCGAGCTGGCGTATGAACCCTGCCCGGACCAGGAGCGTGTGGCTCTCGCTTTCTGCGCCGGCAGGCGCTTCCCTGAGTGTGGTGCCGAAAAGGCGGGACATTCGCATCAGACAGCCTCCTCTTTCCCAGATCCGCGTGAATCCGGCTGCGGCCGGCCAGCTACCCTACCATCGCTTCAATCCGGTTAACAAGGAGGAAGGCGGCGCCGGGCGCCGGGATCCGCGCCTTCCTTGTAGACAGAGCCCAGCGGCAGTATAGTAGCGCGCAGGGAGGATTCCCGCATGGCAGGACACGAAACAGACACCATTCCGCTCGCACCCGAGCTTGAGCCGCGATACGCCATCAAATCTCCAACACACCTCTCACCGCGCATCCAATGGCTTCGCGATTACTACTTCCAGGGAACGAAACGAGCGTGGAACAATGAGTTCACCTCCTGGACCACGGGCACGCCGTGGGATTTCCAGTTCAACGAGACCACCTTTTACATCGTGCCGGAAACCTACACATTCTTCCCCACCTTCCGCGCCTCGTTCCGCCAGGCGGCCCGCAGGGTCGATCTGGACCCCGGGTTCTGGTCCTGGAGCCTCCCGGAGCGCCGGGCGTGGTTCGTGAAAGAGGTCATGACGAAATACCTTCCCTGCGAGATCCTTCCGGGAGACCTGATCGCGGGCGGCCGGTTCAATGTCATCACATCAACCTGCATGACGCGCGGGGAGACGGCGGCCTTTGACCGCCTGGTGGTTGCGAAAGGCGGCACGCGCGAATCCGTCCAGTGGATGCACAACCACGGCTATGGAAACGCGGGCGCCACCAGCGGCCACCTGATCCCCGATTATCAGCGCGTCCTCACCGCCGGCTGGAAGGGCATCTACAGCGACATCGAAAAGAGGCTCGCATCCCTTTCGAACAAGGAGCGCGGGGGGCCGAAAGCCGCCCAGCTTCGAGCAATGCTGACCTCCGCCACCATGGCCCGCGACCTGGCATCGCGCTACGGCAGTCTGTGCGAATCCCTTGCCGCGGACGCTCAGGACGGCGCGCGCCGCCAGGAGCTTTTGGACATGGCGCGCAATCTCTCGCGCGTGCCCTGGGAGCCGGCGGAGACCTTCTGGGAGGCTCTGCAATCGCTGTGGCTTACCCACATGCTCGTGATGAGCGACGAGAACTACCCCGGCCCCGGTGTCTCCTTCGGCCGGATGGACCAGTACCTCCTGCCGTACTGGGAAAGGTCGATCAGCCGCGGCATGGACCGGGAGACGGGCAAGGAGATCCTGAAATGCTTCTGGGTGCACTGCAACACGGCGTATGACGCGATGATCCGCACCGGCGCTCACCAGGGAATCACCGCGGGCTACGGCCAGCTCCTCTCCCTTTCGGGACTGGGACCGGAAGGCCGCGACATGACCAATGACCTCACCTTCGCCCTGCTGGAGGTGATCGATGAGATGTCGCCCATCCTGGAGCCCAAGCCCAACATCCGGCTGCACCGCAATTCCCCGGAGCCGCTTCTGGACAAGGTGGTGGACATGATCGCGGGCAGCCAGGGCGCGCCTTTCCTCCTCAACTTCGACGAGCGCTCCATGGCGGGCATGCTCCTGGAAGCCCGGCTCTCCGGCATCGAGCGCCTGGTCAACAAGGACAATGTCCACGACTATGCCTCTGTCGGCTGCCTGGAGAACACGATGGCCGGCAACGACAGGTCGGGAACGGTGGACGTCAACCTGAACCTCCTCAAGGCCGTGGAGCTCGCGCTCACGGGCGGCTATGACCTGGTTCCCTTCGTCGACCCCATGAGCGGAAAGGCCGATGCCCGCACGCGCCAGGGTCCGGCAACGGGAGACCCCGCGGCATTCGCCTCTTTCGAACAGTTCTGGGAAGCGTACGCGGAGCAGACCCGGTTCATCACGAAACGGATCGCGGACCTCTATGAATCCAGCGAATCCGTGCGCGCCCGTTTCGCGCCGACGCCGTACCTCTCCTGCCTGGTGCGCGGCTGCGCGGCCAAGGGGCTGGATGTCACGCAGGGCGGCGCCGAGATCAACTTCGTGACCGTTGAGGGCGTGACGTATGCCACCACGGTCGACTCGCTCCTGGCCGCGAAATACCTCGTGTTCGACCGGGCCGCGTGCACGATGGCGGAGCTCGTGGCGGCTCTGAAGGACAACTGGGTGGGGCACGAGAAGCTGCAGGCCATGGCGGCCAACAAGGCGCCCAAGTACGGCCGCGACGACGATGAGGCCGATGCCATGGGCAGGCGCGTCATGCAGCTATGGGCCTCGGAAACGTGGAAGCACGCGACACGCTCGACTCACCGGCAATTCAGGCCCGGCATGCTGAGCTGGAACTACTGGGTGTCGGACGGTTTCATCCTGGCCGCGAGCCCGGACGGCAGGCCCAAGGGCAGATTCCTCTCCAATGCGCTGTGTCCCTCCAATGGCGCGGACACCAACGGTCCGACGGCGAACGTCAATTCCGTTGGCAAGGTCCTTGCGGGAGAGATCGAGCTCAACGGCAAGCAAGAGCGCTGCGAAAACCTCCTGCCCAATGGAGGAAGCCACACCATCACTTTCAATCCCTCCCTGGTCCGGGATGCGGAGCACCGGAAGAAGTTCAAGGCATTCCTCCGCGGCTACGACAGCAACGGAGGCACGGCCCTGCAGATCAACATGATCGACGCGGCAATGCTGCGCGACGCGCAGGCGCATCCTGAAAACTACCGGCATCTCCTGGTGCGCGTGACGGGCTACAATGCCTATTTCACCACCGTGGGCAGGGAGCTGCAGGACGAGATCATCGCCAGGGAATCCCACGCCCTGCGATAGAGGGCATGATGGATCCCCAGGGAGCGACCGGACTCATTCTCCACGTTCAGCGGCTGTCCACGGAGGACGGGCCTGGAATCCGGTCGACTGTGTTCTTCAAGCAATGCCCGCTTGCATGCCGCTGGTGCCACAATCCCGAAAGCATTTCCGGCAGGCAGGAGCTGCAGTGGTTTCCGACCCGCTGTATAGGCTGCGGTTCGTGCGAGAAGGCCTGCCCGCGCGGGTGCATCACCCGCGGCCCGGAAGGCCCGCTGATCGAGCGATCGCGCTGCGAGGGCTGCGGCTCCTGCGCTCAGGAATGCCCGTCGAACGCTCTGGAGCTCCTGGGCAGGCGCGTGAGCGTCGATGCCCTCATGGTTGAGCTGATCAAGGACCGGGCATATTACGAATCATCCGGCGGCGGGGTGACCCTGTCCGGCGGAGAGCCCCTTGCGCAGCCGGCGTTCACCGCGGCGCTGCTCCACGCTCTCAAGGAGCGCGGCATCTCAACCGCCATTGACACGTGCGGATTCGCCGGGCCGGAGAGCCTGGAGCAGGTCCTTCCGCATGCGGACCTGGTTCTCTACGACGTGAAGATGATCGACCCTGCCGCGCACGAAGCTTTCACGGGCCAGGACAATGCGCTCATCCTGCGGAACCTCATGAGCATCCCGGCGGCGCGGCGCGCGCGCGGGAACCAGCCCCGGCTCTGGATCCGCACGCCGTTGATCCCTGGGGCCACCGCCACGCCGGACAACCTCCGCGCCATCGGCTTCTATATCGCCCAAAACCTGGATGGCGCGCTGGAACGCTGGGAGCTGTGCGCGTTTAACAACCTCTGCCGGGACCAGTACGAGAGGCTGGGCATGCATTGGGCATACGCGAAAACTCCATTGATGGACCGGGGCGAGCTTGAAGCATTGACCGCAGAGGCGCGCGCATCCGGCATCGATCCCCGGCTCGTGACAGTCACCGGCGCGGCGCGAACGGAAAAGACCACACTGAGGGAGGAGACACCATGAGCGGTTCGGCCTACAAGACGACATTCTCCAGTTCCGACATCGAGGGCCTTGCGCCGGCCATGAAAATCGGGCTTCTTGCTACGATAAACGACGAAGGGCTACCGCACATGACGCTGCTGAGCACCCTCAGGGCGTCGTCGCCCACCACGCTCACCTTTGGCCAATTCACCGAAGGGTTGAGCAAGGACCATGTGCGGCGCAATCCGCGCACCGGATTCCTCGTGATGTCTCTCCAGAAGGAGCTCTGGCGCGGCACGGCTTCGTTCTCCCACACGGAAAAGGGCGGGGTCGACTACGATGCATACAACAATGAGCCCCTCTTCCGCTACAACGCCTACTTCGGCATCCACACCGTCTTCTGCCTGAACCTGGTAGGGCAAACGGGCAGGCAGAGCCTTCCCATGGGCGGCATCGTTGCGGCGTCGCTTGCAACCGCGGTTGCCCGCGTAATGACGGGATCGGCGAAAGGCTGCAAAGCGCTCAACCTATGGACGCGTGCGCTCATGAGCGCCATGGGCAACCTGAAGTTCGCGGCATACGTGGCCCCGGACGGATACCCCAGAATCATCCCCATTCTCCAGGCCCAGGCGTCGTCCCGAGACAGGATCCTTTTTTCTCCCCTGGTTTACGGAGATGAGCTGGCGGCGATCCCCCCCGGCGCGCCCCTTGCCGTCTTTGGCATGACCCTGAAAATGGAAGACGTGCTGATGCGGGGAAAATACACGGGGATGCGGCGGTTCCGCGGCATTCGGTGCGGGGTGGCGGAGATCGATTGGCTCTACAATTCCATGCCGCCCGTGCCCGGCCAGGTCTACCCGCCCAGCGAGCTTGCGGCTGTTCGCGCGTTCGGCGCGCTGGTTTGAAGTCCCGGTTGTTCCACAGTATCTTTGAAGAGAAAGAGGGTATCACCATGTCGGATGTCAAGGATCTTTCCCACGATGAGAGGGTTTTCCTGGCCGGAAGCATTCGCAACATGATCCTGGAAGACGGCACAGTGGAGGATACAGAGCTGGATGATCTGGACTCCCTCTTCCAGCGTCTGCATTTCACCGATTACGAGACCTGCCTTGAGGAGTACGAGGCAAAGATCGTGGATGAAGACACGTTCACCGCGGCGGCAAAGCGGATACGAAGTCCCTCCGCGCAGACCGTCATTCTGGACACGCTGTACGAGCTTCTTCTCAGGAAGAACCTTCCGGAAGACACGCACCAGGGCGAATTCGGAAAGCTCAACCAGCTATGGAAGCAGGAGGCATGACCGGCTCCTGGTGATGCGCGGCATCCCCTATTTCTCCGTCATGACCCAGACGCCGTTCCATCCGCCCTCAGGAGGCGACGCTGCGAGCTCCCGGCACTTGCGCGCGTACGCCTCGGACGCGGGATCCGACGAGGCCGCTGACGTGAAGATGCGTTCCGCTTCCAGGAACCTGCCCGCGTAATACTCCCTTAATCCCTTGTCGAAGATCTCCAACGCCGGCATGCGCGCCGCGTAATCCTCCGGCAGCATCGGCTCGAACACGGTGACCGGCTCCTTGCGCCCCACCACGGCCACACGGGAAAGCTCCCGGACCGGAAAAGCGCCCGCAATCTTCTGCACGACCGCCTCGGAGATCATCGTAAAGGTTTGGAACTGCTTGTTGATGCCCTCCAGGCGGGAAGCCAGGTTCACCTGGTCCCCGAGCATGGTGTAATCGAACCGGGTCTTGGAGCCCATGTTCCCCACCACGGCCGGCCCCGAGTTCAGCCCGACGCGCATGAGCATGTCCTTGCCGATGCGGCCGCGGAAGCCGGGCCTCATCTCCGCCAGCTTTGCCTGGCAGCGCAGGGCCGCGCGGACGCCCCGCACGGCGTGGTCCTCCTGCGCGAGCGGCGCGTTCCAGAAGGCGATGATGGCGTCCCCCTCGAACTTGTCGATGGTCCCGCCCTCCTCCTGGATGATGTCGGTCATTGCGGAGAGATACTCGTTGAGAAGCGCGGTCAGCGCCTCCGGCGTCAGCGCCTCGGAGATGCCGGTAAAGCCCTGCACGTCGGAGAAGAAGATCGTCAATTCCCGCCGCTCGCCCCCGAGGGTCAGGCGCTCAGGATGCGCGATCAGCTCCTCGATCACCGCGGGGCTCAGGTACTGCTTGAAGGCGCCCTTGATGTAGCGCTTCTGCTGGCCCTCCGTGGCATAGCTGGCAAGGCTGGAGCCGACAAGGGAGAAGACGACGCCCAGCTCCAGGGCGACCATCTGCAGCCACCAGCCCAGGGCGTACGCGGCGATTCCGAGCCCGGGAGCCAATGGCAGGAACAGGATATAGATGAGCGCGCTCCGTCCCGCCCCCGACACGCTGGAGACCGATATCCCCGCTCCGATGCAAAGCGCGAGCAGAAGGAGGATGGTCGGGAGGAATGGCACGTTCCCCATGAAACCGCCGGAAAGCAGGTTGTCCAGCATGGCGGCGTTGATGTGCACGGCGGGCGTGAGCCCGGAAAGCGGGGTCGGCTTCAGATCATAGAGGCCCGCTGCCGCCACCCCGAATAAGACATACGCGTCCTTGAACACGGACGGATCCAGCCCCGGCGCTTCACCGTTCATGAGCTGTATCTCGGATTGGATCACCGCCGCGGCGCTGTACATCGAATCCGGCCGGAGAGGCCGATACCGGATGACCGCGCTTCCCTCGGAGTCGATCGGCACTGAAACTCTGCCAATGGTGAGCACGCCGGGCCTGATGCCGATCGTGCCGCTCCCGCCATTGCCCACGATCCATGCGGCAAGGGCCTCCGAGGGGACCACCCGGCCGTCGAACATGTTGAACAACGGCTCCCGCCTGTACACGCTGTCCACCGGATCGGGAAAGAGCTTCGGGCTTGCGAGCATGCGCGCGCTTCGGGACAGCTCAGGGATGGGAAACTGTGCGTTTGTAAAAGCGAGGGTCTTCGGTTTTTCCTTCCGCGCCCAGTCCGGAAGGCCCGCAATGGAAAGGGCCGGCGCGGGAACGTCCCCCGGCCAAACCGTTGCCGATCCCTCGTCCTTGTTGCTCCCGAGGCTGAAGATCCCGACAACCCTCCCGTTGTCCGTAATCCCTTTTGCAAAGGTTTCGTCGTCATCGATCCCGAAGGCCGACGGTTCAGAGAAGATCAGGTCGAAAACAAGAGCGCGCGCGCCGGCCCTTTTACAGAAAGAGGCAACGGCCGCGTAGGCGGTGCGCGGCCACGGCCATGGCCACCCGTTGACGTCCTTTGCCCAGTTGAGATCCTTCTGGTTGACCAGGACCTCCACCACCCTGGCCGCGGCCGCGCCTTGCGGGGCCAGCAGGCGCGCGCGCAGGTCCCATGTCTTGACCTCGAACAACTCCAGCGCCCCGGGAAGCCACAGCGCGGCGGACAACGCGGCAGCGGCGGCGCCGATGATCACGCCCTGGAGGATCCTCCGGCCGCTCATGCCGTCAGATCTTCGACAGCGCGGCCTGGAAACGCGCCTGGCGCTCCTTGACCAGCGCCGATGAAGGGGCGGGAACCGGCGTCTGCGCCTTGATGGCATCCTTCACGTACGCAATGCGCACTTCGGGATCAGGGTGCGTCTTGGTAAAATCCTGGCCGCCCGGCTTCAGCCTCAATTTCATTGCGGCGAGCATGCGCACCATGGCCTGGGGATCGTAGCCCACGTCGTGCAGGATCCGCACGGCCTCGAGGTCGGCCTGCTTTTCAAGGTCCCGCGAATATCCCGAGGTGACCATGGTCTTCACGATGTCGCCGATCACATTGCCAAAGGAGGAGGTGAGGTCGCGCAGGACCTGGTAATCGGAGTTCTGGGCCGCGAACTTCCCTAGCTGCACCCCGGCCTCGGTCCAGCGGGCCTTGCTGATGGCTTTCAAACCGTGCTTCAGCGACACGTGGCCGATCTCGTGCGCCAGTATGGCGGCCACCTCGTCCTCGCTCGCGGCGCAGCGCAGGAGGCCGCGGCTCACAAGGATGAAGCCGCTGGGCGCGCCGAACGCATTGATGTCGTCGGTGTCCATGATGAGGAAATGGTAGCCCTTGTACGTCTCTGGAAGCACGGAAGCAAGGGCAAGCCCGCTCCCGAGCGTGTTCAGGTACGTGTTCGCGTTCTGATCATCGTAGGGCTTGTATATCGTCAGCACCGTGGCCGCGACAGCCCTTCCGATGTAATACTCCTGCGGGGGAGTGATCTCCTGCGCGGCATTGCTCCCCGCTTGGACGATCTGCTCAACCTGCTGCACCTTGGCCACGTCTGAGGGATTGCCCTGCGCCCAGCCGATGGCGGTGTTGACGATCGAGTTTGGGCTGAGACTGCTGCATGAGCAGAGCGCGAGGAGAATGGCGGTGAGCAGGAAAAAGCGGTACGCTGCTTTCATTGCGCGCCTCCTGGTTCGGTCAGGCCGCCCTGGGTCAGGAAGAGGGATACCTCCTGCGGATCGATCTGGAACCCTTCCATCCTGTCCACCCACGTGTAGTCCAGGTTTTGATCCTTCTTGTATTGGGCTTCCACGTCGGCATTGAACCCCTTGCCGGCAAGCGCGACGTCCCCGCTGGAGGCGGTCTGGGAAACCGTCTCGGAGCCTGACTTCAGCGCGATATCCGTCGGGGTGAGAGCCGATGCATTGACCCATCCCTGCAGCTTGTTGTCAGGGCCCGCCACCTTGAGCCAGCCCTGCGGAGCGCCGGCAGGCTGGGCAAGGATCGTGACCCGGTCGCCATAGAAGAGGGAGCCCAGGACCTTGCCCAGGTAGCTGGGCTTGTCGCGCACCTGCGTCTCCTTGACGGTCACGCTCCTCTGTTTCAGGTCTGCCGGAAACACGGCAGCCACGGAAAGAAGCAGCAAGCACGCAGCTATGAAAAATCGAGATTTCATCATACCGCCGTCCTCCGCCCGCGAGTGTACCCTGATGACAGGCAAATGTCACGGCGCCGCCGGCAACCCACCGGCAATCCCACTTTCTTGACATGCGTCCATGAATCGAGAACACTCGCCTTCGGTGACGCGGAGCATATTCTGGCGGACAGTAGCGTTTGCATGCCTGGCGGTCGCCCTTACAGCCGGGTGCGCCGGTCGGCAGCCGGCCAACGGCGCGGCCGGGCCCAACGGACAGGCGTCCTTTCAGAACACAGGCTCCGACACCCTTGTCAACCTGGCGCTCGCATGGGCGGAGCGCTACATGGCGCTGCATCAGCAGGTGCGCATCTCCGTCACGGGAGGCGGAACCGGCACCGGTATCGCGTCCCTCATCAATGGCACCATACAGATCGCGAACGCCTCAAGGGAAATGACGGCGGAGGAGATCGCGCAGGCAAAGAAGAACGGAATCATGCCGGTGAGGTTCACCGTTGCACTGGATGCCATAGCCGTGGTGGTGAATCCGCAAAATCCCGTCACCCGACTGACCCTGGGACAGATTTCCGACATGTACACGGGCAAGCGGGGTCGATGGAACGCCTTTGGGGGCGAGGATCGTCCCATCGTCCTGCTCTCCAGGGAATCCAACTCCGGCACGTACGTCTATTTTCTCGAGCAGGTGCTTCGCCTCGGCGACGCCAAAAGCAGCGCCCTTTTCTCCCCCGAAACGCTCCTCATGCCTTCATCGGAAGGGATCAGCGCGGAGGTAAGGCAGAACCCCAATGCCATCGGCTACGACGGCCTGGGATACGTGACGGCTGACCAGAAGATGATCGCGGTCGCCCGCGCGCCTGAAGGGCCATTCGTTCTCCCCTCCGCACGCACGGTGCTGGACAACACCTATCCCATTTCCAGGCCCCTGTACATGTACACCGCGGGGGAGCCGTCCGGCCCGGTGAAGGAATACCTCGACTGGATCATGAACGATGGCCAGCGGGTGGTGACGGACCTGGGATTCGTTCCCCTTGCAGGGAGCGGCGGATGACGGACCCGGCGCCCATCAAGAGCCCGGCGCCCGCCAAGAGCCCGGCGCTCCCCGCCGCGCGCGTTGGGGGGCGCACGCGTCTTTCAGAGTTCGCCATCGAGACCCTCATCCGGGTGCTCGGGTTTTCCACCATCGGATTCGTCGCTCTCATCTTTCTTTTTCTCCTTCGCGAGGGAGTGCCCGTGTTTTTCGAGGTGCCGCTGAAAGGGCTTTTCTCCGCCCACTGGTATCCCACCTTTGGCATCTTCGGCACGCTTCCCCTGATCCTCGGCTCCCTCCTGGTCACCCTGGTCTCCGTCATCATCGCCCTGCCCCTCGGGGTGGCCACGGCCGTGTTCGTGCGGGAGGTCGCGCCCCGGTGGACCAGGGAGATCCTGAAGCCCATCATAGAAGTACTGGCGGGCATCCCGTCGGTGGTGCTCGGCTTCTTCGGCATGACCTTTGTCGCTCCCATTGTCAGGGACGTGCTGGGCGCGCCCACGGGCCTCACCGCCTTCTCGGGCGCCTTCATCCTGGCGTACATGGCGCTCCCCACGATCATCAGCGTGGCCGACGATGCCCTGGACTCCGTGCCCAAGAGCTACCGCGACGCGGGGCTGGCCATGGGGGCCACGCGGTGGCAGACGATTTGGCGCGTGATCGTGCCCGCGGCCGGATCCGGCATCGTCACGGCCGTCATGCTCGGGATGGGCAGGGCCATCGGAGAGACCATGGCGGTGATGATGGTGACGGGCAATGCGGCGGTGCTGCCCGACTCAATCGCGTCCCTGTTCCGGCCGATACGGACCATGACCGCAACAATCGCCGCGGAAATGGGCGAGGTGGCGCGGGGAAGCACCCACTACCACGCGCTGTTCGGTATAGGGATCATTCTCTTTGTGCTCACCTTCCTCATCAACCTCACGGCCGCCTCCACTATATTGAAGAAAAAACGCCGGGGAGGGCTGCGATAGTGAACAGGGCACTCGCGCAGCGCATTGGATTCGCCTTGCTCGGATTGATCACCTTCATCGTCGTGGCGCCCATCCTCCTGGTGATCGGGGTGATCGTCGCACGGGGCGCTGTGGCCATCAACTGGGGGTTTCTCACTACCATGCCGCACGGCGGCATGAAAGAGGGCGGCATCCTGCCCGCCATCGTCGGCACGCTGCTCCTCACCCTCGGCACGGCCATCGTCGCGGTCCCCATCGGCGTGGGCGGCGCCGTGTATCTTTCCGAATACGCGCGCGACACCCGGCTCACCAGGGCCATACGCCTTGCCATCGTCAACCTCGCCGGCATCCCCTCGATCGTCTATGGGCTATTCGGCCTGGGCATGTTCGTGCTGTTCTTCCGCTTCGGCACGTCGATCCTCGCCGGTTCGCTCACGCTAGCCATCATGACGCTGCCCGTGATCATCAGCACCTCCGAGGAGGCGCTGCGCGCCGTGCCCCAGGAGTTCCGCACGGTTTCCGCCAGCTTGGGCGGCACCCGGTGGCAGGGGATCCGCGCCATCGTGCTCCCCCAGGCGCTGCCGGGGATCATCACGGGCGTCATCCTCGGCCTGCTGCGCGCGGCCGGCGAGACTGCGCCCATCCTGTTCACCGTTGCCGCTTTCTACCTGCCGAGGCTGCCCACCTCTCCGATGGACCAGACCATGGCGCTTCCCTATCACCTGTACGTCATCACAACGCAGGTGCCGGGAATGCCCTTGTCGGTGCAGTACGGCACAGCGCTCGTGCTCCTGGCGCTCGTTCTGTCCTTGAACATCGTGGCATCGCTTATCCGACGCTACTTCCGGAGAAAAAGGCAGTGGTAGCGCCGAACTCCACGCAGGGCGCCATGGAAAGCGCCGCTGACAGACGCGCTCAGGACACCGCGCGCCCGGACCAGGATCCCAAGCTCCGCATCCAGGGCATCAGCTACTGGTACATGGGCAGCCAGTCGCTCGACGGCATCTCACTCGATGTGCCCGACAAGGCCGTCACGGTGCTGTTCGGTCCGGCAGGGGGAGGAAAAACCACCCTCATGCGCCTTGTGAACAGGCTGAATGACCTTGTGGACGGGACGCGGATGACGGGACGAATCCTCCTGGACGGAGAGGACATCTATGCGCCGGGCGTGGACGTGATCCGGCTTCGGCGGAGAGTGGGGATGGTCTTCGCTCTCCCTCTCCCCCTCCCCGGCACGATCAGGGAAAACGTGGTGTACGGTCCCCGGCTGGCCGGTGAGCGCAGCGCCGCCCGATTGTCCGAGATCGTGGAAAAGAGCCTCACGCAGGCTGCGCTTTGGGCGGAAGTGAAGGATCGGCTGGACACGCCGGCCTTGAGCCTGTCCGGCGGACAGCAGCAGCGCCTCTGCATCGCGCGCAGCCTCGCCCTGGAGCCCGAGGTTCTCCTCCTGGACGAACCGACTTCGGGCCTCGACCCCATCTCCACGGCCAAGGTGGAGGAGTCGCTGTTCGAGCTGAAGAAGCGCTACGCGGTGCTTATTGTGCCGCACAGCGTGCAGCAGGCCGCACGGGTGGCTGACATTGCCGCGTTCTTCCTCTCCGGGCAGCTCGTCGAATTCGGCAATGGCCCGCAGGTGTTCACCGCTCCGCGCGACAAGAGGACCGAGGACTACGTGACGGGGAGGTTCGGCTGATCGTGGGTGAAATCGTAGTGCGCGGCCTCTCCTTCCGCTATGGCTCCCGAATCGCCCTGCAGGATGTCAGCATGCGGATCGCGGAGCGTCGGATCACGGCCCTGATCGGCCCGTCGGGCTGCGGCAAATCGACGTTCCTGCGCTGTTTAAACCGGATGAACGATACCATCCCCGGCGCCCGAGCCGAGGGGAGCGTCCGCATCGACGGGAGGGACGTCTACGCCGCCGACACCGATGTGGTGGCGCTTCGCAAAAAGGTGGGCATGGTCTTTCAGCGGCCCAATCCCTTCCCTCAGAGCATCTTCGATAATGTGGCGTTCGGCCCGCGCGTTCTGGGCACGCACCGGGGCGGCTCGCTTGCCGAGGTGGTGGAAAAGAGCCTTCGGGCCGCCGATCTGTGGAACGAGGTGAAGGACGCGCTTCGCCAGGACGCGCTCGGCTTGTCCCTGGGACAGCAGCAGCGCCTCTGCATCGCGCGGGCAGTGGCCGTCGCGCCCGAGGTGATCCTCATGGACGAGCCGTGCTCCGCGCTGGATCCCATCGCCACTCTGCGCATCGAGGAGCTGATGGGCGCCCTGAAGGAGAGATACACGATCGTCATCGTGACGCACAACATGCAGCAGGCTGCGCGGGTGTCGGACTGGACGGGCTTCTTCTGGCTGAACGAGCAGAGGGCCGGAGTCCTCGCGGAGTTCGGGGCCACGGATCAGATTTTCACGAGCCCGGGCGACCGGCGAACCGAAGATTATATTACGGGAAGGTACGGGTGACGCTCGTGGCGTCCCCTGGGGCGCGAATCCGCGCCCAGAGAGACGCCTCCGGCGTCCGAGGAGGGAGTCATGCCGCGAGAGAAGTTCGAACACGACCTGCACCGGCTGCAGGATGAGATGCTGGCGCTGGGCGCGATGGCGGAGCGCGCCGTGGCCGAGTCCGTGCGGGCCCTGAAAGAACAGGACCTCGCGCACGCCCGCAGCATCGTCGAGGGCGACCGCCACATCAATGAGAAGCGCTACGCGATAGAGAACGAGGCCCTGACGCTCATCGCCACGCAGCAGCCCATGGCGGGAGACCTGCGCACGCTGGCGGCCATTCTGGAAATCGCCTCAGAGCTGGAGCGCATGGCCGACTACGCAAAGGGCATCGCCACGATTGCCCTGATGATCGGCACGGAAAGCCTCATCAAGCCGCTTGTCGATATCCCCCGCATGGCTGCAAAGGCCTGCGACATGCTCCACAGGTCGCTGGAGGCGTTCCTGCGCCAGGACGTGGACGCCGCCCGCGCCATTCCAAAGGAGGACATGGAGGTAGATGCGCTGTACGACCGGATCTACCGGGAGCTCATCACCTACATCGTGGCCGACCCCAAGGCCATTGATCAGGCAACGCGCCTGACGTGGGTGGCGCACAACCTGGAGCGGGTGGCGGACAGGGTCGGGAACATCTGCGAGCGCATCGTGTTCTCCATCACCGGTCACGGCGAGGAGCTGGACACCCCGATAACGAGGTGAAGGCAGGCGCCTTAAAAGGACGCTGCCCAGGCCGCCGCTTTCTACATCAGCTCATCAAGAACGGCTGCCAATTCGGGATCCCCGCCCGCGGGAGGGGACCATTCGACATGCACCACCTCGAAGCCGGCGCCGCGGAGGCTCTCAGCGAAACCCCGCACTCCCAGGTTGACGAAGACGGGCTTCTCTCCAAGCAGCTCAGCGAATTCCTTTGCCATGATCAGCCCTTTGCCTTCCTTCCCGCGATCAGCAGCGCCGCCTCACGGCAGAAGAGCGCCGCCTGGGC
Organism: Spirochaetia bacterium; assembly: GCA_049519415.1. Classification (GTDB taxonomy): domain Bacteria; phylum Spirochaetota; class Spirochaetia; order SZUA-6; family Fen-1364; genus Fen-1364. Next base: position 30,077 of record JBEKQU010000009.1, read on the forward strand.
ATTGCTTGGGAAGACAAGAACACCCGCGTCGCGAAGCATGCGCGATTGCGCCTCCAGCCCCTGCGCGTCGTCACTGGTGCCGCACACGGATGCGGCTACGCAGAGGTAGCCGCGCCGTTTGAGCGCGCCGGACTTTGCCTCGCCGATAGCATCAAGCAGGTCCCCGACGGGGTTTGCTGATGAGATGGCGCCAAGGATGAAATCGAGAAGGAGAATCGCCACGGCGGGATCCCGCCCCTCGGAAGCGACCCTCTCCCTGCGCAGGGCGGCGTCAATCATGGGATGGGGGCGCCCTTCCACGAAGATTTCCGCGCCCATGTCCACCAACGAGTTTTCCCGGCTCATGCGCGGATCATCCAACTCTCTCATTCCCGGAAGAGGGGAGTTCGAGTGCAGGAGGAGCCCTGCTCCGCTGAGAATGGCCTGCGACTGGTAGCAGAATGTGCCGCCCGCGAACACTCCGCGGAGATAACGCTGAGAAAGGTTCATGCGCGCAACCTCGGCGGATGCAGCGGCCTGCAGAGATGCGGCGTCCAATTGAAGCATGCCGGGGGAGCGCACACCGACCGCCTCGAGTGCACCGACCACCGCCTCGTCTATGGTGGAGGCGAATCGCACGCGGCCGCTTGGCGCGGAGATCGAGGCTCCCGGTGCGGGGGACCCCAACATGCACACCACCGCGGATTTCCCGCAGGCAGCGAGCCGCCGCACAATCAGCCCGGTGGTTTCCGCGCCCGCCGGCTTGGAGAGGAGTGCGATGACCTTCGTCCCCGGATTCTTGTCCAGGGCATCAATCGCTGTCAGGGTTGAAATGCCGCCGATGGCGTCCGACAGATCGCGGCTTCCCGTTCCGATGCCGTGCGAGACTCCCGAGCCCGCCTGGTGCACGAGGCTGGCAAACTCCTGCATGCCGGTGCCGGTGGATCCCACGATCCCGATCGGCCCTCGACGGACGGCGTTGGCGAAACCGATGCCCGCCCCTCCAAGGTACGCGGTGCCGCAGTCCGGGCCCATCACGATAAGGCCCTTGTCCCGAGCCTGCCGCTTCAACGACAGTTCGTCCTTAATGGACACATTGCTGGAAAAGAGAAAGACGCTGAGACCGCGCGTGATGGCGCCCCGCGCCTCCCGCGCGGCATATTCCCCCGGCACGGAAATGACGGCGACGCTCGCATCCGGACGCAGCGCGAGTGCCTGCTCCAGGGAGCGCGGCGCGCGCTTTTCCGCGCTCCCCGCGGGGTTGTCCGCCGGGCCGCGGGACAGCCATCGGTCAGGGTCGGATGCCAGGGCCTGAACCGCCGGCTCCTCCCCCTCAATGGCGAACACAAGGTCATTCGGCGCGGCCGCGGCAAGCTCCGCGGCATGCGCGCCAATGCCATAGCCGAGTCCCTGGAGCACCTTCCGATTCACGTCGGTGCCCATGAGGGCGAAAGCGTCATGGATGCCGGGCTGGCCGGCCATCTGGTGAGCGACCTGCATCAGGAAGACCGAATCGAAGTATCGGTTCTTCCGCACGATCAGCCGCTTGACCATTCTCTCTCCCGCCTCAGCCCCGGTATTTTTCAGCGAAGCGCTTCAGCGCCTTCGTGAAGCATTCCATCGGCGGATGAACGATTCCCCCTCCGATAATCCCATGTCCCGGCTCCCTGTGCGCGATGGCCGTATCGATGACCGGCAGAGTGTTGGTCTGCACGACCTTGCGGATGTCGATGCCAACCGCGGCACCCTCGAAGTCCAGCGCGGGCATCAGGTACTCCGGACTGCGCGCCACCGAGATGCCGCGCATGTCGCGGCTGAAGGCCAGCGCCTCCGCCGCAGTGCCTCCCGTGAAGCTGAGTATTCCCGGCGCCCCGCCGATCACGAACCCGCCCCATCCCACCGTCTCCGTGATGGCGGAGTCTCCCATGTCGGCCCCCGCATCCTCATCCTTCCACCCCGGGAGGAACAGCCCCTTCACCCGCGGCGCGGGGGCCGTGAACCACTCCCCTTCCAGGCCGCTCACCTGGATGCCGAACTCGGTCCCATTCCTCGCCATCGCAACGACCACGCTGCTCGCCTCCACGCCGCGCGCGGGGTCGGCGGCCGCTTTCGCGGCTGCCATGGAAAGCCCGAGAAACAGGAAGGGATGATTCCCCGCGTAGCGCAAAGTGGAGGCAACCTGCTCCACCGGCAGCCCGGACTCCACGAGAGCGGGCGCCACGGCATTGGTGAAGATGCTGGAGGAAGCAACCACCCTGTTGTGCATTTCGTCGCCCATCTGAAGGGCGCGCGTAATGAGCGGCTTCAGGGGGACTCCGCCCATCCTCCGGACGGCCGCCCGCAGCGCCGGCCCCCACACGTCGCGCCACTGCACCAGCGCGGAGAGCGCCTCGGGACTGTAGTCGCCGAACTGCTGGAAGCTTTCCACCTGCCGGCAGAATGCGCGAGTGCCGAAGGTTCTGTTCTCCACCACCCACACCCACATGGTGGGCGTGATGGTGCCGGCCATCGGCCCCACCGTCGCATGGTGATGGTTGGGCTCGAAGGCGATCTCTCCCGCTTCGATTCGTCGCGCGGCGTCCTCCCCGTTCTTCGCCCATCCCTCGAAGATGCACATGCCGATGGCGGCGCCCCTCTGGGCGCCGCACATGTGCTTCCAGTCCACGGGCGGCCCCGAATGGAGGACCAGGCGGTCCCGCATTCCAGGGATGACTTCCGACGCGGGCGCGACGTCCACCAGCACGGGGTCCGCGGCGATGATGCGGCGAACCGCTTCCGCGTTCGCCGCTTCGATCCTTTCCTTAATGCTCATCCCCTACTTCGCCTGGCCGACCACGCCTTCGACAAACCAATCGAAGTCCCCCATCTTGTCGCCGCCCCAGGACTCGCCCTGGGCGATGCGAACGGCTCCCCTGTTGTCCTTGATGGGTCCCGTAAAGGGGTTGAATCCTTTATCCAGGCTTGCCACCGCGTCGGTGACGAGTTTTTGCGTGGCGGCCGGCACGGAAGGCCCGAACGGCGCCACCGCCAGCATGCCTTCGGCAAAGCCCTGGCGCACGAAGCCCGGCTTGAGGTTTCCGTCGATGACGCTCTGGGCAACCTGGGTCATGAATTTGCCCCAGGTGAAACCCATGCCCGTGATCCACCCCTTGGGCGCCAGCCTCCGCGCTTCGATGGACTGGAACCCGATGGACATTGCGCCGCGCGCCTCGGCGGTCTGGATGATGGTCGCGGGGGAATCGACGTGCATCGTGAGGATGTCGCACCCCTGGTCCAGGAGCGCGTTGGCAGCGGCCGCTTCCTTCGCCTTGTCCGACCAGCTATTGGTGAAGACGACGATGGTCTGCGCCTTGGGATTCACGGACCGCGCGCCCATCTCGAAGGCATTCACATTGCCCAGCGCGTAGCCGATGGGCTGCCCGACGACGAATCCGATCTTGTTCGTCTTCGTCATCTTGCCCGCGGCGATGCCGATGGGATACCAGGCCGTCTGCGTGTTGCCGAAGAAGTTGCCGAAGTTCGGGGTCACCTTGTACCCGCCCGCGTGGTAGAAATAGACGTCAGGGTGCCGGGCAGCGACGTTCATGGCGAAATCCATGTGGCCGAAGCTGGTGGGGAATATGAGCTTTGCCCCCTGCTGGATCATGCTCTCCATGACCCGCTCCGAATCAGCGGTCTCCGGCACGTTCTCCGCCTCCAGCAGCTTCAGGCCGGGGATGTTCTTCTTCATCTCCTCCAGGCCGTCCTTAAAAGAGCGGTTGTACCCGTAGTCGTTGACGCTCCCGACGTAGATCGCGCCCACGATCAGCGTCGGCTTTTCCTGCGCCATTGCGGGAGCGGCGGCAAATCCCGCCGCCAGCAGCAGGGAAACCGCGATGCACTTCAGTGTCTTCATTGGGACACCTCCTCTTTGAGAAATCCTCGCCCGGCAACGCCGCGCGCGTCATCGGCCCGCCCGTCATGATAGCACGATCACTCCGTTCCATAGAAGGTTCTTCCCAGCATGGCGGGCGCCGCGGTCCGGCGCGCCCCGCCCCAGGCAATGAGCACCGCCAGCGTGAGAAGGTAGGGAATCATATCCAGCAGAAACGGCGAGACCTGGGCGCCGCGGGCCTGAAGCTGGAGCTGCAGCGCCTCGGCTCCTCCGAACACCAGGGCGCCCACCACGGCCCGCAGGGGATGCCACTTGGAGAAAATGACCAGGGCGATCGCGATGAACCCGCGCCCCGAGGTCATCTCCTCGTTCCACGTCATGGTGAGCGACACGGAGATCTGCGCGCCGGCCACGCCGCCCAGGAGGCCGCCGACGAACAGCGCCTGGTACTGCAGCAGCTCGGGCCGCCGCCCGGCCGCGAACGCGGCGGCGGGGCTCTCCCCCACCGCCCGCACCCCCAGGCCCCAGCGGGTGCGGAACAAGAGCCACCAGGTGAACACGGCGACGGGGATGGCAAGGTACACCAGGAGATCCCAGTTGAACAGAGTGGAGCTCTTCACCCAGGAAAGACCGGAGAGCCAGGGCAGCCGGTACTTCGGGAGGCCCGCGATGATGCCCCCCACGAAGCTCCTGCCCACGAGGGCGCTCACCCCGGTGCCGAAGAACATCATCGCGAGGCCGCTCGCAAGCTGGTTCGCCCTGCGGCCCACGACGAGGTACCCGAACAGGAGCATCGCGAGGCCGCACGCCACGGCCGCGGCCAGGACGCCGAGATACGCGCTGCCCGTCACCGAGGCGATGGCGAACGCGACCGACGCCCCGATGAGGAGTATCCCTTCAAGGCCGAGGTTCACGATCCCCGAGCGCTCCACGATCACCTCCCCGAGGGTGGCATACAGGAGCGGTGTTCCCGAGAGAATGGAGCCCGCAAGGACTCCACGCAGAAGCGTGCCGATCACCGTGAAGCCCTCCGTACGGGTCGTCTTCCGAGCACCACGAACAGGATGACCGCCATCAGGATATTCACCACCGCGTACGGAAGCCCCTGCGTGATCTGCAGAATGTCACCCACGGAAATGATGAGGGCAAAGAGGAACGTCATCAGGAGAATCCCCAAGGGATTGCCGCCGGCAAGCCAGGCGATCAGGAAACCGGTGAACCCGTATCCCGGGGAAAGGCCCTGGCGCAGCCGCCCCTGGATGGCCGACACTTCGCCCATGCCGGCCAATCCGGCAATGCCGCCGCCGATGGCCATCACCAGGACCGTGTACCCGATGAGCGGGATCCCGAGGCGCTCGGCAGCCTCCGGATTGCCGCCGATGGCGCGCATCTGCACTCCCCATCGTGTCCTCTCGACGATCGCCCAATAGGCCAGGAGCGAGAAGAGCGCGAAAAGCAGCCCGAGGTGGATGCGCGTATGCAGGAACGAGGGAAGGCGCGCCGCGTCTGCAAACGCGGGCGATTGCGGATAGGAGGAGCTGTCCGCCGCGCGCCAGGGACCGAAGATGAAGAAGCCCACGATCATCGGGGCGACATAGTTGAGGAGCAGGGTGGCGATGGTCTCGTTCACAAGCTTCTTCGCCCGCAGAATGCCGGGGATGGCGGCCCAGGCCGCGCCTCCGACGAAACCGAGCGCCGTCATGAGCGGAAGCAGCGCCCACGCCGGAAACCCTGAAAACGCAAGGGCGCCCGCGGTGGCAAGCCACGCCCCCATGTACAACTGGCCTTCGCCCCCCACGTTGATCATGCCGATGCGCGCGGGAAAGGCCACCGCCACGGCGGTGAGCAGGAGCGGGATCATCCGCACGATCAGCTCCGAAAAGCCGTACGCATTGCCGAAGGTATAGGAAAAGGTATCAGCGTAGGCCTTGAACGGGTCTTTCCCCGCTGCCACCAGGATCAGGCCGAAGATCGCGAGCGCGAGAACAATGATGCCGAGGTAGCGGCCGATCAGGGGGGTGCGAGAGAAGACACGACGCGCCGCGGCGCCCACCGCCGCGCTCATATCCCCGGCCTCCCGTTGGCGCGGTCGGAACCTGTCATCAAGTGGCCTACGCCCTCTGCGCTCCATTCGCCGCGCCCGAACTCTCCCGCGATCGCGCCGCCGAACATGACCAGAAGCCTGTCGCTCATCTCGAGCAGCTCCTCGAGGTCCTCGGAAATCAGGAGTATCCCCGTCCCGGCGTCCCTGACGTCGCGGAACAGCTTCCTCACCGCGACCGCGCTCATGACGTCCAGGCCCCGGGTGGGATAGAGGGCAATAATAAGTCCCGGATCATGGGCCATTTCCCTGGCGACAACCGCGCGCTGAAGGTTTCCTCCGGAAAGCGTGCGCATCGGAGCGTCCAGCGCGGGCAGCGTGAATCCGAGCTTGCGATAGGAGCCGGCCATGTTCGATTCAAGACGGCGCCAGTCCACCGAAGCTCCGCGCGCATACCTGCGGCCCGTGCAAAGGGACAGGTTTTCCCGCACGGACATCCCGCCCACCGCAGCCATGGCCAGCGGGTCCTCAGGAACGAAGGCGACACCGCTCCTGCGAACGCGACCGATCGACCAGCGCGAGGCGTCCCCGCCGCGGAGCAGCTTCGCGCCGCGGTGGGGAAACCGGAGCCCAAGGATGAGATCACCAAGCTCCTTCTGGCCGTTCCCCGAGACCCCGGCGACTCCCACGATCTCTCCCTCGCGGACCGCGAGACTGATGTCCCGCAGGGCGGTCTCACTTCCCGCGGCGCGGGTGTGAACGCCGCGCAGCTCGAAGAGCTTTCTGCCGGTCCGCGCGTGCCCTCCGGCGCCGCCGGTGGCGCCCTCCATTGCGCTGCCCTGCGCCTGGTTGGCGCCCCCCCCGAACATCAGCGACACCAGCTCAGGCTCAGTGGCGTTCCCGCGCATGCGGGTGCCCGCAATCCGTCCCTGGCGCATCACCGTGATCCGGTCAGCGCTCGCCAGCACCTCCCGCAGCTTGTGCGTGATGAAGAGGATTGCATACCCTTCGTTTTTCAATGTCGTGAACACGCTGAAAAGCTCTTCCACTTCGTGCGGGGCAAGGACCTTGGTCGGCTCGTCCAGGATGAGCACCCTGGCATCCGCGAGCAGGAGCTTGAGGATCTCCACCTTCTGCTGGTCGCCCACGGAGATCTGGCGGACGAGGGCCGAGGGATCCACGGCCAGGCCGAAGCGCCCCGCCAGGCTGTGGATGCGGCGGGCGATGTCTCTGCGCCTCACCAGCAGGGGCAGGTCCGTCAGGAAGAGCGCAATGTTCTCCATCACGGTGAACGCGGGGATGAGGGTGAAGTTCTGGAAGACCATGCCGATGCCGAGGGCCCGGGCGTCATGCGGCGATCGCAGGTCCGCGCGCTTTCCGTCGACGAAAATCTCCCCTGCGTCCGGCGGCGTAAACCCGTAGAGTATCCGCGAGAGAGTGCTCTTGCCTGCGCCGTTCTCTCCGAGGAGGGCATGGACCTCGCCGCCGCGCAGCTCGAAGTCCACGCGATCATTGGCAAGGACGTTCGCATACCGCTTCACGATTCCGCGCGCCTGCATAAGAAGCGATCCGGCCTCTCTGGTCATCGGTGGGACAAAACTATCCGAATCCGTTTCACTGGTCAATGAAGGTCAAGGAAGGCGCCGTGTTGCCTCTTCATGCCCCTTGGGATACCGTTTTCCTCAAGGGGAAGCTTCAGAATGGGTTGTTTCGCTGCGCGCGCTTGCGGCGCGCTCGCCGGCAGAGCGGCATGGGCGGGGCGGGTCCTGTCCGTGCATCCCCGCGCCGTCAACATCCTGCGCGCGGACGGCCTGGCGGTCTCGGCCGTGGCCGATCGAGCAGACATGAGCGCCATGGCTGTCCTCTCGAATGATCTTTTCCAGACACCCCCGGACACAGCGCTTGTAGACACGGCCGTCAGGATGGAAGAGGGCGTTATTTCTTTCGATGCTTTCGCCTCGGTCGATTGTACGGAGTGCCCGGTATGGGAAGGCAATGTGAACGCGGCCGCGGTGCGTCTGGTGCCGGTCGAGCGAATCCATGCAATCCGCGACTCATTCTTCACGTTTGGAAAGCCGGGCGGGCTGCTCGGGCTTCTTCGGAACGACCCGGTTGAGAGCCCTTTCGTGACCCGCGTGCGCACAGCCCTCCGGGAGGGCAGGCCGGAGGAGCTCGTCGGCTGCGGCCCGGGCCTGACTCCGGCAGGGGATGATTTTCTCACCGGCGCCATCCTCGCGTCCTCGAGCTCGAACCGGATCGACGGTGAGCGGCTGGAGCGGGTTTTGCCCGGCACAACCCCTCTCGGTCGAACGCTGGTATGGACGGCGCTGCAAGGTCGATTCCCCGCATACCTCCTGGAGTTCATCGATGCAATTGTTGGCGCCGCCGTTTCTGACGATGCGCTGAGAATCGCCGTGAGGAAAGCCTGCGCGCACGGCGAGACCTCGGGCACGGATGCGCTCGCCGGTTTCTGCTGGCAGAAGTTGAGCTGAAACAGGCGGCGTTGGCGCCGCCTCGGTCGGGGATGTTGTTGCTCCATAAAAATCTGCCTTGTTGCGCTCACCCCATTCGAAATCATGAAACCCCTGCCCGCGGGTATTTACTTCCGCCGGTAGGGGATATAGACTCAAGTGAGAAAACCTGATGACAGAATTCTTGATATAGGGGGTGCGCAATGAAACAGTCCATTTCCCGAGCCTTCATCCTTGCAACGGTCCTCTCCCTGGCGCTGGCGGGCGTGCTTGTCGGATGCCAGCGGAACGCTTCGTCGGGCACCGCTCAGAATCCATCGAGCGTGAAAGGCTCCGTCACCTACTGGTACAACCAGGACTGGGAGAATGCCAACCAGCAGCTCTTCGACGCGTTTGCCAAGGCATACCCGAACATCACGCTCAACGCAACGGGTTTCACGTATGACACCTTCATCGAGAAGATCCGTGCGGCGTACAGCGCGGGAGAAGAGAGTGACGTGCAGCAGGTGTTCGGCGACTGGGCGTCCGACCTCATGAAGCACAAGCGGCTTGCCCAAGTGCCCAAGGACTACGCGGAGCAGCTCAAGAAAAGACTCTTCGAGACGACCCTCGCCGGCTACACCTATGAAGGCGTCCTCTATGGGGTGCCAAAAGAATACAACATCGAGTCCGGCGGGGTGCTCTATTACCCTGCCGACTTGAAAAAAGCGGGCTATGATGAGTTCCCCACGACATTCTCCGGGCTGATGGATGCCGCGAAGAAGCTCACGCGGTACGACACGAAAGGCAATCCGATACACTGGGGCTTCGATTTCATGACCACCGACAACATCCCCTATCTACTGCTCTCCTTCATTCTCCAGCAGAAGGGGAGCTATTGGGCCGCGGACAAGATCCACGTCACGTTCACGACGCCGGAGGCGCAGAAGGCGCTGCAGGCGATGGCCGACATGGTGCTGAAGGACAAGGTGACGGAGATCACGCATCTGAACGACACAAACAACGACGCGTCGAACTACTTCTTCAAGGGCCAGTCGTCCATGTGCTTCCGCGGACCATGGGTGATTCCCGTGGGCAAGAGCGAGTTCCAGCTCGACAACTTCGCGTATGGTTCAATGCCGTCGTTCACCGGCACCTCGAAGGCCTTTGCGGCGGAGTCGGGATGGGGTGAGGTGGTTTCCGCCAGGACAAAGAACGCAGACATTGCGTGGACTTTCGTGAGATTCATAAGCTCTGCGGAGAGCCACCGGCAGTGGAACACCCTCACAAATACCATCCCCTCGGAGAAGAGCGTCGCGGAATCGCCGGACTTCCTCAAGAGCAACCCGATGATCAAGGTCTCACTCGATGTTCTCCCGTACGGTCAGCCGATTGGTCCCCTGCAGAGCATCGACACGTTCAAGAGCCAGATCGTTGTCAACAATTTCACCAGCCTTTGCACCGGCGGCCAGGACGTCGGGACGACTCTCAGGAAGATCGAGGAAGAGACGAACAAGATGATCGACGACATCCGCGCGCAGTAGCGCGCGAGAGAGCCGGGAGGCAGCGGAGACGACGAGCCCCGGGACAAAGCGGCAGATGCGCTGGAGGGACAAGGAAAGGTTCATCTTCTTCTCGCTTCTGCCCGTGTTTGTGCTCCTCGCCGTTTTCGTCCTTCTGCCCATCGTGTTCAGCCTGGTGATCTCGTTCTTCAACTACAACCCGCTCAGCCGCCATCCCCCCTTCACGGGCCTGGAAAACTACAGAAACCTTTTCCAGGACCCGGTGTTCCGGAAGAGCCTCGTGAACACCTTCTTCTTCGTCGGTGTCTCGGTGGCGATCAATCTCATGCTGGCCACCCTGATCGCCCTTTTCATCGACCACGTCTCCCGACAGGGGATCAGGAACCTCTTTCGGACGGTCTACTTCCTGCCGACCGCGGCCAACATTGCGGCCGTCGCCATCGTCTGGAGCTACATGCTGGACCCGAGGTTTGGCATCGTAGCGGGCATCCTGACGACGTTCGGGGTGAATATCCAGCTCAACTGGCTGGGGGACCAGAACCTCGTGATGGCGTCGATCATCACGCTCAACCTCTGGCAGGACATGGGCTACAACATCATCATCGTCCTTGCAGGGCTGGAGAGCATACCGAGGATGTTCTATGAGAACGCATTCCTCGACGGCGCCGATCGCATGCGCGTCTTTTTCCGCATCACGCTGCCGCTGTTGGCCAGGACCATGCTCTTCGTCTCGGTCATGACCATCATCTCCTATTTCCAGGTCTTCACGCCGGTCATGGTCCTGACGCGGGGCGGGCCGAATCATGCCAGCGAGCTGATCGGGGTTTCGATCTACCTGAACGCGTTCCAGTTCTCCAAGCTCGGATATGCCTCGACCATAGCAGTCACGATGATGGCGCTCATGATGGTCCTCTCCCTGGTGCAGATGAGGGTTTTCAGGACAAGCTGGGAGTACTGAAGATGCGTTCCGGCATGCACATCCGCAGGGCGGGAGTCTTCGCCTACCTCTTCCTTGTCGCAGGCTCTCTTGTCGCGGTATTCCCGTTCCTCTGGATGATGCTGAACTCATTCAAGACGAACAGGGAGATACTGCTCACCGTCCCCCCCACTTTTTTTCCCGCCACCTTCTACATCGGCGGGTACCTCAAGGTACTTCTTGAAGCCCCGTTCCTTCGATGGACCCTGAACAGCATCTTCATCGCCGCCGTCACCACCACGGCAGTCGTTTTCTCCAGCGCGCTTGTGGGTTACGTCTATGCCAAGTTCCAGTTCTTCGCAAAGAAAACGAGCTTCATCATCATCCTGGCGACGCTGATGATCCCCTTCGAGGTCATCATGATTCCCGAGTTCCTTATCGTGTCCTGGCTCGGCCTGCTGAACACGCTGAGCGGGGTCATCGTTCCTTCGCTGGTCAGCGCCTTCGGGATCTTCATGTGCCGGCAGTTCTGCGAATCGGTCCCCGGCGATCTCATGGACGCCGGCAGGATCGACGGCGCCTCCGAGCTCGGGATATTCCTGAGGATTGTCGTGCCTGAGATCACGCCCGCCATGTCCGCGCTCACCATCTTCAATTTCATGGCAAGCTGGAATAACTACGTCTGGCCGCTCATCGTGATCAACGACGTGAAGAAGATGCCCGTCTCACTGGCCATCAGCTATTTCAACGGCATCCATGCCGTCCACCCCTCCTACGTCATGGCGGCTTCGGTCCTGGTCATGCTTCCGATCCTGATCGTCTACCTGATCTTCCAGAGGCAGTTCGTCGAGGGGCTCGCCCTGTCCGGGATCAAGTAGGAAGACCGCCGTTCCTCCTGCGGAAGGCGCCGCGGCCGGGTCCGTGCAACCCCTGCAAGAATAAAACCTCGCGTTGCGGCGGGCGAAATGGGCGGGTATACTGTGTCTTCGCGCAGGTGAAGCGCTTCGGCTATCGGCAGTGAACCCCACTGCGCGCCAATGCAGACGAAAGGAGACAAAGCATGGAAAAGAAGATCCTCGGCACCAACGTCGTCGCGCAGGTCGGCATCATCTGCCACGACATCGAGAAGACGGCCCGCATCTACGCGGATTTCCTCGGTGTCGACATGCCGCAGATTCAGATGACCGACGCATTGGAGAAGGCGCAGACCCGGTACAAGGGCAAGCCCTCGACGGCGCGCGCAAAGCTGGCCTTCTTCAAGGTGGGCCCGACGATCGAACTGGAGCTGATCGAGCCCACGCAGGAGCCGAGCACGTGGCGCGACGATCTCAACCGCAAGGGAGAGGGCGTCCACCACATCGCGTTCATCATCAAGGGAATGAAGGAGAAGATCGCGGCTCTGGAGAAGAACGGCATGCCGCTTCTGCAGACCGGCGAGTACACGGGGGGGCGCTATGCCTACGTGGACGCCAATCGCGACCTGAAGGTCGTCCTCGAGCTGCTCGAAAACGACTGACGAGGGAGAGCGCAGAATGGGAAGCCTTCCGTCCAAAGCACTGTCCGATATCCCACCGGGGCTCGGGCTGGGCTGCTGGGAGTTCTCCGGCATCGGAACCGGACCGCCCGACGACGAAGCATCCATCCGGATTATCCGCGCCGCGCGGGATATGGGCGTCACGCACTTTGATACGGCGCAGGGCTACGGGGAAGGGCACGCGGAGAGCGTTGTCGGGGAGACTCTCGCGCCATCCGACACGCTGTTCATCGCCTCCAAGCGGCAAGCGAGCGACAAGGATTCAACGATCAGCAGCGTGCACGAGTCTCTCGTGCGTCTGCGCCGGGAATGGATCGACCTGTTCTACATCCACTGGCCCCGCAAGGGGTTCGACCTGCGCCCGATGATGGAGGGCCTGGAGAAGCTGCGGGCGCAGGGACTGATCCGGAAAATCGGGGTGAGCAATTTCACCGTGGCCGACATGGAGCAGGCGGCTGAGGCGGGCCGGATAGACGCGCACCAGATCTGCTATAATCTGCTCTGGCGGTTCCCCGAGCGCGACGTGATCCCCTACTGCATCGAGCATGGGATCGCCCTGGTCACCTACAGCACCATCGCGCAGGGGCTTCTCTCCGACACCACTCGGGGGCCCGAAACGTTCGCCAAAGGGGACGCCCGCGCCGCCACAATCTACTACAAGCCCGATGTCTGGCCCCATGTTCGGGAGGCCGTGCAGTCAATGCAGGCCGTCGCGCGGCAAACCGGCCTGCCGCTCAGCACCCTTGCCATTCAATGGGTCCTCGCTCGCCCGGGCGTCGTGTCGGTGCTCGTCGGCGCCCGGTCGATGGAACAGCTTCGGAAGAATGTGCAAAGCGCCTCAGCCCGGATCGAGCCATCGGTGGAGAGTGAGCTCTCCGCCATCTCGGACCAGGCGGGCCGATACCTGCCGGACGTGGGGAACATCTTCCTCTATTATCCATAGACCGCGGGAGTTCTTTGGCGTGGAGGGGGCCATGCGCGCAGAGGTCCAGACACCCTCCGCCGCGATCTCCCGGGCCGCTTGCACACGCCGCGTCCGTCGGGATACAGTACACCCCCAGCCTGTATGAGTGATCCCACGGAAAATGGTTTTTTCGAAAAACTGAAAAACGTCATTATTGGCGGCGCCCGGGACATCCGCGATCCCGCGCTTTTCCACAAGCTCTCCCTGATCGCTTTCTTCGCCTGGGTGGGGCTCGGCGCGGACGGGCTTTCCTCCTCCAACTACGGGCCCGAGGAATCCTTCCTCTCCCTCGGGATCCACGGATACCTCGGGATATTCGTGGCCCTTGCCACGGCGCTCACCATCTTCGTGGTCGCAACCAGCTATTCACAGATCGTTGAGCTTTTCCCCTCGGGCGGCGGAGGCTATCTGGTGGCGAGCAAGCTCCTTTCCCCGACGATCGGCATGATCTCGGGCTGCGCGCTGCTCATCGACTATGTGCTCACCATCACACTCTCCATCGCCAGCGGCGCCGATGCCATCTTCAGCTTCCTGCCCCTCGCATGGCTGCCGCTGAAGCTGGTGCTGGCCATTGTGGGCGTGCTCGCCCTTACGGTGCTCAACCTCAGGGGCGTGAAGGAATCGGTGGCGCCCCTGGTGCCCGTCTTCCTGCTCTTCCTGGTCACCCACACCTTCGCGATCGTGTACGCGCTGGCGTCGCACGTGCCCGACATCGGAGGGGTGGTCTCGAACGTCGCGACGGACACGCGCGCCGCCACCGCCCAACTGGGCGCCTTCGGTGTCTTTGTCCTGGTCCTGCGGGCATACAGCATGGGCGCGGGCACGTACACGGGCATCGAGGCGGTGAGCAACGGCCTTCCGATTCTGCGGGAGCCGCGGGTGCAGACGGCAAAGCGCACCATGCGCTACATGGCGGCCTCCCTCGCCTTCATGGCGGCGGGCCTCATGATCGGGTACCTCCTCTTCCGGGTTTCGAGGGTCCACGGCAAGACGCTGAACGCCGTGCTCATGGAAAGCATCGCGTCAGGATGGGGGGGGCCCGGATACGCCTTTGTCCTTGTCACGCTCATCTCCGAGGCGGTGCTCCTGTTCGTTGCGGCCCAAACCGGTTTCCTGGACGGCCCCCGGGTGCTGGCCAACATGTCCCTTGACCGGTGGCTCCCCAGCCAGTTCAGCCTGCTGAGCGAGCGGCTGGTGATCAAGAACGGGATCGTGCTCATGGGCGGGGCGGCGCTGATCCTCATGCTGGTGAGCCGCGGCTCCGTGGCGTTCCTGATCGTCCTGTACGCCATCAACGTGTTCATCACCTTCTGCCTGTCCCAGGCGGGCATGGTCCGGCACTGGTGGAGGGAAAGGAAGACGGTGAAGTCGTGGAAGCGGAAGATTCTCATCAACGGCTTCGGGCTCGTGCTCACCAGCTTCATCCTCATCTCCCAGGTCGTGCTGAAGTTCGCGGAGGGCGGCTGGATCACGCTTCTGGTGACGGGCTCCCTCGTGGCCATTGCCTTCACCATCAAGCGCTTTTACGGCCGCACGGGAAAGAGGCTTGCCCGGCTGGACCATCTCATGACCGCAGTGGCGACTGTGGAAACGGAATCCCCGCCCGCGGACGCGGACGGGAACGCGGCCGTGAAACGGCGCCGGCTGCGATTCGACGCGAAGGGGAAGACGGCGGTGATCCTGGTCTCGGGCTTCAACGGAACCGGCCTGCACACGCTCTTCAACGTGCGCAAGGTCTTTGGCGAGGTGTTTCGCAACTGGTTTTTCATCCAGGCCGGCATCATTGACGCTGACCGGTTTAAGGGCGCCGCCGGCCTGGAGGCGCTGCGCGCGCACGTTGATGAGGATCTGGATCACTACGTGCGATTCCTGAAGGCCGAGGGCTTCTACGCGCAGGGGTTCTCCGCCATCGGCACGGACGTTTCCGACGAGATCTGCGGCCTGGCCCGGTCGATCTACGAAAAGCATCCCACCGCCGTTTTCTTCGGAGGGCAGATCGTCTTTCCCGAGGATACCTTCCTCACCCGGCTGCTCTTCAACCATACAACCTTTGCCGTGCAAAGGCGCCTCCATCAGGACGGGGTCCCGTTCCTCGTCATGCCCGTGCGGGTGCAGTAGCCCGGCGCGCTACTGCGCGCATTTACCTCGGCGCGCTGCTGCGCGCATTTGCTTCAGCGCGGCTGCCGCGAAGGGGAGCGCGCCGTTTTGCCCCAGCGCTCCTGCGTTTGCCCGCCCCCTCCACTTATGAGTACATTGGAGCAGCGGAGGCGTACAGCAGCCTCCCGTGGGTCGCCCCGCATGGGGGGCCAGAGGCTTGCCCGAAAGGGGAGCCGGCACACAAAGCCTTGAGGAGGCGCGATCATGACCAACAGGGTATTCACGTTCGATCTGGGGCGCATCATGGACGAGGCGTTCAAGCTCGCGGAGGGCTTCGGCGACGCGTTCGATCAGGATGCCGCTGAAAGGATGCGCAAGGCGGCCGAGCATTTCGGCAGGGGACCCTTCGGAAACCCGGATTATTATCCCGCCTACATGTATCCCCCCGCGACGATCTACCTGACGAAGGAGAAGAAGCTCGTGCTGGAGCTCGCCCTTGCCGGCTTCGAGGAGAAGGACCTGAACGTGCAGTTCCGCGGCGACCATCTTCTGTTCTCCGCCAAGGCGCCGCGATCGGAGGAACTCGACGAAGGGGTGCAGTATTTCAAGCGCAGGCTCAAGCTGAAGGACATAGAAGAGCAGCGCTACTATGTGCCCGCCGACAAGTTCAACCAGGCAGGCACCCAGGCGCGCTTCCACAATGGGCTTTTGAGGATCGTCGTCCCGCCCCGGGAGCAGGTGGAGACGGGTGAGGAGATACACATCACCATCAGCGCCAGCACCGATGCGGCGGAGGGCTCCGCCTAATCTTCGAGAGCACCCGTCATACCGCGGGCGGGGGGGCGAGCGCTTTACACTCCCCCCGCCCGCTGATATAAACGTATCAGCACGTTCACCCGCCGCGTATCACCGCCCTCTGCCCGGAACGCCTGTTTGAAGGAGAATTGCCTGAACGTCTTGATCCGGCCCCGCTGCATTCCCATCGTCTCCCTCCTGCTTGCCCTGGCGGGCGGCTGCCTTTTTGCCGCGCCCGTAGAGAACGTGAACAGGCTCGCGGGCGACACGTTTCCCCTTTCCGCCCGGTCGGCGATCCTCATCGACCAGGCCACGGGGCGCGTGCTGTACCAGCGCGATCCGGACGAGCCCTTTGTGCCTGCTTCCCTGGCCAAGCTCATGACCCTCCACATCGTTCTGCAGAAGCTGGAGGACCGGTCCATCAGCAGGAGCGACGTGGTCTCTCTCACGGCGAATGCCTGGGCCGACCACCAAACCCCGGGATCCACCCTCATGAACCTCGGCCCGGGCCAGATCGTGACGGTGGAGGAGCTGATGAAGGGCGCTGCCGTGGCGTCGGGAAACGACGCGGCCACGGCGCTTGCCGAGTACGTGGCGGGGAGCACGCGGGCGTTCGTGCGCATGATGAACGACGAGGCGCGGTTCATGGGGTACACCGCCATGCGCTTCACCGATCCCGCCGGAATGGGGGATGACAACCGGGTGACGGCTCGGGAGTTCGCGGACTTTTGCAGGCGCTACATCGACCAGCATCCCGCGGCGCTTGCTGAATTTCACTCCCTGCGCGAGTTCGACTATCCCCTTGCTCAGAACATGCCGGAGGGACGGCTGCTCCCGGTCCAGACAAAAAAGCAGTACAACGGGAACTACCTCGTCTGGGACGGCATCGGCGTGGACGGGTTGAAGACGGGGCATCTGGATGATGAGAACTTCACCGCCGCCATCACCGCTCAGCGCGGGGAGATGCGTCTCATCGCGGTGCTGCTGGGTGTTCCCGGCCACTCGCTTGCGGAAGGGGCGCGCAACAGAACCGAGGACAGCCTCGCCCTTCTTTCGTACGGGTTCCAGCACTACTCCACGATAGCGCTAGATGCCCCTGCGCTCCCGCCCGTGCGGGTGTGGAAGGGTCAGGCGCGGGAGATCGCCATGGCTCCGGCCGCGCCCGTGCGTCTCACCGCGAGCCGGGAGGAGCTTTCCCGCCTCACGTACTCGGTGCTGGCGCGCATGCCGCTGGTGGCTCCCGTGCTCAAGGGCCAGAAGGTCGGAGACCTCCTCTATTCCGCGGGAGACGATGAGGTGCGGCGCGTGCCCCTCCTTGCGGCCACTGACGTGGAAGAGGCAGGCCCGGTTCGCTGGACGTGGGACAGCATCTCTCTGGGACTCTTCTCCCTGCTGGAGGACACGTCCTTCGCGCTTCACGCGGCGCTTGACAGCCTGCAGCAATCGACGATAGTCTCTGCGGGAAAGTCAGCATCGATCGAAAGGAGGACGCCGTAACATGAATGCCGTTCGAGCCAATACCCACATCACCAGTCTGTCCAGGGGCTCGCCGAGGTAGTCCTCCCCTTCCTTAACAAGCAGGCCGATTCCTCCGCGGGCCGTGGCCGTCCGCCCGGTCGCGTGTCTTTGCGCGCCCGGGGCTGTGTCGTGCAGGGAGGAATCCCCATTGGAGCTTCATACTTTCGGCTGGAACAGCCGATTCGCTGCATATTTCGAACAATTTAACGGTACGGATCTCATGCCGGCGCGCGTCGTCGCAAGTCAGCGGGATCTCTGCACCGTGGTCTGCGCGCAGGGAGAGCTGCTGGCCGAGGTGTCGGGCAGGTACCGGCTGCAGGCGGAACAAGGGTTGGGTTATCCCGTGGTGGGCGACTGGGTCGTCATCATGCCGCGCCCGGGTGACGGGAGGGCAACGATCCACGCGCTCCTCCCCCGATCGAGTGAGTTCACGCGCAAGGCAGCCGCCGGATCGTCGGCATGGCATGTCCGGGTCAGTGAACAGGTCGTGGCGGCCAATATCGACAGCGCTCTCATCGTCATGGCGCTCGATCACGACTTCAGCGTCCGCAGGCTGGAACGATACCTCACCCTGGCGTGGGGCAGCGGCGCTCAGCCGATGGTGGTGCTGAACAAGGCCGATCTCTGCGCCGCCCTTCCCGAGCGCATCGCTGAAACAGAGCAGGCGGCGATCGGCGTTCCCGTGCTCGCCGTGAGCGCTGAAACCGGAGCGGGGATCGACGTCCTCTCGTCCTTCTTGCGGCCGGAAAAGACCGCGGCGCTCGTCGGCTCCTCGGGGGTGGGAAAATCAACCCTTATCAACCGGCTCCTGGGCACGGCGCGCATGGCCACGGCGGCCGTGCGCGAGGACGACGGCAGGGGAAGGCACACCACGACTCACCGGGAGCTCGTGGTCCTGCCCTCCGGAGCGCTGCTCATCGACAACCCCGGCATGCGCGAGGTCGGCTTGTGGCGGAGCGAAGAGGACCTCGACGGTTCCTTCTCCGACATCGAAGCGCTCTCCCGGGAGTGCAGGTTCTCAGACTGCAGGCACGGCAGCGAGCCGGACTGCGCCGTTCGCGCCGCGCTCCAGGAGGGCACGCTGGACGAGGAGCGCTACCGCGGCTGGCGCAAGCTCCAGAAGGAGCTGGCCCACCTCTCGACCCGGGAGGACGTGAAGGAGCGCATGGCGGCGCGCCAGCGCCAGAAGGGCATCGCGAAATTCCAGAAGAGCTTCCGCAAGGATCGGCGATAGGGTGGGCCGATGTTGCGGGAATGTAGCGCCCGTGATACCGTGGAATGATCGTAAAAACAACTGAAGAAGGAGAATTGCCATGCCTGAGCCTTTGAAAAGCTATCCCGTTACGCTCGCCGTCGACTTCCCTGACAGAAAACTCAACAGGGTGACCTCGGTTTTTCGATTCATCATGATCATTCCCCCCGCGGTGATCCTCGCGCTCATCGTGGGTCCAGAATGGGGCGCGAAGGAGAGCGCCTGGAGGTTCTTTTTCGCAACGGGCGCCATTCTCTTTCTGCCCACGCTCCTCATGATCCTCTTCCGGCGGAAGTACCCGCGCTGGTGGTTCGACTGGAACGTGAGCTTCACGAAATTCTCCGCCCGGGTGGGAGCGTACGCGGCGCTCCTTACGGATGAATTCCCTTCCACTGAACGGGAACAGTCCGTGCACATCGAGATCCCCTTCCCCGATGTTCAGAAGGACTTGAAACCTGGAATGCCCATCGTGAAATGGTTCCTCGCAATTCCCCACTGGTTCCTGCTCTTTTTCCTCGGAATCGCTGCGGGGTTCTGCATCATCGTGGCGTGGTTCGCGATCCTCTTCACCGGCCGCTACCCGCGGTCTCTCTTCGATTTCGTGGTCGGGGTGGGAAGGTGGGGGCTGCGCGCAAGCGCGTACGCGCTTCTCCTGGTAACGGACGTCTACCCGCCGTTCTCATTGGAGTAGGAAGGCTTTTCAGCGTCCACGCCGCAGCCGGCTTCGCAGTTGCATTCCCTCTGCGGAGCCGGATTGGGGTTGTCGATCGAAAAGCCATTGTTGTCCGGCTCGTCCACCCAGTTCACCGTGGAGCCGTCCATGAATGAGAGGCTCTGGGAATCGATGACCATGCGGATCCCCCTGGACTCGAATATCTGATCGCCCTCTTCGGGCTCTTTCTCATCGATGCCCATGCCGTAGCGGTAGCCCGAGCACCCCAGGCCCGCAACCCACACCCTGAGCATGGCGCCCGGCTTTCCCTGCTCCGAAAGGAGCGTTGTAAGCTGGCTGGCCGCCTTGTCTGAAACCAAGATTCCCATGACGGAGATATAGGGAGAAAAAGGGCGGAAGTCAAGAACAGGTCGGGCGTCCCGGCCATAGTGGAATCGCAGGCAATCAGGTCCACTCGGTCTTTGCTTCGGACACCGAATAGCGGCAGCGAATCCCTTTCTCTAAAACTCGCCCGGACGGATGGAACGAACGATGTCACCCCGCCAGATCCAGCGTTGTACGATATTACTGATTTGTTAGGCCCAGGAACCTGGTTTATTTTCGAAATGGAATCCAGCGGTTCAAAAGTCACGGAGCGGACTAAAGACGCCACGGGGACAACCACATTGGGCACGATCAGCATTACCGATTCAACACCGCTGTCCGGCGGCAAGGTGCTTTTCTACAATTAAATAGTAGATGACGCACAGCAGCCGATGGTCGACTATTCCGCCGATTTCGACGATTTCAAGATCGAGTCGTACCAATGAAAACGACGCAAACGAACAGGCCAGCCGTTGAGTTTCAATCGTTCAAATAGTAGAAATCCGCGGATCGGCCGATGCATCTACGGAGGTGGTCTTTCACGTCGATCTGCGTGCCCACCACCACGCCTTCCTCAAGCGAAGCACCCGCCGATAGCGAGGCATTGGCGCATTCGCATACAAGGGCGGTATAGAAACCAAGCGAAAACGGAGAGAACAGCGATTTAAGCTCCGCGTCCGGTATCTCCCTATTGCGAAACCTGAGGATGTTCTTGACGATTTTCCCAGGGCTTTCCATGCCATAACCGGACACGAGGCCGGTCTCCTCGAAGTTCCGAAAGTGGATATTACGATCGTCAATCCCCTTCTCCGTGACCTCGTGATAGCCGTAGCGATCCTGCCAGAGCTCCAGCATGCAGTCCGAGAATAAAAGCCGGGCCGATTGCACGGTGAGAGAATTGGCGCTGTTGGGCAGCGCCCAACCGGTGATGATATGGCAGAGCACCCCGTGCTCGAAGAGGATCGTCGTGTCCACAAGGTCGTACCCCTGCACCGGGATGGGAGTGAGGGACGGGAGCTTCTGCCGGTAGCCGATCGCGCGGACCTCGATGGGCTTCAGCCGCGTGATGTACATGAAGGTATCGGCCATGTGCGACGTGAGGAAGGAGACGGGGCTGTTCTTCTCTGTAAAATCCAAAGAGGAAAAGAACCGCGGATCGTGATTGGGGTCCGCCACCAGGAGACGGTCGATCATGTACCAGACCGAGGACTGCAGCGTCCCGTAGGTTCCCTCCACGTACCGCGCCCTGGCCTCCTTGGTGATGGGATCCTCGCGCTTGTGAAAGTCCACGCCGAGGAAACGTCCCGTTTTTTCTCGCGCTTCAATGATCGCATGCGCTTCGCTCACCTTATCCGCGGTCGGCTTGGCAAGGATGACATCGAGGCCCGCCTCCAACGCCGCGATTGTCGGCTCCCGGTGCATGCTGTCCGGCGTATTGACGGCAACGGCGTCGATCCCGCCGCGCCGGATCATGTCCGTGAAGCTGGTGAACCTTGCGGCGCGCGGGATATTCCAGGCATCGCCAAAGGCACGAAGGGCCTTCTCATCCGAATCACAAATGGCGGCTACCTGCATGAAGGGCGCGTACGCGCTGTGGAAATAGAGGTGCTGGTAGATTTCCCGCACGACGGATCCCGTACCGATGACGCCGAGCCGCAGACTGTCCATGAGCTTTTCCCTTTCGCTCCCCATGGTAACCAATTGCGCGTTTTTCGCAATCTCCGCTGCCGCGATTGCGGAGGGACGTTCAGGGCCCGCCTTGCTGCCCTGGCCTGGCTTCTGCTACACTCCGCGCCATGAATGCGGTCGACGATGCGCTTCGCTTCGTGCGCCGGGCCGTCCGGGGGATGGACGGGTACGTGCCCGGGCTCCAGCCTGGCCCCGGCCAAACGCTGGTGAAGTTGAACACGAACGAGAACCCCTACCCTCCTTCGCCCCGGGTCCTTCAAGCGCTCCGCGATGCCTCGGAGAAGGCCGTCCGACTCTATCCCAGCCCTGATGCCGCTCCGCTGCGCGAGAGGGCGGCCGCGACGTACGGCGTGCAGGCATCGCAGGTGCTGTGCGGCAACGGTTCTGATGAGGTCCTCGCCATTCTCATGCGCACGTTCGTCGGAGAGGGCGACGCGATCGCATATTTCAAGCCCTCCTATTCCCTGTATCCCGTGCTCGCGGGCATTGCGCGGGCGCGGACGGTCACCTTTCCGCTTCCGCGGGTCGCGCGGCCGCGGGACATGGCGGAGATTCCCGTGCCTTCTCCCCGGGCAAAGGTGTTCTTCCTCACCACTCCCAACTCGCCGTACGGCGTCGGATTTCCCACTGAGTGGATCGCCCGGCTCCTGGAGCGCTTCAAGGGCATCGTCGCGGCGGACGAGGCGTACGCGGATTTCGCGGAAGAATCCAGCCTGCCCCTCCTGGCCGCGCATCCCCGGCTTGTGATTGTACGCACCCTGTCCAAGGCATATTCCCTGGCTGGCATGCGGGCGGGCCTGGCACTTGCCCACGAGGGGGTGATCCGGGAGATGATGAAGGTCAAGGACAGCTACAATGTCAGCAGACTTGCCCAGATTACGGCATGCGCGGCCATGGAGGACCGGGAGCATTTTCAGCGAACACGGGAAGCGATCCTTGCCACGCGCGCCAGTTTCTCGGCCGCTCTTGCGCAGGAAGGTTTCACGGTGCTTCCCTCCAGCGCGAACTTCCTCTTTGCGGTGCCGCCGGCCGGCATGCCTGCCCGGGCGCTCTACGAGGGGCTTCTGGCGCGCGGTTTCCTCGTGCGCCACTTCACCGCGCCCGTCGTGTCGGACGGGTTGCGCATCAGCATCGGGACCGATGACGATATGGAGGCGCTCGCGCGCGCCATCGCGGAAGAAATCCGCCTTCGATGACGGGAGGTATGCCATGGCCATCAGCAGGAAGATCCGCGACAGCATCGAGAACTCCTCCTGGATCCGGAAGATGTTCGAGACAGGCAATGTGCTGCGCGCCCAAAAGGGAGCTGACAAGGTCTGCGACCTGAGCCTCGGCAACCCGGACGTGGAGCCGCCGGCCGAGTTCCAGCGAGCGCTGGTGGAGGCGGTCGCGCTCTCCCAGCCTCGCAAGCACGGCTACATGCCCAACGCCGGCTATCCAGAGACACGCTCGGCCGTGGCGGCCCAGGTCTCACGGGAGCAGGGGGTTGCTCTCACTGGCGACCACGTGGTCATGTCCTGCGGCGCAAGCGGTGCGATGAACGCCGTGCTCAAGACGATTATTGATTCCGGCGATGAGGTGATCGCGAGCATTCCCTGCTTCATGGAGTACGTTTCCTACGTGGACAACCACGGGGGAAGGCTTGTGATGGTGAAATCGCTGCCCGACTTCGACCTTGACGTCGAGGCAATCGAAGCGGGCATCACCCCCCGCACGGCTGCCGTGATCATCAATTCTCCGAACAATCCCACGGGCAGGATATATCCGGAAAAGACCCTTGCCCGGCTCGCCGATATGCTGCTCCGAGCGTCGAAAAAGACGGGGAGAACCATCTACGTAGTGTCGGACGAGCCGTATCGGAAGCTCGCGTATGACGGGGCTGACGTTCCCGGCGTCATGCGCCTGTATCCCCATTCCGTCGTGGTCACCTCCTATTCCAAGGACCTGTCGCTGCCGGGGGAGCGCATCGGGTTTGCGGCCGTGAGCCCCGCGGCGGACGATGCAAGCCGGCTTGTGGACGGCGTCATCCTCTGCACCCGGATCCTTGGCTATGTGAACGCTCCTGCCCTCATGCAGAGGGTCGTCTCGGCCATCCAGGGCGTGTCGGTGGATGTAGGGATCTACAAGCGCAAGCGGGACCTGTTCTGCTCCGCCCTCACCGGCATGGGATACCAGCTCACCGTGCCCGAGGGCGCTTTCTACATCTTCCCACGGGCGCCGGGGGGAGACGACCTGGCGTTTGTCCAGGCGCTGCAGGAAGAGCTGGTGCTCGTCGTGCCTGGGCGCGGCTTCAGCATGCCCGGGTATTTCCGCATCGCCTATTGCGTGGATACGCCCGTGATCGAACGCTCCCTCCCCGGCTTCGAACGGGTCATCCGAAAAATGAGGTCATGACGCAGGGAACTCCGCGAGAAAGCACTTGCGCTACGCCCCCCTTTTCACCATGATATAATAGAAGGGAACAGGGGGACTCTTACAATGCCGGAAAAAGATCAGATTGCGTCCATCGCGGATGCCAGCAAGCCCAACCCAGGCCGAATCTATGATTTTATATTGGGTGGAAACCACAACTTCGAGGTTGACAGGCAGGCGGCCCAACAACTCCTTAAGTTCGCTCCCGATTTTCCAAAGAGTGCACGGACCATCCGCTGGTTCCTCGGGGAGGCGGTGCGAAGACTCCTGGCGGATGGGTTCACGCAGTTCATCGATTTCGCTTCCGGATTGCCCACCGTGGATCACATCCACCAAGTCGCCCCCAAGGGTACCAAGGTTGTCTATTCCGACATCGACCCCGTTACGGTCGCCTATGGGCAGGAGATCATCAAGGACGAACCTGATGTCCGCTACATTGCGTGCGACATTGCGACGCCGGAGCACTTGCTTGAAGATCCCACGATATCGCGATTTCTCGATAAAAACCGAAAGACTGCAATCGGAATGAATGGCATCGCTTGGTTCGTCAAAAACGAGGATTTGAGCCATTCCCTGCGGGTTGTATATGACTGGGCAGGCAATGGATCCCGGCTCTTTCTTTCGGACTTCGATTCCGACCCTTCCAAAGCAACCGCATCCATGAAGGAAAGCTCCGACCTTTATGAAAAGCTCAATCAGCCTTTTTTCAGACGCATCCGGGAGACCCTTTTGGAGCTGTGCCGACCCTGGAAGGTGATGAAGCCCGGGTTCCAGCCTCTCGAGCAATGGATAGGAATACAAGCAGGGATTAGCGAAATTGAGATGAGTCGTTTTGAAGGGAATCTCATCGGAGCCATCCTCGAGAAATGAGCCGTGCCGCCGATCTCCTCAAGTTGAAGGAGAATCAGCTCTCGGATGCTCTCAACGCCAAGCTGTGGGAGACGGCGTTCGATAATCGCTATTCCCTGCACCCCCGACGCCTCAGGGAGATAGGAACCGAGCTTTGTCAGTCATTTCTCCATTTCCTGGATGCGCCGGACAGGGAGGCCGCCTACAAATACGGCCGAGGATACGCGCGGGAAGGCCTCGGCGAGAAGCCCGTGTTGGCTCTCGTGTCGTCTCTTCAGCGTTTCTCCCTTGAAGAGCTAGGGCGGGACGTTCAATCGCTCGACAGTATCGATGAGTTCACGAAGCCTTTCCTCGAAGGGTTCATGTCTGCAAAGGAAGACCAGATCCTCAAGGACCAGGAACAACTGCGGCAGGCCCTCTCATCGGCATTGGAAAGCCAGAGCAGGGAGCTCCTCGTCAAGAACCACGCCATCAACACGTCCATCAACGGGATCATGCTGACCGACCTGGACGGGAAGGTGACGTCGGTCAATGCGTCCTTCCTCTCCCTGTGGGGTTACGCGAGCCCCCAGGAGGTGATCGGTTCGTATATCGAGAGGTTCTGGATAGCGGAGGATGCCCGGCGCGTCCTGGACCTCCTTCCCGGCACGGGCGGGTGGCGGGGGGAGCTGGTTGCCCGGCGCAAGGACGAGACCACCTTCAGCGTCGAATTGTCCGCCTCACTCATCCGCAATGAGGGGGGCACCGCGATCGGCATCATGACCTCCTTTGTGGACATCACGGAGAGGAAGCGCCTGATAGCGCAGATCATCCAGGCCCAGAAAATGGATGCCCTGGGACAGCTTGCGGGTGGAATCACCCATGACTTCAACAATCTCCTCACCGCCATAAGCGGCTATCTCCAGTTTCTCCTCATCGACGCCCCGCGCGATACGCGCATGCACCAGGACCTGATGCAGATACGGGCGGCCGTGGACCGCGGCACGGGGCTCACGCGCCAGCTCCGGCTTTTCACCCGGCAGTCCTCAGGCAACCGGCAGGTCGTTTCGCTCAATGAAGTTGCCAAGGAAACCTGGGAGATTCTCAAGCGTACGTTTCCCCCGGCCATCATAATGGATCTCGCCCTGACGCCCTCTCTGTGGACGATCGAGGCGGATCCCAACCAGGTGAGCCAGGTGCTGGTGAACCTCTGCGTGAACGCCCGGGATGCGATTGCGGGCGGCAACACCACGACCGGCGGGGGGACCCTCTCGATTGAAACCTCGAACGTCGAGCTATCAGGAGACCGGGTTGGGAAATACATGACCGCCCTGCCCGGCAGGTACGTTGCCGTGCGTGTCCGGGACACGGGGTGCGGGATCGCGCCGGAGCTGCTGGACCGGCTCTTCGTCCCCTTCCTCACGACCAAGAGCGCCCGCAGCGGAACCGGACTCGGCCTTGCCGTGGTGTACGGCATCGTGGCCAGCCATCACGGCTTCATCGACGTGCACAGCGTCGTTGGAAAGGGCACGACCTTCGAGATCCTGTTCCCCATGACGACGAGGCCGCGGGAGACCCGAAGCGAGGAACCCGCGCCCCACACACTCGCCCAGGGACACGGGACCATCCTCGTGGTGGACGACGAGCTGCAGGTCCGCGAGATCATGTCGCGGGTGCTTGCCGAATGCGGCTACGAGGTGCTCACGGCAGGGGACGGTCGGGAGGCGCTGTCGCTGTTCGGGCAGGGGACCGGGATCGACCTTGTCATCCTGGATGTAATGATGCCGGGAATGGGCGGCAAGGAATGCCTGGCGAAACTGAGGGCGGTGGATCCCGGCGTGCGGGTGCTTGTGGCCACGGGGTACACCAGCAACGGCTCGGCGCAGGAGCTCCTCCTCGAGGGTGCGTTGGGAATGGTGGAGAAGCCGCTGGACCTCAAGACATTCGCTGAAGCGGTCCAGAAAAGCCTGGCCGCGCCGGGCCCTTGATTCTAGGCTGCCGCGGCGCCGCTTCCCCTTTCCCCTCCCGCGGCTCTCCACCACTTCGCGAACATTCCCCTGTGCGGAGCAAAGAGGAACGCCAGCAGGAAGAAGGCCGTTGCCGTGAGCACGATTGCCGCTCCCGACACCACGTCGAGGTAATAGCTGGCATACAGCCCGATGACGCTGGAAAGAGCGCCAAAGAGGGCGGAGAGCGCGATCATGCGCGGCAGCCTCCGGGTGAGAAGATACGCCGTCGCGCCGGGGGTCACCAGCATGGAGGTGACCAGGCCGATGCCCACGCTCTGCAGCGACACCACCACGGTGAGAGCAAGCAGAATGAGGAGCACGGTCCGCA
Organism: Spirochaetia bacterium; assembly: GCA_049519415.1. Classification (GTDB taxonomy): domain Bacteria; phylum Spirochaetota; class Spirochaetia; order SZUA-6; family Fen-1364; genus Fen-1364. The sequence goes on from JBEKQU010000009.1 coordinate 57,322, forward strand.
GCCGTTCGGCGGGAAGCCTCAGGGTGGCGGCGAGCACGGGATCAAAGGACACGACGAGCAGCTCCTTGTACAGCAGAAACACCACCAGAAGCACGATGACCACCAGGCCCGCGGTCAGCGCAAGGTCGACAATGCTCACGCCCAGGACGTTGCCGAAAAGGATGTGGCTCAGGTCCACCGCGTAGGTGCGGATGGAGCTGATGAGGATGATGCCGAGGGAAAAAGCCGCGGCAAAGAGGATGCCGATCGCGGAGTCCTCCTTGAGCCTTCCCTGCCGGGAGAAGAAGCCGATTCCCAGCGCCACGGCCACCGCGGCCGCCAAAGCGCCCACCAGGAGATTGCCTTTCAGGAGATACGCCACGGCAACGCCCGGCAGGATGGAGTGCGCCATGGCGTCGCCGATGAACGCCATGGAGCGCAGCACCACGTAGCAGCCCACCACCGCGCAGGCAATGCCGACAAGAACGGCCACGAGCATGCCCCGCTGCATGAAGCCGTAGGAGAGCGGGGCGAGCAGCCATGCGATCATCGCGCGCCCCGGCCGAGAGAGTCGATGATCGTCTTCACGTCGTACTGCATCATTGCAATGTAGGTGGCCGCGGGACCGGAGGCGTCGCTCAGGGAATGCGTGTACAGCTCGGTCACCACGGGGATGCCGGCCTCCTGCGCCACCTGATTCGCAAGCTGGGGGCTGGCGCCGGTCTCCAGGAATACGGCGCGGGCGCCGGCCGCCTTCAGGCCGTCCACCAGCCGCGCAAGCTGGCGCGCCGTGGGCGATGCCTCCGTGCTCACGCTGGGGATCACGGTGCCGATGATGCGAAAGCCGTAGCGGTCGGCGAAATAGCCGAAGCTTTCATGATTGGTGACAAGCTTCCGTTCCGAGACCGGCAGGACGGCAACCTGCTCCGCGATCCATGCATCCAGCTCCCGCAGCTTCGCGTTGTAGGCATCAGCATTTGCCCGGTAGACGGGCTCTCCGGCCGGATCGATGCGGATGAGGCCGTCGCGGATGTTCTGCACGTAGATTTCCACCTTGGTGGGATCGAGCCAGAAATGGGGATCCGGATCAGTGGAGGGGCCGGTTGCGATGGCGCCGCCCTCCAACACCTCACCCTCCCTCCCCGTCCTGCTGACAAGCCCGGCCGATGCCACTATGACCGGACGGCCCGTGCCCGCGTTGGCCAGCAGCTTTGCCATGAAGGACTCGAGGCCCGCGCCGTTTTCCACGATCGCGCGGGCCGTCGCGACCGCCGCGACGTCCTGCGGCGTCGGCTCGTAACCGTGCGGGTCCACGCCCGGGGGTACGAGGGACCGCACCGCCAGCCGGTCTCCCGCCACCTGCCCGACAAAGTCCGCGAGGAAGCTCTCCACGGCGATGACGGGCGCCTTTTGCGCCGGCTGCTGTCGGGAGCACGCCGCCAGCGCGACGGCGGTCGCGAGCAGGGCCCCGAGAAAGCGCACTGATACCGAAACCCGTTTGGTCATTCATTCCTCCTGCAAGCGGGGCAGACCCCGAAGAGCTCCAGCCAATGGCTCTCCACCCGGTAGCCCGTGCGCGCGCTCACGTCGCGGAGCACGCTGTCAATGGCGCACCCGTCGTACTCCACCGTTGACCTGCATTTCCGGCAGATGACGGGATGGCCGTGGCCGCTGGATGCCGGGGCATACGCGGAACAGCCGTCTTCCTGGTGGAGCTTGCGCACGAGGCCCAGCCGCTCCAGGATCTCCAGCGTGCGATATACCGTCACCTGGCCAAGCCCGGCGTGCCGGACGCGCGCCTGCTGGAGCAGCAAACCGGGGGTGACGCCCGTGCGCGATTCGCACAGGGCGCTCACCACGGCGCGCCGCGCGCGGGTGTCGGAAAATCCCGCGTCCGCCAGAACGCCAAGCATCACCTCCGCCCGGGGCCTGCCTGCGCCGGACAGGGAGGATCCATGGGCGGCTCCACGCGAAAATTGAAATTGTTTTTCATTTTTCATGAGGGGAATATACGCACGCCGACAACGCCTGGTCAAGGCGATTCGTGCGCGGCCAGCCCCGTCTCCCCGGCGGCCAGCCGCGTCTCCCCGGCGGCGTGCCTCGCCTCCCCGCCTGCGCGGGGGCTACCCGGCGAGCTTCAGGATTCTCTCGCGGAACGCGATGTAGCCGCAGCAGAGAAGCACGAGGGCGGAGCCGATCAGCGTAGACACGCGCATCGCCTCACCGAAGATGATCACTCCGAGGATGACGTTGAGCACGGGCGTGAGGAACGCCAGAAGGCTGCCCTCCGTGGCGGGCACGTGCTTGTACGCCCAGGTCATGGTGAGCTGCGCCGCCGTGGCGATGCCTCCGATGCCAAGGAGGATCACCCACTCGATGCCGGCAAACGCGAAGGAGCTGGCCGCCGTCGGCCACCCGACAACGAGCAGCCCGAACACGCACTGGGCCAGGTAGATGATGTATGGTGTTTCGGTCTCCCGGAGCTTCTTGATCGCCACGACCGCGATGCCCGAAAGCACGCCTCCCAGGAGGGCAAGCAGGTCCTCCACGCCGATCGATGCAATGCGTCCCGGGCTCACGACGAGCCAGATGCCCAGGAACGACAGCATCCCCGCGGCCAGAACGTCCCACGAGAGCTTCTCCTTGAGTATCAGGGGAGCAAGGAGCGCGGCGAATATGGGATAGGTGTAATTGAGGATCGTGCCCTTGCCCAGGCCGAGCATCATGATCCCGCGGTACAAAAAGTAGACGGAGGTGGCGCCGATCACGCCCCGCACGACCAGCCACCATTTGTTCACGGCCGTGAGACGGGTGATCCGGAACGCGGCGCAGCTGAGGATGACGATGATGCCCGTGACGAAACGCGCGGAGGCGATGACGGCGGTGCTCACCGAATGGGTGAAGGGGATGAGCAGCGACATGCCGGAGAACAGAACGCTGGAAACGGCCATGACCAACATTCCGCGGGTGAGAGAGCTCTTCATTGAATGCCGAGCCGCCGCGCTTATGCCCTCTGCTCCCGCTCCACGTAGTGGCGGCACGTGCTGCCCGTGTAAACCTGCCGCGGCCGCATGATGCGGAAGTCCTCCCCGTGGTACATCTCGCGCCAGTGGGCCAGCCAGCCCGGCGTGCGGCCGATGGCGAAAAGCACGGTGAACATATCGTAGGGGATGCCCGTGGCGCGCAGGATCAGCCCTGAGTAGAAATCCACGTTGGGATAGAGGTTGCGGGAGATGAAGTAGTCGTCCTTGAGCGCGATCTCCTCCAGGCGCAGCGCGATGTCAAAGAGGGGATCGTTCATCCCCGGCTTCTTCAGCAGCGTATGGCAGGCGGCCTTGAGGATCTTCGCGCGCGGATCAAAGCTCTTGTACACCCTGTGGCCGAAGCCCATGAGCCTATCCGGGGTGTTCCTGTCCTTGGCGCGCCTGACGTATTCGGTGCCGTCGCCGCGCTCGTCGCGGATCCTCTCCAGCATCGTGATGACTTCCTGGTTGGCCCCGCCGTGGCGCGGGCCCCAGAGGGCGGAGATGCCCGCCGAGATGACGGCGTACACGTTGGCCAGGCTGGAGCCCGTCATCCGGACGGTGGACGTGCTGCAGTTCTGCTCGTGGTCGGCGTGCAGGATGAGGAACAGGTCGATTGCCCGCACGATATCGTCATCGATCCTCGTCTCTTTCACGGGAGAGGAGAACATCATGTTAAGGAAGTTGGGCACGTAGCGCAGCCGGTAGGACGGATAGACAATGGGCTCGCCGATGGACTTCTTGTAGGAAATGGCGGCGATGGTGCGCACCTGCGAAATGAGGTTGGCGAGGATCTGGCGCTCCGCCTTCTCGTCCATCACCTCGGGGATGGGATAGAAGGTGGAGAGGGAGGCGACCGTCGTCGCAAGAATCCCCATGGGGTGGGAGCCGCGGGGAAAGCCCACGAAGAAGTGCAGCATGTCCTCGTGGATGAGGGAGGATTCATTGAGGAACGTGGAGAACTCCTCAAGCTGCGTGTGCGTCGGAAGCTCGCCATACAGAAGGAGGTACGCCACCTCGGTGAACGTGGACTTCTCCGCCAGCTCCTCGATGGGAAAGCCGCGGTAGCGCAGGATTCCTTTTTCCCCGTCGATAAAGGTGACGGAGCTCCTGCACGATCCTGTGTTCTCGTAGCCCTTGTCCAGCGTGATGTAGCCCGTGTTCCGGCGGAGACTCGTGATGTCGATTGCCTTCTCGCCTTCCGTGCCGCGCACAACCGGAAGCAAGTATTCCCGGCCCTCGAGAATGAGCTTCGCGTTCTCCCCTGCGTCCGGTCCGGCTGCAAACTTCGTTTCCGCCATGAAGGGCCCCCTTTCGTGTATAAATATACGGCTTGTGAGAAATGGTCAATGGCATGCCCCGAACGCTATTTTTAACGCATGGACCTCTCCTACCGAGACCTTGGGGGCCAAGGACCGGCAATCGTCATCCTGCACGGGCTCTTCGGCTCTTCGCAGAATTGGGCGGGAATGGGGCGGCGGCTCTCCGCGCACGGAAGGGTGTTCGCCCTGGACCTGCGCAACCACGGCGACTCGCCGCGCGCCTCAACGCACACGCTCACCGATTGCGTGGAAGACCTCCGCGACTGGAGCCGGGCGCGCGGCTTGGAAACGCTGCGGCTGATCGGGCATTCCATGGGCGGGCTTGTGGCAATGGGCTTCGCGGTCCGTCACCCCTCTCTCACGGCGGGAATCGCCGCCGTGGACATCGCGCCGCGCCCTTATCCGCCGGGCCACGAAGAGGAGCTTCGCGCCTTGCGCACGGACATCGGCGCGTGCCGGTCCCGGGCCGAGCTGGATTGCCTTCTTTCGTCCATCGTCCCGCAGGTCGATTTCCGGCAATTCCTGCTCACTAATGCGGTCCGGGAAGGCCCGGGGTTTCGATGGCGGATCGACGCCGAGGTGCTCGCCGCGAACACCGTTGCGGCGGACTGGGCGGGCGTTTCCGGCAGCTACGAAGGGGAGTCGCTGCTGATTGCGTGCGGACGGTCCGACTACGTGCGCGCGGAAGATCACGCGCTGATGCGCCGCTTCTTTCCCAATGCCCGCATCCAGACGATCCCCCAGGCGGATCACTGGCCGCACGTCTCGGCGCCCGGCCGCATGGAAGAGCTGCTCGGAGAGTTCCTTGTCCGATGCAATAAAAACGAAGGGAGCGCGTCACTACTAGTGTGAGCGCGGAAACGCAGAAAAAGCGGATCGCGAGCTTTATCGCCGACGAGTGGAGCCGGCTGGTAGGGTACGTGCGCGCGTGGATAGCGGACACGGCGGAAAGGGACGCCGAGGACGTCGTGCAGGACGTCATCGAACACCTGTTCGAAAAGGCGGACCTGGCGGAGCCCATCGTGGACCTCTCCGCGTACCTCTACCGGTCCCTGCGCAACAAGGTCATCGACCTCTACCGGAGGAAGCGGCTCGTTCCCGCGGAGCTGGCCGCCGAGATCTCCGACACCCACTACGAGGCGGCGGAGGTCGCGGACCGGGGGGAGGCGCGGAAGGAGCTGTTCGACGCCATCGACTCCCTCCCCGAGGCGCAGCGGGAGGTGCTTGTGGCCACGGAGCTGGAGGGGCGGAGCTACAGCGAGCTGTCCGAGGAATGGGACACGCCCATCGGGACGCTCCTGGCAAGAAAGCACCGCGCCATCCGAGCGCTGCGAAAATTGCTCACAGGAGGTACACCATGAGAGGACACGGGATGCACGACATGTGGCCGGGAGCCCACCCGGCCGTGAGGGGTCTTCGCATTGCGGGGCTGGTCGTGCTGGGTGTGATCGGGGCGGCGCTCTTCGCGCTGGTTTTCGGGTGGCTGGTGATGATTCTCTGGAACTGGCTCATGCCGGCCATTTTCCACCTGGGTGAGATCGGCTACTGGCAGGCCTTTGGAATCGTGATCCTGGCCAAGCTGATTTTCGGCGGCATCGGCGGCGCGCGCTACGGAGGCCGGGGCCACAACCCGTGGAAGGGCCGCACGTGGGAAGGGCCGCACGGCCGCGGGAGGGACGACTGGCGCTACTACCGGGAGTTCTGGGAAACCGAAGGCCGGAATGCCTTCGAGCGCTTCGTGCAGAAAAAAACCGGAGAATCCGGGCCTGGCGCGGAATCAGGGACACCAGGCGCATGATTGTGGGGGCGGCCACGCCCCCCTTCTTGTCCTGTTGAGAGAGCGTCCGCCGCTCCCTTGAATCAGCTCCTGTGTTCGGCCGTGGAGCCCCGAATGACAAGGCTGGTGGGAACGAGCGTTTTGTGCGGGTCGTTGTCTCTTCTTTTGATGATGTCAACCAGGTTTCGCGCGGCGATCATTCCCATGGCCTTCTTGGGCACGTGAATGGTGCTCAATGGGGGGTTCACCTCGGCAGCCAGTTGGATGTCGTCGAATCCCACGATGCTGACATCTTCGGGAATGGCCAGTCCCGCCTGCTTGATCGCATCCATCGCGCCTACGGCTATCAGATCATTGTAGGCGACCACCGCGCTGGGCGGATTGCCCATCCGCAAGAGACCGGCCATGGCGCGGAAGCCTTCGTCGATCCGGCTTTTGCAGTTCTCCACCACAAGAGTGGGGTCCCGGTCCAACCCGTAGGTCGTCACCGCGCGCTGGAACCCGAACAATCGCTCATGGGCCGAGGTTTCCACCGCATCCCCCGAAAGGTACGCGACGCGCCTGTGCCCCAGCGAGGCCAGGTGCTTGCACGCCTTGAGTATCCCGTCCGTGTTGTCGATAAGCACCGCGGGGATGTCCTCCGTGGGAATGTAGTAATCGATCAGGATCATCGGCACCTCGAGGCGCCGGAGCTTCAAAACGAAATCGTCGTGGTAGACCCCGACCATGATCACTCCGGCCAGGCCGCTGAAGTCCAGGTTGATCTTGGCCAGGTCGAAGCTTTCCTTGTCCACGGAGTTGAAGTGAAAATAGTATTTGTGCCGGATCAGCTCTTCCTCGATTCCCGATATGATCCTGGCGTAGAACTGGCTGGACAGATCGAAGGAATACTTGTCGATCACGAAAGCCACGTTCGTGCCGACGGATTTTCTCTTGAGATAGCCGTGCTTTTCGACGAATTCGAAAATCGCCTTGCGGGTCTCCTCGGAGACAGCGTCCGATTTTCCGGAAAGGGCGCGGGAAACCGTCGCGATGCTGATATTCAATTGCTTTGCAATCTCATTCATCGTGACAGCCATTTCGCCGGTTTCCTCTCCCCCAGCATTGTAAGGAGATTCAAAAAATTGTCAATCTCTATTGACATCAAATTACATGGTGTTTATATTAATTTACCTTGTTTTCTCTGCAAATTTACATATTCATCCTGGATCTTGAAGCGTATTGAGGAGGAATACGAATGATTCGGACGGGCATCATCGGAATGGGAAACATGGGCACGCTGCATGGGAAGCTCCTCGCGCAGAACCCCCAGGTGAAGATCGCGGGCGTGACAGATCTGGATCCTGCGCGGGTCAGGGACGCCGCAGCGCTGTTCGCCTGCCGCGGCTTCGACAGCGTGGATGCCCTGCTTGACTCAGGCATCGACATGGTGTTCATCACCGTTCCCAACACCAAGCACGCGGGGCTGGCGATCAAGGCCCTGGAAAAAGGAATCCACGTTTTCGTGGAAAAACCCCTTGCAACGGGAATCGAGGATGCGCGGAAGGTTGGGGAGGCGTGGAAAAAATCGGGGAAGCGCCTCTTCGTCGGGTACAACCGCAGGTTCGCGCCGGTCTACCGTGAGGCCCGAAGGATCGTCATGGAAAAGGCTTTCAAGCCCGCGCACGTCAACATCATCCAGAACGACGGCGACATGGCCAATCCGCCGTGGCTCACCGACGTCACGATGACCGGCGGCTTCATGTACGACACCACGGTGCACTTCCTCGACATGGCGCGCTATCTCATGGGAGAGATCACCGAGATCCGGGCGCTTGGCAAGGCCTTCTTCTATCCCATTCCCGACGACTTTGTCGTGCAGTTGAAGTTTGCGGGCGGCACCTTCGGCGCGATCACCACGTGCGGTCACGCGTCGTGGATATCGCCCTTCGAGCGCGTGCAGGTGGTGGGCGACCACGCATCCGTGATCACCGAGGAGCTGGACAGGCTGAGCCACTCCGCGTCCCTCGGCGCCGTGGTCGAGGGCAGGGATTATTCGAAGCTGGGGCACAATGACAAGTGGGGCTACGCGGCCATGCACGAGCACATCTTCGAGGTCATGAAGAACAACGTCGAATGCCTGAACGGATACGCGGAAGGCTTCCGCGTGGTGGAGTGCATCGAAGCGTGCCACAGGAGCGCCGCCGCTGACGGCGAGATCATCCGGATGTAATGACGGAAAAGGGAGGAACCATGAAGATATCGTGCAGCTCGCAATCGCTGGACAGGCAGTTCATGAACAAGAAGATGGACCTGCCCGGATTCATCAGGTACGCGGCACAGACCCTCAAGATCCCCTGCGTCGAGTTCGAGGACAAGCATTTCGCGAATACCACGCCGCACTACATCGCATCCATAAAGGCCGAGCTTGAGCGCAACCGGCTCGCCGTGGCCAACATCGCCTTCTTCTGCAGCTTCGGGTATCCGACAAAAGTGCAAAACGACGCGGAGCTGGCGCGCGCGGTGGAATGGATGGAGGTGGCGCGCTCCATCGGCTCTCCCAACTTCCGCATCTTTGCCGGCTGGATGGGCGGGCAGGACCCCGAGATCGGACGGAAAGGGCCCCCGGTGGCGAAACCCGCGGCCGCGTGGGACACGATGATCGGGTACGTCACAACAGCCTGCGACCGGGCCAGGGAATACGGCCTGAACGTGGTGATCGAAAACCACAACCATGGCGGGTTCCTCTCGTATTCAAGAGAGGTGGTGCGGCTTTTCGCGGAGGTGAACAGGGACAACCTCACCCTCCTGCTGGACACGGGCAACTACGTGGACGGCCTGGAAGGGATCCAGAAGACGGTGCACCTGGTGAAGCACCACGTCCACCTCAAGGCGGGCGTCACCCAGGAGGACGGCAGGGACTCCGCCTACGACTTTGATGCGACGCTCGCGATACTCAAGAAAAGCGGCTTCAACGGATCCCTGTCCATCGAGTACGAGGGCACGCAGGACGAATACGTGTGCCTGCCGAGGATCGTCACGTATCTGAGGTCGACGATAGGCGGCTGAGCGGTCCGAAATGATTCACGCATCCTCCCGACGGATTTCCGTCTTCATTCTCCACGCCTCCGGCAGCGTGCGGGCGCTTCCCTGCACGTTCACCACCCCGCGGAAAACAATGTCCTCGGAGGAGCGCCCGATCATCAGCTCGAATTCCCCCGGCTCGACGACACGGGTGGATCCGTCCACGGAATAGGCCAGCATATCCACCGGCACAAGGAACGTCACCGCCGTGCTCTCCTGGGGCTTCAGCGTCAGGCGCGCAAAGCCCTTCAGCTCCTTGAGAGGTCGAACAAGGCTGGCGTAGAGATCGCGCACGTAGAGCTGCACCACCTCGTCGCCTTCCCGATCCCCCGCGTTCCGAACCGTGCAGCCGATTTCAATGCGCCCGTCCACCGGGACTTCGCTGCGCGGGAGCAGGAAATCGGAATATGTGAATCGCGTGTAGCTGAGGCCGTACCCGAAGGGGAAGACGGCGCCGAACTCGGGCTGCACCGGCGTGCCGGGCGCTTTCAGCTTGTAGTTGTAGTAATACGGCATGGCGCCGGCCGATTTCGGAATGGATACGGGAAGACGGCCGCCGGGGTTGATTTCCCCATAGAGCACCCCGGCGATGGCATCCGCGCCTTCCTGCCCCGGCAGCCACGCCTCCACCACCGCATTGGCGCGCGCGAACGCCTCTCCCAGATTGTAGGGCCTCCCATTAAGCATCACGACCACCAAGGGTTTGCCCAGCGCAAGAAGCGCGTCGAGCAGCTCCTGCTGCACCCCCGGCAGCGCCAGGGAAGAGGCGTCCGACCCCTCGCCGACTGTTCCCGTGAGAAACAATCCCGCCAGGTCCCCGACGGCAACGATGATCCTGTCCGCTTTGCCCGCGACCGCGAGGGCCTCCGCAAAGCCGGTTGTGTCGCGGCTGATGCACCCCTGTGTCTGCCCCCGCGCCGCCGCGGGATCGTCGGGGTACACCGGAGCCCCCTTGAGGCGCTCCGTCAGGATGTCGCACCCCCGGGCCACGATCAGCGCGCCCGCGCTGACCCTTTCCCCGATAGCCTGGCGAAGCGTCTTTGCGTACTCCGCCTTGTCCTCGATGTGCGACACCAGGAGATGAACGGGAAAGGAGTATCCGCTGAAGAAACCGAGCTGGTCATCCGTAAGGGGGCCGATGAGCGCGGTGGTCCCTTCATCGCGGAGGGGAAGCAGCCCATCGTTCTTCAAGAGGATTATCGATCGGGCCGCCGCGCGCGCCGCCATGCCCCGGTTCTTCGGGGAATTGAGCTCCAGCGGTCCCTCGTCGACGTAGGGCTTTTCGAAAAGCCCCAGCCGGAGCTTCGCCACCAGAACGCGCGTGACCGCGGCGTCCACCGCGGCCATATCGAGGATACCTCTCTCCAGGGCCTTGGGGATCCCCGTGCGAAAGCAGGTGAAGCCAGGGAGCTCGATGTCGATGCCGGCCTTCAGCGCGAGCGCAGAGGCTTCCGCGTCGTCCCGGGCAACGCGATGGTGCGTGGCCAGGAGCGTCACCGCTTCGTAGTCGGACACCACGATCCCGTCGAAGCCCCATTTCTCCCGAAGCACTTCGGTGATGAGGCGGCGGGAAGCCGTGGACGGCTCACCGTCGATGTCATGGTAGGCAGGCATGAGCGAACCGGCCGCGGCAAGCTTCACCGCCATTTCAAAGGGCAGGAGGAAGGTGTCGTTGAGCTCCCGTTCCCCCACGTGCACCGGCGCGTGGTTTCTCCCCCCCTCGCTGAAGGAATGGCCGGCGAAATGCTTCAAGGTGGCGAGCACCCTCCGCTCTTCCCCCTGAAGGCCCTTGACGTATGCGACGGCCATGCATCCGACCAGGTATGGGTCCTCCCCGAAGGTCTCCTCGGTCCTTCCCCAGCGCACGTCACGACTCACGTCCAGCACGGGGGCAAGCCCCTGGCGGGACCCCACGCTCTGGAGCTCCGCGCCGATGATTCGCGCGATCTGCTCCAAGAATTGCTCGTCCCACATGGCCCCGAAATTGATGGCCGCGGGGAAGAGCGTGGCACCCTTTGCGTTCACGCCGGGCAGGCATTCCTCGTGAACGAGCGCGGGAATGCCCAGCCGCGTATGTTCGACGAGGAGCTTCTGCACCTTGTTCAAGCCCTTAACGCCGCCGCGCGCGTCGATGGGCCGTGTCCCCAATGGCCGCGTGATCTGTCCGATTCCGTCGCGGAGCACGACACGCGGATCCTCGGTGCTGCCGGGAATGAAGCTATTGGCGGCATTGCGGAAGGTGAACGACCCGTCCGCGTCGATGTTCAGCCAAACCGAGTGCAGCTGCGCAACCTTTTCCTGCACGGTCATTTGCTGAACGAGCGAAATGGCTCTCTCACGATGGCTCGGCATTTCTCCGTCCTCCTGGCACGTCATTGGGTTGCCCCCCCCGCGCGGGGCCGGTTCAGCTCAGCGCGGAAGACTCCACGATCCGCACCCCCGCCTTCTGCATGCCGGCCAGCGCCTTTTCCACGCCGCCCTGGGGGAAATCGACGCCCCTGCACGCGTCCCGGACCAGCGCCACCCGGAAGCCCAGCTTTCGCGCGTCCATGGCGGATGCGTACACGCAGTAATCGGTGGCAAGCCCGCAGACGACAACCTCCCGCGCCCTTAGGCCCTTGAGGTAGAAACGGAGACCCGTGTCCGTGGTGTGATCGTTTTCGAAGAAGGCGGAATAGGAATCCAGATCGCGCCGCAGGCCCTTGCGCATCACCAGCTCGATCCTCCCCACGTCCAGCCGGGGATGCAGATCCGCTCCGCGCGTTCCCTGCACGCAATGGTCGGGCCAGAGCACCTGTTCGATCCCCCGCGCATCCACGACATCCAGCGGCTTTCGTCCCGGGTGCCGCGAGGCAAAGGAGATATGGTCCGGCGGATGCCAGTCCTGCGTGGCCACCACCCGGGAGAACAGGGGCATGATCCGGTTGATGATCGGCACCACCGCGTCGCCGTCCTCCACGGCGAGGTTTCCCCCCGGGCAGAAATCGTTCTGCACATCGATGATCAGGAGCACGGGCTCCGCGCCTGTCGCTGCCATGCGCGCCCTCCTCAGGCTATTTCTGGGTTTTTTCCTGCGTGTCCTTCAGGCGCGCTTCCATGACCTTCTTCACCTGGGCGTCGAAGTCGGGGTAGCGGCCGCGCAGCGCATCGAAGTCGTTCTTGGACAGCTTGTACACGTCGCAGTAGGTGAGGGCCTGGATGCTCGCCATGCGCTTCTCCCCCTGGATGAGCGCCGTCTCTCCGAAGGGAGAACCCTGGCCGAGGGTCGCCACACGCACGCCGTTCACCACCACCTCCACGTCGCCGTTGGAGAGGAAATACATGCAGTCGCCGAACTCGCCCTGCCGGATGATGTAGTCGTCCGGGAGGAACACCATCGGCCGCAGGAGCTGCACGATCTCGCGGATGAAGATCTCGTTCGCGTTCTTGAAGAACGACACCTTTTCCAGGATGGCGCGGTTGAGAAAGAGAAGGATCTCCATGGAGAGGGTGTGGGGCAGCTCCTCCGCGATGGAGACCGAGGAGATGCTCTTCTGCGTCTCCCAAAGGTACGCGTAGTAGTTGCGCACCTTGTTTTGGAGGTTTCCCGGCACCTTTTTGGTGTGAAGGAAATCGTTTATTTCCTCCATCTTCTTTTGGTAGTTGGCGCGCGCAACGTCGAGGTTGGCGATCAGCGTGGCCACGTTGCCGATGATGTAGCCGTACATGCCCACGCCGAAGATCATCACGCAGACCGTGTAGATGATCTGGAGATTGCTGTCGTGGCTGGGCGTGTAATCGCCGTACCCGATGGTGGCGATGGTGGTGACGCACCAGTACACGCCGCGCAGGTACTGATCGAACTGGGGCCGGAAGGCCTCGCTCGCGCCGATGAGCACCCAGCCGCACGCCATCAGGTGCACGACCGTGACGAACCAGAAGGCGAACGTCACCAGGCGCATGAGGGCCGGGTTGACGCTCAGGCTCTCGCGGATGTCGTTGAAGATGGCGCTCACCTTGCTGATCTTCGCCATCTTCAGGATTTTGGTGACCATGATGAGGTCCAGGACCGCCCCGACGCCGATCTGCGCATTGGGCGACCAAAGTGAGAAAATGGAGAAGAACCACGTGAAAGGGATGGCCGCTATCACGTCCACCCAGAACCATCCCCGCAGGTACAGACGCGCGATGCTCCGCCTGTCCGAATAGACCGTGAGGCCCTTCTTCACCGACTGGTTGAAGGTATAGGGGATGTCCAGCAGATACACCGCCGTGATGATCCAGTACAATGCGTCGAAGTCATAGATCCTGAAGGTCAGCCGATACGAGGTGACGATCGTTCCCGCCAGGGCGGCAAAGATGATGAAGGAGTTGTACACGATCTTTGCCGTGCCGTCGTAGCGGAAAATGGGGATGTCGCGGAGTATTTTCCTGACCTGGATCATCTATCCGATAGTATAGTGTGCGGCGCCCTCTTCCACAAGAAAAAGTCGCGTTCCTTGACACGAACAGCGCCGGCACTACACTGGAGGAGCGACAAGCGGAAGGGGGTGCGTCATGCTTCTTGCCATTTCCGTTGGCAATTCGCTCATCACGTTCGGCACGCATGAAAAGGGCGCATGGACGCGGCGCTGGCGCATCCAGACCGTGCACGCCAAGACCGCCGACGAATACCTGGTCATTTTTAGCGCCCTTTTTGACGCCGAGGGGATCCGGACCGACGGGATACACGCCGCCATCCTTGCCAGCGTGGTCCCTCCCCTCACCGCCACCATTGCGGAGACGGTGCGCACGCTCACGGGGCGCTCGCCGCTTCTCCTGTCCCCCGCGCTTGACCTGGGCTTGCGGATCACCACGGAGAACCCGGCCGAGGTCGGCTCCGACCTAGTGGCCAACGCGGTTGCCGCGTTCGCCCGGTTCAAAGGAAACTGCATCGTGGTGGACTTCGGCACGGCGCTCAGCTTCACGGCCGTGGCCGCCCCGGGAGAGCTGCGCGGCGTCGCCATCGCGCCGGGACTTTCCTCCGCGGTCAATTCGCTGGGACACGACACGGCGCAGCTCCCCCGGGTCCCTCTTGCGCCCCCGCCCGCGGCGATCGGGCGGAACACGGTGCACTCGATCCAGTCCGGCATCATGTTCGGCTACATCGGCCTGGTGGAGGAGGTCATTCGGCGCATGCGCGCGGAGCTGGGCGGCAGCGCCGGCGTCGTGGCCACGGGCGGGCAGTCGCAGGTCATGGCGCCGCTCCTGGGGGACACCGTCGTGCAAGAACAATGGCTTACCCTGGAGGGGCTTCGCATCCTTGCGGAGAGGAACGCCGGCTAGCGGCTCGCTCAGAGGAACAGGATTCACATGCCATTCGATGCCACTCATCTGGTCTTCGCCCACGCCGCGGCGCGGCGCGCGGATCCCCGGCTTCTTCGTCCGGAGCTGATGGCCGGCGCCATTGCCGCGGATTCGGTCGGAGCGAGCCGGTTTCTTCCCCTGGCCCGAAGCCACCTCGTCGTGAGAAAGGCTGCCCGGCATCTTCACAGCATCGCGATTGAAAGCGATCCCGCGGCAAAGGCCTTTGCATTCGGATATCTCAGCCATGTCTGGCTGGATGTGTTCCTCTTCCGATGGTTCCCCCGACATCCCATTGAAGCGAACGGCAAACGAATGGGCATCCGCGAGCTCTCCACCCTGATCGCACAGCGGGATGCCGAGGAAGCCCTGCGCCATTGGCGATCCCTCGCCCCTGGACCAGAGACACTCACACCTGAGACGTGCAGGTTCGTCGATCCCTTGTCGCTTGGCAGCTACTGCGCCAGCGTGGAGAGCCGTCTTCTTGCAACCCCCCTGCTTGAAGACGACACCGAGGCCCCCGCGATCTTTGCCTCCGAAAGGCTGCGGGTCGCAGCGATCGAAGGCTTCGCTCAGGCGGTTCGTTTATAGAGAATCGTTTTTCTGTCAGTCCTGACGAGCTGAAGCGAGGGATCGCGGCCGTCATCGTCGAAAGCTTACGTGCGTGAGAGAGAACGGCGTGAGCGCGATCGCGTCCCCCGCGGGAGCGCTGCTGCTTTGGATCCTGTCCTCACTAAGCCTGTTGGTCACCAACCGTTGCTCAGCAGAGAGTGACCTCACCTCCTGGGCAGTGAATCCCGCGGGCATTGAAAGCGACAGCTCAATGTGGTCCGAATCCTTGTTCACCGCATACAGATCAATTTCGCCCGGCTGGGGCTCGCACGCCTGCAGGTTGAGGAGTGCACGGTCTTCCGGGTCGCACGAGGTCGCAAGAGGATAAGCATCCCGAAACAAGTGGAAAAACTCGAAAACCCTGCCCGCGGGGGAAAGCCACGCCCCTTCTTTTGCCGATTCGATGATGTTCTGACCCCACGTGTTGACGCAGTTGTTGAAGTTGGCGAGCGCAAACCCGCCGCCGTAGGAGAGGTAGTCGATGATCCGTGATGCCGCGTTCAGGGCATAGAACCATCGAATCTGACGGTAGCTCAGGGTTTTTCGGTAGTCGTTGCCCGACGGCTCCCAGTTGTACGTCCGCGGCACCTCTGGATCCTCGAGGGGTTGCGGAGAGTCGAAATCGGGAAGCCATTCCGTGTTCGCCTGGCGAATCGAAGTGCCATGGCGTGCGTTGAACTCCTGGACCACGGACAGCGCCGAGGCCATGAATCCGGGATCGGCGTCGCGGTGGATCACCACGTCCACGTCCTTTCCCGCGATCTCCAGCATCCGGGGAAGCCAGTCCAAACCCCAGGAATAATATTCCATCATGATGACGATCCGAGGGTCCACCTCGCGCATCCGCCGCGCGAACTGCGCCACCTTCTCCGCGTACTGAGGAGCAGACCACTTCCGACCCGCCTCGTTTTCCATTTCCCAGAATCGCACCCGGCCCTTCCGGTGCACTCCGTGCTCTTTGCGCACCCGACCCATTGGAGATGAGTCCAGGCCATTGCAGTACTGCACGAGCTCAGCCGCCGCCTGGGGAGAGCCCGTCATCATGTTCACGCAGATCTGCGGCTCGCAGCCCAGCACGCCGCACAGCGCCAGAAACTCGTCGATCCCGACGTCGTTCTCCTCCAGCCCGCCCCAGAAGTACGGCTCCCGGGGCGGCCGCAGCGCGCGGGGACCAATCCCGTCGCGCCAGTCGTAGAAGCTCGCGAAGCAGCCGCCGGGAAACCGCATCAGGGGCGGTGACACTCTCCGCAGAAGCTCCACCACGTCGCTTCTCCATCCCCCAACGGCATCCGCGGGCATCAGGGAGCACGACGAAAGCATGAGAACGCCTTCCCAATGAAAAGAGATCTCCAGAATCGCCCTGCCGGAAAAATCCCCTGCATCAAGCTCCTGCTCGTGCAAGCCCTGGGTCGCGGTGAGCGAAAGAGTGATTCGCGCGATGATGTTGTCCGGCGCCGATTCGCTCCTCAGTGTGACCGCGACCTCCCTCGTTTCCGGGGGCTTGTCGCGCGCGGGATCAAAGAGGCCTTCCGGTACGGTCGTCTTGCGTCCCTGAAACCCCCCGAAAAGCTGGAAAACGTAGCGTTTTCCCCTATGCAGCACGATGCCCCTCTGTCGAATGCCGGTCTCTATTCCGGGGCGCGTGTTTCTCACGCCAAGGGAGTCGTTCCCCTTGAAAGGCTCGAACCCCCGAATTCGCTCCATCTCCGCGCCGGACCCCGGCAGGGGTTCCCAGTCGATCTCTTCGTATCCTGAGTGCCAGAAGGGCGCCTGCGCATTGTAACGGTCGGGAGAAAAGCGCAGCCACTCCCAGACGATGGGGGCGGCGGGAGGGATGGGGTGAAAGCCGCGGTTATACAGCATTTCCGCCCACATCCCGGCAGCCTGACGACCGAGACCGAGCTCCATGAAGTTCCCCAGCACGAGCCTGCTCGTTCTTTCCGCGGACAGCCGCCTGTTCTCCACCCGGACTGTTACGTTTCGCATCCTCGTGGCTCCTCTTGAGTCAGGACATCGGTTTTTCTAGATCCGTGGGCAGCCATTGACCCGTTGCGAATGATGTGCATGATAAATAAAGGAAAAACGGGATGGAAGAGGCGGAGCTTAAAACCGGGATTGGACGCGATATCGAGCTGTATGCCTCTCCATTGGCTTTCAATGACAAGGTCCTGTTGGATGTGTACGGAGCGGGGACTTCTGACTGGAATGGAAGCTGCTGGTTGGAGCGGCGCTGCTCGTCGATCTGCGGCCTGGAGTACGTTCTGGAAGGAACAGGGCGGATCGTGGTGTCCGGAGAATCCCATGACCTTGCCCCCGGTGACGTTTTTCTCCTCCATCTCCATGAGCACCACGCATACGGCGCCCGGAACTGCGCCCAGTGGAAGAAGATCTGGTTCGTATTCGGACATGACTTCATCACGGAGGCGATGCTCCATCTCGGACTCCTCACGGAATCCCGCATACGCATTCCCGAGAGCGAGCGGCCCGGGATCGAAGCCGACTTCCGACGGATCTTTACCTTGATGAAAGAGCAGCCGCCGGGATTCCGCATACAAACCTCCACGGTGGCCTACGAGCTGCTCCACCACCTGTCCCATATCGCGGCGTCCCACGGCAATGCGACGCCTGCTCCCCCCTCCCTGCTGCGCGCCGTGCGCTACGCCAACGATCACCTCGGCGAGCCGCTCACCGTGGAGCAGCTCTCGCGCAGCGCCTATTGCAGCCGCATCCACCTCACGCGTCTGTTCAAGCGCCACTTCGGCGTGGCCGCGAGCGTCTGGATCCGATCCTCCCGCATGAGCTACGCCGGGCACCTCCTTGCCACGACGGACATCCCCGTAAAAACCATCGCGGCCCAGGTGGGGTACACGGACCCGCTTCACTTCAGCGCCGCCTTTCACAAGGTCATGGAGCAAACGCCCAGTGACTTTCGCAGGCAGCACCTGCATGATGCGCGGCGCTACACCGCGCCTCATCCCCAGCCGCGGTGAAAGCGGGAGCGGGGGGGGCCGCATGCTATCCTTTCACGGCGCCCAGAGTGATGCCGCTGATGAAATACTTCTGCAGAAATGGGTATACCACCGTGATCGGCACGGTGACCACGATCGTGATCGCGGCCTTCAGCGTGGTGGGAGAGAGATTGCGGAACCGGTTGCGTGCGATCTGCTGGTTGTAGATTTCCTTCAGCGCTTCCACCTGGATGAGCATTCGACGGAGATGAATCTGCAGCGTGTCCCACTTGCCGGAGGGATTGTAGATCATGTTGTCGAACCAGGAGTTCCAGTGGAACACGGCCACGTAGACCCCGATCGCGGCAAAGACGGGGATGCTGATCGGCATGACGATCTGGAGATAGATTCGCAGCTCTGAACATCCATCCAGCCGTGCGGATTCCATGAGCGATTCCGGAATGTTCTGCATGTAGGCGGCCATCAGGAGCATGTAGAACGCGCTGATGAGCGGGGGCAGCCAGTACACGGTAAAGGTGTTCACCATGCCCAGCCGCACGATGAGAAGGTAGGTGGGAATCAACCCGCCGCCAAAATACAATGTCACGACGTAGAGAACGCGAAGGAGCCTTCTGCCGGAAAAGAACCTCAGGGAGGTGATGTAGGCGAGGAGCCCGGTGGCAAGGACGCCGGTCGTGGTCCCCACGATGACTCGGAGGATGGAAATTACGGCGCTGTGCAGCAGGTCCGGATTCTGAAACAGGAATCGGTAGTTGTCCAGCGTGAGCTTGCGGGGAAGGAAATAGATGCCCCCTCTTGCCGCATCGGCTCCTTCATTGAAGGAAAAGGCGATCTGGTTGATGAAGGGATAGATCACGATGAAGGCGAGCGCAAGCATGAGGGTGACGTTCACCGCGTCGAATAACCTGCTTCCCACGCTGCGGCGGACTTTCATTGCCGCCCTCTCACACGATCGAGATGTCAAGCGCCTTCCGCGAGAGCCAGTTCGCGGAAAACACGAGGATCAACCCGACAAGGGATTGCATGAAACCCACGGCGGCGCCATAGGGATACCGCCCCATCTGCACCCCGTACTTGTACGCATACGTGTCGATCACCTCGTAGTAAAGCCGTGTCTGTGGATTTCCCAGAAGGAGCTGCTGCTCGAAACCCGCGCTTAGTATCGAGCCGATTTCGAGGATCAGGAGGAGCACCATGGTGATACGGATCCCGGGGAGCGTGATGTGGCGGATCATTCCGAACCGGTTCAGGCCGTCCACGGCCCCGGCCTGATACAGCTCGGGATCGATGCCGGCGATTGCGGAGAGGTAGATGATGGAGCTCCATCCAATGCCTTTCCACAAGTTGGCAAAGGTGATCAGCCACCAGAAGTATCGCCCCGTGCCCAGGAAGTTGATGGGCTTCACCACGAGACGCGCCCGGAGGAGGATGTCGTTGACCACGCCTTCGTTTCCCAGCAGCGTGAAAATGAGACTCGCAGTGACCACCCAGGAGATGAAATGCGGAAGATAGGACACGGTCTGGATGGTCTTCTTGAACGAGCGGCCGCGAAGCTCGTTGAGGAGCAGGGCAAGCACAATGGGTGCCGGGAACCCGATGACAATTCCCAGCGCGCTGATCACAAGAGTATTGCGCATCACGTACCCGAAATCCGGGGAAGTCAGGAATTCGATGAAGAACTTGAGCCCGACCCACGCCGAGCCCACGATCGGCTTGCCGGGAACGTAGGCAAGAAAGGAGATCGAAAGCCCGTACATCGGGTAGTACGCGAAGACCGCGACCCAGATGAAAAAGGGAAGGGAAAGAAGCCAGAGCTCCCGCTCGCGGGAGAGCAGACGGAGCCCCCTTCCCCTGCGAGGGCGAAGAGGGCTCATTGCCATGGGAACGTCACTGCTCTCCCCATGCCGCAAGATTCTGCTTGTATCCCTTTGTCAGGAATGCCTCCACGTTCTTCAGTCCCGCATTATTGAGCGTGTCGCGCAATGCCATGAAACGCTGTTCGCACTGCTGCTCTGTCGGCGCCATGACCGCGTCGGGCCAACCGGTCAGCAGGAGATCCTCCACCTGCTTTTTCGTCACGGTCACCGGATCATCCGGCGGGAAGACGACGCTCAGGAACGCCGAAAAGTCGTATTCCGTGTCGCGCAGGCTCGTGTTCATGAGCTTCCGCCACTTGTCCTGGTCATTGAAGTTCTGATCGAACCATATGGTGCTCTTGCCGTCGTCCATGAGGCCCTGCCCCGCCACCATCACGAATGCCACCTGCCCCAGCACATTCTCGGCGTGGTCATAATCGAAGGTCGATGACAGCATCGCCTTGACCGCCTGGTCGGTGAATGCCCACGTCCCGTTCTTGAACGTCCATACGGAGTCGGGCTGGTTCGGTATGCCCCAGCCGATCAGCCGGGTCCCGGTGTCGCTGATCTCGAAGTTCCACCAGCGCAGCAGGTTCTGGATCTGGGTGCAGTGATCAGTCACGATGGTCCGCGTATCGCCGGTTGTGTTCTTGGGAGAGAGGTAGGCCTGTTTCGCCTCTGCGGCCTTCAGTTTCACGGGAAGGTAGCGCATGTCCTCGGTCCAATTCGGGTTGGACTTGGCCCACGTCTCGTGCCCCGCGTCGGTGGTCACCCACCACGCGCCCACATGACCGACAATCCGCTCGTCGGAGAACTTTGCCTTCCACTGCTCGTAGTTGTTGATGAAGGCGTCGGGATCAAGAAGGTCTTCCCGGTAAAAACGATTCATGAACTTGGTCATTGCGAGGCCTTCAGGGGTGTTGATCCAGTGCGTGAGGCTCTTGTCCGCGCCTTCCTTATACCCGTCTTTCAGGCCCCAGAACCCGACCAGGACAGGGAGAATGTCCTTGAAGTGATCGTATCCCGATATGCCGTACGTCCTCTCCCCCCGGGCGTTTTTCGGATGAAGCTGCTGCATCTTCTTGATCACCTCGAAATACTCATCGGGAGTCTCGAACTTCGGCGCGCCCATGGCCTGCCACCAGTCCCACCGGATATGGGCGGATTGGTCGGGAATGGGCAGCATGCCCCAGTATTGTGGCATGACATACACCCGTCCCTTGGCATCAACGAGTCGCTTGTAGAGGGGAGCGAGTTTTTTCTTGATGATGGGACCGTAGGTATCCAGGTACGGAGCGACGTCCATCACCCTGCCCTGCGCGACCCATTTCTGCGCATCGTCCGGCGTCATCCCCGCTATGACTTCTGGATAGTTGTTCGATGCAAGCATCAGGCTCTGCTGTTCGCTGGGGTCCATGTCGTAGGCGATCTTGGTGAGCTTCACATTGAACTTCTGCAGGATGTACGCCCCGATCTCCTCCGTGGTATCCTTCGCGTAGTCGGGGCTCTGCTGCGTCGCATCGTAGAAATTGATCTCCAGGGTCTTTTCAGGAACCTGCCAGCCGAACTCATTCGTCCCGACAGTTTTCCACGGCGGGCCCGCCGCCGCCTCCTTGTTCCCCGTGCCGAAAACCGACAGGGAGAGCAGGAGAAAAACAGGGATCAGATAGAATAAATGCTTCTTCATGGCAACCTCCTCTATATGGTCACACCCGACTATAAATGCCGTAGTACACCTGTCAACGATGGACCCGGCAAAACCAGCAAACGTGTTTCATTTCGGCATGAAAATGTAACGCCGCACCATGTCCCTGCGCAGGCGTCCTTACTCCGGCAGTACGTGATGGGGAATTCCTGCCGGCAGGTCAAGTGAAATTGTGCCGTTTTCCAGCACGGGAATGAAGCATGTCTCTCCTTCACCCGATGGCGTGAGAGCGATGGCCCGTAGTTCCTTCGCGCCGCGCCATTCCCGGGGGCACGGCCATGGACCATGTCCATGCCGGGTGCCCATCTCCGACAGGAGGGAAATGTACGCAAGGTAGGTGCCGGATTTCGGCCCGGGCGCAAAGGATATGAAATCCTCCACAAGGACGTTTCCCCCGATGGTGACCCGATGGCCGCAGCGCTGGAAATCCACCTCAACAGTGTCGCCTCCCTCGTAGGTGATCTTCCGCAGGGCGCCCTGCTCCTTATAGTCGACCATCGCCTTGCCCCGCAGCGGGTTCAGGGGCACGTGGAGCAGATAGAAGGCATCGAGCATCTCCGCCTCCGTAGTATGGAAGGTAAAATCCTTGGAATGGAAAGCGCCGCAGAATAATCCTTCGACGATGCCGTAGCGGTCCGCCTCGCTTCCTCCATAGCCGACCGTCCCATGGGCAATGAAGGGCGCCAAGGGGATCGGTTCGTCGCCTTCGTAGACGGACGCGCCTGGCCGGGGGAGGTCCCAGAAGTAGCGAAATGTTTCCAGAAAGGGAAGACCGCACCCCTCCGAGGTGACGTCGATGCCCTCGGCCCGGAACAGATCCACCAGCCGTTTTCGCGCCGCAAGGTCGTCGTTCTTGTCGCTCGGACAGGCGGGGTCGAAGTCAGGCCGAAACACGGATGCGGTGAGGACGTCCAGATGGTAGGTGTCACGGACAGGGTACTGCGCAAGGGTTCGGCGAATGCGAGTGAGAGCCTTATCGCGGACGTATTTCGGAAGTGAGATCCAATAGGCCTGGATCCCGTTCCAGGTTCCCCCCCGGAGAAGCTCTCCGCGGGAATCTACGGCAATGTCCCGTGGATCCCACGCCGGGCTTGATTGATACGCGTCGTCGTAGTTGTCGTGAAAGCTCATTGTGGTGTTGTACGTTGACGCCTCCGCGATTATCCGGGTGAGCTTTTCAGCGCCTCCGGCGGCTTCATTGACCGTAAAGACGTCAGGGTAGCCCGAGTCATGGCCTTCATGCTGGAATCCGATGAGGTAGCAGACCTGCCCGGCGCCGTCGAAAAGATGAAACCTGCGACGCACGCCGTCGATGACCGCGTCAAAGGGAACCTCGGCGGGGCTCCCCGGCTTTCCAACAAATACCTTGTACACAAACCGTCCAGCGTAACGATCGGGGTGAAGGTTGCGCGTCTGCGTGTGAAGCGCGCGGGCCGCGGGGATCCAGCCGGTGTTTGGATCGTCCTGATCCGTGGCGAGAAGCGCGATGCGAACCCGGGAGGGGCTATGCACGACGAACTGGAGATGGGGAGCTCGTGCCTCCATGCGGTGCGCGATGCGCACTCCAATGCTGGCGTGCCGCCGCGTATCAGGGCCTGACACGCTGGAAAGAACCTGGTCGTTCAAGCTCGCAAGCTGGAGCGTGGCCGAAGCGCCCGACGTGTAGACCAGAGCAACCTGGCAGAATGCGTCACGGACCCAGTTGTAGCGGTGAAGCTGCTCTCCTGCCTCGCACCGTGCTGGATCGATCCTGCGGCCGCCGTGAGCGGGAAGCGCAACGCGCGATTTCGGATCGGTCGTCACCGCTGACGCCAGCCGCTTCAGATCGATGGAAACAAGCTGGTACTCCTCCATTTCTACCACGTCTCGAAGCGTCACGGTGCATGCGGACCCCTCGAGGGCGAATGCCACCGTGAAAGAGATCAGTCTCCTGCCGTCTCGGCTCAATGAGAGGGAGTATTCCACCTCCCCCTCCCGGTGGTGAGTTCGGGAGGAGCACTGGAGACCGGCATCCGCGGAGCTCATGTTCTTCAGGAAGTCCGGCGAATATACGAGGCACGCGGGCTCCTCGGGGTCGGCATCTCCCATGATCAGCTTCTGCCCGACGGTATAGCGGAGAACGACCGGGAACCGGTCATGAAAGTCGATCCTGATCGTCCCCTGTTTTAAACTGAGAGAACCCATTCCATTCCTCCCATCGACAAAATAGAACTGGCTCGCACCCTAGGAGCACCCCGATCATCATGTCAACATGAGAGCGCTCCGGGGCGATGAACATGTTTCATCCGGGCATCTAGGACGTTTCCCTTGTCCATGCAAGACCGTGGTAGGATCACCGTCAGAAAACTTCAAGAAGGAGGAGGAGTATGAAACAGGCGTGGAAAGCTCTCATGATGATGTCAGCAATCCTGCTTAGCGCATCCCTCGCATGGAGCGCCCCCAAGGTGAACCAGTACGGATGGGAAGTCCCCGATAAAACCATCGTAGTGAACCACTACGCGGGGCAGGACAGCCCCGATGCCGTGGCGGGCAGGAATAAAATCTTCACGCAATACCTGCTGGACGTCTTCAACGTCAAGCTCAACAAAATCGTCTACGACAACGACGTCGGAGAACGGCTGAATCTGATGCTCGCCTCCAACGACTACCCCGAGGTGATCGATTGCCTCTCACCCAGCCAGGCGCAGCAGTGGATCGGGCAGGGCAAGGCAGTGAATCTGAAGCCGCTCATCGACACCTACGCGCCCAATCTCACCAAAAGGCTGGGCACCATGATGAAGCGCTTTGTCGATGCCAAGGGCCAGGTGTTCGCCCTGCCCAACCAGTGGGGCATCCTGAACATCACCGACTACGCCCCCGAGATCCGGTGGGACTGGTGGCGGGAGATCGGCTCTCCGAAAATCCAAACGCCGGATGACTACTACAATGTTCTCAAGGCCATGGTTGCCAGGCATCCCGCCAACGACAAGGGCGAGAAGACCTACGCCCTGTGCTTCATCAAGGACCGCCAGTCCTACACGATCATCGGCGCCATGTGGGGGCTGAAGAAGGGCTGGAAGGACGCCAATGGAACCCTGACATTTTTTCTGAACACCCCCGAAGGCCTTGCCCTCACCCGGTATGTGAACCGCTATTACCGTGACGGCCTCCTGGATCCCGACAGCTTCGTGGTCACGCTGGACGACTGGAGGATAAAGATCGCCAACCAGCGCCTGGCCGGCCACGTTGGCGACTGGTGGATCGTTCTGGCAAGCGATGACTTCTGGCCCCAGTCCATCAAGAACTTCGACACTCGCTACGACCGCTACACGCACATCAACGTGAAGGCCCCAGGGGTGGCGGCGTCCACGTTCAACCCCAAGGACGCCAACGGCTACTACCGCACCATCATCACCGACAAGGCCACAGACGCCGCCGGCACCATGAAGTGGCTGAACTTCGAGGCCACCGACATCGGGATCAAGCTCCTGGGCTGGGGCGTGCCGACCAATGACGTTCCCAAGTACAACAAGGATGAGAACTACGGCGGCTGGTACTACGACGGTGGCGGGAAATGGCATTTCGATGAGGCGCGAAAGGCGCTCCTGCTGGCCAACAAGCTGAACTACGACAAGCTCACTGCGCTGGGCGGCGGAGAGCAGCCTCTTGCCTTGTTCCAGGGCTTCGCGAGCGATGGCACGACGTTCTGGTACGACCAGAACTTCAACAACGACGTCGAGTGGAAGAAGATCATGAACACCAACATGCGTGAGAGCATGTTCGATTTCTCCGCGTTCTACGCCATCACCCTGACGCCGGACAATCCCCTCTCCGTGAGCTGGCAGAGGGTCCAGGACCTGGTGAACACCCAGTGGGTGCAGGCCGTGATGGCCAAGACCGATGCGGACTGCGTCGCCGCTTACAATGCGCTGGTCAAGGCGGCCAACAGCGCAGGGCTCAAGGACGTGGAAAAATATTACTCCGACAACTATCAGGCGACGCTCGCAGCCTGGAAGTAGACCGAAAGGGGGAGAGAGAGAGCCCGGTACGCGTTGCTTGTTCGCAGAACTCCACGGGAGGCACCGGTTGCCATCGGCGCCTCCCGTCTGTTACACCCCTTAATGAGGGAGGCGTCATTCTCATCCATGGCGATCATGCAACCGAGGGTTTTCAGCATACGGCTTCACCGCACGGTCCAGAGGGAGGGGCAGATATGGCTTATCTGCCTGCCCATCATTGCCTGGGCGGTCGTATTCTGCTACCTGCCCATCTACGGCATCGCCACGGCGTTCATCCAGTACGTGCCCGGCAAACCCATCATGCGCTCCCCGTGGGTGGGGCTCCAATACTTCGCGGAGTTTTTCAAGAACCCAGAATTCGGCATGATCATGCGCAACACGCTGGCAATCGGCGGACTGAACATTCTGTTCGGGTTCCCTGCGCCCATCATCCTCGCCTTGCTCATCAACGAACTATCGCAGGGACCTTTCAAGAAGGTCGTTCAGACCGTTTCCTACGTTCCGTATTTCGTTTCGTGGGTCGTCATGGCGAGCCTCATCTTCGCCCTCCTGGGGAGCGAGGGACTCCTGAACAAGCTGCTCTTGTCGCTGCACCTGACGGAGAGATCCATTCTGTTCCTCGGCGAAGGAAAATACTTCTGGGGGATCATCGTCATTGCCAACATCTGGAAGGGGATCGGATGGTCCTCCATCATTTACCTCTCCGCCATCGCCGGCATCGACCAGGAGCTGTACCAGGCAGGCGCAGTGGATGGCTTGGGCAGGGCAGGCATGGCGTGGCACATCATCCTGCCGGGAATCCGCGCAACGATCCTGCTGCTCTTTATCCTGCAGATGGGTGACATCCTGAACGCCGGTTTCGAGCAGCAGCTTCTCCTGGGCACGCCGCAGACGCGGAGCTTCTACGAGGTGATCGAGACCTACGCGTACCGCTACGGGATCCAGATGGGGCGCTACGCGTTCGGCACCGCCGTGGAGTTCATGAAGTCCATCATTGGCCTGGGGCTCGTGTTCTCCCTCAACAGCCTTTTTAGAAGAACGGTAAAGATCTCCGTGGTGTAGGAGTGAAGGAGGAAAGGGCGGATGCGCGCGCGCTACATTCGAAAGTCGGTCGGGAGCCGGATCTTCGACGCGTCCAACGTCGCGTTTCTCCTCCTGTTCACTTTTCTTGTTCTCTATCCCTTCTATAATCAACTGGTTATCTCGTTCAACCAGGGCATCGACGCGCAGCGCGGAGGCATCTACTTTTTTCCACGCGCCTTCACCCTCGATTCCTACGCCTGGCTGTTTAAAAACAGCAAGCTCCTCACCGGAGCGGTGGTCTCCCTCCTGCGCGTGGCGGTGGGCACCAGCACGTGCCTTTTTGCCAGCGCCCTTCTGGGCTATATCACGGCCATCCGTTACTTCTCCGGAAGACGGTTCATGAGAATCCTATTCGTGATCACCATGTACTTCGGCGGCGGGATGATTCCCACGTACCTGCTCATGCTCAAGCTGGGGCTCCTCAATACCTTCACCATCTATTGGCTGCCCTACCTCATCAGCCCGTACTACATGCTGATCATCTCCTCCTATCTCAATCAGGTCCCTGATTCCCTCTTCGAGGCGGCGCGGGTGGACGGCGCGAGCGAGCTGCGGATATTCTTCCAGATTGTCGTGCCCATCTCCGTCCCGTTGCTCGCCGCGGTGAGCATCTATCTCATGGTGTGGCAGTGGAACCAATGGTTTGACAACATGCTCTACAATACCAAGGGAAACTGGGACACCCTTCAGATGTATCTCAGGCGCATGCTTCTCCAATCGGAGATCGCTCTGAAGATCCAGGCGGAGGCTGTCGCCTATCACAAGTTCATGTCCATGACGCCGCAGACAATCAAGGCGGCGACAACCATGATCGTCACGATCCCGATCCTGGTGACCTATCCCTTCTTTCAGCGCTACTTCATCGGTGGAATCACCTTGGGCTCAGTCAAATAGCGCGCGACCCGAGGTCGCGCGGAATGGGAGGACATCAATGCGTGTTGTCGATTGTCACGTTCATCTGGAAAAGGCATCCCGATCGTCGGAGATACTCCGACACATGGATGCGAATGGGGTTGATCGCATCCTGCTCATGTCGAGGTACGAGCGCGCTTCCCTCGACACGACGCTGGAAAATCTGCGGGAGGTCCAGCGCTTGATGAAGGAGGCGCCGGGCAGGATCAGCGGATTGGCCTGGCTGAATCCGGCGGTATCGGGGAGTGAAACCCTTGCCGTCCGCGCGCTCCAGGATATGGGTTTTTCGGGTATCAAGATCATTCCCGACCACTGGTTCGTGTACGAGGACCGGTTGGAGCCCTTTTGGCAGGCGTTGAACGAGCTTTCCGCCAGTGTGCTCTTCCACACCGGGATCCTCTATACCTTCGACGATGGATCACGTTTTTGCCATCCCGTGTTTCTGGAAAAGATCCTGCACTACCCTCGTATCCGATTTGCCATGGCGCACCTGTCCTGGCCCTGGTGCGATGAGTGCCTTGCCGTGATGGGGCGGATGCAGGCTGCCGCTGAAGAAGGCGGCTTTAGATGGCAGAGCTACATTGACACCACTCCGGGCACCCCCCCGTATATACGGACGCAGGCCGTACGGAATGCGCTGGAGTTCTGTGGACCTGACAGGCTCCTGTTCGGCTCAGACTCGGTCCTGCCTGGAGACCTTACTCACCAGAAGGAGGTGCTCTCCTCCGACATACAGTTGTATCGGGCAGCGGGACTGAAGGACGACCAGATACTGATGATCCTCTCAGGCACCGCGGACGCGCTTTTTCCCGCGCGGCCGTAGCCATGGATGTGTAGCACGCCGGAGGCGGTGTCGTGCGTAGCGGGCGCGCGGGACGCATTGACCAGCGCGCCTCCGACGGCTACGCTCAAGGAGCGGAGCGCACGGGAGCTGCAATGCGGCCGATGCGGAGCAAACGCAAGGAACGACATTGAAAGAAAAAGAAATCATTCCCCCCGCTAACATCCTCATCGTTGATGATACGCCGGCCAATCTCCACGTGCTCACAGAAATGCTTGCTTCAGCGGGGTACAGGGCGCGGCCGACCCCAAGCGGCGCCCTGGCGCTGCGCGCCGCGCAGACGGAGCAGCCCGACCTGGTGCTCCTGGACATCCGGATGCCGGAGATGGACGGGTACGAGGTCTGCCGGCGGCTGAAAACCATTGAATCGCTGAAGGCCGTGCCGGTGATCTTCCTGAGCGCGCTCACCGACGCATCCGACAAGGTGGAGGCATTCGCCGTCGGCGGCGTGGACTACGTCACAAAGCCCTTCCAGCTTGAGGAAGTCCTGGCCCGGGTGGAAACGCACTTGCGCATCAGGAAGCTTCAGAAGGAGCTGGAAAACAGCAACCGGAGCCTGGCAGCCACCAACACCGAGCTGCGGGACCTGGAAGCGCTCAGGGACAGCCTCTTCCACATGCTTGTGCACGATATGCGCTCGCCCCTCACCGTGGTCTCCGGCTGCCTTCAAGTCATCCAGGAGCTTGAGGCGGGGGATCTCACCGCGGACGGCAGGACCCTCCTGCGGGACGCGCGGGGCTCGGTGAACGCCCTTATCGGCATGGTCAACTCGGTCCTGGATGTGAGCCGGATGGAGGCGGGGCGCATGCCGCTAAAGAAGGAGACATGCGATCCGGCGGCAATCGCCCGCGAGGTCTTTGCGCAGCTTGAGCTGCTCCGCCAGAAGCGCGCCTTCTCGGTGACCACGGCCGACCCGCCCGTGCTGGTCGCCGCGGATCGGGACCTGCTGTCGCGCGTCATGCAGAACCTCATCGGCAACGCCATCAAGTTCACGCGCTCAGAGGGGGGCGCAATCGAGGTCTCCGTGCAGGGCCTGGCATCCTCCGTCCGTGTCACTGTCACGGACAACGGCATGGGGATCGCGCCGGAAGATCAGCAGCGCATATTCGACAAGTTTGCGCAGGTCGAGGCGGCGCGCGCCAGCCGCAGGAGCTCGACGGGCCTCGGGCTCACCTTCTGCAAGCTTGCCGTGGAAGCGCACGGCGGCTGCATTGGCGTGCAGAGCGCGCCAAACAAGGGAAGTTCTTTCTGGTTTGAAATTCCTGCGGTGCAATCCAGCTAAAGGAAGAAACATGCCGGACAGTTTTTTTTCTCGTCCCGTGCAGCCTGACATCGAGGGCCTGCTTTCATGCATCCGGCGGCAGGGAACGCCGAGTCGAGTGTACAATATAGAGCTGATGATCGACGCCGAGGTGCGCGCCGCTCTTGCGCAGCGTTTCGGCATTGCCGATGCTTTTGCAGCCGATGACCCGTTCCTGCAGGAAAAGACGCAGGCAGCGCTGATGCGCTTCCTCGGCTACGAATCGGTGCGATGCAAGCCCGACGGCCTGGAGTTCCCGCACAACAGGGCGAGCGTCGAGGATTCCGCCGCGCTGAGCCGCGCGGGCGGCAGGAGCTTTGTGGACGAGACGCGCGGCCCCATCACCACCTGGGAAGAGTTCGAAAAATACCCCTGGCCGGATCCAAAGAACATCAGCACACGCAGCCTGGAGTGGTACGAGCGGAACCTTCCGGAAGGCATGTGCGTTTCCTCCGGAGGCCTCGGCCATTTCTGCGAATACATGGTCTGGCTCATGGGCTACCAGACCTTGTGCTTCGCGCTCTCGGACAACCGGGACCTGGTTCTCGCAATCCGCGACAGGCTCTTTTCCTTCTATAAAGAGGCGCTGGCGCTGCTCCTCACGTTTCCCCGGGTGCGCCTGATTTGGGTGGGCGATGACATGGGCTTTCGCACCGGCACGCTGCTCTCCCCCGCCGACCTGCGCGAGCTGGTCTTCCCGGGGCATGCCCAGCTTGCGCGAATGGCGCACAATGCGGGTAGGCCCTACATCCTGCACTCGTGCGGAAACCTCGCCGCGATCATGGAAGACCTCATCGGCGGCGTGGGCATCGACGCAAAACATTCCTTTGAGGACACCATCCAGACCGTCGAGGCCGCCCGACAGGCGTATGGCGATCGCATCGCCGTGCTTGGCGGGATCGACGTTGATTTTCTCTGCAGGGCAACCGAAGAGCAGGTGCGCGCCCGCACGCGCCGCACGGTTCAGCAGTGCCTGCCCGGCGGCGGGTGGTGCCTGGGAACGGGCAACAGCGTGGCCAACTACATTCCGCTGGAGAATTATCTTGCCATGCTGGATGAGGGCCGCCGGGCAACATCTTGAATTGGGCGGCGCTGTACCATAACGTCAACCGAGGTAATCACGCGAAAGTTCCGGGAAAGTTTTAAAAAAAATTTCCGCCGCCCAGAAGCGCGTCCGGGCCCATGATCGAGCGGGTGAGGGCTTAGTGCGGTTCGCGTTAGAAATACAACGAAAAGCATCTGCCTATGGGCCGATTACGACGGCAGAAGTATACCCCCCTATGTTCCCCAAACCCAGCGGCAGACATATCAAGGTTCCGTTTTTCCAGTAGCAGGGCACAGAAGAGTCCCACGAGGTCCCCGCGTATCCCGCAATGTAGAGGTTTCCCGAACTATCCAGTGCGATCCCAGATGTATACGTCATTAGGTTCCCCTCGATTATCGGGAGGGTGTTCAAAATCCCGTTTTCCCAGTAGCAGGGCGTAGAATAGCCCGAGGTTCCCGTGTTTCCCGCGATGTAAAGGTTTCCCGAACTATCTAATGCGACACACTCTGTATTCCCCCATGTGTTCCCCGAGCCCGTCGGTAGAAAAGTCATGATCCTGTTTTTCCAATAGCAGGGCGTAGAATAACCATATGAGTTCCCTGTTTCTCCCGCGATGTAGAGGTTTCCCGAGCTATCCAGTGCGACCCCAAATGCCCCCCCCCATGTATTCCCCCCCGGATTCAACAAGTAAGCGCAACAAAAGCTTCTTCGGGTGTCTTGAACCCAAGGCACTTCTTCGGGCGTGTGTTTAATCTACGTTCGACAATATCCAAATCATGTTGAGAGAGCAAGGCCCAGTTGGTCTTTTTCGGGTAGAACCTTCGCACGAG
>JBEKQU010000010.1:0-88717 GCA_049519415.1 Spirochaetia bacterium
GGCGCGAGGTGGGGAAGCGCCAGCTCGCGCGTGCGGGGAACGAAACCGGGCGCGAAGATTCTCAGCATCTCCCCGTATTCCCGGGGAAGCGTGCTCATTCCCTCCGCGATCGTGACGGTCACTAGGGGGAAGGTGATGAGCGCGATGACGATGATCGTGGGAAGATGGCCGATCCCCATCAAGGCAACCAGGGGGATGGCCCACAGCAGGGGCGGCATGCCCTGGAAGAAGAGCACGAGCGGCTTGAAAAGCGCGGCCAGATCCCGGCTTGCTCCTACTGCCATGCCCGCGGCCAGGCCGGTGACGAACCCCGCAAGGAAGCCGACGCAGATGCGCAGGAGGGTGATGAGGATCTGGGTCCATGTTGAGCCCCTGGCCAGGAGAAGCGCCGTGTCAACGGCTGTTGTCCATGGGCCGGGCACGAAATACGAACCCACTGCCAGGCTGGCGACGGCCCAGCCTCCCAGGAGGATCACGACCCCCGCGGCAGTGAGCAATCGGAGCCGCGGGGACTGCGCGGGGCGGGTCGCGTCCGGCATGGTCACGGCACAAAGAAGAATTTCTGGTCAAGGGGGCGCGGCCCCCCGGGGAAGTACTTGGAGACAATCTGGTAATAGGCCAGCACGCGCGCCTTGCACTCCGCGGGGGACGGCACGGCGAGGAGCGTGTTGCGCGTGGCCTCCTCCAGGATGGCCGGGTCCGTGGCGAGCGCTGCGGAGAACTGGGCCGCCGCGTCCGCCGGGCCGGCCGTCACCTTCCTGCTGGCCTCGTCCCATGCCGCCACCACGGAGGCAATGATCGCCGCGTGGTCCTGCGCGTATCCTTCCGACGCAAAGAGGCTCACCTGGGGCGACTCCCTGTCGCCGCCGGTGAAGCGAGCCCATGCCTGGGAATACTCCACCAGACGCAGAAGGCCGTTCTTTTTCACCACCGTGGTCGCAAGCGGTTCGGGCAAAGCCGCCGCGTCCAGCCGTCCGGCGAGCAGCATTTGCACGCTCTGGGCAAAGGGGCTGAAGCTGATGGTGACGTCCCTGTCAGGATCGATCTTCTCAAAGGCAAGGAGGGTCCGGCTCTGGAAATCCAGCGGAGAGCCGGGGAAGGGCATGGCAATCCTTTTTCCTCTCAGATCGGCGAATCCCGTGATGGAGGAATCCTTCCCTACCAGGGAAGAGATGGCCCAGACGCCGGTGTCTATCATTACGATGGGGCTGCCGTCCAGCCGGTTCTCCCAGCCCTGGCTTGTGCCGCTGAGCAGCAGGTCCGTGTCTCCCCGAAGCAGAAGGGCGAGCGCTTGCGCGTGGCTGGCGAAGAAATCGACGCGCAGGTCGACCCCCGGCACGGTTTGCTCCTTTGCCATCAAGAGAAAGGGCAGGGCCGCTGTGGTCTGTGACACCAGCAGGCGCACCGGGACCGGCTGCTGTGCTTCGGCCAACACGGCCGTGACAGGCAGCAGAAGGGAGACCAGGAGAAGCGCGCGAGCGCGCGCGGTGGTGACGCGATTGGCGATGCGGTGCGCGGCGGTATTCATGACGTTTCTAGAGTAGTCGTTTTCATGATCGGGGACAAGCTGATTTCGTGAAAGAGGTGTATGCCGGTCGCGGCGTTTGCTGTATAGTAGGCGCCGGAGGAATCCCCGTGAAGGCAGCGATCATCGGCACCAGCGGTCACATCGACCTTGCCCTCGAGGTGCGCGACCGTCTGCCGCAGGTGAGCTTTGTCGGAGTGGCGCCGGGGTCGGCGGACGAGGATGCCCGCGAGTTCTTCGTTGACCAACTGGAGCCGTCGCTGATCCCCTTCTACGACGACTATCGGCGCATGCTCGACAGGGAAAAGCCGCAGATCGCCATCGTGGCGCCCTTCTTCTTCCTGCAGTCGCGCATTGCCTGCGAATGCCTTGAGCGGGGGATCCACGTGTTCGTGGAAAAGCCCATGGCCGTATCCATGGAGCAGCTGGAGCGGCTGCGGCGCGCGCATGCCCAGGGCAAGGCCGTTCTCTGCCCCATGCTCCCCTACCGCTATCATCCGGCGTTTCACGCAGCCTGGCAGGCGGTGAGGGAGGGCCTCATCGGCGAGCCCCTGCTCATCACGGCGCAGAAATCATACAAGCTGGGCACGCGGCATCCCATGTACACGCACCGGACCACCTATGGCGGCACCATCCCGTGGGTGGCGATCCACGGCATCGACTGGATCCACTGGTTCACCGGCGGCAGGATCACCGAGGTCGCGGCCTCCCACACGGCCATCGGCAACCATGGCCACGGGGAAATGGAAAGCTCGGGGGCATGCCTTTTCCGGTTGGCGAACACCGGCTGCGCGGCCCTCTCCTTCGATTATTTCAGGCCCGGCGCGGCGCCCACGCACGGCGACGACCGGCTGCGCGTGGCGGGAGACAAGGGGGTGGTGGAGGTGGCGGGCAACGAGGCGAGCCTCCTTACCCACGACGCCCCGCCGCGCCAGCTTCCCAAGGAGGAGCCGCTGTCCCTCTTTCAGGAGTTCGTCCGTCACCTGGAGGAGGGGGCGCCGCTGCGCATCACGGCGGAGGAGGCCTTTGCCGTGAGCGAGCTGGCCCTGCGCTGCAGGGAAGCGGCTGACACGCGTTCGACGGTCACGATGAGGAGCTCTCCATGACGATCCGACCCCTGGGGAAAAGCGGCCTGGCCCTGACGAGCATCGGGCTGGGCACGTGGGCCATCGGAGGCTCCGGCTGGAAGTTCGCGTGGGGCGCGCAGGACGATCGGGATTCCATTGCCACGATCCACCGGGCGCTCGATTTGGGGATCAACTGGATTGACACCGCCGCGGTCTACGGCATCGGCCATTCCGAGGAGATGGTGGGTGAGGCGCTGGCGGGCAGGCGGAACAGGGCGCTCATCGCCACGAAATTCGGCCGCGTGGGCAACCCGGACGGATCCATCGAAGGCCGGCTCAAGGCGGACAGCGTCCGACGTGAGCTGGAGGCCAGCCTCCGCAGGCTGCGCACGGACTACATCGACCTGTACCAGATGCATTGGCCGGACCCGGAGCCCGATATCGAAGAGGGGTGGGGGGAGATCGCGAAGGCGGTGAAGGCGGGAAAGGTCCGTTACGCCGGGGTATCGAACTTCAACGTGAGCCAGCTGGAGCGGGCGCGAAAGATCCATCCCGTGGCCTCTCTGCAGCCGCCCTACAGCATGCTGCGCAGGGACGTGGAAAAGGAGCTGCTCCCCTATTGCGCCGCCAACGGGATAGGAGTGATCTGCTACAGCCCCATGCAGATGGGGCTGCTCACGGGCGCCTTCACCCGTCAGCGCGTTGCCGGGCTGCCGCAGGACGATCAGCGCACGCGGAACCCCTTCTTCGCGGAGCCTGCGTTGACCCGCACCCTCGATTTCGTGGAGAAGCTGCGCCCCATCGCGAAAAGGAACGGCAGGAGCGTCGGGGAACTGGCAATTGCATGGGTGCTGAGGAGGCCCGAGGTGACCGCCGCGATCGTGGGAGGCCGCAGGCCGGCCCAGGTGGAGGAGCTGGTCGCGGCAGCCGATTGGAAGCTCTCGCGCGACGAGATCGCGGAGATCGACGTCCTGCTTGCCGGACTGAGCGCCGGCGCGTGATTATCCCCCTATACCCGGCCGTCGGTGGGCGATGTGCGCTGAAGACGGCGCATCAGTCCTCGATCACCTTCCGCTTCGCGATGCCCGCGGTCATGAAACGGAACATGATCTTGCCGCTGGTGAGCCACGCGATATGCGTGCCGCTCTTCCGCGCCGCCAGGATCCGGGGAGCCAGAAAGGCCGCCACGGTTTCCGGTTTATCGGCAAGGATGTTGTATACCTTTTTCGTGCGCTCCCACGACTCGCTGTCGCTGCGGTCAATCCGCTTCATGGTGAAATCCGTCACCATGATCCCCGGGCTCAGTGTTCCGATCCGGATTCCCGTGCCTCTGGCTTCCACCGCAAGGGCGTGGGCTACATAGCGCAGCGCGCGCTTTGCGGCGCTGTAGACGGAGAGGCCCTTCATGATCCTGCCGTCCGAGCCGTGTCCCTCCATGAACCAGATCGCGCCCGAGCCCTGTTTCGTCATTCCGCGCATGGCCACGCGCGCGCCATACAGCACGCCCAGCAGGTCCGTGCGCACGATGGATTCCATATCCTCGGGAGGGAGGTCCCAGATCGGGACAGTGGCCTGCCCGATGCCGGCATTATTGATCCAATGATCGACGCCGCCCAAGGCCTGAGCGGCGGCCGCCCACAAGGCTTCCACCTGGGAGAAGATGCCGGCATCGCAGGGGAACCCGCGTACGTCAGCGCCGGGAAACTCTGCCGAAAGCCGGGCCACCGCCGACTCCACGGCGTCTTTCGTTCGTCCGGATACGACGACCGCGCAGCCCCGGGACAGGAATTCCCGAGCCAGACGGAGCCCAAGACCCCTTGTTGATCCAGTAATGACGATCCGTGTTTTTCCCATCATGGTCCCCTTCATCCAGAATATACTCTGACACGGCGCGCGCGTGGGGAGAAACGGCATCAAGCGCCCTTGCCGGTTCCCCGGCTCGACTCCCGCGCGAGAATCTGCTCTACTTGCCGGCATGCGCGCTGTTCGCGCTCCGCGGGGAGAAAAAAGCTACGCTCCCTTTACAGCCAGGGCCGTGGCGATCATCCGCGCCATTCCCAAGGGCAAGGTCGCAACCTACGCGCAATTGGCCGGAGTCGCGGGAAGCCCGCTGGCCGCCCGGCAGGTGGTCCGAGTGCTGCATACCCTCTCCCGGGTCGAGAGGCTCCCCTGGCACCGGGTGATCGGGAGCAGCGGGTCGATCTCCCTCCTGCCCGGCGCTGGATTTGAGGAGCAGAAAGCGCTGCTGGAGGCGGAGGGGATCGCCGTGTCAGAAGATGGCCGGGTCAATTTGAAGAAGTATCTCTGGAAGCCTCGGCTGAATGAGAAGGAGACCCCGATGCGCCCCTGATCTGCTGGAGGCGCTGCCGGAACCCCTGGTACTGCTCTCCCGCGTGATAGGAGGATCGCACCAGCGGTCCGGACTCGCAGTAGAGGAAGCCTTTTTCCATTGCCCTGTCCTTGAGTTCGGCAAACTCCTCCGGGGTCCAGTATTTCTGGACAGGGATGCTGTTCCGGGTCGGCTGCAGGTATTGGCCTATGTTCACGATGTCCGCGTCCGCTTTCCGTAAATCGTCCAGGGTCGCCAGGATCTCCTCCCGCGTCTCTCCAAGCCCCAGCATGATGCTCGACTTCGTGACCGCCTTTGGGCTAATCTCCCGCGCGATGCGAAGGAACGAGAGCGATCTGTCGTAGCTGGAACGGGAACGAACGCGCGGCGTAAGCCTGCGCACGGTCTCCACGTTGTGGCTCACAATGTCAGGCGCGCTCTCCAGCACTACGGCGATGGCCTCCCGTGAACCCATGAAATCCGAGGTGAGCACCTCCACTGAACAGCCCGGCGCCCGGCTCTTGACGGCGAGCACGGTTGCGGCCATCAGGGCGGCGCCTCCATCCGGCAGATCGTCCCTGGTCACCATGGTGATGTGGGCGTGCTTCAGCTTCATGCGCAGCACGGACTCTGCCACACGCAGGGGCTCCCCACAGTCCACGGCGCCGGGCAGGCCGGTTCCAACGGCGCAGAAACGGCACCGTCGTGTGCAGGTGTCCCCGAGGATCATGAAGCTTGCCGTGCCATGGGTGCCCCAGCATTCATGCAGATTGGGGCAGCGCGCCTCCTCGCACACCGTGTGCAGCC
The DNA here is from genome assembly GCA_049519415.1 of Spirochaetia bacterium. GTDB lineage: Bacteria > Spirochaetota > Spirochaetia > SZUA-6 > Fen-1364 > Fen-1364. The sequence continues at coordinate 5,729 of JBEKQU010000010.1, forward strand.
CTTCCGTCCGCACGAGGCCCTTGATGGCAATGAAGCTCTCCGTTGCATTCAGCCGCACTTTCAGCCACTCGGGCTTGCGCCGCGGGATCGGCGTTTCAGACATCCTCAGTCCCCTTTGGAAGAAAAGTACTCAAAACCGGCGGGGCAGGGCGACCGCATCAGCGCTCCTGCCGAAACGCGCAGAGAGTGCTGCTTGACCGCATACTTGACGGTTTTCCCTGACAGGGGGATCTTTAGACCTGACAGCATCGTGCGCCACGACAGGGGTTTCTCACCACAGACGGCATCCGCAAGAATGCTGCTCATGGCGGCCATTCTCTTCCTCCTCGCCGCGTCCGTCTCCGCCCAGGAGTTCGGGTGGAACAAGGTGGTGTACCGGAACATCGAATTCTCTGTTCTCAAGACCAAGCATTTCCAGATCTACCATTACCCGAAGAACGCGGATCCGGTGCAGGATGCCGCGCGCCTGCTGGAGAAATGGTACGCGCGGCACGCGGACCTTTTCGGGATCGATCTTTCCGGTCCTCAGAAGGTGATCCTATACGACAGCTTCGTCGATTTCCAGCAGGCCAATGCGGTCCCCGGGCTCATCTCCCAGGCTGAGGGCGGGGTCACGGAGAGCCTGGGCAACAGGATCGTAATTCCGCTGACCGGCATCGAGGCGGATGACGATCACGTGCTGGGCCACGAGCTGGTGCATGCCTTCCAATTCCGGGTCATGAGAGAGAACCGCGGAAACGCGTCCAGCAATGCGTCGCTTCCCACGTGGCTCATCGAGGGAATGGCCGAATACCTTTCCATTGGGCAGTATGATCCCCTCACGGACATGTGGATGAGGGATGCGGTGCTGCACGGCGATGTTCCCAGCGTCGATGACATGGCAAGAAAGCCGGACAAGTATTTCCCCTACAGGTTCGGGGAGGCGCTGTGGGCATTTATAGGCAGGCGTTGGGGCGACGCTGGCGTGAGCTCGTTCTTCAGTGACGCGGCGGCGGATGGCGTCGGTTCGGCGGTGAAAACAGCTCTCGGCCTGAAGCGCGTTTCCGATCTCTCCGCGCAGTGGAAGCAGGATCTCACCGAGTCCACCGCGCCCCAGATGGCGGGCACGACCCCGCCCAAGGAGGTGGGCCGGACCCTGCCGGGCTTTGGCGCGGGAACGAACCTCGGCCCCACCATCAGCCCCGACGGCAGGTACCTCGCGGTCTTTTCCCAGAAGGACCCTTTCAGCATGAGCCTTACTCTCGCGGATGCGAGGACAGGGCGCATCTTGAAGAGCCTGGGCACATCGGGCGCGGATGCGCATTTCGATGCCCTCCATTTCATCGACGCCTCGGGAGGATGGTCGTCGGATTCCCGGTCCTTTGCGTTTCCCGTCACCCGGGAGGGAAGCGACGCAATTGCCATAGCGGATATTCCCAGCGGGCGCATTGAAAAGGTGATCCCGCTCGCGCGCATCGCCGACGTGTCGGGCGTAGCGTGGTCGCCGGACGAATCGCGCATCGCGATATCGGCAACGTCGGACGCGGTAAGCGGCATCTGGCTTCTTGATCCCGGCACGGGAAGCCTCCAGGCCCTTACGCACGGCCGTTCGGCGGCGATCCAGCCCTCCTGGTCGCCGGACGGCTCGACGCTGGTGTTCGCCACGGACCAGGGAGGGAAGACCGACAGGAGCGGGCTTGCGTTCGGCTCCATGAACATCGGCGTCATTGACGCTGCAACCGGGTCCGTGCGGATTCTCTCCGTCAGGGACGGGGCCACGCACATCGATCCCCAGTTTTCCCCGGATGGCAGGAGCATCTACTTCGTGGCCGACCCCGACGGAATCCCCGACGTGTACCGCTTCAGCCTGGACACGGGCCGGTTCTACCGGATCACGCGCGTGGCGACCGGAATCAGCGGTCTCACGCGGCTGTCCCCCTGCCTGTCGGTGTCGAGCTTGACGGGCGAGCTTGTTTTTTCCGTGTTCAACAACAGGAACTACGAGGTGCATGTCCTTGAAGGGGAAGAGGCGCGGGGGGATGCCGTGGACTTCCCGGGCGCCATTACCCTGCCCTCTGTTGCGCTTGACGCCGGTTCTCCGTCGCCCTCCGTGCCCGTGGGAACGGTCACCCCGTACACCCCGAGCTTCCAGCTATTGTCGGCGAGCGCCGCAAGCCTTGGAGTGAGTCTGGGCCCGCTGGGCACCGCGATCGGCGGGTCAACCGAAGCGGCATTTCAAGACGTGCTGGGAAACCATCTCATCGACGTGATCGCGCAAATCAACGGAGGGGTCGACACCCTTGGAGGCCAGCTCGTGTATGAGAACAGCTCCCGCAGGATTGCCTGGGACATCGGCGTTGCTCATACCCCGCAGGCCAGCTATTACCTGCTCCCCTCCTCCGCGCTCCCGGCCGCCGAAGCTGACACGGGAATCGTGGAGCAGCAGGTGTACACGGACCAGGTGGCCCTGCAGGGGCTGTACCCGTTCAGCGCCAATCGCAGGCTGGAAGCGCAGATCGGCTACTCCCATATCTGGTACGAGCAGACGGCGCCCGTGTACTATTTCCTTTCGGGCGCCCTTGTCGGCGAGGGCCAGGCGAACATGGCGGAGGTCAATGCGCCTCTGGACATCGTGCAGGCGGGTCTGGCATACGTGGGCGATTATTCCTACTCCGGGTTCACCGAACCGATGAAGGGGTACCGCTACCGGTTCGAAGTCGACGGGAACGCGGGATCGCTCACCTACCTCTCGACCATGGACGACGTGCGGGGATACCTGTTCCTGAAGCCCTTCGCCTTTGCTCTGCGCGGCCTGCACATGGGCCGATATCTTGGCGATTCAGACAGCCCCCTGCTGGCCGATTATTTTCTGGGCGAGCCTGACCTGGTACGCGGGTACGAGTATTACTCCCTGCTGGCCAATGAGGGCGCCGCGGGCGGGGATGTGCCGCAGATCGACCGGCTGTTCGGCTCCCGGATCGCCGTGTTCAACGCGGAGCTGCGGCTTGCCCTTTTGGGCAACTCCGAGCTGGGTCTCCTCAATTTCCCCTATGTGCCGCTGACGCTTGTCGGTTTCTTCGATGCGGGAGTTGCGTGGACGGGGAACGCTCCCCCGGTCTTAGCGGCCTCCACGGACCCGGGGGCGCGCGTGCCGGTGGCCAGCGCGGGCGCCGCGATCCGTTTCAATCTGCTCGGCGCAGCCATTGTCGAGCTGTATTGGGCGTGGCCCTTCCAGCGGCCCGGCGTCGGGGGAAGCTGGGGATTTCTCATAGAAGAGGGATGGTGATCGAATCGCCTGACGTCAGCCGGCGTAGTGTTTCATGAACTGCACACGCCCGATGGCAAGGAGACTCGAGATGGAGGAGGGCGCCTTGTGGGCGGCCATTGGGGATGGTAAGATGGCTATATAAATTGCGTCGATCAGGCATGAAGAACAGCAGGGAGGCAGAGGAATGAAGCGTTTTGGGATCGTCCTTATTCTGCTCATCATCTCATCAATCCTCTTTGCCCAGGCTCCGAGCTGGCCCCGCTGGAGGGGCGCTAACGGTGACGGTATTTCCGCGGAAACTGACTGGAACCCCGATGCCCTTGCCAGCGGGGCAAAGATCCTCTGGGATGTGAATGTCGGCTTTGGCTTCTCGAACGTGGTCGCGCAGGATAACCGCGTGTACACCTGCGGGCAGATCAAGCGCGTCTTCACCTGTTTCTGTCTGGACGCGGTCACCGGTGCAGCCATCTGGTCGTCGAAGCTGCCCATAACGGTGCCTTGGGACATCGCTGCCACGCCTGCGCTGGACGGGGAGCGCATCTACGGTCTTGGCGGTGATGGCACGATGTTCTGCCTGAGCATTGCAGACGGTGCGCTGCTGTGGAAGAAGGATCTCCGCTTCGATTTCAAAGCCTACGCCAGGACGACCGAAGAATGGGCGTCTTCTCCGGTTGTCGAAGGGGCGCTTCTGCTGCTGAACGCGAACAGCAAGCTGCTGGCGCTCGACAAGCTCACCGGTGAGCAGGTGTGGTCGATCGACGAGCGCGTGCCGCGGGATTCGTGGGGATCGTACTCGACGCCGGTAGTCTGCGATCTCCAGGGGAAGAGGGTGGCGCTTTTCGAAGGGGCCAGCAGGTACGTGGCCGTGGACGTATCCACGGGGACAGCCATGTGGGCATACGACCATCCCGAGCCCGACGAGATAATCACCGACCCTGTCGCGTCCGGTTCGTTCGTCTACTTTGCCAGCCATGCCGCGGCAGTCGTGCTTCCGATAGCGTCCACCCTTTCGACCCCTGTGTGGACGAACAGCGACAGTTTCACGACGGGCATCGCCACGCCTGTCGCCGTGGATGGCTACCTGTACGGCAGCCATTGGCCGGACTCCGTGAGCTTCGTTTCAGACGACTGGGCGGGAATGACAAGGCACGACTTTCCGTTTCGGTGCGTGGATTTCCGCACGGGCCGCGTCGTATGGGAACGGACCATGAAAAATGTCTCGGTGACCGTGGCAGGCGGGAAGTTCCTTCTCCTGGATGTGACGGGGACGCTGCACATCGCGGAGGCGACACCGGCAGGGTACAAGGAACTGGGGAGCGCGGATGTTTTGGCCGGGGCAAAGACCAGCCGGAGGTTCGCCTCCGCACCGGTGCTTTGCGCGGGCCTGATCTATTGCCGCAATTACGCGGGTGACCTGGTCTGCATAGACGTCAGCAAGTAGCTCGCGCGGATCACCTCACATCGATCGCAAAGAGATCGCCCGTGAGGTTGCGGACGAACAGGCGACCCTGCGCAAGAGCCGGTGGGGTCCAGTACTGATTGCGGGGCAGGATGCACCGGGCGAGCTCACGATAGCCTGCGGGCGACGCCTCGGCCACGAGGATGGTGCCCGTCGAGGTGAGCACGACGAGCCGGCTGCCCGCAGCAATCAGGGAGCCGAATCCCACAGGCGCGCTCCAGGCAACCGCGCCGTTTCGGACATCCATGCAGCGCAGGCTGCCGAGGGCCGGCATTCGTGCATCGCCGTCAATGCCGTAGAGATACCCGTCGAGAAGCACGAAGCTGCCGAAGTGGGTCTGGAAAGCGTCGTTTCGCCAGAGCGGCGTCGGCCGGGCGCCGGTTACGTCGAACAGGGCGCAGCCTTTGCCGTACGCGGACGCAACGAAGATCGTGCCATCCATAACCACTGGATCGGCGGCGTTCGCGTCGCTTCCCGTCTGCCATTCGAAGGACCACAAGACGGCGCCATTCGCGAGAGCCACGCCGTACGCCGCGATGCGGCCGAAGATGACCACGGCCGGGGTACCGGAGAGCTCCGCGAGCACAGGGGTGGCATAGCCCCCGGGACCCGTTCCGCTGTCCCAGATCCTGGCTCCCGTAGTTTTATTCACTGCAAGCCCCGACCTGCCGGCGTTCAGGAGGAGCAGACCGCCTGAAACGACCGGCGACCCGGCGAAATCGTAATCCGGCGGCGAGACGCCGAAATCGGTCACCAGGTGCTTCGCCCAGCGGACAGCACCGCTCGATGCATCCAGAGCGAACAGGTGTCCTTCCCTGCTCAAGCTGTACACGGTGTCACCGCGGCCAGTTCGCCGCCTGGGTCCTTGCAGGTTGGGCGGAGAGTGAAATGAACACCAGCAGAAGTACGGCCGCGCATCGAGTCATACGTCGTCCTTCCTTTTGATTTCGGCGGTGCGGCAATTGTAGAGACGTCCGACTCCGCCGTCTACCCGCGAATCGTTGCCGGTCGGATGTCGTGTGATATAATACGGCCATTCAGAATTTGAATCGAAGCGATCGCAAGACGGATCCAAAAGGGGGGAAGGGAGAATGATCGGGTCAACTGAACGGGGCGCGCTCGCGCTTCGTTCGCTGTCAGCCGTCTTACGCGATTGATCTACCGGCTGCTGCGCGCTGCCATTGTCACTCTTGCCTCGTGCGCTGCGCTGACGGGATTCAGCTTTCTCGTTGTGCATGACCCTGTCGAGGGTCTTGCTCCGAACCTGCCGGGGACGGACGGGAGGCCCGAGGCCAGGCCGTCGGGCACGGAGATAAAGATCGGAGAGTTCTTTCGCTCCTTCGACGGCACCCCCTCTGCTCTCACTGCCTCCTGGCCCCGATTCCGGGGAAGCTATATGGACAACACGAGCCACGAATCGGTGCCGCTGGTGTCCCCCTCGGCGGGATGGCATCCCCAGGAGCTCTGGACCGTCGAGCTCGGGGAAGGCCATGCCGGAGCAGCGGTGGCGAACGGCAGGGTCTACGTGCTGGACTACGACGAGCGCCGGCAGGCCGATTCTCTTCGTTGCTTTTCTCTGGATGACGGGAAGGAGATCTGGCGCCGCTGGTACACCGTCCGGCTGAAGCGCAACCACGGCATCTCGCGCACGGTCCCTGCAGTGGACAGCCGTTTCGTGGTGACCATCGGGCCGTCCTGCATCGCGATGTGCTGCGATGCGCGCACGGGTGAGCTGCTCTGGGGCGCCGACCTTCCCGCGCGCTTCGGGGGGGAGGTTCCCCTCTGGTACACCGGGCAGTGCCCGCTCATTGACGGGAAACAGGCGGTCATGGCAGTGGGAGGAAACGCGCTGCTTGTCGGGTTTGATCTGCCCACCGGCAAGGTCGTTTGGCAGACGCCGAACCCTTCGGGCCTGAAGACATCGCATTCCTCCGTTATGCTCGCGACCATTCAGGGGACGCGCACGTACGTGTACGCCGCGATCGGCGGGATCGTCGGCGTGTCCGCGGAGCCGGGCAATCGCGGCACCCTGCTCTGGGAGTCGCGCGCCTTCGATGCGACCGTGATCGCCCCCTCCCCCGTGGTATTGGGTGACGGACGCGTGTTCGTGACAGCGGGCTACGGCGCGGGAAGCATCATGCTGAAGGTGTCCCACACGGGTCCGACCTTTACGGCGCGCGTTCTGTACCGATATGGGCCCGCGGATGGGTTCGCGTGCGAGCACCAGACTCCGCTCCTTTACCATGGCATGCTCATCGGCATCCTGCCCAAGGACGCGGGGCCGCGGCGGAGCGAGCTTGCCTGCTGGGACCCCGCGGGGCGCTGGGTGTGGTCGAGCGGCCAGACCCGCAGGTTCGGGCTCGGCCCGTATCTCATCGCAGACGGAAAGCTCGTGATTCTCAACGAGGACGGCGTGCTGTGGATCGCGCAAGCCTCCACCGAGGCGTTCCTGCCCCTCGGGAGCGCGAAGATTCTTCCCGGACCGGACGCATGGGCTCCAATGGCGCTCGTTTCCGGCCGTCTCATTGCCCGCGACTCGCGCCGGATGGTCTGTGTCGATCTGCGGGGGAAAGGATGAGGCGATGGCCGACGGCAAGAAACGACTGATGCAGATCGGCCTCGCGGCCGTGGCAGTTCTGGCGACCTTCGGGATCGGGCTTATCGTCGGCCGGGAGATCACGAGGCCCGCGGCAACGGCGGAGGCGCCGGCGCCTGATTCGCTCAGCGCGTTCAGCAAGGTCCCCGCGGAATTGCTCCTCTACAGGCTGCGCCTGAAGGTGCCCGTCCCGCTCGACCAGCCGCGCGGGTTCGCTGTGCGCCAGGACGGCACCCTGGTCGCATGCGGCGACAAGGCTGTCGTGGTGCTCGGCCGCACGGGCGCGCTGAAGGCCAGGTTCGACCTGGAGGAGGAGCCGGTCTGCGTGGCCCTGGGCGGAGAGAAGATGATCTACCTTGGGCTGCGTGACCACGTCGCGGCGCTCGATGCCGCGACAGGGGCGGCAACGGCCTGGCCCGATCTCGGCTCGCAGGCCATCGTGACCTCGATCGCCGTGTCCGGATCCAGCGTGTTTGTAACCGACGCAGGCAATCACATGCTCCTGCGCTTCGACACGCACGGCAAGCTCAGCGGCATCGTCGACAGCAGCTTCCGCGTGCCAAGCCCGTTTTTCGATGCCTCCTCCTCGGCCGACGGGAGCCTGTGGGTAGCCAACCCGGGGGCGCAGCGCGTCCAGCATTACGGCGCCGACGGACGGCTGATTGGATCGTGGGGCAGGGCTTCAGCCGATGTGGACGGCTTTCTTGGATGCTGCAACCCCGCGCACATCGCCGTGCTTCCCTGCGGATCCGTGGTCACGAGCGAAAAGGGCGTGCCGCGCGTGAAAGTGTACGAGCCGGATGGACGGTTGAGCGCCGTGGTCGCTCTCCCGGCCGATTTCCCCGCCGGCACCGTGAGCCTTCCTGTCGCGACGCGCAAGGCGAACGGCGGCGAGGTGCTCATCCTCGTGCCGGGAGAACGCGCCGTGCGGGTCTACTGCCACAAGGAGATGGCCGGCGATGACTGAAAAGATGACGCGAAGGGAGTTCCTCCGGACCCTGGGCCGACTGGGCGCGCTCGGAGGACTTGCCCTGCTCGGAGCGCGGCTCCTGCACGGCAAGCCCCGGCCTACGGCTGAGACCTGCGTGAATGACAGCGTTTGCCGGGGCTGCCCGGTATTTGCTTCCTGCGGGCTCCCGCAGGCTCTCTCGATGAAGGAGGAAGCGCCATGGGCGCACCGGGGGACATGACGCGGCGGCAGTTTCTCCGCCTGGGCGCCGGTATCGCGGCGGGGTTGGGGCTGGGAGGTTTGGCCGGGGCTCTTTCCCTGCGTTCCTCGATCGACGGAACGGTGTGGCAGATCGACCCCGACGTCTGCGTGCAATGCGGCAACTGCCAGACGCAGTGCGTGCAGTCGCCATCCGCGGTAAAGGCGGTGCACGCTTACGACGTGTGCGGGTACTGCGATTTGTGCAGCGGATACTTGCAGCAGGGAGCGAAGAAGCTCGACACTTCCGCGGAATCGCGTCTCTGCCCCACCTCGGCGCTTCGGAGGCGGTTCATCGAGGATCCCTATTTCGAATACACCATCGATGAGTCGCTCTGCACAGGCTGCGGCAAATGCGTGAAGGGATGCGCGGCATTCGGCAACGGTTCTCTTTTCCTCCAGATCCGGCACGACCGATGCATGCACTGCAACTCCTGCTCGATCGCCCGCAACTGCCCCTCGCGGGCCGTGAAGAGGGTGAGCGCACGCCATCCCTACCTGCTGAAGGGGAAGGCGCGCGATGCCTGACGGTCGATGTCCGGATGCTCGTGACGCGGTACGCCGCGCCGCGGCGATCCTCATCGCTTTCGCCATTCTGGCGGGCGCACCTGCCCTGCTCCCGGCAGCGGACCGGGTCCCCCGGCCCGAGTTCCTCTCCGACTACCAGGCACCCTCCATACAGAATCCGCTTCCGCGCGCGGAATGGCTCCAGTCCCTCGACGTGCTCGTCCTGGGGCTCGCGCTGGCTGCCGCGGGCTGGCTCTCGGTGCGTGCGCGCAGCCGGGAGGGAATTTTCCTGCTCGGAGTTTTCTCGATCGGGTACTTCGGTTTCTTCCGCAAGGGTTGCATCTGCCCGATCGGGTCGATCCAGAATGTCGCCCTCGCGCTCTCCGACCCGACATACGCCCTCCCGCTGTCCGCCGTGGCATTCTTCGTGCTTCCCTTGGTCGCTGCGCTTCTCACCGGCAGGGCATTCTGTGGAGGTGTATGCCCGTTCGGCGCGCTGCAGGAGGCGGTGATCGTCCGGCCCCTGCGCCTCCCCCGCTGGCTTTCGGTGCCGCTGGGCGTGCTGCCCGCCGCGTATCTCTCTCTTGCGGTGCTCTTTGCGGCGACCGGTGGCGAGTTCGTGATCTGCCGCTTCGACCCTTTTGTATCCTTTTTCCGGCTGGGGGGAAGGGCCCCGATTCTGGCCCTTGGCGCCTGCTTTCTCGCGCTGGGAACCGTGGTTGCGCGGCCCTATTGCCGTTTTCTTTGTCCCTATGGCTTGATCCTCGGGTGGATGTCGCATCTGGCGCTGCGGCACCCGACGATTTCCCCTGATAGCTGCGTGCAGTGCAGGCTCTGCGAAGATGCCTGCCCCGTGGGTGCGATCCGGCCCGCATTCTCTCCGCCTGCCGGCCTTCCCCCCGCGGGGGAACGCCGGGCGTTTGCATTGTCGATACTCGCCACGCCTGTCCTGGTCGGCCTTGCAGCCTGGCTGGGCTTCCTCGCTTCGCCAGCCATCGCCCAGGCCCACCCCACGGTGCGCCTGGCCGAACAGGTGCGGCGGGAAGATGCCGGGGAAACCTCCGCCACGACGCTGGAAAGCGTCACGTTCAGGTCCCAGACAGCCACGACCGACGAGCTCTTTCGTGCGGCAGCCGACGTGCGCCTGCGGTTCGCCCGAGGCACGCCCGTTGCCGCCGGCTTCACCATGCTCGTTCTCGTGCTGACGGTTCTGGGGAGCTTCGTCCGCCGGCGGACGGAGGAGTACTCCATGGACAGGGCTGCGTGCGTGTCCTGCGGCCGGTGCTTCTCCCACTGCCCTCGCGAGCATCTGCGCCGCAGGCCGGCGGGACAGACCGGGAGCGCTGCATGATGCCCTTCACCCGTCGCATCGACGCGCGGCTGGCCCGGCTGCTCGTGAGCACGTGCCGGGGAGTCGCGGTGGTGGCAGCCGTCTTCAGCGTCGCGGTTGCCACGCTGCTCGTCGCAAACTACATCGAGGCAGCCACCCTGAAACCCCTGGACAACCCGGCTCTCGCCGCGCTGAGGGAGCGCTACCGTGCGGCCCCGACGGATGATTCGCTGGCACAGCAGATACGCGCCATGGACCTGGCGGCGCGCCGGGTGTATTTCACGCGGCAGTGGCAGGCGCGCACCGGCAGCGTTCTGCTGGCCGTCGGCGTTGCGGTGATGCTCGGCTGCATCAGGCTTGCCGGCGCGCTCTCCCGCAGCCTGCCGTTCCCCAAGGCGGCTCTTCCCGCCGGTCCGCTGAAAGAGGCAGCGGGCATGCGCATTGCACTTTCGGCTCTCGGGCTTGTCCTGCTAATCGCGGGGGTCGGCGCGGCCGTTCTCAGCGCGCGATTCCTTCCCCCCGAGACCGGCGCATCCGCCGCAGCCAGCACTTCCGGCAAGGCCAGCGTCGTGGCGCTCCGCGCGAGCGCGCCCGAACCGGGCCCGGCTGCATCCACCGGGGAGGTCGTACAGCAGACCAAGGCGCCCGCCATCCCTGCGCCAAAGCCGGCGGCTCCTTCGGCAGCGGCGAACCCCGGGGACTCGACCCTAACCAATTGGCCGCAGTTCCGCGGCCCGGGCGGTCTTGGCATGTCCTCCGCCGCGGATCCCCCGATCGACTGGGACGGGATGTCAGGCAGGAACATCCGATGGGCAGCAGACATGCCGCTGCCCGGGCGCAACTCGCCCGTGGTCTGGGGCGGCCGGGTCTTTCTCACCGGTGCTGACAAATCGGCCCGGGAGGTTTTCTGCTGGGACACCGCCACCGGGAAGCTGCTCTGGCGAACGCCTGTTCCAGTTCCAGCAGGTTCCGGGCCGGCCGTTGTTGCAGACACTGCCGGATACGCCCCGAACACGATGGCCGTCAATGGAAGCGCCGCATTCGCCGTTTTTCCCAACGGAGACATCACGGCGCTGAGCTTCTCCGGGGCTATCATCTGGATCCGCAGCCTCGGCCCTCTGGACCTCAACTACGGGTATGCCTCTTCCCCTGCACTCTGCGGTGACTCGCTCATCATCCAGCTTGATCAGAGCGAAGGGGGACGGCTGCTCTGCATCAAGGCAGAGGACGGGGCGACCCGGTGGGAGGCCAGGCGGAACGTCGCGGCGTGCTGGGCGTCGCCCATTGTGACGGGCAGCGGCAAGGATGCGCGGATCTTCGTGAACGGCACCCCTGTGCTCACCGCCTATGAGGCGGCAAGCGGCAGGGAGCTGTGGTCGCTCGAGGGCATGATGGGCGAAAACGCCCCGTCACCGGCTTTCGCGGACGGGAGGGTGTTCTCCTCCAACCAGCTTCTCAGCCTCGCGGCGGCGAACGCGGCCACCGGGGAAAAGCGCTGGGAGGTCTACGAGGACTTCCCCGATGTTGCCAGCCCGCTGGCGATCCCGGGAGGGCTGCTCATCATGGCGGCCAGCTATGGCGTGGTGTCGTGCCTGGATGCGGCCAGCGGGGACGTGCTGTGGAAGTCGGAGTTCACCACCGGCTTCTATGCCTCTCCCCTCTTCGCCGCGGGGCGCATCTATGCCCTGGACCGCAACGGGGTGATGCGGATCCTCGCCGCGGACCGCGCCCTGAAGATCATTGGCAGCCCTGCGATCGGCGAGCACACGGAGGCGACGCCGGCGATCCGAGGCTCAGAGATATTCATACGGGGAGACCGGCATCTGTTTTGCATCGGGGGAAGAGATGGACTGTGATGCCCCTGCCCCGGTGACAGCGGACCTCGTTTTCGACCCCGGGGAAATTCAGTCCATGATCGAGGAGACAGGCGCGGACCGCCAACAGCTCGTCCCTCTCCTGAAGCGTGTCCAGGACCGCTATCATTACCTGCCGACGAACGTCCTCCGGCACCTGCAGAAAACCACCGGACTCCCGGCGGCGCTCATCGAGGGCGTATCGAGCTTCTACCCCTGTTTTCGACGGACCCCCTCGGGACGTCACCTGATCCGGGTGTGCATCGGCACCGCCTGCTACGTCAAGGGAGGCGAGCAGGTCTACGACGGCTTCCGCGCAGCCCTGAAAATCGACGCACGCGCGGACACCGACCGGGACGGGATGTTCACGGTCGAGAGGGTGGCATGCCTAGGATGCTGCATGCTCGCACCTGTCGCCCAGATCGATGACACGATCTTCGGCCACCTCGACCGGCAGCAGGTACCCGGTGTTCTCGACGCCTTCCTGGCGTCCCGCGCATCGATCGGTCGTGACGCGGAACCGTCGCGCCCACCAGGAGGGTCGGAAAGGGGGACCGTGCGGCTGTGCACATGCACGAGCTGCCGCGCGGCCGGGGCCGGCGAGGTGTTTGACGCGATTTCCCGGGAAGCCAGCACATGGCGCCTGCCTGTCTCCGTCCGCAGATCCGGGTGCTCGGGGATCTCGTACCGCGCGCCGGTTGTCGAAGTGCTCTCCGGTTCAGGCTCCAGGACAATGTATGCGGGAATCACGCCGGGGGACGTCCCGGACATCCTTGCCCGGCACTTTCGACCCGCGCCTCCCCTGCTCCAGGCCGGGAGAATCCTTTCCCGCGCGCTCGTGCGCGTCATGGACCGCGGGGCCGCGCGCGGCGTGGCCCTCAGCTTGGACCTGGCGGCTGGTCCGGACCATGCGTTCTGGGCAAGGCAGGTGAGGATCGTCACCGACGGGTTCGAATCGGACCCTTTGGATCTGGATGGCTATCGCAGGGAAGGCGGGTTTGAGGCGCTTCGCGCGTGCCTCAGCGAGATGCCTCCGGAGGAGGTGATCAGGCGGATAGCGGCGAGCGGCCTGCGCGGCCGGGGCGGCGCAGGATTTCCGACCGGCCTCAAGTGGCAGGAGGTGCGCGCGGCTCACGGAGCGCGGAAGGCGGTGATCTGCAACGCGGATGAAGGCGACCCGGGCGCCTTCATGGACCGGCTGACGCTGGAGTCCGCTCCTTTCCGCGTGATGGAAGGAATGGCCGTTGCCGCCTACGCAACCGGCGCCGCGCAATGCATCGTGTACATCCGCAGCGAGTATCCTCTTGCGATCGCCCGGCTCCGACGGGCAATGGCCGCGTGCCGCGACGAAGGGCTTTTCGACGGCCACGTCCCCGGCTTTCCCCTTGCGCTTCGCATGGAGATCGTCGAGGGGGCAGGCGCTTTCGTCTGCGGGGAGGAGACCGCCATGATCGCGGCAATCGAGGGCCGGCGCGGATGCCCCCGCGCGCGGCCTCCGTTTCCCGCGCAGGCAGGACTGGAAGGAATGCCCACCCTCATCAACAACGTGGAAACATTCGCGGCAGTGCCGTGGATCATCACGCGGGGAGCATCGGCGTTCAGGGAGGTTGGGACTCCGGGCAGCCCCGGAACCAAGACCTTCGCGCTGGCCGGAAAGATTCGGCGCGGCGGGCTGGTCGAGGTCCCCCTGGGGATGAGTCTACGCGCAGTCGTGGAGGAGATCGGCGGCGGCGTCAGGGAGGGGCGCCGGCTCAAGGCAGTACAGGTGGGGGGACCGTCGGGCGGCTGCGTGCCGGAAAGTCTCTCGGACCGGCCGATTGATTTCGAGAGCCTCGCCGAAGCGGGAGCCATGATGGGCTCCGGGGGCATGGTTGTCCTGGACGACGAGGACTGCATGGTCGATGTCGCCCGTTATTTCCTGGCCTTTGTGCAGCGCGAATCTTGCGGGAAGTGTACGGGATGCCGGGTCGGCACACGGCTGATGCTCGATCTCCTCGAGAGCATGTGCGCGGGAACGGCCCGGCCCGGAGACATCGAGCGGCTCGAAGAGCTCGCCCGGGCAACGGCGGACACGAGCCTCTGCGGCCTGGGCCGGACCGCGCCCAATCCAGTTCTCTCGACAATCCGTCATTTCCGGGGTGAGTACGAGGAGCACCTGAAGGGGCGCTGCCCCGCTGGTCGCTGCCGGGACCTCATCTCCTTCACCATCACGGATGCCTGCATCGGGTGCACCCGGTGCGCGCAGCGCTGCCCGTCAGGCGCGATAACACCCCGGCCGTACGAGAGGCATTCCATTGATGACACGCTCTGCGTCCGATGCGGGACCTGCCGCCAGTCCTGCCTGTCAGACGCAGTGAAGGTTGTGCCCAGGGGAACGGCGCATGCCTGATGCGATGATTGATGGCCGGGCGATACGCGTCCCTGCAGGCACGACGGTCCTGCAGGCAGCCCGGGATTGCGGGATCTCCATTCCTGCTCTCTGCTTCCAACCCGACCTCGACCACCATACCTCCTGCATGGTCTGCCTGGTTGAGGAGGAGACGACCGGCCGGCTTGTGCCCTCCTGCGCAACCCCGGTCCAGGACGGGCAGCGGATACTGACCGCGAGCATGCGTGCGAGGGACGCGCGCCTGCATGCCGTCGAGCTGCTCCTTGCCGAGCATGCCGGCGATTGCGAGGCGCCCTGCACGCGCGTCTGCCCCGCTCGCCTCGATGTGCCTTCCATCATCCGCCGCATTGCAAAAGGCGACCGCCGGGGAGCAGCGCTCTGCCGGTCAGCCGGGGGGGCGCACCCGGGTCCGGCGTGCGACACATGCAGCGCTCCCTGCGAGCGCGCGTGCAGGCGCGCAAGGGTGGACCGGGCGCTGAACATCCGCGCCCTGCTTATCGGGCTGGGGCCTTGCGATCCCTTGCCGCGCCCGGGCGCCAGAGACGTCAGTGCCCGGCACGACTCTCGCTGCGGACACGCGGAGACTGCAACCCTCCGCGCGCTCGCGGCAGCGGCGGACGCCCGGGCATCGCGGCGCCGCCGCAACGCCGCGGATGCGGACGCGGCCGAGGCCGGCCGCTGCCTCGAGTGCGACTGCGTCCGCAAGGCCTCCTGCCTCCTGCGCTCCCTCGCGGAAGAGATCGGCGCTGACACGCGGAGGCTGGGGCTTCGCCGGCCTGCTCTTCCGCCGCCTCCACAGACTGGGGGCGGCGTCTCGTTCTCGCCGGGCAAGTGCATCCGGTGCGGCATCTGCGTGCGCATCTCCGACAGGGCAGGCGCGCGGCCAGGCATCGCCTTCAGCGGCCGCAGCTCCACCGTGGAAGTGCGCGGCGCGCTCGGGGCTGATTTTGCATCGGCACTGGGGACGTCCGCGGCTGAATGCATCTCCCGCTGCCCGACCGGAGCCCTCGCGAGGCAACCATGAGGAATCGATTGGTCGGCCTTGCGGGAATGCTTTGCCTTGTATTTTCCCTGAGGGCAGGCGCGGAGGGCTTCCCCGTCAGCTCCGACAACTGGCCAGGTTTCCGGGGCAACGGGAGACTCGACGGCGCCTCTCCGCGGCCGCTGCACGTCCCGCTTTCGCTGAAGTGGAAATTCCGCGCTGCCGATCAATTCGCAACCTCACCCGTCATTTCCGGCGGCAGGGTTTTCGCAGGCGTGTCCGACGGCTCGGTGTACTGCCTGGCTGCGGCAACGGGGGCGACGATCTGGAAGAGCGGCGTCGGCTCGGCCATTGAGGCGCCGCCCTTGGTCGATGGCTCCGCGCTGTACGTGAGCACCTCGGCGGGAACCGTTCATCGGCTGGACGCCACTACCGGCAGGCTGCGCTGGTCCTTCCCGACCGGGGGCCGCATAGCCGGTTCGCCGAACGTCCACAGGCAAGGGGCAGCCGTCACGGTGATCGTGGGAAGCTACGACGGCAGCCTCTACGCGCTGGATGGCGCCACGGGCAGCCTCCGCTGGCAATTCGACACGGGCAACTTCATCAACGGCGCGCCGGCAATTGTCGGCTCCCTCGTTGTCTTCGGAGGCTGCGACGCGCACCTGCACTTCCTGTCGGCACTCGACGGCAGAGAGGTCGCGGTCGTGGACACGGGCTCCTACATCCCCGGCTCCCCGGCGATCTCCGGTGGCAAGGTGTATGTCGGCAACTACGCGAACCTTTTTATCTGCGTCGAGATCTCCTCCGGCAAGATAGCATGGAGCTACTCGAGCGACCGCGAGGGGGGCGCCTTTTTCTCTTCGCCTGCCGTGGGCGTGGACGCGGTGGTGGTGGGTTGCAGGGACGGACGCGTGCATTGCCTCGATGCGCGTTCGGGCAGGCTGCGGTGGGCGTGGGAGGCCGGAGGAGAGGTGGACAGCTCCCCGGTGATTGCCGGCTCAGCGGTCCTGGTCGGGTCCGGCGACGGCCGCCTCGTCCTGCTCTCCCTCGACAACGGCGCGGAGACTTGGACATACGACCTCGGCGAGCCGGTGCATGGCTCTCCGGCGCTTGCCGATGGGATGGCGGTGGTTGCCTCCGAGGACGGCGCGCTCTACGCGTTCGGGGAAGGCGCGCGGTGAGAGAGTCCGTGATATCCCTGGACGCCGTCTGGAAGAGCTTCCCCTCACCGGACGGGGAAGGCGACGTCGAGATTCTGCGGGGCGTTGACCTCAAGATTTCGCCGGGAGAGGCGGTCGCAATCGTCGGGCCGTCGGGCTGCGGAAAGACCACCCTGCTGTCTCTCATGGGCGGCCTGGACACCCCGACTGCCGGGCGCGTGCTTTTCGAGGGGCAGAACATCTCCGGCCTCGACGAGCGAACGCGCGCGCGTATCCGCAACCGCAGGATCGGCTTCGTCTTCCAGCTCCACCACCTGCTGCCCCAGTGCTCGGCATGGGAGAACGTTCTCATGCCGACACTCGGAAATCGCGACCGGGACGCGCGGGAGAGGGCACGGAGCCTTCTGCAGAGGGTAGGCCTCGGCGGCAGGCTCGGGCATCGTCCTTCGGAGCTCTCCGGGGGGGAGTGCCTGCGCGTCGCCGTTGCCCGCGCGCTCATCAACCGGCCTTCCGTGCTGCTGGCCGATGAGCCCACGGGATCGCTCGATGAACGCTCCGCGCGGTCACTCGGCGAAATCCTCGTCGAAGTGAACCACGACCAGGGGACGGCTCTCGTGGTGGTGACCCACGCGGCGGAGATCGCTGGCATGATGAGTCGCCGCTGCGCGTTGCGCGAGGGAAGGATCCTGGAATGACCGTGGCCCGGCTCGTGCTTCGCGGCCTGACCTGGCGATGGCGCACCAACGCCGCGGTCGCATTGGGAGCCGCGCTTTCCACGGCAGTGCTGTTCGGGGCGCTGGGCGCCGGCGACTCGGTCCGTCACAGCCTCCGCGCGATCGCCCTGGAGCGGCTCGGAGGGACCGCATTCGCGATGGAGTCGAACGACAGGTTCGTTCGCGCATCCCTTGCCGGCGAGCTGGCGGCAGAGCTTGGCGGACAGGGGGCGGCAATGGTAGCGCTACGGGGCTCCGCCACGGGCCGCGGCGGGGAAACACGAGCCTCGCCCGTCCGCGTGCTCGGCGTAGGAGCTGATTTCTCTACGGTCGCGGGCCCCGGGACCGTTCCCGGCATCGACGAAGCGATCATCGATGAGTCTCTGTCGCGCAGGCTTGGTGCTCGCGCGGGGGAAGAGATCGTGCTGCGCGTGCCGGCAGGATCCTCCATGCCGGCGGATGCGCCGATGTCTGTCGGCGCGGGGGGCACCGTGGCCCTGCGGCTCTCCGTGAAGACCGTGCTTCCCGATTCCGGAATCAGCGGATTCAGCCTCAGGGTCGGGCAGTCGCAGCCGCTGAATGCCTTTGTCTCGCGCGAATCCCTTGCAGCCCGCATCGGCAGGCCGGGGATGGCCAACACGGTTCTTCTTTCACCCCCGGCCGGAACCACCCTTGCCGAAGTCCAGACTGCCCTTGCCGCTTCGTGGAGGATCGCTGATGCGGGTCTTCGCCTGCGCAGCCTTTCCAGCGGATGGGAGCTCGTGTCGGACAGGGTCGTGCTCGATCCGCCGGTCGAGCAGGCAGCGGCGGAAGCCGATGGGCATGCCATCCTCACCTGGTTCGTCGACACAATTTCCTCCCCACGGGCCGGCATCTCCTACTGCTTCGTGGCCGGGGTCCCGGACGCACGATTACCTCCTGATCTCGGAGACGACGGGATCGTCCTCAACGACTGGGCTGCCCGCGCTCTGGATGCGGGCCCCGGAGACCTCGTGGAGCTGAGCTACCTCGTGCCGGGCCCCGGCGCATCCGACGGCCTGCAGAAACGGAGCGCGCGCTTTACCGTACGAGCGATCGTCCCCATACGCCCGGAGGACCGCGGGCTCATGCCCGAATTCCCCGGTATCGCGGGCGTAATGAATTGCAGGGACTGGGCCCCGGGGGTGCCGATCGACCTTACGCGAATCCAGCCTCGCGACCAGGCCTACTGGGACGCGTACGGCGGTAGCCCCAAGGCGTTCGTGGGTGTCGCAGCCGCGCGGCGCCTGTGGTCGACGCGGTTCGGGGGAAGCACGGCTATGCGGTTCCCGGTCTCTGCCGGGCCTGAGACGGCTCTCGCCTCCCGCATCATGTCCGGCATCTCCCCCGGTGCGCTCGGGCTTTCCTTCGCGCCAGTGCGTGACACGGCGCTGGCGGCGAGCGCCCATGGGGTCGATTTCGGCCAGCTCTTCCTGGGGCTGAGCGCATTCCTTGTCGCCGCGGCGCTTCTTCTCACGGGCCTTTTGTTCCTCCTGTCAGCCGAACAGCGCACGGCCGACATCGGGATATGCGCCGCCGTCGGGCTTGGCCGCGGCCGCATTGCCCTCCTGGTCGTGGGCGAGGGCGCGCTGGTGGCGTTACTGGGATGCCTGGCAGGCATCGTCCTGGGAATCGCCGCGCATCGAGGGATTGTCCTTGCCTTGAGCACTGTCTGGCGTGACGCTGTGCAGACGCGGGGGATCGTGCCCTATGTCAGTCCCGCATCCTTTGTGAAAGCGTTTATTGGGGGGTTCATAATATCGACAGCAGCGATCACGTATGCGGCGGTTATGATACTCCGAATGCCACCCGCCCGAGCGGTTCTCGGGCGGCCGCAGGTTGAACCACGCGCCCGCCGACACGGCTTGCTCCCGGCGGGAGCCCGGCGCCTCGTTCGCGTGGCTGCGCTGATTCTGTGCCTGGCAGGAGCCACCACATGTCTCATCTTCCTTTCATCGCCAGAAGGGTTCTTCATCGCCTCCGCGCTCCTGCTGGCAAGCGGCATCGGCGCTGTCTCCGCCCTGCTGGAACGGATGCACGCGTCCCGTACTGAGGGCACACCGACCCTGTTCGGCGTCGCCGTGCAGAATACCGCGCGGAGACGCTCGCGGAGCCTCGGCCTCGCGGCGCTTGCTGCCTGCAGCATCCTCGTCGTTTCGGCCGTGGCAGCGAACCGGATAGGCGTTTCGTCTCCCGAGAAAAAAGATGCGGGCACCGGCGGTTTCGCGTTTTATTCGGAAACAGCCGTTGCGGTGGACGCAACACGCGAGAGGCGGCTGGCGGCCGCGCTGCCTTCGGGCGTCAGCTTCCTGGGAATCCGTTCGCTGGACGGCGACGACGCGAGCTGCCTCGATCTCAACCGCGCGGCCCGGCCTCGCCTCCTGGGCGTGAGCTCTTCCGGTTTGAAAGGCCGGTTCACGACAGTCTCCATGGCCCCAGGAATGCGGGCCGCCGATGCCTGGTCTCTCCTCGATGCCGACCTCGGAGAGAACGAAGTTCCTGCCGTGATCGACCAGAGCGTTGCCACCTGGGGACTCGGCGTCCGCATTGGCGACGCGATCGAATACCCTGACGAGCACGGCGCACTGATCAGGATTCGCCTTGTCGCAGGAATTGCCAATTCAGTCTTCCAGGGAAGCATTCTGGTGCCCGAAGACGCTCTTGCCCGGCATTTTCCTTCTACCAGCGGCCATTCGGCATACCTGGTGGACGCGCCGCCAGAGCTGAGAAAGGAAACGACTGCCGCACTCGAACGATCCCTGGCCGCCAACGGCCTCTTCGTGGAGAATTCCGCCGATCGGCTTGCCCGGTTCAACGCCGTTGAGAACGCATACCTGTCGATTTTCAGTCTGCTTGGATGGTTGGGAATGCTGATCGGCACCCTTGGATTGGCGGTCGTGGCGGCCCGCAATGTCGCGGAGTCCCGTGGGGAGCTTGCCCTCCTCAGGGCAGTCGGACTGAGCTCAGGGCGGGTGCTCGCCATGGTGATCATGGAGACACTACTGCCGCTTTGTATCGGAGCAGTCGTCGGGCTTGCTTCAGCGGCGGTCGCGGTCATCCCTTCCGCCGTGGGACAGGCAGGCAGTTTCCCGACCGCATCGCTGATTCTTCCCGTGCTTGGCATCTGCATCTGCGGCGCCATCGGCGCGGCAATAGCTGCTGGACTCACACTGCGCGGCAGGATCTTTGCCGTCCTGCGAAACGAGTAGCCAGCGCTATTTTTATTTGCCCACGTCGATGCAGAGAAGCTCTCCGTTCGAGTTGCGGCAATAGATCTTCCCGTTGCAGAGGACGGGCGGAGCCGCGAAGGTCCTCTGCTTCTTCGCACCCCCGAATACGTCAGCGCTCGAGAGCTCCGTGTACCCTGATGGGGAGACCTCCCCGATATGCAGGGTTCCGTTCAGCTCAAGAGCAATGAGCTTCCCATTCGCTGTCGTGAGTTCCACCCAGGGGAAGGCCTTTTTCCAGACGACATTCCCAGTCGTCCAGTCCATGCAGAGCATGACTGGGTGAATGTACTGGAAGGCACCCCACGAGCCCGGAGAGAACCCATTGGGGAAATCGGTGCCGTAGAGGTAGCCGCCTATAAGGACTGGCGCAGGCCAGCTTCCGAAAGCGGTAGGGGAAATCCATACCTCTTTCGGCACGTCCGCGCCGGGCTCGAGAAGGATGCTCCAGTCTGTGATGAGAACGCGCCCGCCGGAAACAACCGGATCGTGGATGACCCCCGGGCTCTTCAAGGTATAGGACCACAGCTTGTCACCCGTCGCCACGTCGACTCCAACGATCGTCGCCGCCAGGGAGAACACCGCGACACGCTTCTCCTGGAAGTCCGCGACAACGACAGAAGCCACCCCATCGAGGTCAGGGTTTCCCGAGGGCTCCTGACGCGTATCGTCGATCGCCCAGACTAGATCGCCGTTGGACTTGTCCAGCGCGAGACCACGGGAGTTCGCGCTCAGGAGAAGCAGCCTGCCCTCGACCACGGGAGAGGTTGACCAGTCATACCCGGGCTTAAATATGTGAAAGTCGACTTGCAGGTTTTTTCCCCAGACCAATTTCCCGTCGGCAGCTTGCAGGCATCGAAGCAAGCCATCATCGTTGAGGGCGTAGAGTCGATCACCGTCAATAGCCGGCGTCGACTGTGGGAACACACCTTTGTTGTCGAATAAGCTTTTCCAGATTACCCGTCCGGTCGATGCGTCCATGCAGTAATACGCGAGCTGGTGCGGATAGCGCGATGTTCTCCCCGCCGCGTAGAGACGGTTATCCTTAATCGCAATCCCGGAGTAGCCAAAGCCCAGGTCTGCCATCCATAGCACTTTTGCACCGTCGCGAAGCGCGAGAGAGTCCCAGTCTGTTTCCGCTGACGTGTTGTTGCCCGCGGGCCCTCGCCACTGGGGCCAGCTCGGCGTCTGTGCAGGGAGAGAAATTGCAAGCGCAAGCATGAAGAAAAAGCTCACCATTGCTTTCATCAATCAGCCTCCGCACTACTTTTCTTGTACTCATTTTACACTGCACATCGGCGGGGTCAATCGTATATCTCTTGACCGCTGACGCCTTTCGGCCGTGCATGCGAAGGGGTGGCGCAGGAGGCCTGGCTGCAATGTTGTACGCTCCGCCGTGGCTTCCCTGGCATCGAATGAATGTGGGGTGTTTTATACGCATCGGGAGACGCGCAGCCATTGTCGAGCTGTATTGGGCGTGGCCTTTCCAGCGGCCCGGCGTCGGGGGAAGCTGGGGATTTCTCATTGAAGAGGGATGGTGATCGTCTCTCCTGCCGTCAGCCGGCGTAGTGTTTCATGAACTGCACGCGCTCGTAGACCGCGGGGTCCTCGCTCTCCGCCTGGCTCAGCTTTCCGCGGAAATCGGCGATCGTGGCAAAGCCGTGGCGTTCCATCCACTCGCCCAGCGCCTTCAGCATGGCGGCGGCGTGGCCAGGGCCCCTTATATAGAACGAAGAGACGGACTGCACAGCCTGCGCGCCGGCAAGCAGCAGCTTGACCAGGCCGGCTCCGTCGTGCACCCCCGTTGATGCCGCCAGGTCGCAGCCGACGCGGCGGGACAGGAGGGCCACCCAACGCAGGGGCCCTGCCAGCTCGGCCGGCGTGCTCAAGGTGTTGGACTCCGTGACCGTCATGGCCTCTATGTCGAAATCGATGGAGTAGAACCGGTTGAAGAGCACAAGCGCCGCCACCCCGGTGCGCGACAGCCGGCCCACCATCTGCGCCAGGGTGGAAAAGGAGGAGCTGATCTTCAAGGCCACCGGAATGTGGACCTGCTGCAGCACGCGCTCGATGATCAGGAAGTACTCCTTCTCCCTCTCCTCGCTGGCGCGCTTGATGTCCGAGGGGAGGAAAAACATGTTCAGCTCAAGGCCGTCGGCTCCCGCGGATTCGACCTCCCGGGCAAAGGGCGCCCATTCGTGCGAATAGGTGCAGTTGATGCTCGCGATCACGGGGAGGGAGAGCGACTTCTTGGCCTGCCGGATGAGATCCACGTACGCATCGACACGCTCACCCCTGACCTGGTAATCGTAGTAGTCGTAGGATTCCAGGCTCATGCCTTTACCTTTTGCCTCTGAGAGCGTGCTGGCGTACTCAGCGGCGATTTCCTCCTCGAATATCGACTTCAGCACGACCGCGGAAACGCCGCCCTCCTGCAGATCCTGGAGGCCTTTCAGCGTGCCCGTGAGGCCCGAGCTTCCCGCGATGAGCGGATTCTTCAAGCGCAGTCCCATGTACGTGGTTGTAAGGTCAGGCATCGTCTTCCCCCGTGTGCTATGGAAATAGCAGTTTTATCCTGCCTGCGCAAGCGCGGATCGGCGCTGTCTTCTCCGCGGATAAGATCCAGCGGCGCACGCGGGCTCTATGGCGCGCGGATGTACAGCGGAACCAGGTCTGCTCCTCGACGGAGGCCCACCCCGGAGAAACTGTCGGTGGAGAATGCCACGTAGGGCCGAATATCCGTGGCCCAATTGAATGGCGCCGACAGTTGTGAATCGATCCGGACGCTCGTGCCCAGAAGAAGGGGGAAAACTCCTTCTCCCGCGGAGATGACAAACAATACTTCCAGGCCCGTGTAGATGTACCGGTCGAAAACGAGGGAGCCTGGGCCGGGGCTCCAGTCCGCGGCTGCCTCCACGTGCGCGCCGGCGCCGATTGCCGTCAGCCCGAACACGTAGAACAGGGGCGCATCCAGCAGGGCGATGGGAAACTGATAGTCGAGCGCGACAAGCGTTCTCCCCGGCAGCGATTGAATCACCGGATCAAAGTCCCCCCGAGGATTGGTGACCTGGATGAACGAATTACTGAACGTTGTGTAGCTCGTTTTCAATCCGACCTTGATCACCTGGTGGGGCAGCGGTGACGGAAGGGCGAGTGAAAAGAGGCCTTGCGCGAGAGCGCCCATGCCCGTGCCCGACAGACCGGGAGGATAGAGCGACGAGGAGAGCGAAAGAACCAGGGCGTTCCTTGCAAACAGATCAGAGGCGCTTCCCCCTTCCAGCCGCGTGTACGCCAGCCCCGCGACAAGAGCGATATCGTGTTGGAAGTCAAGCGCGGTGCCGTTCGGCCCGATTCCGCGAAAGCCGTCGAGAAAGCCGAAGGGCTCGGCGCTGCTGAGGAGAAGGGCGTCGACAACACCCGTGGTTGCAGTGAGACCGGTCATGGTCCCCAGAACGATGTCGCTCGCCAACGGGAAGGAGAAGAGGAGCTGCTGCTGCAGCTCTTCCTGTGAATCGCCGGATCCGGAGGTAGCAAAGCCTTCTGAGAGCGCATAAGAAACCTGGGCAGTCCCCAGCACGCTTTCAAAATCAACCTGCGCCCCCGGCTGGAGCCAGTCTGTCCGAAAGGAAAAAGCGGCATCGAACGAGCTCGATTCCAGGTTCGAGAGGCTGCCAAAGAGAACGCTCGGGGCAAGCACAAGATCGCTCGCTGCCACGTTCGTGAGGTACAGGGGCATTGGCGCCCAGAAGAGGAATCGGGGGAAGTCGACGTAACGCGTGGACGGCGGCATGGCGGGAAGCGGTGTGGATTCAGCCGGTTGCCGTGCCTGAACGCTCGGGCTGGGCTGGACTACCGGATCTTTCTGCATCAGGGTGAATCCGGAGGATCTCCACGTGCCGTATACGATCTTCCCGCCGATGCTTTCACCCGCCCAGGCGCCGACCGGGTCGTCGCAGAGGAGGGTCGGATCGTGGCCATCAACAGCCGCGGAATACAGCGCAAGAGCAGATCCCCTGTCGGAGGAGAATGCCACCGTCGTGTTGTCGATAAAGGAGGGATAGTATTCCCGGCCCGGCGCGTCTGACAGCAGCGGCGTTGCCGAAGCCACGTTCACATTGATAGGCTGGCCATCGGGTCCGGGAGCCGCTTCAGGGAGAGGCAGGGCAAGGAGGACAATATCATTTCGTCCTCCTGCCTGCACGCCCAGGGCGATCCTGGCGCCGTCAGGAGAAAAGGCAGGCGTGCACACCGTGGCTCCGGCACGCGCATACAGCACCGTCACCTTACCGGAAGCGCGGTCCACACGCACAAGCCGTGTATGGTCACCTTCTGCCTGCACCGCGATCAGGGTCGAGCCATCCGGTGAGAACCGGGGCTGCCAGAGATGGGCGCCCGTGGTGATCCTCCGCACTGTTCCAGTGATCGGGTCAAGGGTGAACAGGTCCGAAAGCAGGAGGGTGCCGCTCTTCCCGACCGTCTGGTCAGTGGTCGCGAACACGATCTGAGAGCCGTCCTTGGAAGCCGTCAGGGAGGACGCGTCCGACAGCCCGGTTGTAAGCAGGATCCGCTCCTTGCCCGTCTGCGGATCCCAGCGCACGATGGCCCCCGGCTTTTCCTGCGTGCTGCGGTAGAGATACCAGCCCGGTTCCGCTGCAACGGGAAGAAAGTAATCGCCGATCCCGGAAGGGCTCACCTGGCGGCCCGGCGTAAGTGTGGCCGTAGCGCTGTAGCGAGCCTCGAGGTCCCGGATCATGCCCGCAAAGACCTCGGAAGCGTCGTGTCCCGTAACGCGGCGGACAGCAGCCCAGGGGCCGAGCAACGGAGAAGCGGCGTAGGCCGCGTGCACCTTCCTGATCACGTCGGGCCCGTACTGTTGGAGGAGATAATGCACGAAGAGATAGCCGCCCAGCCAGACACGGTCATACGGAGGGAAGCTCGATCCGAAGGAAACATGCCTCAGGGAGAAGAACGAGTGCTCCAGGGCGAGAGCGCGTGGTTCAAGCTCGAAAAAGGGGTTGCGGCCGCGTCCTCCATCCGTGAAGAGGGTTTCCGTTTCAGTGGCGATGCCCTCCATCATGGCGTACCCGTAGAAGACGGCCTCGACATTCTTTATCCCGGGGCCGAACAGGTTCTCCCCCAGCGACAGGGCGCCCCTGTCATACTGGAAATTGACGTAATGCGTGAGCTCGTGGACGAAGAGCAGGCGCAGGTAGCTCGATGCGTCCAGGCCGATGAGCGGTTCCGAGGGCGGGGCCAGGTAGAGAACGATATGCGGGGGCGAGGAAGTGGTGTACCCGTTCGCGGCATCGACCCGGCCCCTGACCACAACCCAGATCTCCCGCGGCGTTGTTTCCAGGAAAAGCGTCACCTCCGCATAGGCTTCTTCCGCGAAAGAGAGGAGCTCGCGAACCGCCTCCTTGTCCCGGGGCTCATACACGAAAATAAAATGCTCCGTTCGAACCTGGCTCCATCCGGAAAAATCGGGCTCACGCTCCGCTGGAACGGCGCCGGCAGCCATGGACGCGTACAAGACTCCGAGGGCAACGAGGAGAAAACGCTTGCGGTCTCGGAGCCGGCTGAAGCCGCTTCGATGGCCCACGCTCTTGGACGATCGCACGGGTGCTGCTTTTTGAATTGCCATGAGGTCTCCTGACCGTATCATACACGCGGCGCCGCGGATGAACAAAGCCCCTTTCCTGCCGCTGCTATCGGAGCAGTGGGATTGCTGTCGTCACTTTGACAGGAAGCCAGTGATCGTGATATGACCCTAATCTTGGTGAATGTCTCATCGACAAGGTGACGATGAGTGGATTGAATGGCAACGGTGTTTGTGAACAACAAAAGACAGGGGGAAATATGTCAAAGATGCAGAGAACAATAGAGGTGTTCCTCACCGCACAGGGAACTAAAGATCGAATAGCAAAGAAAAGGTCCCTTGTGTGTAATCCTGACGACACTGAGTCGGAGAACCAGCTCATTAATATCCACGAGAAGATCCGGTTTCAGAAGATTCTTGGATTCGGCGGGGCGTTTACCGAAGCTGCTGCTTATACTTTTTATAAACTCCCGCCGCGCGCACGAAAGCAGGTTCTGTCCGCCTATTTCGACGCCGAGAAAGGAAACGGGTATGCCGTGTGCCGCACCCACATCAATAGCTGCGACTTTTCGCTGGGAAATTACGCGTACGTGGACGATCGTGCCGATACGGAGCTAAAAACGTTTTCCGTTGCGCGCGATGAGCAGGCGCTTATCCCGTTTATTCAGGAGGCGCAGAAAACAGCAGGCAAGGGCCTCACTTTGCTCGCATCGCCATGGAGTCCTCCCGCCTGGATGAAGACGAATAACGCCATGAACAAAGGCGGCAAGCTGAAGGCTGAATGCCGCGAACTATGGGCGCGGTATATTACCAAGTATCTCAAGGTCTACGCCTCAAAAGGAGTGAAAATATGGGCCATCACCGTGCAGAATGAGCCCAAGGCAACACAGCGCTGGGATTCGTGCGTGTTTACGGCCGAGGAAGAACGCGATTTCGTCAAAAAGTATCTTGGTCCGGCATTGAAAAAAGCCGGACTCGGCAGCGTCAAGATTTTTGTATGGGACCATAACAAGGAACGCCTTGTCGAGCGCGGCCAGACGATTTTTTCAGACAAGGCAGCTTCAAAACAGATTGCAGGCATAGGGTTTCACTGGTATTCGGGGGATCACTTTGAGGAGCTTGAAACGTTCCACCACCTTTATCCGGATAAAATGATGCTCTTTACGGAGGGGTGCCATTCTCATGCCAGCGTAGGGACATGGGACACAGGTGAAAAATACGCACACGATATTATCGGCGACCTTAATCACTGGACATCGGGATGGTGCGACTGGAACCTCATCCTTGATGAACACGGCGGGCCCAATCATGTCGGCAACTTCTGCAGCGCGCCCATTATTGCCGATACCAAGACCGGAACGCTGGAATTTCAAAGCTCATATTATTACTTGGGCCATTTTTCCCGGTTTATTGTTCCGGGCTCGGAGCGCGTTGCATGCAGCACCTACACGGATGCGCTCGAAGTGACCGCCTCGCGGAGACCTGACGGCAAGATAGTTGTGGTTGTTTTGAATAGCGGAGACGCGGAGGTGCCGTTCAAGCTGCGCACGCACTGTGGCACGGCAGCATGTTTGAGCCAAAGACATTCTATAATGACGATGGTATATTAGCATACAGCAAGCAACAGTGAAATGCGTGCGAACGCGCAATGCCACGGTGGTGGGCGCTTTCCTCCGCCGAGACAAAGCGCATCGAAGAAATCCTTACATCCGCGGAGAGGGGCCCCATGGCAGTAGAGAGAAGATCTGACACGGCACGCTTGAACGCCAGCGAATCAGATCATCCCTACATCGGCCGAATCCCTGTCTCCACTCCCGGCATGGAAGCAAAGGTCCTCGAGGCGCTCAACGCAGACCGGCATCAGGGCGGCTCCGCCGTGGAAGTGACATACTACTTCAGCCTGAACCATGATGGCGCGCCGTTCGAAGGCATCGCCCGAGCGGGCAGAATGGTGCTCGAGCATGGGACTTTGAAGCCGTGGCACGCCGAGGGCGACGCGGCAGTACGAAAGCCCGACGGCTACGACTCCTTCATGAGTTGGGCGACCTCCGCGACCCTCCTTGAATCAGGTTCCGGTGGGGAGGCCGGCCTCATTACGATTGCTTATCCTCTTGCCTTTTTTGACAAGCGTTCCGACGGGCGGTTTCCGCTGAGCCAGTTCCTCATGGCTGCGGCCAGCGAGCCGTGTTCCGCCTTTTCTTTCTATCGTGCCGCGAAGATCGTCGATGTGAAACTGCCTGCCGCTCTGCAGAGCCGGTGCATCGGTACGCGCTGGCCGCATGCGCGAATTCGGTCGTACCTCGAGCTTGATGATGATGAGCCCCTCATCGGGACGATCGTGAAGCCGAAGACCGGGCTCACCCCTGAGCTTTTTTCCCGAAGCGTCGTGGAGGCGGCCACAGCGGGCGCTCGGTTCACGAAGGCTGACGAGAACATGCACCTGACTTTGAAGGAGGTGTCCCGATATGTGGGAAGGGTGGTCCAGGACCTGAAGGCCGCGGGTTTTGATCTCGCGCTGAAGGGAAAGGCGCGCGGAAAGAGATTCTTATTCGCCCCCCATATCACAACGGATGTGGATTCCATTGACGCATATGCCCGCGCCGCGCTTGAAGCCGGAGCGAATGCTCTGATGTTCTCTCCCTACTATTCGGGCGGGTTCCTTTCTCTGTCAGCGCTCGTAGAGAAATACGATGTGCCTGTTTACGCCCACACGGCGGGAATGAACGTGACATGCGGATCGCCCTTCTGGGGCATTGATTCCAGGGTCATGTACATGCTGGCGGGCCTCTTCGGCGCTGCGTTCATGCAGCTGCCCACGATGAACGGGTATCTCCGCCCGCTGGACGTCGAGAAACCGGCAATTCTCGCCACTCTGCGTGAAAACGGATTGGAAGGCATGCACGGGATGACCCTTGCCATTGCGGGCGGCATGGGGCCCAAGGTGATCGGAGCGAACATGATGGCACTCGGGGAAACCGGAAGGATGTTTCTTGCGGGCACCTCCGTGTACAGCCACCCCGACGGGCCAACCTCCGGCGTGAAGGCTCTCCTTGCCGCCTATAAGGCGTACAAGGCTGAGAGAATCACTGACGTCCAAGGGCTGCGCGCGTACGCAGAAAAGCTGGGCGGCGATGAGGGAAAGGCACTGCTGAGGTCCCTCTGATCCCGCATGCGTGCATGAGCAATGATCTACGTCGGAATGCATTGCTGATACAACACGACACGGCGGCATCGCCTGACGTTTGACCTTCGACCGCGGTGCTTGCGTGGGAGATCCTGAGGGGTTAGCATATGCATAAAGTGCTGATGCCGGTCCTCATTCGACTGGGCTCGATTCTCCTCATCGTGCTAATCTGCGTCGCCGGGGCCGTGGCGGTGTATATGAACCGGAAGCCGATCCTGATCTGGGCGAGCGGCCATCGCTATAGGCCCAGGATACCCGCCCAGGCTCAAATATTCAGGGATATTGAGTACACCGTCTTCAACGGCAGGTCCATGCGACTGGACATCTACACGCCGGGCCGCGGCAATCCGCATCCCTTGATCGTGTGGCTGCACTCGGGAGCCTGGAAGACACTCGACAAATCATGCATTGAGCAGGGCGCAATGGATCAGGTAAGCAGGGGCTACGCACTGGCCAGCGTCGACTACTCCCTGAGCTACGAGGAGAAGTGGCCCGCGCAGCTTCAACAGATCCGAACGGCGATCCAGTGGCTGGGAGCCAACGCGGCAACGTACGGCATTAATCCGGCGGCAACCGTTATTTGGGGCATGTCCGCGGGCGGGCACCTCGCCAGCGTGGTCGGCACATCGGCGGATCTAGAAAGTGGGAATCGCCCCTGCCGCATCGTCGCCGTCGTCGCGTGGTGCGCTCCCAGCGACCTGGCTGAGCTCAGCGGCGGCGCATACGCCTCGGCACGGCAGTTGCTCGGATACGAACCTGAGGCGGACAGCGAAAAGGAGATCCCTGCCAATCCCCTCCGATACATCAGCCGCGGCGATCCGCCATTCTACATACTCCACGGCGGAAAAGACACAGTCGTCCCTATCGCGAGTGCGGTCCGATTCCGGGATGAGCTGGAGAAGGCAGGGGTCACCGTCGCGTTCAGAGTGAGGGACCAGTACGTGCACGAGGATATCCGCTTCAACTCAGCGGAGTGCATGCCGGACCTGGAGCGATTCCTGGATCGGCTCTGCCTCGGGAAGGCAGGATCGCAATAACCGGATACACGGGAGGGAAGCCTTGGCTGAGCAGATCAGGGATCAGCCACGTGAAGAGGCCCCGTGGTGAGGCTGAGAAAGACAGGGCGCTGTTGGTGTCATTGGATGATGTCCCCGGACCAGAGCTCCCCAAGGAAGCTGCGCCAGGGAACGATGCGAATCTCACCCACCCGCCGTTCCATGGGATTTCCGCCATTGCTCCGACTCGTAATGCGATGGGATCAATCCCCGGTTGAGGGCTCTCAGCAAATCAGGGGATTCCAACTCCGCGGTGGCCAGGGGGAATAGCTCGAAGCGCCACGCCCTTCCCCCCAGCAGGTTTGCTTTGCCGCGTTTCAGCTTGCGGGCGCTGGAGCCGCAAAGGATAAAGCTGAGGCCCTTATTTTCGATCAGCCAATGCACCTCGTCCAGGATCGCCGGTACCTTCTGAACTTCGTTGAGGATTATCGGATATGCCAGTCCCTTCGGATGGCGGGCCGATAGCTGTTCGCGGATCAGGGATGGATGTTTGGACATTTCCAGAACAATCTCTGTCCTCAGAAAATCATAGGTGATGCTGTTTGGGAACGCCGTCCTAAGGTAGGTGGTCTTCCCTGTTTTCCTAGGGCCCCAGAGGAAAGCGGACTGGCGCTCAGGAAGACTGATCCGCAGTGTCCGAGGGATGATATTCTTCATGAATATTACTCCATTTCGGTTCAACTAAAATGGAATATTATCCATTCTAGTTCTATTGTTAACCAAGAAGAAGAAAGTGTTGCGGCACGACCACCGCGCATCTGCCAGCTCACCTTGCTGCGGCAGCAGACAAGCGCGGCAAACAAACTCTGAACAGGTTCACCCTCTTCAGATTTTTGGGGCCCATGGGCTCCCCCCGTGTGTGCAGCCGACCAATCAACATGGAAGTATGGCGCGATCAGGGTCGAAAGAATCAGCGGCGTATCCTTGGTGGGCTCTTGCCAAACGGTGAATCTTACATTATTCTACTTACATATGGACAGGATCCTATCGGCGCGTATCGACGAAGAAATCGCGATCCTCCTCGATGCCCTTTCCCATAAGCACCACAAATCAAAAAAGAAAATACTCGAGGAGGCGCTGCGAGGATATGCGGAGCATGGCAGCGGAGAACCCCCCTTCGACGTTTTGAAAGAGACCTGGGGGGCCTGGAATCGCCGCGAATCCGCCGCCACAACCTTGCGGAAAGCGCGTTCCGCGTTCAGGAACTCTCTCGCCCGCCGGTCCCGATGAGAGCGTACATCGACTCCGATATCCTCATCTGGCATCTTCGGCGGGAACGCGAAGCCCTCGATTTTCTCCGGCGCATGCGGAAGGACCCACGGAATATCCTGTGCTTGGGAGCGCTCCAACGGGCGGAAATCGTCTTCTTCATGAAGCCGCATGAAAGGAAGGACACCCTGCTCCTTCTCAGCCTATTTGAGACAGCCCCGATCGATTCCGGAATCGTTGACCTGGGTGGAGAGCTGTATCACGAGTTCCATCCCGCTCACGGCATCGACATCGCGGACGCCTTGCTCGCTGCGACCGTCATGAAGACCGGCGGCAAAATCTATACCCTCAATGTGAAACATTTTCCCATGAAGGATCTCATCATCGAGCGTGCCTGGCAATGAACCCATCGCCACATTGAGAAGCAGCTTGTTGCCTGACGCGGCCGTGGAGATGCTGCTCACCTTGCGTGACGAGGGTCTGAATTGAAAGGGTATACGCGGCTGCACCACATCAGGGTTCGAACACTCATACCCGCGTGCGACACCCGCGTACTTTTTCTTCAGCCAACAGCGTGCGCACTGAAAACTCAAGCATTCTTGACAGCGCTGTCATTTTTTTTCTCAATTGACAAAAGTAGCTAACTTAGCTACCTTCTTTTCATGAAGGCTGTTGGAACAAAGGTTCTCAAGGACAATCTCAGCAAATACCTCAGGATGGTCCGGGAAGGCGAGACGATCCTCGTAATGGATAGAGATGAAGTCATCGCTGAAATCCATCGACCCACGCAACCGTTCCAGGGAAAAGTAAGCAGATGGGAGGCCTTTCTCAATGAGGAAACTCGCCGCGGAAGCGTGACAAGGGCAAAAACCGGAAAACCCCTGTCCCTGGCCAAGCTGCTGGAGGTTCCCAGACCCTCCGTGCCTGTGGATATCCAGGAGTTGATGGATAATATCAAGGCCGATTGATGGTGGGATATTTCGATTCAAGCATCCTGCTTGCCGGAATCCTGGGGCAGGAATCGCAAGGTTTCATTGCATCGCTGTGGGACTTGGCGGAGACCCGCCTCTCGTCGATATTGTCCAAGATCGAGTGCGTGATCGGTGTCCGCAGGGCAGCCACGCTTCAGAAACTCGCCCCGGACAGTCCTTGGTGCAGGGAGCGGATCCGTCTGCTTGAAGCATTCCTCGAAGAGCTGAACTGCAAACGGATCGACGAGGATATTCTTGGCCTTATCAGGGAAAACTCCCTCCTGTCGAATTGCCGATCCTTGGATGCGATTCACGTCGCCACCGCCCTGTATTTCAAGCCGTATCACGACGAGCCCATCCAGATCGTCACCCTCGATGGGCGAATGCGGGAGGCCGCCGGGAAAGCCGGTTTCGCGGTGCTTCCTTCATAACCGGCATTAACCTCGCTGTCGATCTCACGATGGCCATAGAGGATCAGGGAGCAGATGAGAACGCCCACGTTACTCTTACGCACCGCGTCCATCGCGCCAAGGCTGGCCTCGCAGATTGAGCTGAGGTATTTGCCTTTAATTCGTTTCTCATGCTCCGGGCGCAGGGGGTCTTCTTCGAAGGAGAAGCGTCCTTGCTCAAGCTGCAAGCGGCAATAGCGATACGCATGATGAGCCTGCATGATCCGCTCTGCCGCAACACCGATCTTTGCCGCACCGGTAAGCTTGCTGGCCTCCCCCCGCCGACGCAGCTCTGGCAGGCTATACCGCCACAACTACGGATGGACTGGTCTGCGGCGCCGGCGTGGAACTGACGTACCAGGCGATTGATCAGGCGTCTGACTTCGGCGAACAGCTCTGGGTGGTAGCGAAAGAAGGGTTCAACGCCCGAAGGGGGAGCCTCAAGAATAGACGGCGGCTGAGGAACTCCGCGAACAAGAGAGCACGCTTCTGCGAGCACGAAGGACAGAGAGGGAGGCCCTGGCAGGTAAAGGAGCGGAAGAGCTCGCCGCGGCACTCGGGGCTCTTGCAGTCCGCTACGCGGCCGGAAATGTCGCCAGGAGTGACCGCGCTGCCGTCTGTGGGGTTTACTGCACTGGACCCGGGCGACGCCGTAGCGGTAGTCGCCGAAGTGGATGAATGCTTCTGATACCTTGGTGACAGAAGCTAGGTGGAAGCGGCCGTAGTGGCAGGCATTGCGAGAGGGGTAGGTTTTCACGAAGGACGAATAGAATTTTGTGGCGCCGCACTTTCAGATATAAGAATTGAAAAAAACTTGATTGGGCACAGCGCCTTCAGATATGACGCAGATGGGCTTGACATGGAATTGATACATATTATATAATACGTATGATGATTCATGGGGTGATTGAGCTTTTATACAGCACATGAAGATGAGACCACGTCAATGAGCCCAGATTACTTCCATCGCATCACAACGGAAACGTCCACTCGCGTCTGGATCAACAACCCAACGAGCGAAGAAACACGGATGGCAATAGCCGCGGGTGCAATTTCGGGAACGACCAATCCCTCATATTGCTCAAAATTGCTGCAGCGAGAGCCGGGTTATATCAGACCTCTCATTCAGAGGGCTGCCAGGGAAATCGACAACGTCGATACGGCCGCCGATATCATCTATCAAAAAGTGACAAAGCGTTTCATGGACGCGTTTCTCCCCCTATACGCCGAAAGCGCTGGAACACAGGGATTCGTGACCATGCAAGACAACCCCAACAGGGATGAAAACCCGGAATTGATCGTCGAGGCTGCACTTCGCCATGGAAACCTGGGGCCAAACTACATGGCAAAGGTTCCGGCCACTGAGTCAGGGATGAAGGCTATTGAATACCTCATAGGTCGGGGCATTCCTGTCTGCGCTACGGAATGTTTCTCTCTCTCTCAGGCCATTGCCGTATGCGAGCTGCACAGGAAGACATCGAAGGTCACCGGCCGCTTTCCCCCGTTTTTTCTCACTCACATCACGGGGATCTTTGACGAGGAAATCAAAAGCAGGGTTGTCGCGGAAGGAATCGACGTCGATCCGGAACTGGTCGCTCGAGCCGGATGTATAGTAGCTCGCAGGATATATAAGGTAGTCAAGAGCAGAGGGTACGGAATCACGCTCCTCGGGGGCGGGGCCCGCGGCACCAAGCACTTCACGGAGTTTGTCGGAGGCGATTTCCATATAACCCTCAATTGGGACACGATGAAGGAACTGATCAATTCCAACCAGCCTGTGATTGCGAGAATAGACGCGTGGGATCCCCAGGAAGATATCGAGGAGCTGCGCAAAAAGCTGAATGTCTTTGCCCAGGCCTACTGCGAGGACGGATTGAAGGCCGAAGAGTTCAAAGGCTTTGCTCCGCTCCAAAGATTCAGGAATAGCTTTATCAAGGGCTGGAGCGATTTGTGTCAGGCAATCGAGAGTAGCAGAGGACCGCGGGCCCGGGGGAGTTGATATGGAATTAAGCGATGTTAATGCATTTCTGGTGCAAGCACATCTCGTCGACTTGAGCAAGAAGGTCACCCCTGGAAAGGCCTCGGGCCCCTTTGAGACCGGGGCGCGACTATACCAGATCGAGCCGTTCACGTATCCCCCAGGGGAATTGATGCACAGAATCAGCATGGAAAGCCACATATCTACTCACATCGAAGCTCCGATACACTACATCAGACCTCGATATCATAGGGAGGCAAAAGACATCAGTGAATTGCCGCTTACCGCTTTTTTCGGAGTAGCGGTCCTCGTCGACTGTCGTGCTCTGCCACCGTGCACTCCCATAGGAAAAGAAATCCTTGATCGATTTCCCATCAAGGAGGGGGACATTGTCCTGTTTGGGAACTCGCCACATTCTGTGGAAAATCGTTGCTTCCTGGCAAAGGAAGGGGCGGAGTATCTGGTAAGAAAACGCATCAAGATGGCGGGGATCGATGATACGGTCTATGGCGAAAACCCCGAATACCGGCTCAAGGCACTTGATAAATACCATACGCACGACCTGCTGCTTTCGAACGATATACCTCTCATTGAAGGCCTGACGAATCTTGGCGAGCTGCAGAAGCAGCGGTTCCTTTTTTTCGCAATCCCGGCCAAGATGGGAGGGCTCGAGTCGTTCCCGGTGAGGGCGATTGCTTTTGAATAGGGTTGGAGGCAGGGGCAGACCGGCAACTCAGTTGACGTGGCCTTTGAAAAACAAAGCCTTGTTATGTATGATGAATGACGATACTTCAGAAAGGAGATCGCCTTGGCATTCGGTGTAAAAATCAAAGAGCAAGAGTCATTGGTCCAGAAAATCTTCCTCTACATCAAGTCAGCTCTGATCAAGGGAGAGCTCCAGCCCGGGCAGAAGCTTCCCACGGAGATTCAGCTGACTCAGAACTTCGGGGTGAGCAGGACGGCGGTCAGAGAGGCCTTCAAGATGCTGGCTGCAATCGGGGTGGCAGAGATCAGGCAGGGGGATGGCACCTACATTGCCAGCGAGATATCTCCTTCCGTCATTGATCCGATGATCTTCAGTCTCATCATGGGCAACCGGACGCCCCACGAGCTGCTGGAGGTGCGCAAGATGATCGAGACGGGGATCATGGAAATCCTGCTGGACAAGATTGATGAAAAGGATATCCAGAAGATGGAGGATGCCATTCTCGAATTCGAGCAAAGCTATGACAAGGAAAACCCGAATTGGGACGATCTGGCGGCTATTGATCTCAAGTTCCATTATGCGTTCGCGGAAGCGACCCACAATCCTTCGATCTCCAAGATTGCCCAGATCATCTGGGATCTGTTCTTTTACTCGATAAAGAAATCGGTCCGGTTTGAAAACGCCAATTTTCATCATCGCAAAATAGTCCAGGCCCTTAAAACAAAGGATAGGGAGCTGGCGCGCGAGGCTATCCGGGTTTCCCTCGAAGTATGGGAAAAGCACCAGGAATGACGACGAGGGAGCTGCCGTATGGCGCCTAGACTAAGGGTAGCCCTCGTGGGCTGCGGCCCCATATCCGAAAGGCACGTACTGAGCTGGAAGGCGATCCCCGAAGTCGAGCTGGTTGCGGTTTGTGATCGTCATCCGGAGAACTCCGCCCGGCTGGCATCCAGACACGATATCCGGAAGACCTATACCGATTTTCACGCTCTCCTCAGTGATGTTGAATGCAACGTGGTCGACATCGCCACCCGACCCTATTCCCACAGAGAGCTTGTATTCCTGGCCGCGCGGGCTGGGAAGAACATCCTCTGTCAGAAACCTTTCGCTCCCACCCTTGAGGAGGCGCGAGAGATGATACAGGCCTGCGATGAGGGCAAGGTCAGGTTGATGATCTGCGAGAACTGGCGTTGGTTTATCTGGTACCAGCTGATCAAGCAATTGCTCACTGAGGCCAGAATCGGCGATGTATGCTATTTTCGCATGCAACTCCGCAACAGGTTCACGATTCCCCACCAATCTCAGCCCGCTGCGATTACCCAGGACCCCCAAACCTATCTGCAGAAGATGGAGCGATTGCTTATTTATGAGCTCGCCATCCACCTCCTCGATGTCGTGAGATTTCTTTTCGGGGATCCTGATTCCGTCTATGCACGGACGGGGAGAATGAGCCCTTCTGTACGTGGTGAGGATTTCGCACTACTTGTCCTCAACTTCGGAAGGATGCATGGCGTTATCGATGCGAGTTGGTGCTCCCGGGTACCGCCGGAATCGGCGAAATCCGAATACCTGCTCATAGAAGGCAACGCGGGTTCTATTCTTCTGGATCAGACGGGACGCATCCGCGTCGTTGATGAGAGGGGGGAAAGCGAGTATCCGAAATACGATTGGCAGGGTGAAACCAAGCTTGAAACGCATTTTCGGCTGCACAAGCACTTCGTGGAATGCATCCTGAACGACCAGCCCTTCCAGACTGACGGCAGAGACAACATCAAGACTCTGGAAATCGCGTTGAAGGCGTACGAATCTGCGGCCGGCAACGCGGTGATAGCACTGCAAGGGGACCTTTTGCTCTCGGGTCGTTATGCCGCAGAATGATCTATCGGGGATCTACGATCTCCACATCCACAGCGCGCCCGACATCGTGCCCCGTTGCGTCGATGATGTGGAGGCCGCGCTCCAAGCGCTTGATTCCGGAATGGCAGGCATCCTTCTGAAATCACACTGCACCCTCACCTCCGATCGGGCAACCATGGCGAGCAAGGTCGTCACGGGGTTGCGGGTTTTTGGTTCTCTCACCCTGAATGAAACGGTCGGGGGCTTGAACGTGCGCGCAGTCGAGGCTGCGCTCATGATGAACGCGAAGGAGATATACATGCCTACCCTGTCAGCTGACAACGACAGGAAGGCAAGAAAGTTGAATCGGGGGATCGACATCCGAGACGGCTGTTGGAAAGAGGCGGTTGGCGAAATCCTGGCACTGATCAAGGATCATGATGCAATCCTGGCCACCGGCCATCTCTCTAAAGATGAAACCGTCGCGCTGATCGGGTGGGCTTCGAATCAGGGGATACGCAAGATAGTCGTTACCCACCCCGAGCATCCTTTCATCAACTTCTCCGCCGCTGAACAAAAGGGCCTCTGGCGAAAAGGCGTTTTTTTTGAGCGCTGTTTCGCATCTACTTTACCCCACCTGGGAGACGTGCCTCTGGAAAGAATTGCCCGGGAAATTCAGGAGGTAGGCGCAGCCTCGAGTATCTTGGCGACCGATTTGGGCATCGCCGGATACCCCTTTCCCGTTGACGGAATGGACCGCTTCATTGCCGGTCTGAAGAAACTGGGAGTTCAAGAACGTGAAATCGATGTGATGACCAGGACGAATCCACGTTACCTGGTCGAGGGAGGATGACACAATGGCAACGAGGATCACGTTCTACGGTCTAGCGGCGTACGGCATAACGACCTCTGAAGGAAAGGTAATTCTCATTGATCCCTGTCTCGAGGATAATCCAGCCAGCCCCCTGAAAGTCGCCGCTCTGACAAGGGTCGATCTCCTGCTCCTCAGCCACCTCGCTTTCGACCATCTCGGCGATGCGGTCGCAATCGCAAGGAAAACCCGGTGCCTTATCGTTTGCGGGGCGGAGGTGAAGCACGTTCTTGTCAAGAAAGGCGTAGACGCGGCGCAGATCAGGACACTGTCGTGGGGTGTTCAGCTCCTCGTTGCCAACGTGCGGGTTCGATCAGTCATGAGCAGACATTCCTCCATGGGCACCGATCCTGATGGGCACTTTATCTCAGGGTTCCCCATGGGTTTCATCGTGTATGCTGAGCCGGGAGTGCGGATCTATCATTCCGGAGACACGGCTCTCTACAGCGATCTCAAGCTGATTGGTGAAATGTACAGACCCACCATAGGCCTCATCTCATGTTGTGAGGTTGAAAAAAATTACCTGACCGCCCATGGAATTCTTGACCATTATGCCAGTGAGATGACCGGCGATGAAGGCGCCCTGGCAGCGCTGTGGTTGAGAGTGGATTTCGCCCTCTGCAACCACTATCTCTACCCGGAGAACCACGTCGATATCGATCGATTTGTCTCTCTCTTGAACGCCCGAACCTCTGATGAATCGCCCCAGACGAAGCCGGTGGTCATGAGGGCCGGGGACACCTTCATCTATCCCCCGGGCGAGCTGCAACGTGGTTCGGAGAGCGTCGGGAAAGAGTTCGTATGAAATTCCCCAACCGCGTTGTCATTGTCACGGGTGGAGCCAATGGAATCGGCAAGGCAGCGGCGATCCTGTTTGCGCACGAAGGGGCGAAAGTCGCGATCGCGGACACTGATGTCATAAACGGCAGGAAGACCGCCGCAAGGATCGTGAGGGAGGGGGGGAAAGCGCGTTTCATAGAGACGGATGTCTCAAACTCTCATGATGTCAATCGCATGGTGGCTGAGGTCGTTTCGGCGTGGGGCAGGATCGATGTTCTTTTCAACAATGCAGGAGTCTACGCGAGAGGAGACGTCGTCTCCTTCGCGGAGGAAGAATGGAACCGGGTCATTCGGGTCAACCTTACCGGCGTGTATCTCTGCAGCAAGGCCGTGATCCCCGTAATGAAAATGGGTTTCGCGGGGGTGATCATCAATACGTCATCCTCGGTGGGATGGTGTGCCGCTGCCCGGGGAATCGCCGCATACGCGGCTTCCAAAGGTGGGGTTACGCTGCTTACAAAAGCCATGGCGAACGATCACCTACGCGATCATATCCGCGTCAATTGCATTTGTCCTGGACCTACCGATACACCGCTCATCAGGAAATCGCGCACCCGGGAGCAGCTGAAGGATTTCGTCCAGGCCCTCCCTTCAAGGAAGCTGCTGAAGCCTGAGGAAATCGCGAGAGCAGTTCTGTTCCTGGCTTCGGATGACGCTTCAGGAATGACGGGCGTGGCTTTGCCCGTAGACATGGGGCAGAGCGCTCATTTCTAGGCTCACAGCCGCGCACAGGCTTCGATGAAATCCCTCGAATCGATGCTCATACCGATCATGGTCTCAAACCAGATGAGCATGCGCTCGGTGAATTGTCGCCCCTCCAACTCTTCCGGCAGCTCGCAGGCCAAGGTACAATCCCGAAGCAAGAGAACCCTGAAATTGCGATAGAGGGCATCAAGCATTGTGCTTCCCAAACAACAGTCGATCCTGAAACCCGCGAAAATCAGGTTTCGTACATTCAGGTGTCGCAGGGCAGCTTCCAGTCGCGTAGAGTAGAACCCGCTGTACACATGCTTGCGAATGTAGATATCGCCCGGCCTTGGCTGAAGCGAAGGGGTGAAGCAGAGCCATCGTCCCGGTCCTTGACGGTATTCCCGCGGATCGACATTTTGCTCCGAGAAATCCTCTTCTATCGCAAAGCCCTGCGACCGTGCAAGCTGCATGGCGAATTCCGACTTCTCCAGGCAGATCTGTGGCGCGCTGTTGGTTACGTACACGACTGGCAGAGAGGCTTTCCGCGCCGCTTCCAACGCGGGAGCAATGTGGTCAACCGCGATTGAGTGCTTGAGCGTGTATTCGGCGCTCGACAGGACCTGATTTTTCTCGTCAGTTTCAGGCAGGTAGACGTCGACCAGGACAAAGGCGCTCTCAGTGGCATCAAGGACGAGCGTCTCTTCCTTGCGTCCCAAGGGGCGATCTGCCGGGAACCATCGAAAATACCTTGCCGCAACCCTGAGTTTCTTGTTCATTGCTCTCTGTTCCTCTCTGGCTCGAACGGAGCGTGGAGCATCATCCCTTCACCGCCCCTTGCATGAGCCCCCGGATAATGAACTTTTGAAATAGAAGCGCAAGAAGAACGGGTGGCAGACTTGCAATTACTGCCCCCGTGGCGACCAGAGGAAGATCGGACCGGTGAGTCCAGCCGAAAACGAGGGTTGCCACCGACAACGTGATCGTCTGGGTGCGGCTCATGAAAATCAAGGCTAGAAAAAACTCGTTCCATGCACCGAGAAAAGAAAAGATGCCTGTTGCCACCAGTCCCGGCGCGCATACCGGCAAAACGACGCGCACCAGAGCCCTGATGGGCGTGCAGCCATCTATCATTGCCGCGTCTTCGATATCCTTGGGTATCATTTCGAAATAATTCTTCATCAGCCAGATGACGAAGGGCAGGGTGAACGAGATATAGAGGAATATCAGAGTGCCTAGCTTATCGAGGAGTCTCAATCTGGCCAGGGTGATGTAGAGAGGGATCGCGAGGACAATGAAGGGCAGGAGTTGGGAGCCAAAGATAAGAAAGAAGAGGAATGAGCTGCCCCGAAACGGATGCCGTGAAAAAGAGTAGGCCGATAAGGAGCCGAACAGGATGCACAGCGCGGTAGTGACACAAGAAATGAAAAAGCTATACAGGAGGTTTTGTCTGAGAGATGATCGAGTGGCCGTTGCAACTCTATATTCTCCTACAAGCTGGAGAAGTTTCTTGTAATTCTCCAACGTCGGCTGCCGCGGAATCCAGTGGGGCGGCTTTGCCGTGAGCTCGATCGGGAGGGAGATGCTGCTGATGATCGTCCACAGGTAAGGTCCGACAGTCCAGATCATGAAGACCGCCAGCAGGGCGTAAAGAATCGTCTTGGTGAGAAGCTTGGCTTTCAATACTCCACCCTCTTCGCCCTGGAGACTCGTGCATAGAAGAACGTGATGCCTATCGAAATGAGGAGAATGATGTAGGACAGGGCCGCCCCTCCCCCGAAATCCGCGGCCGCGCTGAAGGTCTGCTTCCAGATGTAGTACGCGATCACTTTGGTGGCATTCCCCGGTCCGCCCTGGGTCAACGCATAGATCAGGTCGAATGCGTTGAGCGCCCAAACGAGATTCAAGAGGGTGAGAAGCAGAAGGGTCGGCATCAATAGGGGAAGGGTAAGATAGG
Organism: Spirochaetia bacterium; assembly: GCA_049519415.1. Classification (GTDB taxonomy): domain Bacteria; phylum Spirochaetota; class Spirochaetia; order SZUA-6; family Fen-1364; genus Fen-1364. Next base: position 47,756 of record JBEKQU010000010.1, read on the forward strand.
CGAAGCGGCGAATGAAGCCCGCTCCGTCAATCTTTGCCGATTCATACAATTCCTCGGGTATGGACTGCAGGGAAGCCAGAATCATCAGCGTGATGAATGGGGACCATTTCCAGACCTGGGCGACGATGACGCTTGCCATCGCCAGAGTGGGTGTTTCCAGCCAGCCAATCGAGTAATCCCGGATGATTCCAATCTGGTAGAGCAAACCGTTCAAGGCGCCGTAATTCTTGTTGAGGATCGAGAGCCAGATAATGCCGTTGGCGACGGGCGGCACGGCCCAGGGAATGAGAAGGAGTGTCCTGAAGATGCTCTGGCCGCGAAGGCCCGTGTTGAGCAACAGCGCTCCCGCCATACCGACGAACATGAGGATGACGGTTACTCCCAGGATCCACTCTAGTGTCAGGAGCAGGGCGTGCCAGATTTCCCTGTTCAGGAGAACAGCCAGATAGTTTGCAAAACCAACGAATTGGTAATTCCTGAAATTTGCCCCGACTTTTCCGAAGCTGATGACAAGCGAGAAAACAAGCGGGTAAACGATGAGCGCGAGAATGATCAACAGGCTCGGGAGAATCAGGGTGAGCGAAAACAGCGGACTCCGCGGCCGATTCCACAGCTCGCTAATGCTCCTCATGGCGCTGTCCCCGTGGATCGTTTTTCACGCGAGCCTCCTCTGACAATACATTGAGGTGATGGCGGAGAAAGCACACATTGCGAAATGTCTTCTCTCGCAGAGGGTGTGAGTGAGTTTCGATGCAAAGTGATCCTGCATAGCCATCTTCGTGCAGTGCTCGTATCTGTCCTACCCAGTCAATATCGCCCGTGCCCAGCACTTCGTATTCCTCCGAAATGGCAGGAGTGGATTCGATAGCGTCCTTGGCGTGAACGTTGCCGACGAGGCTTTTCACATGATCGTATCCCTCGGGGAATGGCACTTCACCCGCCACATAGGCATTTGCCGGGTCCCAATTTACCTTCAGGTTGTCCTGGTCGACCGATTTGGCAAGGCGCATCGCGTTCTTCCCCGTATCCGCCCAGAGGCCGAAATCGTTTTCCAACAGGAGCGTGATGCCATGCCGCGCCGCCCGAATCGCGGCGTCTCTGATGAGCTCAACGATCCGTTGGGGGCATTCCCCCCCGGTTCGATCCAAAGGGACTTCAGGGCTGAAAATGGTCACCGCCGACGAATTAAACCCATTCGCAAGATCAATGGTCCTGTCCAGGATTTCATACGCCCGGCCACGATACTCTTCGTACACATCGGCATCTTCCCACCAACTCCCCCCCCCGAAGCGCCGATTATTCAAAAGGGATTCTGCCTTCTTGAAAAGCCCTGGCGATAACGCCGTCACGGACGCCTGGTAGCGCAGCAACGCATCTTGCACCCGCTTGCACATGGAACCGGGGATAGACGGCACCCGCTGCCCATAGATTTTTCTGATTTCGAAGCGCCTGATTCCCCACGCGGTGGCGCTCTCCATTGCCTTGAAGATATCGGGATCGATTTCATCAGTAAGGACAGAAATTTCCACCTTGTCCTCCGCTACAAAGTGATAACGACCTTCAAGGAAACATCCGCGTGCGCGAACCGCATCTCGAACGCCTCATTGATCCTTGCCAAGGGGTAGGCATGGGAGACCAGGCGTTCCAGATTTATGAAACCGCCGGAGACGATTTTCACGTTTTCCTCATAGTCCATGCGAGGGAAATAGAACGTCCCCATCACCTGCCGTTCAGCCTGTCCCTTGATTCCGCTCTGGGCCCCATACGTGGAGCAGCTCCCGGCGATGAGAATGAGCCTGCCCCCGCCGCGCAAGAGGCCAAAAGCCTTGGCAGCGGCTTCGTTGTCGTTTACGGCGTTGATGACGACGTGCGCCCCCAGGTTCTTGGTCAACCGGAAGACCTCGTCACGGAGATGAGCCTCCGTGGCATCCAGCGTGACGCTTGCTCCAAGCTCTTGGGCGAGGGCACGGCGGCTCTCCAGCACGTCGACTCCAATTATGGTTCCTGCACCGCTAAAGGAGAGAGCCTGGACAGCGATCAGCCCGAGAGGACCCAGCCCATTCACGACCACCGTCTCGCCCCCCCTCAGCTCCGCTTTCCTCACGGCGCGTAATGGAGTGCCGAGCGTGTCCCCCAGCAGCGTGGCGACCTCATTGCCCATACCGCTCGGGACTGGCATAAGGTAGCGAGGGTGAAAGACCTGGTACTCGGCAAAGCCCGTGGTGATTCCCGCGATCTGGTAACAATAGATGTAATAGCCCTGAGCACAGAAGGCGCAGGTGCCACAACCGGTCATGACATACGGCACCACCCTATCGCCTTCCTTGACGGTGTTCACATTCCTTCCTTTTTTCACAATCGTGCCCACCGACTCGTGGCCCTGGATCTTGTTGGAACCATCGGAAGCCCACCATCGCCCATCGCTACCGCAGATGGCACATGCGTCCGTCTTGATGAGGCACTCCTCATCGGTAATCGTCGGAAGAGGTATCTCGCGAATTTCCAGCCGATGTTTCCCTACGTGAAACGCCGCCTTCATGGTCTGTCCGGATTTTTCGTCTTTCATTTTTCGCAGGTCCTCCTATCCGATTTCAAAAGGGGAAATGAGCGCTTGGAGCACTTTCAAGGCGCTCCGGACGCAGCCGATCTCGCCAAGGGACATGTTTGGTTCGAATACGCATCCCACCGTGCCAAGGTCTGATGCAAGGCGATAGAGAACGGTGTTCGCATCAGTTTTTTTAAGAAGCTCATCTCGTCCCCAGAAATAGGATACATCCGTATTCCAGCAGAAATGGTCGTTGGCCAGCTCCTGCCTTTTCATGGCCTCTTCTGCCAGGAAACACGCGGAGGGTGGGACGTAGATGCCCTCATAGGGCGGATCGGAGCTGAGCAGCGGACCGATGAAGGTGTGCAGGCAAAGGCACATGTCAGGCTTGAAGGAATTGGCCAGCTCCCACAAGGCCTTGGCCTCTCGGGTCTTTGGCCGGCATTGCCCTTCCTCGAGGCCAAAGTCCAAATGGAGGTTGATTCCGTTGATGTTGTGCAAACGTCCGAGCACGTTCCCGTCGGGATTGACCTGCGGGATGAAAAGGATCTCATAATTCTTCCGTAAGTTCTTGGCCTCGGATACGGAGGAAAGAGCGAACTCGATCATCCCCTTGACAGCCCATTGCCCGGCAAACTCCGCAGCGTGTTCCCCTGCGTATACGAGTAGCTTCTTCTTGCCTCTTTCGCCGGGCCGCGTGTCTCTCGCGCACAAGAGCATTCCAAGGATCGCCCGATCCTGCTCTGATTTTCCGACCTCGACCAGTTGAAGCAGATCCGGTCTCCGGCCGCACGTGGTCCGGAGCCAGCTGCACATCTCGGAATAGGGCAAGGGCAGCATGTTCGACACCTCTATCTCGGAGAGAGGGTCCACGTGGAGTCGAATATGATACCGGCTTTTTTCAACCCGAAAGGACTCTCTATCCTGGAACGCCCAATGATGGTTCATGCGAGTCCATCCGAATTTATCCTTCTTTATCCAGAGGACCGATGGCCTGTCATCGTTGAACAGATCAGGATTGTCTTTGGCGTAGGTCGAATCCGGAAAAATGGTAATCGTGACATTGCGTGGCCGCGTATCCCCTTTGACCTTGAAATAGAAGTAGAAGCTATAGAGAGGATCGCTTCCCTCCGTTTCGATCACGAACTGATTCTCGGAGATCTCTCGTATGCTTTTCCCGTTCCCGCATTCAAACTCGGTGGTTATCTCCATCAGATTTCCTTTCCAGGTGCGTTCGGCTTCAGACCGTCCGCGATTGCCCGCCTGGCCATTTCCTTTGCCGCCACCGCATTCTCCATGCTGTTGATGACCCGCGAAACCTCGCCAAAAGGATGGGCGCAAGCTCTCCTGCCCACGCTGATCTCAGCGCTCATCAGCCTCTCCCACGCCTGGTCGATCACGTTTCTCGCCTCGAGAGTTTCGAATCCCAATCTTTCGGCCAGAAGAACGGTGTATTCAGCTACTTTGATCTCCAACCGGGCCTCGTCGATCAGAGAACCCACCTTTTCGGATCCTCCGATCCATTCCTGAAACGATTTGTACCATCCGAAGGCCGGACGTAAGGAGTATTCCGCGATGGGGGGATTGTCTCTCACGTACTCCTGCAGCAGGGTGGGTCTGACGTCCTCGACGCCCTCAAGCTCTGTCAGGAACCGATCAAACTTTTCCGCCTGGCCACCGACCCCGTCCTTCACGGGTTCGCCAATCACGTTCCTTTTGCCACCTGTGCCGTGTTTTTGGATTTCCAGCCGCTTGCCCGAGTGATAGATGAACTCGGCGTCCTCCTTTGCGATATAGAGGGACTCTTTCGGACCCGTCGCGGCCAACCGTTCGATATATCCGAGCATGCTCCGGCTGGCCTCGCTTTTTTCGTCCTCGACCATCACCTCCATCAGCCTTTTCTTGTCTCCCACTTCATACACCGTGCACAGCCCAAGCACCTGGCTGTTGAAGATGCCTTTCAGCCTGCATGGCTTGTGGAGGACGTCGTGGCCAACGCCAGGAAAATCGCGAACGAGGGTAAGGTGGGGGATGATGAGCCACGCCATTCCCAGCTTTTCCGCCAAAAAAGGCATGCTTGGATCCCAGCCCCCTTCTGGGAGGAGGAGCCCGTGCGGAGTCACCCTCCACGTTTCCTCATCGATCTCCATGCCTTTCTTCAGCTGCCGAAACGCATCCTCCAGAGGAATCAGCGAGAGGATGGGATGAGCATAGGTATAAGTGCCTATCTCGTACTGTCCTCTCTCGATGCCCTTCTTGATTCTGTGCACCAGATCAGGGCATCTTTCCTTTAAAAACAGCGCGGTCTTTCCATCGATGAATAAGGACGCTTTTTGCCGAGGATGGCTTTCCATCACGTCAAGCAGAGGGATGTATGCCTGCTGCGCGAGGGTCATTTGGGCACTCGCGGGCACATAGGTCTGCTCGATGCTGAAATTGAACGCCAGGTTGAAATGAACCATGGAGATCCCCCTACGCGACGGATGAGAGACGAGCGGATGCTCTCTGGAATATGCGGTTCATCTCCCTGAGCTCCTCCGGTCCTCGGGTGAAGTCATGGGATCGAATTCTGTCCTTGGCGATACCCCGGGCTCGGTCCACCACTGTGATTGCGCCATGAGCTTCCCACGATTCCAGTCTCTCATAATCGAAAAGCTCGGGGAACCAGAAGCATCGGGACGGCTCCCGCAACAGCGCATCGTCCTGCTCCAGGAAGGTCCTACGACCGCTTCGTGCATCTTCGATTTTGGCTATCAGCTGCTCGAGGTTCGAAAAGTCTCCCAGATCGAAGCCGTCCATGAAGCGCTGGACATAATGCAGGATCTCCATGTCGACAACCAGTTGAATTGCGCTGAACACCTGGTCGTTGCATGTCCTTCCCGCAGCGAAGAAATCGCACCACCCGTTCAGCGCCGCTGTAAGTACGCCGAAAGCTCTTTCGGCCGCGGATTCTATATCATGCCCCTTGCCCATGCTCTTGTAGCCGCGGACCGTCCTTCGGGGGAGACCATAGAAGTCGGATATCTGCATGCTGAAAAGATCCATCAGGTTCGATTCCGGAGATCCGTAGAGGCAGTTTCCTGAGCGGAAATCGAACGGGTAGAGGAGAGTGTGAATGTGGAAATCAAGCTTTTCCTTCTCAATCACATGGGCAGCGACGGTCAAAGCCCCCAGCAGCTCAGCGATGGATTGGCAGAACGCTTCGCCCAGGTTTATCGAGGCGGTTGCGCCCAGCATGGGCATATTGGTGATCCGCACGAGAACTTTCTTCTTGTTCCGGAGCCGGTAGAGCATCTCCAGCGAGTCACTCCCGAGGAGCAGGGGACTGATCGTCCAGACAGAAAAAGAGGTGGTCTTCCCAAGGACCTCGTTCATTTCATGGATGTATTCAGCCTGGTCGGGAGAGTTCATGATTCCGCATCCAACGTCCCGGGCATTTTCGAGGCAAATCTTGTGAATCGTCAGCTCCTTGATTGACGGAGCCAGGTCAACCGGGGTAACAGGGTTCACACCGCTGAGGCCGTACGAATCCGCCAGCTTGACCATGCTTACCAGGTCGGAGGTCAGAGGTTCCCTGACGTGATCATCATCCAGATCCGCGAAATGCAGGGAGAGACCCCCGACCGAGCACTGAAGCTTGTTGACCTTCCGCCCGGCGCTCTCGCGATGCCGCATTATGTGCACGACATCGGCGAAGGTTTTGGATGCCACATCTGCATCGATTCGCACCCGTTCACCTTCTATCCGCATGCCTTCTCGGCCGCGGAGGAGCTTGAGCACTTCGGGATGAGGAACGGTCACGCCTACTCGTTCCAGGAGTTGAAGCGCCGTGGCGTGGATCCGTTCGATCTCATGCCGTTCCATGCCGCCGGATAGACAGAACCTTTTCATCCACGCCACCTCGGGGAGCGATCATGATAGTCTTCCCAAGAACAGGGTGCCCGCATGCACAGATCTGATCGGTAATCGATCGACAGCGTGCGGGCCCCGTTCTCGGAGAAGCGGAGACTACTTGAGCAGCACCTTGATCTTGTCGTATCGAGAAACCATATTCGCAAGAGTCTGCTCAGCGGTCTGCGTGCCGCTGAGATTCGCCGCCAGTTCCTCAAGGACGATATCCCTAAACTCCATGTACTTGACCTGGGTCATCTGAGGCCCGAAGTCAGCGGAAATCTGCTTCTGCACCATTTTCACCTGCAGGTCCGGCTTGTAGCTCAGGAACTCGGGATCGTCGTATACGCTCTTGGCCGTGGGAAACCATCCGAACTTCATAGCCATTTTCTTCTGTATCTCTGGAGATGCGATCCACTTGAGCCAATCCGCGGCCGCTTTCCGGTTTTTCTCCGGGCCGAACTTGCTTATTCCCAGTCCCTCATCCATGATAATCGAGGCACCGGGCCCGTTCAATCCAGGCATCATCATGATTTTTGTCTGCCCAACCACCTTGGATTCTTTCGGGTCTTCCAACAGGACCGTCTGATAGTCCCAGTTCACGTTGAACATGGCGTCGCCATTGCTTATGATCGTTCGGATCTTGTCGATGCTACCAGTTTCATACGTGACAAGGTCCTCATCGTACAACTTCTTCATGTAGTTTAGGGCATCAACTGATTCTTTCGTATTGAAGGTCGCATTTCCTTTGGCGTCGAACAGGTGCGCACCGAAGCTCTGGAGCATTCTCTCCCAGGTGATATGGTCAGGCCACATATCCGCATACGGATGCACCAGGATCCCTGCCTGCTTGGCCTTCTTGCATACATCGTAGAACTCATTCCAGGTCTTGGGGGGGTCCGTCATTCCAAGCTTGCTCAACATCACCGTATTGACATACATATACTCGCCGGAGTTCATGTAGGAGGTACCCCAGAGCTGGCCCCCCATCTTCCGGTTTATATCGAGCAGACCCGGGAGCTGGGAATCGAGAAACTTCGCGTCCATATACGAATCAACTGGCACCAGCCAACCGTTATTGACAAACGCGGGGACTTCAAATGAATCGAGCTTGTAGATGTCGTACTTGGTTTCGCCGGCCTGCAGGATCACATACTTCTTCGTTCGATACTCTGGCACAAACTCGATTACAACCTTTACGCCCGTTTGAGGAGTGTAAATGGTGTTCGAGATATCCTGGAACCAGGCATAGAGGTCATTTTCATCTGCCGCTACAGTTATTGTCACTCCCTTTTCTCCTGTAGCAGCCTCTTGTTTGCCGCCCGCGAACGCGGGCATGCAAAGAAAAACCATTAGGATCAGAGAGACAAGGACAATCAGCCTCTTCATGTTTATGCTCCTTTGCCTTTCGATTTGGGGGTTTGGGGGGGGGAATTAGTGTAGTTCCGCAGTCACCTCCTTTTTCTTAGGCTCAAGGCTTTTCGCCTTATCGGCACCTTGAATGCTCCAATCACTTGCTGCCTGTGGCCTTGCCCGGATGTTGACTTTTTCCTAATAGTAAGTCATCATATGTATTATCTTAAACCATGGTGGCAATCTTGTCAAGCGCCTTATCGAGAGAAATTAGCCATGATTCCCATGGCGTCGGAGGGCTATAATTGCGTCGGCAGGTCCCTTGACGGTCAACATGAGTTAATTTATAGGAGAAAATGATGCAAGAAGGGATGCTTCTCTCTTCTGCCGAACTAGAGTTGCTCAGCCGCGCCGCGAAGAACCTGCTGGAGGATCCAGGGGTCAAAGTGGAGGATGATGCGGTGGCCCGCGAACTCTTGGCCTCTGGAGCCAAGCCAGGCCATCAATCTTCCGTGCTGCGCCTGCCCCTCCCCATGGTGGAGGAGTTTCTCGCGCTGGCTCCTCGGAGCTTCGCCTTGGCTGACCGATCTCGGGCCCGCCGAGAGGTAGGCCTCGACTCGCCTTCTCTTTTCTGGACTGGAGCCGCCCTTTTCATGAGAGACCGGCTTGGCATACGGCCCATCCATCGGCAGGACTTGGCCGATTTTGCCCGGGTTGTGGACAGGCTGGAGCAGGTCCATGGAATTGTTGGGACGAATGTCGAGGAAGCCCTTCCACCGCACCGTGACTTTGCTGGATTCAGGATCATGGCCGAAAATACTTCAAAACACTTGCGCGCTCTTTCTTTCAGCACAAAGGGCGGAGAGGCCATGGTGGAGATGGGAAAAGTGCTGGCCGGATCCGAGGGGCTTGCGAACAATCCGATCTTTAGCGTCGGCTTCACCGCCCATGGCCCGCTACGGTGGACTTCATCCGCGCTTGGCCTGTTCAAAGTCACGGCGGGGTACCGGATCCCGTGCATGGTGAACGGCGAGCCCATGGCTGGGGCATCTGCTCCAGTTACTTTGGCGGGAACCGCCGCCTTGGGTACCGCCGAGATTCTCAGCGGCATCGTCATCAACCAGGTGTTGGAGCCAGGGAGACCCTGCATTTTCAACCTGGGATTCGCGCACGTGATGGACATGCGAAACGGCTTCGCGGTCACCGGCGGCCCGGAAAACGCCCTGCTGGCAGTGGCCGGGGCGCAGTTGGCACGGTATTTTGGGCTTCCATCGGCTTCATGGATGTGTACTGATTCCCTTCTCTGTGACGGCCAAAATACCATGGAGAAGACGCTGGCTGCTGTCACCCACGCGCAAGCCCGAGTAGGCCTGATCTGGGGGGTGGGAACGGTCGAATCGGAGAAGGTTATCTCTCCCATCCAGGCAGTAATCGATAACGAGATACTGGGAATGACCCGGAAGTTCCTCAAAGGGTTCAAGGTTGACGAGGAGTCCATTGTCCTCGATGAGATCCGGAGAGTTGGGATCACGGGCAGCTTTCTAGACTCTCCCCATACCTTGGCGCACTTTCGAGGCGCCATTTTCGAGCCGCATCTCAGCGTTCGCATGCAAGGATCCTTGGCCGGTTCTCGGGACACACTGCTGGCGCGTGCTGAAGATCGCGTAGAGGAGATCCTGGCTGCTGAAAGAATGCCTATCCTCTCTCAGGAACAGTCCAAGGAGTTGGTCAGAATAGAGAACAGCTATAAGGCTCTCGAGTGATAAGCCTGGGGGTTTCGCTATGGCTGAGCAGCTGAACATCGGCTTGATAGGTGCCCGATTTGCGGGCAATTTTCATGCGGAGTGTTGGCGATGCGTTCCTGGGGTTGTTTTGTCCGCTGTTGCCGACCTGGACGACGATGCTCGCGAAGGCTTGCGTGCGCGCCACAACGTTCCGAGGGGCTACCGCGAATATCGCGATCTACTGGCGGACCAGTCGGTAGATGTGGTCGACATATGCGTGCCCAACTACCTCCACGCCGAGATCGCTGCTGCGGCCATGGATGACGGAAAGGCGGTGGTATGTGAGAAACCACTTGCCACCTCATTGGAAGATGGCAAAAAGGTTCTCTCGAGCCAGGCGCGCACGGGAGCAATGTATTTCTACGCCGAAGATTGGATCTTCGCCCCAGCGCTTGTGAGGGCCCAGGGACTGCTCGCGGAGGGCGCTGTCGGGCGACCGCTCTTTTTCAAGGGCAAGGAATGCCACAATGGCTCGCCTTCCCAATTCGCGCAGAAGATCAGCACCTGCGGGGGAGGCTCCCTTCTCCATCTAGGCGCGCATCCGATCGGATACTTCAATTCCTTGCTCGGCATGCCCGAGAGCCTGACCGGCTTTTGTTCCGGCGGGGGAAAATCCAACCTCCTACGTGATGAGGTGGAAGGCGAGGATTGGGGCGTGGGAATCCTTGTTTATCCGGATGGCACGCGGGCGCTGGTGGAAGGCAACTACATTACCCAGGGCGGCATGGACGACGTGGTAGAAATCTACGGCAGCGAAGGGGTGATCAAGGTAGAGCTGACATTCGGGAGCCCTTTGCGAGTCTACTCACGCGCGGGGTTCGCGTACGCCGTAGAGAAGACGGATTTTACTCGCGGATGGACTAGACCAGCATTGGATGAGAACGTCTCTCTAGGCTACAGGGATGAGATGGCCCACTTCGCCGCATGCATGATGGGCCGGGAGAAGCAGAGGCGGGGCACGACTGCGATTGACGGTTACAACGTATTGCGAACAGTGGAGACGCTCTATCTTTCGAATAGGGAAAGAAGGACGATCACACTTCGGGACAATGGGGAGGCGACCCTTTGACGTTGCGCCGCCTGCGCGACATTTTCGGCAAGGCCATGGTGAAGGAGCCCCAATGAAGATTGTGTGCGCCTGGATGTATGCGATCGGGAAATACGGTTTTCCGCCGAGGGTGGAGAACATCTACGCAGCCGTTCGCGAGATGCGGGAGATGGGTTTCGAGTACGGTGAATTGGAAGGCATCGGCTACGAGAACCTCGATCAGGTCGCTGAGCAACGGGTTGAAATACGAAAAGCGTATCTTGATGCCGGTATACAAATTTCCAACTTCGCGGTGCTTCTCCCGGATGTCATCAGCATGGATCCCGCGGTCAAGCTCCGCGCGATGGAGTATTTCCGCAAGGGAGCAGAAACGGCTGCGTTTTTCCAAAGCGCCAACCTGTGGATTGACAGCTACTTCCCTCCTCTTACGGTGGTAAAGGGCGTCTTGCCCACAGAGGAGCTTGTATATGGCCAAAGCCTTCGCGTCAGGATTCCCGAAGGTTTTTCGTGGGACGCATTCTGGCAGAACGTCCTTGATACAGTCTCGCAATGCATCAGGATCGCAAAGGAGAACGGGCTTCCACTTCTTCTGGAACCACGGGTGGGGGAGACAGTGGCCAATACCGACGCGATGCTCCGTCTCTGGGATGCGATCAGGGATGAGAACCTCGGTTTCATCCTCGACATTGCGCATCAGCACGCACAAAAGGAGACTCTGCCCCTGGCGATCGAGAAGCTGGGCAGCCACCTAAAATACGTCCACGTGGCTGATAACGATTCGAAGGACAACCGGCATTTCGAGCCAGGAAAGGGAACGGTGGACTGGGACGAAATTTTCCGAGTGCTCGCCAAACGGCGCTTCGACGGGTTCTTCGCGATTGATTTGGAAAAGCTTCCCAATCTCGCCGAAAAGTTCGTTGAGTCGAAGGAGTTCCTTGAGCGCTATGCAAGGAGGTACGGATTATAGACGGATCACTTCTCCCTGCTCATCATGACCTTGACAAGACAATCTTGCCGCAGGTTCCCTATCATCCTCCCTCATTAATATGTTTCCCATTTCCTGTGTCATTTCAAAACAGTATTCCAGAGAAGTATCAAAACGATGCCGCGTTTCGATCTCTCCTGATTCTACTGCACGACTTGGATTTCCGCGGCGTGGAGATTAATATCGGCGGTCCGCTCGGATGCAGGCCGGAGATCGTTATGAGCCTTCTGAGTAAATTTGGTCTGGAGCTCTCAATGCTTGGGATTGGATTAGCGGCAACACCATTCAGACTCTCTTTCTCCCATTCCAACGAGAGCGTGCAAAGGCAGTCCGTGGAGGCGCCCTCCTGCGTACCGGCCCCCGTCCATTTGGCGCTGTTATCTATCTCAAGCGGGCTGAGGGAATGGCACGCGCGGCGTCGCGAAGCAGGATCATCGCCGATCTCCGCGGTATACGTGTCCGCGGAGGAAGGTCGAAGGGTCGACCTCGCGGCAAGGGAGAATGTATGAGCACCTATCATGTCGTCGTCACTGATGACCGGTTCGGCAGCTATCGCGAGGAGGAAGCGATCCTTTCCCGGATCGGAGCCAGCTTAGAGGTGAGGAATCTCGCCTCGGAAGAGGAGGCCATCACTGCTTTCCGGAATACGGACGGGATTCTGGTGAACCTATTCCCCATGGGGCGGCGCGTGATCGAAAGCCTGTCACAGTGCCGCGTGATTTCCCGATACGGGGTAGGATACGACAACGTGGACGTAGAAGCCGCTACGCGCATGGGCATCTGGGTGGCCCGAGTACCGGACTACGCGTACGAGGATGTCTCGGACCAGGCCCTCGCCCTTCTCATGGCGTGCGTGCGCAAGGTCGCATACAAGGATAGGAAAGTGCGGCAGGGCAAGTGGAACCTCCACAAGGACTTTCCCACCTTCCGGATCGCAGGAAAGACGCTCGGCCTCGTTGGATACGGCGCGATTGCGCGGTGCTTCCATCACAAGGTGTCCGGCCTCGGGCTTGCTCAGGTCCTCATCTGCGACCCCTACATTGATCCTTCCGTGCTTGTGAAGACGGGAGCTCGCCCCGTGGATCTTGCCACTCTCGTCTGCGAATCCGACTTCATTTCCGTGCATGTGCCGCTCGCCGCCGAGACCCGGGGATTGATTGGTGCGCGGGAGATGGGGATGATGAAGCCGACCGCCATCCTCATCAACACCGCGAGGGGTCCGGTGATAGATGAGAGCGCGCTTATCGCGGCGTTGAGCGATCGGAGGATTGCCGCCGCGGGGCTCGACGTGTTTGAGAAGGAGCCTATCCCCGCCGATAGTCCCCTGATCGCGATGGACACGGTGACGCTTTCCGATCACGCGGGTTGGTACACCGATGAATCTGTCAAAGAATTGAAGACCAAGGCGGCACAGAACGTTGCGGCAGCTCTCGCGAAGGGAAGGCCGGTGAGCCCGGTCAATGCGGTGTGACAGCTGCGTGCGAGCGCCAGGGATCGGCTCGCCCTCGGAGATCGAGATGGGTCTCGATCGGGGCTTGGATGTGCTCAAGTTCTTCCCCGCCGGCGCCTCCGGCGGCCTCGAGTTTCTAAAGGCGATCGTAGGTCAGTACGGCGGCGTTCAGTTCATCCCTACCGGCGGGGTAGAGCCGGCGAACCTCAAGGAATACCTCTCCTTCAATCGTGTCCATGCGGTTGGCGGGACTTAGATCGCCAAGGGCACGGTGATTTCGGCTGGGAAGTTCGACGAAATAACGAAGCTGGCCCGGGAGGCGGTCTCTATCTCCCTCGGATTCGAACTAGCCCACCTCGGGATCAATGAGGCGAGCCCCGCGGCCGCCATGGCGCAGGAGAAGGGGCTCACCGTCTCCGGCGACCTTAACTATCGCAAGAACCTCTGGAGGTACGGGAAGACGGCGCCTGGGATAATGAGCGAAATAGTCAGGCACGTGGATGTAGCGGTCGCCAACGAGGAGGACTGCCAGAAGGCGCTCGGTGTCAGTGCGGCCGTGGACTTGGAGTCCGGAAGGATCGATCCTGTTCAGTATCGTCCGCTTGCCGAAAGGGTGCTTTTCTCCTATCCCTCGCTCAAGAGCATCAGTATTACCTTGCGGGAGAGCAGGTCAGCGGACGACAATGGCTGGTCTGCGGTCCTGCACACGGGCAAGGAGTTCCTCGTCTCACGCAAGTATGAGATTCGGGATATCGACGACAGGGTCGGGGGAGGCGACGCGTTCCCCGCGGGACACATCTTTGGGCTCTCGAACCTTCCGAACCCACAGGACGCGCTGGAGTTTGCGGTTGCGGCTTCCTGCCTCAAGCATTCGATATCTGGAGACCTCCGCTGCTCAGCGTCGTGGAGGTAAAGAGCCTTGTGGCCGGGTCGGGTTCGGGAAGGGCCCAACGATAGGTGTCGGGCTTAAGGAACGGACGATGCACGAGGAGGAATCCGGCGGCCGGATTATTTCAAGATGTCAATTACACAAAACCCTGCTATTTCCCCACAGAAGGCCTGTTTGACCGCTCACCCCCGAAAGTATTACTGGTAGACTTCATCCTCCTGAGGGCCAGACCTCGCCGACGATCGTCTCACACTCGAGAGCGCAAGCAAGAGATAGTGTTCCATCAACGTTCCACGATGGGAACAATGTGTTCCATTTCCTTCTTGCTGTTGCGAAACAATACAAACAGTAAATGCCACTTGGTCACATTTTTAGAGGAATTGCCCCATTTTTCCATTAAAAAGCGCTGAAAAGAGAGATCGAGGCAATTGGCACGATATTTGTGATGATAATGCCAGCAAACATACTGACCTGCAAATGCTAGCCCCGAATGAGGAGGTGCTGAATGCTGAAGAACATTAGAATCAGCGTCAAGCTGATCGTCGTGGGAACGTTGTTGATGCTCATTCCTCTCGCTGTAGTGACCATCCTTGCGGTGCAAAGGTCCACGGCAGCGATCACGCAGCTTGAGACGGAACAGCTCGGCAGAGGAGCGCGTCTCATGGCCGGGACCATCAATCGCGTGTTCGAGGAAGAGCTGAAGATCGCGATTGGCCAGTCATCGGAAGAGGACATCGTGAACGCGGCCATGGTCTACGGAAAGCCCCCTGCCGCCCCTGCGGCGGAAAAGGGCGCGACAGCGGCGAGCATTGCCGCCAAGGCTGCCGCTGCTGCCAGCGTTGTCCAGGATACGCTGAAGCGCGCGAACGACAGGATGGCGGCGCTCAAAGCAACCAAGGGCTTGGGGGAGAGCTACGAGGCCATCATATGCATGGGAACCGACGGGATAGGCTTTGCCGCCTCGGACCCGGCGTACGTCGGGGTGGACTACAATGATCGCGCCTACGTCAAGGCGGCTCTTGCCGGCTCAGCGAATGCGGGTTCCGCCGTCATCAGCAAGATCACTAAAAAGCCGTGCGTCCCCATTGCCGCCCCGATCTGGTCAGCAGGCAGGGTGGTGGGCGCGTATGCCCTTGTCCTGGATGCCGCATTTCTCAATGACATCATCATCAATGAAAAGATTGGCATAAACGGGTACGCGTATGTCGTGGACGATACGGGACTGATCATCGCGCACCCGAAGCCCGAGAACGTCTTCAAGACCAATCTCGCCGCGCTTGACGGCACCAAGGAGTTCACGAAAAAAATGATCGCCGGTGAAGCCGGTGTCAGCACCTACGTGTTCCAGGGCGTGGCAAAGACGGCGGGGTACGCCCCGGTGAAGGCCACCGGATGGAGCGTGGGATTCACTCTTCCTGACGTGGAATACCTTGCTCCCGCGAATCAGTTGAGGAATCTCATTCTGATCATCGCGGGGATTGCCATTGCCCTGGCGTTCCTCATCTACCTGTTCTTCTCCCGCACCATCACCGTGCCGCTGGGCAAGGGCGTGGACTTCGCCGAGCTGGTGGCCGCGGGGGATTTCACCAGGCAGCTTGCCATCCACCAGAAGGACGAGGTGGGGAAGCTGGCCGCGGCGCTGAACTCCATGTCGCAGAAGCTCAAGGCGATGGTGGCCACCATCCAGGACAGCGCGGTGCAGGTGGCTTCCTCAAGCGAGCAGATCACCGCCAGCGCGCAGAAGCTGGCCGAGGGCGCGCAGAGCCAGGCCTCGACTCTGGAGCAGACCAGCGCGTCAGTGGAAGAGCTGACCGCTTCGGTGGACCAGGTGGCCGAGCACGCGCAGAGCCAGGCCGCTGCGGTGGAGGAAGGGTCAAGCTCCATGGCGCAGGTGCATCAGTCCATCGAGGACGTATCGAAAAACCTCACCGAGATTGCGGGGCTGGCCAGCAAGTCGGTGGAGAACGCGCTGGAAGGGGCGAAGGCGGTCTCCGAAGTGGTGGAGGGAATCAACCTGATAGCGGGAAGCTCGGAAAAGATCGGGGGGATCGTGAACGTGATCAGCGACATCGCGGATCAGACGAACCTGCTGGCGCTGAACGCGAGCATCGAAGCCGCGCGGGCCGGGGAGCACGGGAGAGGGTTTGCGGTGGTGGCCGACGAGGTGTCCAAGCTTGCTGATCGGAGCTCCAGCTCAACAAAGGAGATCGAGAACCTGATCAAGGAGAGCGTGAAGAACGTGACCCGGGGGGTGGAGACCGCCCGGGGGTCGCAGCTTGCCATGGAGCAGATACGAGCCGCGTCGCAGAAGGTGAAGGAGATGATCGCGGGGCTGTCGGAATCCATGGCGCAGCAGGTGGATGCGGTGAAGGAGCTCTCCAAGGCGCTGGGGAATGTGAGTGAGATGAGCCAGAGCATCTCCGCGGCAACGGAGGAGCAGACCACGAACGCGAAGCAGGTGTCCAAGGCCGTGGAAAACGTGAACGAGGTGACGCAGAGCGCGGCTTCCGCCGCCGAGGAGATGTCCTCGGCGACGGAGCAGCTTGCCAGCATGGCGCAGGAGCTGCAGAAGATGACGTCGCAGTTCAAGATAGGAGCTGAGCCGGATCACCCGGTGGCCGAGCGCGGCGCGCCTGCGCTGGCGATCAAAGTGGCATAGGACTTTCGTTTCTGACCCAGGGGGATGCGGGGGCCGTCGGGTGGCCCTGCATCCCTTTTTATTGCGCGCGCGACTCTTCGAACGTCCCCTGCTGCCGGTCCTTGCGCACGTTGTCCCAGGAGAAGATTCGGCCGTTCATCGCGACGTACACCCCGCGCGGCAGGATCTGCACCGACGTGATCGCGCACCCGAGGTTGAATACCGCGTCAGAGTTGTTAAAGATGTAGGGCACCATCGCGCCCGTTAGGACGATGGTTTTTGCCAGTCCCGCGGAACCCAGCACCCCGGCGGTCTCCACCATGGTGTCGGTCCCGTGGGTGATCACGATCCGATCCTCCGGCGCCCTCCGGCAGGACTCCAGGATCTGCAGCCGGTTGGCCGCGTGCATGTCGAGGCTGTCGATGAGTTGGTTCAATTCGACCTGAATCGGGACCGAACAGCGCACGAACGCGAGTATCTCGGGAAGGTGGGTGTCCTTGAAGGTGAGGTTCCCCCGAATCTCATCGTAGTGCTTGTCGAAGGTCCCGCCCGTGATGATGATGCGGATGCCCACGATGCGCATCGTGATCGATGCCGGGTTTTTTTTCAAGCCGATGGCCGGGCGACATCCGCGCCTCCGAAGTCCGATAGGCTCTTAGGAGACGCTCGCGGCGGCCGCCTCCAGCCTGCCGCGCGCAATCGCGCAATACTGCTCCTCGATCTCGATGCCGATGCCCATTCTGCCGCAGGCAGCCGCGGCCAGCAGCGTCGAGCCGCTTCCCATGAACGGGTCCAGCACGGTGTCCCCAATGAAGCTGAAAAGCTTGATGCATCGCAGCGGTAGCTCAACGGGAAAGGGGGCAGGGTGACCGGCGCGCTTCTTGCTCTCCCCGTGGAAGGTCCACAAGCCGTTCGTCCAATCCATGAACTCCTGCCTGCTGATGTCCGACAGCCGCGAGCCCGAGCTGCGCTTCCAGTGGTGGCGGTAGAGCACGACGATCAATTCCACGGGCGCGATCACGTAGGGCGCCGAAGCGCTCATCCATGAGCCCCACGCGGTGCGCCGGGAGATGTTGCCTTCGTTCCACACGATCGTGGAGTGGTAGCGGAACCCCACCTCCTTGGCGATCGTGGTGAGGTCCGCTCCCACGCTCTGCTGGCCGTCCTTGTTCTTGTCCAGCGGGATGTTCAGGCACAGCCTGCCGTCCGGGGCGAGCCAGGAATGGCAGCGTTCCAGCCATCGCCGGCTGAAGCGCAGGTAGCGGGGATAGCTCTGCGCATCGTCATGCGCGCCGTAGGCGATGTCGACGTTGTAGGGAGGCGAGGTGACGATGAGGTTCACGCTGCCGGGAGCAATGGCCTTTGTGGAGAGCATGTTGCCCTTGATGATGGCGAGGGAACTGGTGGAGAAATACGGGCGGCTGCTCATGGGCTGCTTCGCTTTCCCCCGGGGAGAAGGAACACGGGGCCGTCCCTGCAGACCAGGCGCTCGTGGTGCTCGCAGGAGCCGCAGATGCCGATGCCGCAGCGCATATATGCCTCGTGGGAGAGCTCCGCGGGCACCCGCGCCTGCCGGCACAGAGCGGCAAGGCTTTCCAGCATGGCCTCGGGGCCGCATGCGCACAGCCGGTCGAACCTTGCGGAAGCGAGGAGCGGGGATACGCTATCGGTGACCCTGCCGCGGGCGCCCGCGGAGCCGTCCTCGGTGGCGACGTGCAGGGGAACCTCCATGGCCGTGAACCTTTCAACAAACAATAGTTCGGCGGAAGAGCGCGCGCCGATGGCAGCTTCCACGTCTGAGCCGGCATCGCGCAGCGCGCGCGCCAGGAAGGCAAGAGGCGCGGCGCCGTAGCCGCCGCCCACAAGAAGCGCGCGCCCCGGCCCGACGGTCCATCCGGCGCCGAACGGGCCCCGCACCCCCAGCGCATCGCCGGGCCCGAGTGAGTGCAGCGCCTCGCTGAAAGGTCCGACCCTGCTGATGGTGAACTGGGCCGGCCGCGCGCCCGAGACGCTGAAGGGCTTCTCGTCGATACCGGGAAGCCAGAGCATGCAGAACTGCCCCGGGATCGCATCCACTGATCCGTCCATCACGAGGGAAATGGTGTTTGGGTTCTCCTGGATCCGTTCGGCAACGTGCATGATCATGGGCAAGCCGTGAGCGGCGCGCGTGTCATCACCCATGTCAGCTCTCCCCTCCCGGGATCGGCGGCGGGTTGCTCCGCGCCGTGGACGTCAGCGAGCGATGCGTGCGGCCCCTGATGTCCTCCAGGCTATGGAAACCGCGCGTTTCCAGCCACCCGGCAAGCTCGTCACGGATAAGCGTGAAAGCGTCCTCCCCGCGGTAGAAGATGGCGGAGCCTACGCCAACGGCCGTGGCTCCCGCGGAGATCATCTCCACGGCATCGACGCCCGTGAGCACTCCGCCCGTGCCGATGAGGGGCACGGAAACCGCGGAAGCGATCTCATGCACGCAGCGCAGCGCGATCGGCTTCAGCGCCGGTCCCGAAATTCCCCCCGTGCCATTGGCGAGCACCGGCGCGCCTGTTTCAGGATCCACGATCATGCCCGGCATGGTGTTGATGGCCGTAATGGCATCCGCGCCGGCGGCGGCCACGGCTCGCGCGATGGAAGCGATGTCGGGAACGTTCGGGGAGAGCTTTACCATGCAGGGGATCCGGGTGGCCGCCTTGACGCATCGCGTGACAGCGGCGGCCGCGGCGGCCGATGCGGCGAACATCTCCCCCTGCTCAGCCTGCACATTGGGGCAGGAGATATTCACCTCTATCAGGGCGGGGCCCGCGTCGGCCACCGCGGCCGCTGCCGCGCCAAAGGCCTCCACCGTGTCCGCGGAAATGCTGGCGATGAGCGGGACCCCGAGCGCCGCAAGCCGGCGCGCAGCCTCGCGCAGGAGCCCGACCTCCTCCTTGACCCCCGGATTGGGAAGGCCCATGGCATTGATCAGGCCGTGTCCCCAGTCAATGGCCGTGGGATTCCTGTGTCCCCGCCGGGGGGATGGCGTGCACGTCTTTGCCGTGACCGCGCCCGCTCCCGAACGAGCGGCGCGCTCCAACTGGGACGGGGAGGCGCCCCAGATGCCCGAGGCAAGGATCAGGGGATTGCGGAGACTGATCCCCGCGATCCGGCAGGAGAGGTCAGCCGATCCCGAGTGAACCGCGCACATGTGAGCGCACCGTTTCGGTGATCCTGCCGTGCCGGACCAGGGAATCGAGCATGTCGCCCAGCCCGAGCACGGCGTGCAGCTTCACCCCGCGCGTGGCCAGCTCCTTTTCTCCCCCCTGTTGGCGATCAACGAGCACCACCACGTCCGTCACCTTCAGCCCAGCCTCCGCCAGGGGGGCCATCGCTTCTATCTTGCTGCCCCCTGTTGTGACCAGGTCATCCAGCACCACGACGGTCTCTCCCGGCTCGTATCTGCCCTCGATGAGCTTCTTTGTCCCATAGTCCTTGACTTCCCGGCGCGGATACAGGAGGGGCTTCCCGGTTTCCAGGGACACGGCCTGGCCGATGGGCAGGCCGCCATAGGGAAGGGCTGCGATCCGGTCGTACGATAGAGAGCGCATGACGCCGGCCATGGCTCGCGCCGCGAGCGCCATGAGCTGAGGATCGCTCACGAGGAGCCGGAGGTCGATGTAGATGGGCGAAGTCTGTCCGGATTTCAAGGTGAACTCTCCGAAGCGCACGGCGCCCAGATCATAAAGGCCCAGCGCGATTCGATCGGAGACCGGCGTGCTTCCCGCGGGCGCGGCTCTCCCGGGTGCCGGCTTGGACGCGGCGCTGTCGGCATGATGCGCGCGAACCGCGTTGATCCGATTGCGGAAGTCACGGGCTGCCGCCCCGGGGTCAGCCGCGTTGCAGATGGCGCGCGAGATGTTGACGAGCACCCCCCTGCCCGAGGAATCGAGCCCGGCGTGAAGGCTTGCTTCCAGGTCTCCCCCCTGCGCGCCCACGCCGGGGAGGAGGATCCACATGTCCGCCGCGATGGCGCGCACCCTCTCCAGCTGCGCCGGAAACGTGGCTCCCACCACGAGGCCGATGTTGCCGCGCGAGTTCCATCGAAGAGCCGCCTCGGCGATCCTCTGGAAAAGCGGCGCGCCCTCCACATCGAGCTCCTGCAGGTCTTTAGCGCCCGGATTCGACGTATGGCAGAGCAGGAATAGTCCACGGGTCTCATACCGGGCAAAGCTCTCCACGCTGTCGCTTCCCAGGAGCGGACTGACGGTGAGGGCGTCCACGCCCAGCACGTCGAAGCACGCGCGGGCATAGGCATCCGCCGAGGAAGCGATGTCCCCGCGCTTGGCGTCGAGGATCACGGGATGGCCGGTGGAATGAGCATGGCTCACGATCCTTGCCAGGACATCAAAGCCCTCGGGACCGCGCGCCTCGTAGAACGCGCTGTTGGGCTTGTAGGTGCAGACAAAGGGCTGGGTCGCATCGATGATCGCGCGCATGCGGGGAAGGACTTCGGCCGTGGGGATGTCCAGCGAGGGATCAAGCCCCACGCACAGGAGGGAGTCAAGGCGGGCCGCATGGTCCCGCAGCAGGGGGAAGAATGAATCCGGCATCATGTTATAGGTGAGGATAGAAGGAGGCGGCGCTTCTGTTCAAGTGAGCCTCTCAGCCGCGTCGACACCCCGTAGCAGGATTTTACAAAAAGAGTACACTGCTTACAAGATCAACGGGCGCGCGCGCGGTAGGCTGTCGATTCTGGACAGGACATACGCCAAACGCGAAAGGACGAACAAGGGATGAGCAGGCTCGATCCGAAATCGATGAAGGACTGGGAGATTGCAGAGGCGGCTGAGGCCGACATGAAGCCGGTGACCCGGCTGGCCGGTGAGCTTGGCGTGGAGGACAGGGAGCTGCTTCCCTACGGCCATTACGTGGCCAAGCTCGACTACATGAGCATCCTGAACAGGCTCACGGGAAGGCCGGACGGGAAGTACGTGGAGGTCACCGCCATCACCCCCACGCCGTTTGGCGAGGGCAAGTCCACCACGACCATGGGTCTTGTAGAGGGGCTGGGCAGAATAGGGAAGAGGGTCATCGGCGCTATCCGACAGCCCTCCGGCGGTCCGACCTTCAACATCAAGGGCTCCGCCGCGGGCGGCGGCCTTGCCCAGTGCATCCCGCTCACCGATTTCTCCCTCGGGCTTACCGGCGACATCGACGCCATCACCAACGCGCACAATCTTTCCATGGTCGCGCTCACCGCCCGGCTGCAGCACGAGTTCAACTACGGCGACGCGGGCCTTAAAAAGCGGGGCCTGGAGCGCCTGGACATCGATCCGCGTAACATCGCGCAGGGGTGGTGCATGGACTTCTGCGCGCAGGCGCTGCGCGAGATCATCATTGGCCTTGGCTCCGACATGGACGGGTTCATGATGAAGAGCGGGTTCCAGATCACCGTCTCCTCCGAGATCATGGCCATTCTGGCCGTTGCATCGGACTTGAAGGACATGCGCGAGCGCATGGGACGGATCGTGGTGGCGTACAGCAAGTCGGGGAAGCCCGTGACCACGCATCACCTCGGCTGCGACGGCGCCATGACGGCCCTCATGGCCAAGGCCATCAACCCCAACCTGCTGCAGACCATCGAAGGCCAGCCCGTCCTCGTGCACGCGGGTCCGTTCGCCAACATCGCCATCGGCCAGTCCTCCATCATCGCCGACCGGGTGGCCCTGAAGCTCGCCGACTACCACGTCACGGAAAGCGGGTTTGGCGCGGACATCGGGTTTGAAAAGTTCTGGAACCTGAAGTGCCGGTTCAGCGGCCTCACCCCGCACTGCTCGGTCCTCGTGTGCACGGTGCGCGCCCTGAAGATGCACGGCGGCGGTCCGAGGGTGGCCCCTGGAAAAGCCCTGGACAAGGCCTACACCGAGAAGAACGTGGGCCTGGTGGAGAAGGGCGCGGAGAACCTGGTCGCGCACATCGAGACGATCAAGCTCTCGGGCATCGAACCGGTGGTGTGCATCAATCACTTCTACACGGACACCGAGGAGGAGATCGCCGTGATCCGTCGGACGGCGGAGAAGGCCGGCGCGCGCGTGGCCCTCTCCCTGCATTGGGAAAAGGGCGGCGAGGGCGCGCGGACGCTTGCCGAGACCGTGGTGGATGCCTGCAGCCAGAAGTCGAGGTTCAAGTTCCTCTACGAGCTTTCAACGCCGCTGTCGGAGCGGATTCGTCTCATCGCCACGAAAGTCTACGGCGCCGACGGGGTGTCCTACACGCCCGTGGCCCAGGAGAAGCTGAAGGCAATCGAGTCTGATCCCGAGCTTTCGAAGCTGGGCACCTGCATGGTGAAGACGCACCTTTCCCTTTCCCACGATCCGGCAATCAAGGGAAGGCCCAAGGGTTGGACCCTTCCCATCCGGGACATATTATCGTATCGGGGCGCGGGTTTCATTGTTCCCGTTGCCGGGGACATCAAGCTGATGCCGGGCACGGCTTCTGAGCCCGCGTTCCGCAACATCGACGTGGATGTAAGCACGGGCAAGGTGAAGGGGTTGTTCTAGGCCCGGGCCGCGTATCAGCGGCAGGGGAAAAGCGGGACGACGCGGGGGGGAGAAGCGATGAAGGTTGCGATCATCGGTTCGGGAATGGCGGGTTTGACCGCTGGCGCTCTTCTTGCGCGGGCAGGCCACGATGTCACCGTGTACGAGCAATTCTCCCGGATTGGCGGAGTAACGGCGACTTTGAACCAGGACGGCTTCTGCTGGGACCTGGGACCTCTCCTTCTTGAGGGCTTTGGCCCGGACGACCCGGGCACCCGGATCCTGCGCGAGCTGGAGGTGAACGACCAGGTCCCCGTTGTCCGGGCCGACAGGGGAATAGTGTTCCCTGATTTCAGCCTGTGGAAGCCGGCCTCCTATGCCGGTCCCTACTGGCGTCGCGATCGCCTCAAGGAGCTCTTCCCCCAGGATTCCGACGGCATCGACCGCTACTACCGGTTCTACGATCGGATCATGAACATCATGGCGCGCGGTAGGAGAGCCGAAGAGGCCTCGTCCCTGGGCTCGATCCTGCTGAAGCTGGGGATGTGGCGGGACTTCCGGCCGGTGAGAAGCATGTCGGAATGGTCCGCGCAGAGGTTGCTGGAGCACATGTTCCGCTCAGAGGCGCTGCGAGCCGTGTTCACCGCAATCCTTGCCGACATCGTGGTTCAACCCAGCAGGTTTCCTGCGCTGGGCATCCCCGTCTTCAACGGCGAGCATGCCTTTGATACGCGCATCCCGCTGCGGCTTTCACCAGCCGGGCCGCGCCCCGGCTACGCCTACATTCGGGGCGGATGCGGGAAGCTTGTTGCCGCTGTTGCAGGAGCGCTCGAGCGCCGGGGAGGGAAGATCCTCACCGGGACCGCGGTCCAGCGGATCCAGGTGCGTGAGGGAAAGGCCGTCGGAGTAGTCCTGGACAGCGGCGGCTCCGTCCCGGCGGACACGGTGATTGCAAGCGGAGGAGCGCGAGAGACCTTTCTCGAACTCGTCGGCCGAGAGCACTTCAGCGATGATCTTGCGCGTTCGATCGACGCGTATCAATACATGGAATCAGTGTTCATGGTGCAGATCGGGATCGATTTCGATCCCTCCCGCTACCAGCAGGCCGCGCTCTGCTACTACTACGGCACCTACGACGTGGAGGGGGGAGTGGAGCGCTGCCTCAAGGGGGAGTACCACGAAGGCCGGGATGGATTCCTCGTGTACGTCGCATCACTGCATTCCCCGGACATGGCGCCCTCGGGGCATCACGCTGTGACCATTTATACCATTGCCCCCAATACCCTGAAGGAAGGCGCCTGGTCCGAGCGTCGGGAAGAGCTGGCGGACAAGCTCGTCGAATGCGCTGAGCGCTACATCCCCGGTCTTCGCGCGCACACGAAGGTGAGGGTGATCCTCACGCCTGAGGATTTCCGATCTCGCGTCCATCAGCGTCGGCACGCCTTCGGCGGCATCGCGCCTGTCATGGGCCAGACCAACCCCTCTCATCGCACGCCCATCGAGAACCTCTGGTTCATCGGGTCGCAGAGTGAAAGCGGCGGAGGGGTGATGGCGGTGATGAAGGGAGCGCGCAAGGTCGCCAACATGCTTGTCGGCTGTCGATGAGGGATTCCGGTCAGCGGCGGCGAAGCTGGAAAACGCCCGCAAAGCGGGGCTGGAATCTCTTCTGCACGGCGAATCGCATGAACGTGGATTTCCTGAACCGCAAGACTATGAGCTCGTTCGTCGCTACGCCGCATGGAAGTCCGTCACCACCCCGATCAAACTTCCGTCGGAATCAGTGGTGACTCAGCGTCACTGCACGCGCTTGGCTTGCGAACGTGTCTCGATGAGCCTGTCAACCGTGGATCTTGTGAGATCCCCCTCCATGGGACCGAACGCACCGGCATTCAAGGCGCCGGCAGCCGCAGCGATGATGCCGCACTCCCTCAGGCCTCTGCCCTCCAGCAGGCCGCAGACGAAGCCCGCGTCGAAACAGTCACCCGCGCCCGTCGGATCCACCTCCGCGACTTCAAAGGCCGGGATATTTATCGTCTCGGTACGGGAGTACAGGGTACAGCCCGTACGACCGTTCTTGAGCGCGATGATCTCGATGGGAGTCCAGTCGAAAAGGGCTTTTACACCTTCCTCCGGAGCTTCCCTTCCGCTCAGAAGCGCCAACTCCTGACGGCCCGGCAGAAGGAGGGAGCATCTGTTCAGGATCGGCGCGACCAATTCGGAAATATCGCGTGTTCCCAACAGCTCCGGCCGGATATTCGGATCGAAAGAGATGCGAGCCCCGCGAGCGTGGAGCCGCGTGATCGCCTCCAATATCGCATCTCTGAAGCGCGCATCGGGCATCAGCGAACACCCCATGACGTGCAGGAGGCGGCAGTCGACGATCCGGTTGATCGCCGACGCGTCGTGCGACACTGCTGGGGTGCCGGCAATGTGAAAGATGAAACGCCGCGTGCCATCCTGGAAATACGTGACGAACGCCACGGCGGTCGATTGTCCCGGAACGCGTCGGATGAGATCCGTGCAGACGCCGTGAGCCTCCAGCCGCTCGACGACGCACCTGCCGAAGTCGTCTTCTCCCACGCCGCCGATGATTCCCGCTGAATGCCCCAGCCGCGCGGCCGCGTCGATGAAGATCGCCGGGGCCTTGCTGGGGAAAGGCCCTAAGAACTCCCCGGGCTCGAAAAGTTGCATTCCGGGCCGGGGACGCATGATCTCGACCAGGATTTCCCCGATCGTCCAGATCTCACTCATCGCTTCAGCGCGCACTCACGGCAGCGAGCCTGACAGGGGTTCCAGAGCCTTCGCCACCTCCGCGTGGACGAACCGCGCGCTGGCAATCGCGCCCTCCGCGTCATCCCGATGGTAGAACTCAGAGGGGGTAAGGTCTTCGCTTCCATAGAAGGCAAGCTCGCGATCCCGGCGGAGGGAGCGTGAGATGCGGACCAGTTCGGGAACCTGTTCGCGGATGCCAGCGGGGAGCCTTTCCCTGTTCTCCTCCAATAGGGGGCTCACATCATGGATCCTCGGCACCTCGACGCGGCATGCCAGCAGCAGAGCCTTCAAGGCGATTTCAACAAGCTCCTGTGATTCCCGCACGACGTCAGCCCAGCTCTCCTCCTGCAAGAGGACTTCCAAGGCTTTCAACCGGTGCCGGGATCGTTTCAGATAATCAGCCGCCAGCGCGTCATTGAACACGGGGGGCCTCCTTGTCGCCTTTCACCCAGTAGTGATGACCATATGCGGAGAGCCGCTTGAGCCTGCCCGATGCGATCAATCGGCGAATGGAGCCCAGAAATCGCGCGACCTCTTCATCAACATCATGGAGCACGATGCCATCCACCGCGGCCTCCAGCCATACGGAGCCGGCATCCATGGCATCCAGCGGCAGATGGACAAAGTGAGGGCTTCCCTCATTGGGGGCAAAGCGCTCGTCCCAGCGCGCATAGAGCCCTCGCGTCAGGGGGATGCTCCGCCGAATGACGATGAGAAGATCCATATCGGAATCCTCACGCGATTCGCCTCGTGCCATGGACCCGAAAAGCACGACCCCGATAAGGGCTTCGCCTACAAGGGCGGAGATCGCTTCCACCAAGGGCGTTTTGCTTCTGTCAGCTCCGATGGTCGGGTTATTTCGAGTGAGATAGCCCTCCAAAGCCTGCTGGCAGATCATATTCAACGAAACCTGCCTTCGCCTTGCTTCATCGCGTAGGTTCTCATGGACGATCGGCCGCAGCCTGAGCACAAAGCGTCCCGAGGCCTTCTTTTTCATATTATAGTACTATAGTACCACAAATGGGAATTGTCAACCAGTCACTGGGCGCTTGACTCAACTCCTTTGCCTGGTCCCCTTCGGTCACCGCGTCCATTTCGAAGAGCATTCCGACACATGGGCCATGCCGCGCATGTCGTACGCCGCGGACATCCGTAGTTGAACAATCCCGCCCAATCGCACTATCTTTTCTTCATGCCCGACCGTGGGCGTGACAAGAAAAGAAAGGATTCGGTAGGCTCCTTTGAAGAACACACGAGCACACCCCGGTTTTGCGGGCCCCTATATCAGAAAGTATTTCTGGCCCTTCCTGGCAGCCGTGGCCTGCCTTTCTCTTGAGTCGATCTGCGATCTCCAGCAGCCGACCATCATGGCGCGCCTGGTTGATACCGGCGTGGCTGCCCGGGACCTCGGGATCGTGGTGCGGTTGGGCCTGCTGATGCTCGGCGTGGCCGGCGTGGGAGCGCTCGGGGCCACGGGTCGGAACATCATCTCAGGCATCGTCTCCTACCGCTTCGGCGCCCAGCTTCGGACGGACCTTTTCCAGCACGTCACCTCCTTTTCGTTCCAGGAGATGGATTCCTTCGATCAGGCCTCTCTCATCACGCGGCAGACCAACGACGTGACGCAGGTGCAGGCGTTCGTTCTCGGCGTGATGCGCTTCTTCGCCAAGGCGCCCATCCTTGCCATCGGCGGCCTCACCATGGCGATCATCCTGGAGCCGGGACTCTCCATCATCCTTATCGTGGCAGTGCCGATCGCCGCCGCCCTCATCATCATCAACCTCATCACGGGCTTCCCGCGTTTTCGCCGATTACAGGAAGGCCTGGACGGGGTCAACTCCGTCACCCGCGAATACCTGGGCGGCATCCGGGTCGTGAAGGCGTTTGCGCAGGAGGCCGGCGAGGTGCGAAGGTTCTCGGGCGCGAACGCGGAGCTCACGGCCGCCTCGACCTTCGCGCTGAGGGTGATGTCGCTTTTCGGTCCGGCCATCGCCCTGACCATGAACCTGGGCATCGTGGCGGTCCTCTGGATCGGCGGGTATCGGGTGGCCTCAAGCTCCCTGCAGGTGGGCAAGATCATCGCCTTCATCAACTACATGACCCAGATTCTCTTTGCCCTCAACATGATCTCGGGCATTTTCACCTCATTCGTACGGGCGCGGGCATCGTGGGAGCGCGTCACCGCGGTTCTGAGCGTTCGGGGAAGCGAATCTTTCGAGGCCGCCCCCGCTTTGACCCCTCCCGCTTCCGGACGCGGGACGTCGGTCAGGTTCAGCGGCATTTCCTTTGCCTATCCCGCCTCTCAAGGCCGACTCGTGCTGGAAGACGTCGACCTTGCCTGCGAACCGGGGCGCATCACGGCCATCATCGGTTCGACCGGCTCGGGCAAGAGCACCCTCGCGGCTTTGGTGCCCAGGTTCTACGAGCCTGTTCGCGGCGCCGTGCTCGTGGGGGGAACCGACGTTCGGGATCTCGGCCTGCGCGAGCTCCGCCAGCGGATCGCGCTTGTCCCCCAGAAAACGGTCCTCTTCACCGGCGCAATAGCGGAGAACCTCCGGTGGGGCAAGGAGAATGCCACGGACGCGGAGCTGGAGGAAGCGGCGCGCGCGGCCCAGGCAGCCGACTTCATCTCGGGCTTTCCCGAGGGCTACCAGACCGTGCTGGGCCAGGGAGGCGTCAACCTTTCCGGCGGCCAGAAGCAGCGCGTCGCCATCGCGCGTGCCCTGGTGAGAAAACCAGAGGTGCTCATCCTGGACGACTGCACAAGCTCCGTGGATTCCATAACGGAGTCCGCGATCCTCTCGGCAATCCGCGGCTCCGCCTCCGGGTTCACCTGCATCCTCATCACGCAGCGCATATCAGCGGCAGCGGCCGCGGACAAGGTCCTTGTGCTCGACGACGGAAAAGTGGCGGGCACGGGCAGGCACGATACGCTCGTGCGCACCTGCGACGTCTACCGGGATATCTGCATTGCCCAGCTGGGAAAGGAGGCCGTCAATGGCGGATCAGCCACGGCCTGACCGGCCGGCTGTGCCTCGAGGGCCCTCGATCACGGCGATTCCCGGAATGCCGGGCAGAGGCCCCGGCTTCGGAATGGGGGCTCTAGCGCGCGGGGCGCCAAAGGTGCGGCCTCATAATCTGCGCCATGCATTGGCCAGGACCTGGGGTTACTTCCGCGGCGAGCGCGGCCGCATCGGCTTGATCTTCGGCTTCATTCTTCTTGACTCCTGCCTGGGAATGACGGGGCCATACCTGATCGGCCGCGGCGTGGATGCCATTGCAGTCATGGACACCAACGTGACGGCTCCGGTGATCTCCGCCCTGGGCACTCTCTCCCCCGCGGCCAGCGCTCTGGCAATGGCTGCCGCAGCGCTGCTGGCAGCATACCTGGGCGGCGCATTGCTGCAGACCATTGAAGGTTGGCTCATGGCCGGGGTCAGCCAGCGCATGGTGCGCGGTATCCGCGAGGGGCTTTTTGACAAGATGCAGCGTCTTCCCCTTGCCTTCTACGACACGCGGGCCCACGGAGACATCATGAGCAGGCTGACCAACGACGTGGACGCGGTGAGCGTCACCGTCAGCCAGTCCGCCGTGCAGCTCATGTCTGGCGTTGTGGTGGTGCTGGGGGCCCTAGCGATCATGCTTGCCCTGAATCCCGTGATGGCCCTTGCCAGCCTGATCCCCGTGCCGCTGGTGTTTCTCCTCACCTCCACCATCTCGCGCCGCACGCGCGTGCTGTTCAAGGACCAGCAGGACGCGCTGGGCGCGCTCAACGGCCACATCGAGGAGACGGTCTCGGGCATCCATGCGGTGAAGGCCTTTGGCCGGGAGCCGCAGACCCGGGAGCGTTTCGCGCTGATCAATGAGAGGCTGCGCCAGGATGGAACCAGGGCGCAGATCTGGACCGGCTTTCTCATGCCGATGATGAACGTGATCGGCAACATCGGCTTTGCCACCGTGGCCGTTGCCGGCGGCTTCATGGCGGTGCGCGGCCTCATCAGCGTGGGGCTCATCGCCTCCTTCATCTCCTATTCGCGCCAGTTCGTGCGGCCGCTGAACGACATCGCCAACACGTACAACACGCTCATGTCGGCCGTGGCCGGCGCCGAGCGGGTCTTCGAGGTCATGGACGAGCCCGAGGAGTCGGCGGATGCGCCGGACGCGCGGGAGCTTGCCCAGCCGCGCGGCGAGGTGGAGTTTCGCGGCGTGAGCTTCGGCTATCGTCCCGACGTGCCCGTGCTGCACGGGGTCACCTTTGGCGCGCCCGCCGGCAGCGTCACGGCCATCGTGGGCCGCACGGGCGCGGGCAAGACCACGATCGTGAACCTCCTTTCGCGTTTCTATGAGATCTCCTCCGGCTCGATCCTGATCGACGGGATCGACATTCGGAAATACACCCGGGCGAGCCTGCGGCGCGTGTTCGGGGTCGTGCTGCAGGACGGCTGGCTCTTTGCCGGGACAGTGCGGGAGAACATCCTCTATGGCAGGCCCGGCTCCTCCGAGCAGGAGATGCTGCGAGCGGCTGAGGTTGCCGGCGCTTCCCACGCCATCGAGCGCCTGCCGCAGGGCTATGAAACGGTGCTTGCCGAGTCCGGCGCGAACCTCAGCCAGGGCCAGCGCCAGCTCATCGCCATCGCGCGCGCGGTCCTGGCCGCGCCCAGGCTGCTGATTCTCGACGAGGCCACCAGCTCCGTGGACGCGCGCACTGAGCTGCGCATCCAGCAGGGGATGATCGAGCTGATGAAGGGGCGCACGAGCTTCATCATCGCACACCGGCTTTCCACCATCCGTGACGCGGACACGGTGCTGGTGGTGGACGCGGGACGCATCGTGGAGCGGGGGAGCCCCGAGGAGCTGGTGAAGCGCGAGGGGTACTTCAAGAAACTGTACGAGACGCAGCGGGGCGGCGTGGAGATATAACAGCCCCGTTGCTCAGGCGGCCCCGACGGGGGAATGCCCGGCTCGCGCTCTTCCATCATCGCGCTCTGCCATCATCGCGCGGCCGATGGGGCCGGCGTTGCTATCCCTTTGCCTCGCGCACGGCGATGAGCTCGTTGATCCGGGTGATGTCTTCCCTGGACAGCTCCCAATCGCCGGCGCCGGCGATCTGCTCCACCTGCTCGGGGCGGCGCGCGCCGACGATCGCAGCGGTCACCTCTGATCTTCGCAAGACCCAGGCAACCGCGAGCTCCCCGAGGCTTTTCCCGCTTTTCGCCGCTATCGGCCGCAATCCCTCCACCAGTTGGAGGGTATGGGTCAGGGCAGGCTCCGCGAATTGGGGGTTCCTGCTGCGCTGGTCGTCCTTGGGAAGGGAGGCCACCCTCTCCTTCGAGAATGCGCCGGTGAGCAGCCCCATCTGCAGGGGGCTGTAGCAGATCACGCCGATTCCGTTCGCTTCGCAGTAGGGGAGAAGCTCCCTCTCCACGTCGCGGCGCAGCATGCTGTAGGGGGGTTGGAGGGAAGCCACGGGATGGATGCCGCGGATCCGCTCGAGCTGGGCAATGCTGAAGTTGGAGACTCCCGCGCAGCGGACCTTCCCCTGCTTCACCGCCTTGGCGATCTCGGACCACGCCTCTTCGATGTCCGCATCCGGGTCCGGCCAGTGGATCTGGTACAGGTCTATGTAGTCTGTCTTCAACCGTCGGAGGCTGGCCTCCAGCTCAACGCGCACGCTCTCCGCCTTCAAGCGATTGCCAGGCGCCGTGGCGCCAGGCTCCCAGACCAGCCCGCATTTCGTGGCTACAGCAACCCTATCGCGCCGGCCGGCGATTGCCCGTCCGACGATCTGCTCAGAATGTCCCAGGCCGTAGACCGCGGCTGTGTCGATCCAGTTGATGCCGATGTCCAAGGCCCGGTGAATGGCCGCAATGGAATCCTCGTCGTCCTGCGCGCCCCAGCCAAACTGCCATCCCGCCCCGCCGATCGCCCAGGTTCCCAGCCCCACCCTCGTAAGCTCCAGGCCGCTTTTGCCCAAAGGTTTTTTCTTCATATCTTTCCCCTATCGTATAGTACGCCGCCGCCGGCTCCTTGGAAAGCACGAGACGCGCATTCGCAGCCGGCTGCTCAGGAGCACGATCCCCGAGATGAGCAAAGCCACCGCGGCGCCCAGGACCAATGGTTCGCAATTCTTGACACATTGAAATCAATATGATCTCAATTCACTAAAGTCGTGAGGGGCAAGCATGAGAAAGATCGTCGCGTTCGCGGTTGCCTATTGCCTTACTGTTCTCCTTGGCCTGGGCACGCTCGATCTCGGCCTGAAGGGGTTTTTCGCGTCGACGGAAAAGTTGATCGGGCACCCTCTTCCCGCCACCCCCCCACCGGCAGCGCTTATCGGATTGCTGGTTCTTGCCTTGGCAGCCGGCCTTGTCCTGAAGTTTTTTGCAAGACGGGAAGACCGTGAGCGTCTTCGCCATGTATGAGGGGGGATCGAATGGCGCGCGCTCAGCTTCCTTGACGCTTCTCTGATCTATGGCACCAACCGTTGGACTTATCGCAGCGATGGGGATGGAGGCGCGCCCGGCTCTTCGACTGCTCGGTCCGTTCGAGCGTTACCCGTTCCGCGGATATAGAGCATACCGCTTCGCGTTGTCCGGCGCGGACTGCATACTCGTGGAATCAGGCATGGGAATAGAAAGGGCAACGGCCGCTGCCCGCGCGCTGCTGTCAGCCTTTGAGCCGCTCTATCTCATTTCATTCGGCATCGCCGGCTCGATTGAGCAGGGAGTACAGATCGGGGATGTGATTGTAGCGACGCAGGTCCTGCTTTTCGAAAATGGGCGCCTGGGCAAAGCCCGGCCGCTCGGCTCTCTTTCCGAATCGTCGTGCTTGGCCGCAGAACAGGCGTTGGATGCCTCAGCCGCGCGTCTATACACGGGCACGGCAATCACTACACGAGGACCGCAGCCAACCGCGCCACGGCTGCAGGGGGTGTCCCACCCGGTGCTCGAAATGGAGACCATGGGTATAGCTCGCGCAGCAGGGGAGCACAGCGTCCGGCTTCTCTCCATCCGATCCATAAGCGACACGCCTGAAGCGCCCCTTCCCACGGCCATGGAAGCGCTCATGGATGCGGAGTTCAACCTCAGGTTCGCGAATATCGCCAGGATCTGCCTGCGCCATCCTTCGAAAGTCCTCGGGCTGTTGCGTTTCAGCCGCAATGGAATGAAGGCGGCAGAGAATGCGGCGGTCGCGATTGCTGCCATCCTGCGGGATCCCCTCGGAGCTATCCCTCTCCCCAGCCATGGGTGAATTGGACCGGCATCACGCATGCTCAGAGCGGATGCCATTGATGGAAATGACCGCCTTGCCGTCCCTGACGATGAGCAGGCACACGCCGTCCCGCACGTCGTACACCGCGAATGCACGCGCCACCGGATCAAAGGGAAAGTTTTTCTCCACGGCCTGCTCGGGGCTTACGTAGGCTTCCCTGAGCTCTCCGTTTTCCACAAAGGCGATGACGGCGTGCTTCTCTCCCCTGGCCTGGCAGGCATGCAGCGTGTTCATGAGGACGGCATCCGCCATCACCTGCCGCGTGATGCGCCAGTCCAGCGCGCTCTCCTCGGGAGACATCTCCTGGTAGACGACGCTCTCCACCAGCCTCAGCCTCGGCGCCGCCGCGCCCGCGCGCCGCCGGCGCCTCCGCCGAACAGCGCGGTGATGCCCAGAAAGAACCCGAGGTTGTACCACCCGCCGTTGTTATGGACGTCGTACATCTGAACGTTCTTGTTGAACAGGGAGATGATGAAGGTCACCGGCGCGATCACGCCGTTCCACAGGCCCCGCCAGAAGCCTGCCACGACTCCCGTCCCGCTCGGCACATTCGCCAGCTCGTTGATACCGGGCGCGCAGCTTGCGAGCATCAGGAGAACAAGGGCAAGGGTCACAAGGCAAGATGCCTTTTTCATAAGCTCCCTCCGGCGGCCTTTCTACCAGCCCATCCTCTTCCTGTGCGAGGTGATCTGCGCTGCGTGGTGGCGGGCATGCCAGGCGTATTGCTGGAGCAGGAGATCCACTGTCACGAGGCCGAGCCGGGGGTGCCGCCACTGGCGTTGGAAATCCTTCTCCAAAAGCGATTCCCACGCCTCCACCCACCTGAGCCTGATCGCTTCGAACATCGCAAGGGACCCCTCGATATGAACCGACCGCGCGTCCGGCAGCTCCGCCCAGAGCTCCTGCGGGGCCACCATCACATTGGGAGGCGTGCTTTCCGTCAGCGCATATTTCAGCCGCGGGTAGGCGTTCGCATCCGATTCCGCGATGTGATGAACAACCTGGGCAAGAGTCCATCCCTCCGGTCGATACCGGCTTGAGAGCTGTTCGGCCGAGAGACCCTTCACGGCGCTTCGCAGCAGGCCAGGCGCCTCCCGAAATTGGGCGATGCATTCCTTCCTCACCTCTTGCGGCGGCTCAACGTATGCGAACTTGCCAATCGGATACCGAAGGTCTTCGTTCATGGGCTTCTCCTAGTGGCGCTGCTCGTCCCTGACAGGTTGTTGATCCTGGCAAAGTACGCCTTCTCCCAGTACGCGGCATAGGAGGTGCCGTCAGGGAGATGCGCCAGCGCGATTTCCGTTTTCTCCAATCTCCATCCTATGAGGTCTTCCCTTTCGAATGCCGGGGGTCCGTTCTGGTTGATCAAATCCTTTTTCATGGAGGCAAAGGCATTTCGGTCCACGTCCTTCTTGAATGTATAGGAGGCTGAAAGAAGCTTGTCATTTTCCAGTATGTACGTGATCGTTGCCGTGAATCCATTTACCAGGGCCTGAAAGACGATCTGCTCCTGGCCAGGCAGGCTCAATTCGGAAACGATGCGCCCCGTCTCCGAAGCAATCACCTCTTCCCTTGTCATCAGCCAGGAGGTATTGCGGAATTCAAGCGCGAAAGAGCCGTATGCAAGCGAGAGCAAGGCAAGAAAGATTATAGCCCTTTTCAATTCAGGGGTACCTGTGCGGTTGAATATGGATTGCATGATCTGAAACGTCAAGATGGCAGCGTGGCGATTGAGATGGATAATGCGCTTTTGAAGAAACCAGCCCCCCTCTTGCGCGGTCCCCAATGGCAACACACCCCGCTGATCTGATACTATGATCCTGAAGGTAACGCAGCATGAAGAAGCAACTCCCCCCCCATACCCCCGCCGATTCGGCGCCAAAGCCCGAGCTCCCCTCCGGCCTGCGCATGTTTCTCTACGTGACCTCGGGCGTTGCGGGCGCTGCGATCATGATCGTGGAAATACTCGGGGCAAGGATGCTGGCCCCGTATGTCGGCACATCGCACTTCGTGTGGACCGCGCAGATCGCGGTGACCCTGGCGGCGCTGGCGTGCGGCTATTACGCGGGGGGTCGCCTGGTGGATCGCGCGGCGAGGCTGGGCAGGCTCTATTGGGCCATCCTGGCTGCGGCGGCATGGCTTGCGCTCACCGTGGCGTTGCGCGAGTGGGTGGTCTACCAGGTGCTCGATCTGCCGCTCGCCGCGAGCTCATTGCTGGCCTCGGTTTTTCTTTTCTTTGTGCCGCTCGGTTTGCTCGCCATGACTGGTCCGTTCCTTGTACGGATGCTGACCAAGTCGGTGAACGATGTCGGCGGCAACGTGGGTCGGCTGTCGGCAATCAGCACCATTGGAAGCTTTCTTGGCACAGGGGTGATCGGCTATGTCCTGATCCCTCTGGTGCCGAACTCCTACACGATGTTCGGCACATCAGCCCTCCTTGTGGTGATCGTGTGCTGCTATTTCGGCGCATGGAACCGGAAGGCTGCGCGGCTGGCGGTCATGGCCGTCGTTGCGGCCGCGGGCCTGGCTGCGGGCTGCTGGGGCATGCTCAGCGAAGGGCTGCACAGCTCTTCACTGGCGGAATTGTACCGCGCCAATTCGAGCTTCGGCATGCTGCAGGTCGTGCAGGCCAGGAGCCGCCCCTTTCGCTATTACCTGGACGATTACCTGATCCAGAACACCTACGATGTGGAGCAGAGGAAAAGCGCCTCCATGTTCACCTACATGCTGGAGGATCTTGCTCGGGGATACGCGCCCGCGCTGAACGACGTGCTGTGCATAGGCATGGGAGTCGGCATCGTTCCCCGAGAGCTTGCTCAACAAGGCGCCCGGGTGGACGTGGTGGAGATCAACCTCGCGGTGGTGAAAGTCGCTGAGAAATATTTCGACCTGGACACCGGCGCTTTCAGGCTCTTCATCGGCGATGGCCGCTACTACGTGAACAGATCCGACAAGAAATATGACGCGGTGATCCTCGATGCGTTTCTCGGCGATTCCATGCCGACCCACCTGATGAGCCGCGAAGCTTTTCTTGCAATGAAACGGGTGCTGCAGCCGGACGGCGTGCTTGTGATCAACACGTTTGTCGATTTCAGCTCGCCCAAGGATTTCCTAGGCGCCTCGCTGTACAAGACGCTTGCCAGCGTTTTCCCCAGCGTGAAGGTCCATGGCGCTCGCGGCGCGAACACCCTTTTCGTTGCATCCTCAAGAGCCGACCTGTCTCTCCTGCATCCCCCCGACCTTGCTGAGGTTCATCGCGATGCTGCCGCGGATGTGCGCGCCGCTTTCGCGGAATTGTGGACCCCGGATCCAAAGGCGGGGATCGTGCTAACGGACGATTACAATCCCGTTGAATACTACGATGCAGCCAATCGGGAGAGGCTCCGGCATTCCCTGGCGCTCTCCATAAAACTCTCGTAAGGCAGGCCGCGCAAGATCGGCCAGCGCATTTCGCGGCTGACGGCGGACAACCTCTATAACTCCATTTCCGGGTCTTGCAGCGCGTACGCAACCGCCTGGTCCCAGGACATGGCCCGGCCCTTGGCCCATTCCTCGGCCACTGTTGCCTTGTCCAGTCCAAGGTCCTTTTCCAAGTAGGGAAACGGTTCCACCTTGGCTGCCGCCTTGGGATCGCTGAGCGAAAGCCTGAGCGCCTGCTCGGCCCCGAACAGTCGAACGGCCCGCCGGGGATTGCCGGTTTTCCCGGCGAGGAATCCAAAATTGCCTACAAAATTCGCCAAGAACCCCTTGTAGCCCTGACTCAGGGCGAGGTCGAACCCCTCCTTGCACAGCTCACGCGCGCGCTCGAGCTGGCCGATACCTGCATGGCAATAGACCAATTCCCCCAACGTATTGAGCATCAGAGTAATCTGGCCGATCTCTCGGGCCATGGGCAGCGATTCCACGTACCAGGGAATCGCGGCCGTGTAATCCTTCTGATACATGAGCATGTCCCCCATTCCGTGAATGGAAAGGGCACATTGGTACGGCTCGCCTGCCTGCCGGGAGAGGGAAATGACCTCCTCTTCTGCCTTTCGCAGGAAGTCCTTGTCGAGATCCTCCCGGGGCCGCGATGCGTATGCCCAGTACAGACAGTAAGCGATGACCCATGGATCTCCGGTTTCACGGGCGATCCGCAGGCTTTCCTCCCAATTCGACCGGGCTGCTTCCTTCTGCTCTCCAAGTGCTCTATAGAACCCCAAGTACGCCAACACGATCGCGATCCATCGGGAGTCTCCCACTTGCCTGCAGAGCCGTACGCTTTCTTCAAGCATGCGAATTTGCGCAATCGGCAGCCCATAATCGAATTGGGACCGACTGAGATAGTACAGCGCCCGCGCCCTTTGCGCTGGCATCTCCAGCCCCTCGGTCATGCCAAGAAAAGCCGGCAGCCATTCAAGAGCTTCGTGATTGTACGCGCTGGACTGCCAGAACCATCCCAGGCCGCATGCAAGCCGCATACCGCCCCGCGCGTCTCCCCGTTCCTTCAACCACGCAAGGGCCTTGAGCATATTCTCGTGCTCGCGCCGCAGCCGCCGCTTCCAGGACATCTGGTCGGGATGGAAAAAAGCAGGCTCCGACTCCTCGGCCAGGCTGATGTAGTAGTCAACAAAGCGCCGCATCACCTGCTCAGCCTCGGCGCTCTCCGCAAGACGTTCCCGAGCGTACACGCCGATGGTTTCCAGCATCGAGAAACGCACCTCCCCCTCGCGCTCCGCCTGCCGCACCAGGCTCTTGTCCACCAGCGATGACAGCCGGTCCAGCACCTCCCCCCCATCATCCTCGGAGCGGCAGATCGCTTCCGCGGCTTCCAGCGTGCATCCGTCTGCGAACACTGAAAGCCTGCGGAACAAGGACTTCTCACTTTCATCCAGAAGCTGGTAGCTCCACTCGATGGTGTTCCGCAGCGTCTGCTGCCGGGCAGGAAGATCCCGAGCCCCCCCGGTGAGCAGCTTCAACCGGTCGCCCAGCCGCTCCAGCAGCGCCTGAGGGCTGAGCACCTTCAGCCGTATGGCGGCAAGCTCGATGGCCAGGGGCAGGCCGTCCAGCCGGGCGCAGATCTCCGCAACCGCGGGCGCGTTCTCGTTGGTCACCGCGAAATCCTGCTTGGCAGCCACGGCCCGATCGATGAACAGCCGTACCGCTTCATACTGCGTGAGCTTCTCCAGAGGCTGCATCACCCCGCGCTCGGGAAGCTCCAGCGGAGGTATGACGAACTCCCGCTCCCCCCGCACGTGCAGGGGCTCCCGGCTTGTGACCAGAACCTTCACCCCGGGACAGGCGGCCAGCAGCTCTGCCACCCACGACGATGCAGCCATCACCTGCTCGAAGTTGTCCAGCACCAGCAGCATGTGCTTCTTGCCCAGATAACCCTGCAGCCTCTCCTGAGGAGCCCGTGCTTCCTGAGGATCATCTCCCGCGCCCAGGGTCCGCAGTATGGCGCGGGGAACGTCCTCCGGGTTGCGGATGGCCGAAAGGGCTGCCACGTAGACCCCGTCCTCGAAAGCGTCGATCAGGTCCGCGGCAGCCTGCAGCGACAGCCTGCTCTTGCCCATACCGCCCGGTCCGGTGAGGGTGACCAGCCGCACATCGGGCCTCCTGCACAGCTCCAGCACCCCGGCAAGCTCCGCCTCTCTCCCGATGAGCGGCGTGGGCTGCGGCTGCAGGTTGTTCGGACGGCTGTCGAGGGTCACCAACGCGGGGAAGGTCGATGGCAAGTCTACGTGGCACAGCTGGTATACCTGCTGGGGCTGGCTCAGGTCCTTCAAACGATGCGAGCCAAGCGGCACCAGCGTAGCTCCCTCAGGGACCGCGTCCTTTACCAGCTCCACGGCAGCCGCGGAGAGCAGGATCTGCTTGCCGTGAGCCGCGCTGAGCAGCCGGGCCACCCGGTTGACCGCGGGGCCGAAGTAGTCCGCCTCCCGCTCGTCGGCGTCACCCGCATGGAGCGCCATGCGCACCGTGAGGCCCTCGGGGATTTTCCACTCCTGCGCAATAAGCGCCTGCTGCCCCTGGAGGGCAGCCTGCACCGCCTGCGGCGCGGTGGAGAACGCTGCACAAAAGGCGTCCCCCACGGTCTTGAACACGTAGCCGCCGTTCGCTTCGATGGCAGCGCGCAGCAGCGCATCGTGCAGCGCGAGATCGGACTTCATCTCCACCGGGTGACGCTCCCAGCGCTGCGTGCTGCCCACGATGTCGGTGAAGAGGAACACGATTGTTCCTGAGGGAATGCCCGGCATTGTCACACGCCTACACTCATGAAGCCCGCTCCTTAAGTTTTTTCATGCTCTCATTGTAGCGCATGAGGTCTTTCACACGCAAGCGCGCCTGTCCCGCCGACCGGGCGTAGCCTCTTTTAGCCTGACAGGTTATAAGAAAACCAATGAAAGAGGGGACGATCCTCCGCGAAAGGTACATGCTCCGCCGCCGGATCGGGCAGGGCGGGACCGCGGTCACGTGGCTTGCCGATGACCGGGAAACCAAAAAAGAGGTGGTGGTCAAACTCCTTTCCTTGGGGCTCCTGGAGGAATGGAAGGCCCTTGAATTGTTCGAGCGCGAAGCAGGGGTGCTGAAGAACATTCACCACGAAGGCATCCCCGCCTACGTTGATTTCTTCCGGTCCGGGAAGGGGAGGGGAGCCCGGTTCGTCCTGGTCCAGGAGCACGTGGAAGGAAAGAGCCTGCAGGAAAAGGTGGAATCGGGCTGGCGCGGCACGGAAGAGGAGATCCGCGCAATCGGCATTCGGCTTCTGCGGACCGTAGAGTACATCCACTCGCTCCGTCCTCCCCTCATCCACCGGGACATCAATCCCCGGAACATCATCCTGCGCGACGATGGCGCTGTCTTCCTGGTCGACTTCGGCGGCGTGCAGGACGCGGTTCGGACCTCCACGACCTCCGGCGCAACAGTGGTCGGTACGCCGGGGTACATGCCGATGGAACAGTTCGTAGGCAAAGCCACTGTCCGCTCTGACCTGTACGGATGCGCCGCGACCCTGCTCTTTCTGCTTACGCATAGAAACCCCCAGGACCTGCCCGTGAAGAACATGAAGATCGATGTGCGCTCCGTCATCGAACTTTCTCCGGAACTGGTGACCGTCCTCGACTCATGGCTGGAGCCGGATGAGACGCGGCGGACGCTTCCCGTGGCAGCAGCGATCGCATGCCTGCAAGGCAAGGCCCCGGCGGCCCTGGAACATGAGGACGATACCGTTGTCCTTGCGCCTCCCAGCCTGTCGAGGATCCGGGTCAGCCAGGAAGGCGACGCCGTGACCCTCGCGATCCCCGAGCGGGGAACCCGCGGAAACTCATCCTTTTTCAGCGGGTTTTCAGCCTTCTGGCTTGCGTTCGTAGCGTTTTGGACCGTCGCGGCCCTGCGCATGGGCGCGTGGCAGATGGCATTGTTCTCCCTTCCCTTCTGGCTGGTCGGGGTGTATATGATTCGGAGGGCTCTGAACAGCCTGCTCGGCAAGACCATTCTGCGGCTCGATCCGAAGAAGGGTTTCGCTTTCGAGCGCAGGCTCGTGTTGAGGAAGTCCGTCCGCGTGCCGTTGGGAGAAGTGGGCAGCATCGCCATCGCCAAGGCCGGCAGGACAACGGCCCAAGAATCAACCGTCCTTCAGCTTGAGGTCGGCGCGCGGAGGTTCACCTTTGGGGAAAACCTCTCCGACGTGGAGAAGCAGTGGGTGAAAAAGAGCCTCAATGCAATGGTAAAGAGAATGCGCCAGGGGGAGGGGTGACCGAGGCTGGTCAGGAAGCCGGCGATTCTTATTTTGCACCTTCGGGGCTTATCGAGAACGAGCAAAACTGTCAAACGGCGCGGAT
>JBEKQU010000011.1:0-86918 GCA_049519415.1 Spirochaetia bacterium
CAAAGATCTCCTTGAGCTTCAGGGCCACAAGAGCGAGGGAATAAGAGTCGTTGCACTGGCCCGCGTCGAGGACGCGGGGGATACCCCCAACATCGCCCAACGCGAGT
This sequence comes from Spirochaetia bacterium, assembly GCA_049519415.1. GTDB lineage: Bacteria > Spirochaetota > Spirochaetia > SZUA-6 > Fen-1364 > Fen-1364. Next base: position 108 of record JBEKQU010000011.1, read on the forward strand.
TTGTTGTAGCGGTACTTGGCGCACCCTGCGGTGAGAATGATCGTCCCCCCGGGGAGGGCCTTCGCCACGTCGGTGTAGTAGGCGCGGGTTGGCTGGCGGGCGTCGCAGCCGGCCATGACCACGAATCGCTTTATCGCCCCCGACTTAACCGCGTCGACTACCTTGTCCGCGAGGGTGGCCAGGGCGGCGAGCATGAAGACGAAGATGTCCTTCGATATCGCCTGGTACGAGCAGAAGGCGGTCCTCGTTCTCCTTGCCCTGCTCAGCCTGGGCTTCAAGAACATCAGGCTCGGGCCGACCCTTCCCGGCTTCCTCTCTCCCGGCGTCGCAAAGACCTTGGTGGGGGCTTTCGGGATCAAGGGCATCGAGACGGCGGACAAGGACGTGGCCGCGATGATGGCGGGCCGATAGGCAGGGGAAGATAGGGCCGACGGCCAGGTTGCTGGCCACCCACTGCCACCATGGGCTGTGCCGATCTATGTCGTGTTCAGCCGTCCTACTCCCCTGCCCCCCCTGCCTTTCTTCAGGTACTCCCTGCATACCTCCGCACGCCGTGTCCAGGCGGAGACATCGAAGCAGGAGACCTCCTTCTGAAACTTGTCGTCCTGCTTGTAGAAACGATTGCACGCCACGGCGAACGTGCACGCCGCTGTTCCCTTGGGCGTGTACGAGAGCTCAATATCTTGCACGACGTAGGATAACTCCGAGGACCGGCATCACCATCATCATGTGGCAATCATCTTCTGGGCCAACAGTGCTCCTGCGATGGGTAGTGTCAAGAATCTTTCGCGCTTTCAGTGAGGCATCCTCGCTGTCCTCGTGACCATGCCTTGGCTATGGCTTCCTGAACCTCGCGGTGTAGGTCCAAAAACTCCCGGCCACCTCCTCCACTGCGAAGCCCGCTTCAACGCCCAGGCGCACCGTCGTTCGCCTCAGGGGATAGTCGGGGTCGATCAGTAACTCAGTGATCGCAAGGATACCGCCGGGTCTCAGTACCCGCTTGACTTCCGCGAGGGTTCGCTTCTTGTCCGGGATCTCCTGGAATACAGTCACCAAGTAGACAAGATTGAAGTAGCCGTCCGCAAAAGGAAGCTCATGGGCGCTCCCGAGGACGGGCAGCACGTTCGTAATGTCGCTGAACCGCGGGGCTGAGAGCTTTCTCGTGAGCTGGGAGAGCATCGCGGGCTGTATGTCCAGGGCGTGCAGCTTCCCGCTGTTGCCGATGGCCCGGGCGACGAAGGGCGTGAAAGCGCCGCTCCCGCAGCCCAACTCCAGCACCGTCATGCCAGGCCTGATGCCGCTGCGCTCGATCACGACCCCCGGCGGCTGCAGCATCCGCCGCCAGTCGCTGTCCAGGAGGCGGCCGATGAAGGCAGGTGCGGGGAAGTGAATGTTCTTGCGGAGCACCCGTAAGAATGCCTGGAAGGCCAGGAATACTCCGACAACGATCAGAATGATTCTGAGGGCCATTGATACTTGAATCGTATATCAACGCCCCTGCTGGCTCAAGGCCGCTCGCAGCACACGTGAGAGCCTCGCGCCCCTCCACAGCGCAAAATCCTCCCACCCTTCTTTTCTTGACTTCGGCTCCGGGCCATGTTAAAGTGAATAACGTGCACGTGCACGCAAGGGAAATATTGCAATCGCATTGTCACCGGGGATGAAAACAAGCCGCAAGAGCCGGATACCTACCCAGAAGGAAGTAGCAGAATCGCTGGGTATCTCCCGAGGAACGGTGGATCGCGCGCTCCACGGCCGGAAAGGCATCAGCGAAGCGACGCGAAGATCGATCGCCGAGAGAGCGAAGATGCTCGGCTATCGGCCGAATCGGTTTGCGTCGTTCCTCTCGACAGGAAAGACCCTAGACATCGCCATGATCACTCCAGCCGACCCCTTGTGGAAGTCGGTGAAGGAGGGAGCACGTGCGTTCGCGGCCCTGATGGGCGATCACGTTGTGAACATCAGCTGGCACGAGACAGGCGTCCATGACCTCACGCGGGAGACCGAGATTCTCACGGACCTCCTGGAGAGCGAGGTGGACGGCATCGGGATCGCTCCCGCGGATCCCAACCGGCTGAAAGACCTGATCGACCGGGCGATCGACCGGCGCATCGCCGTGGTGACCCTGAACACGGATGCACCCGAGAGCCGACGCATTTGCTTCGTCGGGCAGAACCCGCTGCTCGCGGGACGGATCGCGGGCGAGCTCATGGGGAAATTCCTTATGGGCAGCGGGAAGATCATTGCCGTCACGGCCTTCCGCACCGTGCTGGTGCACAAGCAGCGCCTTGACGCCTTCGTCGGGGTCATCGACGAGCAGTACCCCGGAATCGACATTGCAGGGGTTTACGAGAACCACGACAGCGACGAGGAAGCCTGCCGGCAGATCAGGGAGCACCTTTCCCGGACCCGGGACGTGAACGGCATCTACCTCACCTCGGGCATCGGGCCGGCCGGCGTCGTACGCGCCTTGGACGAGGCGGGCCTGGCGGGCAAGGTGCGCATCGTGTGTTTCGATTACTTCCCGGAAACGGTGCGGCTGATCAAGAGCGGCTTCGTGCACGCAGCGATCGGCGAGGATCCGTTCATGCAGGGGTACCAGACGGTGAAGATCCTGTGCGAGCACCTCATCGAGGGGAAAGAGCCGCTGGACAGGATCGTCCACACGAAGACCGACATCGGGCTGCGTGAGAACATCGATCTGCTGGTGGGAGAGGAGGCGTCTCACGGGGTCGAGAAGCACGAACCGAGGCAATGTCCGTGAACGGCGTGTGGCGGTTCGTGAGGTCTGGAGGATCGTGCGGCGGGAGCGTTGCTCGGCTGGCGATCGAATGGCAAGAGAGTATCTGGGGGGGAGAGGAGGGGGTGTTGGTGAGAGAACTTTGAGGGCTTGTGCGCATTGTGAGAACGGAGAGAGAGGGTAACCTAATGAACAAATCTGTGCGGTTTGGAATGATGCTGGTGTTCGTGTTCGCGGCTGCCGCAGTCGCCTTCGCCGCACCAGCGCAGCAGAACAAGACCGTACTCAACATCGGGGTGAACTCGACGGTGAGCTCGCTCGATCCGGCCCTTTCGGGGAATGGCGATCCGATCGACATCTTTCCCGAGCTGGCCTACGACCCGTTGATGTTCCGGATGCCCGACGGGAGCTTCGGTCCTGGATTGGCCGTCTCATGGCGGTACGTGGGAGCCGAAAACAAGGTCTTTGAGATCACGCTACGGCCCGGGGTCAAGTTCAGCGATGGAGAGACTCTGACAGCCGAAGGGGTGAAGAAGCACTTCGAGTACTACGGCCAGGCGGGCGGACCGTTCGCCGGCCGGATCAAGGAGTTCGCGTCGGTCGAGGTGACGGGTCCGCTCAGCCTGCGGATCACCCTCACCCGCTCGAACCCGGAGCTCCCCTTCGAGCTCTGCCAGCGGCAGGTGACGGGGAGCATCATCAGCCCGAAAGGCATCGCCGACCCGAAATCGCTCGGGACCATGACCGCGGGAGCCGGCCCGTACATGATCGACCCGAAGGAAACGGTCACCGACCAGAAGTACACGTACGTGCCGAATCCCTACTACTGGAATCCGAAAGCGATCCTTTGGAAGAAGATCGTGGTGAAGGTCATTCCCGACCCGAATGCCACGCTCTCCGCCCTCCTGTCCGGCCAGCTTGACTACGCGTTCGGCAGCCCGCGAACCGCCGCCGCCGCCGCTAAGGCCGGCTACCAGGTCCAGACCGCGCCGTACATTCTGGCGCAGGTGCAGATCATGGACCGCAACGGCACGATCACTCCCGCGCTCGGCGATGTGCGCGTACGGCAGGCGTTGAACTACGCCATCGATCGCAAGGCGGTCGCCGCGGCTCTGTTCGGCGATTACGGAACCCCGGACTGGCAGTGCTCGCTCCCCGGCGAGGATCTGTGGTCGGACTCCCTCTCGACCTACTACCCCTATGACCCCGAGAAGGCGAAGAATCTCCTCGCGGACGCAGGCTATGCCCAAGGGCTGGAGATTCCCATGATCGCCTTCAACCTGCAGCCCGGCGAAACAGATGCCGCTGCGGCGATCGCCTCCGAATGGGCTAAGGTGGGGGTCGGCACCCAGATCACCGTGCCCGTCAGCTTCGCCGACTATGTCGGGAGGTACGCCAAGTTCCCGACGATGATGTTTTTCTATGGCATCGCGTCGGCGCAATTGAAGGGCAGCGAGTGGTTCGACGGCGGGTACGCGAACCCGTTCGGGGTGAACGACAAGACCATCGACGACCTGTACGCGCAGGGGCTGGCCGAGCCCGACACGGCCAAGCGCAACGCAATCTGGGTGCAGTGGCACAAGCGCCTGCTCGATCTCGCATGGATGGTACCGTTCGCCGCCCAGTCGAAGATCGTTTACGTGAGGCCCGGGCTGATGGGGGTGGATCTCGGTCCGACGAATCTCGATCCGCACCCCATGCGGTTCTACGCCCAGTGAGTAGGCGGGGGAACCTGCTGCGGTAGCGTCGGGGGGCCGTCCCGGTGCCGGGTGGAGGAGCGTCGCGTGCTGGTGCTGCGGCGCACCTCCACCAAGCCGGGGCGGGTCACCCTCGCTGCGTGGACGACGGGGGCCGTCGAGATGCTCAAGCTGATCCGCAACCGGCTGGCGATCTCCATTCCCATGCTGTTTCTCGTGACGGCGCTGGTCTTCATTCTCCAGTCATTCCTTCCCGGTGACGCCGCCAAGGCCCTGGCGGGACTCACCGCGACCGACGAGGCCGTGCAGGCGCTGCGGACCGAGATGAACCTCGACAAGCCGTTGCCGGTCCAGTACTGGCTGTGGCTGTCAGGCCTGTTCCGGGGAAACCTTGGCCGTTCCCTTTCGAACCGCGAGCCGGTTCTGGATGCCCTGAAGAGCCGGCTGCCGGTGTCGCTGGCCCTCGTCAGCCTCGCGACGCTCGCATCGACGCTCCTCGGCGTAGCGCTCGGTCTGGCAAGCAGTTACGGGGGAAGGGCAACTGCCGTGCTCGCGGACATTCTGTCGATCCTGGGCATGTCGGTTCCCAGCTTCTGGCTTTCGCTCATGCTTATCTCGGTGTTCAGCGTCTCGCTGGGCTGGCTGCCTTCCATGGGGTACGTGACGATCGCCGAGTCGGCCGGAGGATGGATCAAATCGCTGATCCTGCCGGTGGTCGGCATCGCCTTCTCGGGGATGACATCCATCGCCAAGCAGACCCGGCAAGGGATGCTCGAGGCACTGAACACGGACTTCGTCCGCAACCTGCGTGCCAACGGGATCCGGGAGCGATCGATCGTTCTCAAGCACTGCCTGCGTAATGCGGCGCTTCCTGCCGCGACCACCGTGGGGCTGCTGTTCATCGGCTTGCTCGGGGGCGCCGTCATCGCCGAGCAGATCTTCGGACTACCCGGCCTGGGCAGCCTCGCGGTGATCGCCACGCAATCGCACGATATTCCGATGATCCAGGGCGTCACCCTGAGCTTCACGCTGCTCGTCATCGGGATGAACCTCGTGATCGACATCGTCTACGGGCTCCTGAACCCGAAGGTGCGCCACGGATGAACGGGGGCAAGCGGCCGGCGCCATACGCGCGCGCGTCCGCGGGGAGCCAGGCCGTCGTCCTGCGTGTGCTCCGGCGCCCCGTGGGCCTGGTCGTCGTGGCGTTTCTGCTCGCAGTCCTGGTTGCGTCGCTGCTTGCCCCGATCGTATCCCCGTACGATCCGCTGGTCGCCAATTTCAGGGAATCGCTTCAGGGACCTTCCCGCCAGCATCCGCTCGGCACGGACATGCTTGGCCGCGACATCCTCTCCCGGATGCTCCATTCGGGCGCCGCGGCCTTCCTCAACATCGCTGTGGCGCTCGCTGTCGCGTTGGTGATTTCCGTGCCGATCGGGGTCCTGGCGGGGCTGTTGCGGGGGAAATTCGATGCCGTGGCAACCCGCGGCGCGGACCTGGTCCTGTCGATCCCCGGCATCCTCGTGTTTCTTATCGTCCTGGCGGTGTTCAGGCAGAACATGACAGCGGCAATGGTGGCATTCGGTTTCCTTTCTTCCCCGGGCCAGATCCGGGTCATCCGCTCGGCCGCGATCGCCATCAGCGAGGAACCGTACATCGCGGCCGCTCGAGTGTCCGGTCTCTCCAGATGGCAGATCGCCATGCGCCACATCCTTCCGAGGGTGATCGGACCTATCCTGGTGAACATGTCGCTGCTGGCCGGCCAGGCGCTCGGCCTGAACACCGGGTTGAACTTCCTCGGCCTAGGCGTCACCCCGCCTGCACCCAGCTGGGGAGGATTGATCGCGGATGCCGCCACCGCGATGGCCCAGCAGCCCTGGCTGCTCGTCCCCACGGGAGGCATCGTCGCCCTGGTGATCCTGGCGCTGGTCCTGCTCGGCGACACCCTGCGGGACGTCTTCGTGGAGAGCTGGTCAGGAGACCGAGAACCAGGAGGCCGGAGCCGCGGAGTCTCTCCGTCAGCCGCGAGCGCGCCGGCAGCACGCAGTCTCGCCCGCCCGGACACGCGGCTCGCGGCTGGCCAGACGCCCTTCGTGCAGGTCGAGGGGCTCACCATCGCCTTCCCTTCCGCCGTACGGAAGGGCGGCTGGATGCCTGTCGTGCAGGGCATGACCCTCGAGATAGGGCGCCGCGAAACGGTCGGCCTCGTGGGGGAATCCGGGTGCGGCAAGACGCTCACCGGCCTTGCGCTCCTCGACCTGCTGCCGAAGGATGCGCGCATCCTGGGGGGAAGCATCCGCGTTGACGGCCGGGAGACACTCTCGATGGAGCAGCGGGAACGCGCCCGGCTTCGCGGGTCCGTGGTCGCTTTCATCTCGCAAGAACCGATGTCTGCCCTGGATCCGCTGTTCAGCGTGGGGAACCAGCTCTGCGAGGCGATCCGGACGCACCGTCCGCTCATCCGCCGGCAGGCGCGGAAGCGCGCGCTCGAGCTCCTCGAACTGGTCCAGATCGAGGAACCCCGGCGAGTCGCGCGGCAGTACCCGCACGAGCTCTCGGGCGGCATGGCGCAGCGCGTGTCGATCGCAATCGCCCTGTCGGGCAACCCCTCGGTCCTCATCGCGGACGAGCCCACCACGGCGCTCGATGTCACTGTCCAGGCCGAGATCATCGACCTGCTGCGGACCATCAAGGACGAAACCGGCATGGCCATCCTTTTCATCAGCCACGATTGGGGGGTCGTCGCGGACCTGTGCTCCCGCGTGGTCGTGATGTACGCCGGCCAGGGCGTCGAGTACGGACCCCTGGCAGACATGCTGGATCGTCCCCTGCATCCCTACACCGAGGGTCTTCTCCTGGCGAACCCCCGGCTGGCCAAGCAGGGCTCCACGCTTCCCACCATCCCCGGCACTGTTCCGCCGCCGGCACAGTGGCCCGTGGGGTGTCACTTCAGCGGCCGTTGCAGGTACGCCGAGCCGGCGTGTGCCACGGGACCGATCGAGCTGACGGCGGTCGGCGACAGCCGCTTGTCGCGATGCATCCGCACCGAGCAGCTCCACGGAGAACACCGGCGGTGAGCGACGCATGCCCACTGCTGGACGTTCGCGATATCACCGTTACGTACGTGCGGCGGGGAACCTCCATTCCTTTCACCGCCGTGGACCGGGCAAGTCTGACGATCAACCGCGGAGAAACGGTCGGTCTGGTCGGGGAATCTGGTTCCGGCAAGACGACCATTAGCCGTGCCGTGCTCGGGCTCACCCCCGTCCGATCCGGTTCGATCCACTTTCAAGGCGTCGACATCACGCATGCTGGATTCGAGCAGCGAAGGAAACTGAGCACCGTGCTCCAGGTCGTCTTCCAGGACCCCTATGGCTCCCTCAACCCGACGCGAACGATCTGGCAGATCCTCGCCGAGCCGCTGCAGGTCCACAGGCACCTGGATCGCCGCGGCATCCTCGAGAGGGTTTCCTGGGCGCTGGCGCAGGTCGGCATGAGCGCCGATGACGCGGTGAGATACCCCCGCCAGTTCTCCGGAGGCCAGCGGCAGCGCATCGCCATCGCGCGGGCCCTCATGATGTCGCCGAAGCTCATCATCTGCGACGAGCCGACGAGCGCCCTCGACCTGTCGATCCAGGCCCAGATCCTGAATCTGCTCGCGGAGCTGCAGCGGTCGCTCGACCTCAGCTACCTTTTCATCTCGCACGCTTTGTCCGTTGTCCGCCATGTCGCGCAGCGGATGGTCGTGCTGTATCGCGGCACGATCATGGAGTCCGGGCCGTCCGCCGTCGTGTACAACCGGCCGATGCACCCGTACTCTCAGATGCTCCTGGCTGCCGAGCCCACTATGAAGCCGCGGTCGGATGCGACGAGGCGGAAACGGTCCGCGCCGGCACCACGGCAGCCGACGGGAGCCGACGCCTGCGTGTTCCTCGCACGCTGCCCGTTCGCCACGCCGGTCTGCGGCGCCGAGAAGCCCGTCCTGAGGACCGCGGGAACCGGTTCGCTCGCTGCCTGCCACAATCTCGATGCCGTGGAGGCTGCCGTGCGCGGAGGTTGAGGGCAGCTCTTTCGGATCAGGGGGGACGCCGATGAACGATGTCGTTGCACAGACACAATGGGGAAAGGTTCGGGGGGAGGTGGTCGGCAATGTGCTGAGATTCCGCGGGATCCCGTTTGCCGACCGGATCGACGGGCCGGGACGATTCACGCCATCGAGGCCTCCACAGCCCTGGTCAGGGATACGTGAGGCTGCGCAGTGGGCTCCGCCGATTCCGCAGGTCGCCGATGCCGCCGCGACGGCGGACGCCGAGTACTTCCGGTTCATGTTCGGCGAATCGTACCCCACGCCGGCAAGCGAGGATGGCCTGTTCCTCGATCTCTGGACGCCGTCCCTCGATCGAGCAGCGAAGCGGCCGGTCATGGTCTGGCTGCATGGCGGTGCCTTCATCTCCGGGGCTCCCTCCCGGCCCCGGGATGATGGCGCCTCGCTTGCCGCCAAAGGAGATGTCGTGTATGTGGCCCCGAATCATCGCCTCGGCGCGCTGGGGTACCTCTACCTCGACGAGCTCGTCAACCGCGGGGCGAGCTCCGCGAACGTCGGCATGCTCGACATTGTCGCATGTCTCGAGTGGGTCGCCGGCAATATCGAGTCCTTCGGGGGAGATCCCGGCAACGTGACGGTCTTCGGAGAGTCGGGCGGAGCATTCAAGACCGCAACCCTGCTCGCGATGCCGAAGGCGCGCGGGCTTTTTCATCGGGCAATCTGTCAGGCCGGTGTCTTTGCTGAGGGATTCCTGTCGGTTCTGTCGCGCCAGGAGGCGACGGAGCTCTCGAGGAAATTCCTGGGCTCTCTCGGACCCAACGCCGCGGCTGAGACACTCGACTGTCTCTCGGTGGAGAGAATCATCTCGGCTCAGAACCTGGCCAGCAGTGGGGCGTTGAGCTGGCGCCCGGTCGCCGACGGGGAGGTTCTGCCGGAATCGCCCGAGAAGGCTGCTGAACACGGTTCGACGGTGGCCATACCGCTCTTGCTGGGGACAAGCCTCCACGAGGCGGACGTCCTTGCAAGGTACGGCGAATCCTTCGCGGCACGAACTCCCGAAGAGCTCGTCCCGGCGCTCGGCGAGCGGGCGAAGGACCTGTTCCAGAAATACCGGGCAGCCGAGGGCAACCGGAAGACGAGCGAAATCGTCAATGCAATCCTCTCGGATTGGTTTTTCCGGATCCCCTCTATCCGGTTCGCCGAGGCGTACGGCGCGAACGGCGCTCCGGTTTACATGTACCTGTTCACCTGGAGGAATCCGCGGGAACCCGAAGCACGGGCGACTCACGGGAGCGAGGGGCCCTTCATCTTCGGCACCCTCGATGCGACCGCCCAGACCCGGGGGGCGCCCGGCGCAGAGGAGTTGTCGCGGAAGATGCAGGGCGCGTGGCTGGCGTTCGCGCGATCCGGCGATCCGAATCACGCCGGCATCCCCCGATGGCACGAGTATTCGCCGGACCGCCGGGCGACGATGGTCTTCGATGAGACGGTCCGTGAAGTCGATGACCCGTACGGCCAGGAGCGCATCGCATGGGTCGATGTGGGGAAACAGCGCGCTTGATCTCGTGAAGCTTTGGTCGCAGGAGGGATCTCGGCTACCCGAGGCCCCGACTGCATCAGGGCTCATCGCCGCGATTCGGTCCTTGCCTCGACCGGCCCGCAGGTTCGCAACGAGCACACCGTCCGTGCGCTGAAACACTTGCGGCTCGCTGCCGTTTCCAAGAGAAGTTCAGGTGCTCGACAAAACCGGGTACTTTCCATACTGCCGGCATGTCTCGAAAACACTCACGATTTTCTCCACCGACACGTCGGGCTGGAAGTTGTGCGCACCCGCGAGGATCAAGCCGCCGCCTTTTCCGGCGGCATCGATAACCCTCCTCACCTCTCCCTCGACATCCTGCACGGTGCCAAATGGAATCACGCTCTGAATATCCATGCCTCCGAAGAAAGCCACGCGCTCTCCGTAGAGCCTCTTCAACCTTGGCAAATCCATGTCCCGCGCGGTAGGCTGCAGGGCGTTCAGGATATCCACGCCGATCTCCACGAGCTCCGGGATGATTGGAGCGTATGAGCCGCAGCAGTGATAGGCGATCATGACGCGAGGGTTCCCGTCTTTCAGAGACCTGATGACGGTGCTAAGCCTGTCCTTGAGGTGCTTCCTCCAAAGATCCGGCGAAAGAAGCATTCCATTCTGCGTTCCTACGTCGTCGCCCAGCCAGATGATATCGGCTCCAATGGCTACAAGCTGTCTTCCGATTTCGATGCTGAAGCGCATCATCCTGTCCATGAGAGCAAACACGTAATCCTTCTCGAGGCTGAGGTCGACGAGAAACTTCTCGAATCCCGTGAGGTACCAGGAACCTTCGAAAACCGTGCACTCTGCGTCTCCGCAGATCGCGTGGCTCTCCCCGTAGCGCTCGGCGACCTCTTTTGCCAGACGGAACCTCCCTTTTGCGTGAGGGTCGGGAAACTCGAAGCTCTCCACATCCGCCACGCGCTCCGCGCGCGCCAGCGGATGCTCGAGCATCTCACTGTAGTATCCGGCCGTTCTGTACTTGACGCCCCATTCGTTCGTGAGCACGCCGGATTCAAGCTCTCGGGTCGGGCTTGCGTCAGGAGAGCACGCGCCGATTCCCACGACGTCATTTCCCAGCTCCACGAGGAGCTCGTGGTAGGAGATCCTGTTCTGTGAAAGCGGCGAATCAGCCGTTGTGTAGCGTGGGATCTTCAGATGATGGCTCATGCTCTCTGCAAGCTGCGGAGTGATGGTGACATAGATCGGAACACGGTCCGGCTCTTCTCTCCTGACAGCCTTGAGCACTCGCATACGGGACGAAAGCTCCGCCACGCTCATGCACACACTCCTGCGCCTCAGCTGGCGCAATCCCAGCATACACCGCCGGGAGCCAAGTCATCGATCCGTCTGTGTACCTCGTCCTTGACCTGCTGTGGGCTTCCAAGCGGCAGGACCCACTGCTATCTACACCTCCGCCCCAGAACGTGAGGTCCCGGCGGAACTCCTTTTTCAGCCGGGGATAGGGTGATGTCCTCACGCGCTGTGTGGTCACTCTTTAATCTGGCTTCGCATAAACGTACTGCGTCGTCATGCCGAGTGCAACCAGTAGAGACGGCGCTGCTTCGATAGGCACCGTTTTCGTTTCGGGCATTTTATTTTCGGGTATGTTGCAATTCCCTACAACGTAGGGACTTATATGGGCGATACTGGGATTGAACCAGTGACTTCTACCGTGTGAATGTACGACTCGGCAAATGCGCCTGTTTTCCATACTAATACTGACAGATACTGGAATAGCATAAAACAAAGTAATTCGCAAGGTTCCTCCTACTGAAAGATTTTGAGGAATACCCGCGTTGCCTGAAAGTTGCTCACACTTTTGCTCACACAAGAATGAGCTGCCAAGTCATGCTGGGGAAAAGTATGCGGCAAGGCTCCTGCAGATTGATTCCAGGGCCGTCTACGCGCGTCTGGTAGGCGTCCGGTTGGCACCCGCTCACGCTTGGGCACGTGATGGGCCGTAGACGCGCCGCGGGGTTGACGTGAGTTGGCAAGAGGCGGGGGAATCACCGGGGGGATATAACGTCTCTATTGCATTCTGCGGGCGATAGTGCGCGAGGCCAGCGCCCCGTTTGAGCGGACGCTGAGAATGTCGGCGCGAGAGGCACGCCATTGCCAGCCGTGCATGGCGTTGCTACGGTTGAATCTGCGCGCAACCCTTATCGTGTCTCGGGGTTCCAGCCAGCTATTGAAGAGCCTCAGGGGTCTTTGTGAGGTCCGAGTCCTTTAGTTTTGGGTTGGCAAGAATATAGTCATACGCACTCTTACCTGACATGTCACGTGCGGTCCTATCCGCACCGTTTGCAAGAAGCAGCTTAACAACTTCGGGATTAGTGTTTCCGCTTGCTGCTGCGAGCAAGGGAGTCATTCCGGCGAAATTTCGTTGGTTGATATTTGACCCTGAGGAAACGAGAATCTTGCATACCTCCGGGTTGTCGTTATGTAAAGCGGCTTGGATCAGAGGTGTTGATCCATCAGATAGTTTATCGTTAACCGAGGCGCCGAGTGAAATAAGCAACCTAGTTACCTCAGGGTTCTTATTGCTATCTGCGGCCTCCAATAGGGCTGTCCACCCTTTATTGTCTTTTTCGTTTAACTGTGATCCATGAGACATTAGGAACTTTATGACATCCGGGTTTGGATTATGCGAGGCTGCAGCTTGTAATGCGGTTCCACCAAACTGTGTCTTCTCGCTTATAGAGCTGCCGGATTCAATCAGAACCTGCAACACTTCTGGACTCTGATTTCCCCAGCAAGCCTCAAGAAAGGGTGTATAGCCCTCGGTAGTGCGGTCCGATAAGCTTGCCCCAGCACTTAGCAAGAGGCGAAGTATTTCAGGGTTTTGATTGTTGAGGGCTGCTTCCAATATAGGCGTCCAACCGCCACCAATGCGATGTTCAACTTCTGCCCCCGCTTTTAACAAAAACGAGGTCACTTCGATCATAGGATTAAACGCAACGGCTTCAAATAGTGCCGTCCAACCATCTTTTTTAGCAGTGTTTACATTGGCTCCTGATTCCAGAAGAAATTTGATACTATCCGGATTACGATTTCCCCAAGCAGCTTCGATGATCGGAGTCCAGCCTTCGTTGTCCTGTTCGTTAATATTCGCGCCTGCCTTCAAGAGTATCTGCATTACATCTGCGTTATTTCTCATAGCTGCATAAATTAGTGCCGTCTTCCCAGAACTATCTCTAATCATAACCTTTGCCCCTGCAGAAAGTAGAAGGGCAACGATGTTAGCATCAGGATTGGAAGAAGCAGCGGACATTAGTGGCGTAACATCCGCAGGCGTTTGGGCATTGACGTCAGCTCCTGCCTCGATCAAAGAACGAACCACGTCTGCATGGTTCGTGAGCGCGGCCTCATGCAGTGCGGTATAGCCAGCTTTTTCGGGTTCGTCGACTTTTGCCCCGGCCGATAGAAGTGATTTAAGAACATTCACGTCATGGTTGAAAGCAGCAGCGAAAGCAAGGGCCGTAGCGCCAAACGTCTTATCTTTCGCGTCAAGGCTCAGGCCGCTTGACAACAGAGCGTTAACTTCTTGAACCGTTCCTGTTTTTAAGATTGCGACCTCTGCATCAGATAGTGTTGGCAAGGTTCTCGGTGGGACGACGACTGCTTTCTGGGTGGGCCCCGCTAATAGCGCTTCTCCAAAGTATTGGCTGTACATAGCAGGAACTTGCATGCCATTAGTCTCAGTCTGAACCCTCGCACCCGTTCGGTTAAACACATCTCTAATGTCCAGTCCTGGAGTCGTAAGATCCTTTAGAAGCTCCGATGTAAAGATTCCGTTTCGGCCTTGGCCATCTTGCGCAACGCTTCCTGCGCTTGTGGCAAAGACTACTATGCTACCAGGTGGTTGCCTATCTACAACCGAAAGACCGCGCGTGCCCGAGCGCGCCCAAGAGAAGGGGTTGTCGCGGCAAGCATCAAGCACCACCACGTTCAGGGAGTTGTGAGCTTCCGCCAGCACATCAAGCACCTCCTGCGCGGAAAGCGCCTTTGATCTGAGGAAGACCTCTACAGGAATATGAGCGTCAGTAGGTATCAGGTAGTTGATTCCATTAGATTGCACTCCGTGGCCAGCGTAAAAGAAAAACCCAATAGAATCTTTCGAGGTCGAAAGCCGGTTTCCCAGGCGCACGACAGCGTCCTCCATGGTTGCAAGATCAGCGTCTGCAAGACTATCGACCTGGAAGCCCAAACTTTTCAGCGCCTCCCCGATATCGTGAGCGTCATTAGTCGGGTTCTTGAGCTTGCTCAGCTCGATATAGTTGCCGTTCCCAACGACAAGGGCGTAGCGGGCTGATTGTCCAAAAACGGGCGGCGTGAGACTTAGCACAGCGAGCAGAACGGTGATGAGTTTCGATTTCTTCATACTCGTCTCCTCGTTTAAGCATTATACAACGCCCCCTGAGCGAGGCAAGCAATGTTAGCGGCATGTCGTGTGTGTTCCCTTTTAAGCCACTTTTCCCGTGCGTAGAAGTCCCCGGCGATTTCTGAACCTCCCGGATTTTCCCCTAGGCGTGCGTAGAGGGCCGCAGACGAATCGGACGTGAAATGACATACGGCAGGAGCCCTCCGCGTTGAGCCTGCGTGGCTATGTTCTCGAAAAGGGGGGTGTTTCTGCCGCAGTACGTGACCGCTCCGCGACGGACACGATGCGGGAGAGACCGTCACACCGTCATAGTCTTGAATAAATCAAGCCGTGATCCCCAATCAAGAGGCAGCGCTCCTCGCTTCTTGGAGGTGCGGCCGATTACCGCTGAGCGCAGCATTCGCGCACTGCGTGTCTTCGTTCCCATGGAGCGCAAGCCCGCTCCCAAGCCGTAACCGCACGCTACTATCGAACCGGAAGGATTGAGCGGAAGCTATATTTTCAATTCGCTCCTCTTATAGAGATAGAAGCCATTTCCCTGGGTCACATAGGACAGATTAACAAGCTTGATGAGGACTTCATCGAAAGGCAGGTTCCCTTTGATCTTCTGTGCAAGCTCATTTACATACTCAATGAACTTACTAACAATCGCCTCATCAAGCTGTACTGTAAGATCGCCTGCTTTGATTGCTTGGATTCGCATATAGAAGGCTGCATACACTGAGCTAAGAATATGATGTAGATAGACCAGCTCTGGCGTTGTTTTTGCATTGAGTGCTCGATTGACCGCCCCGAATACCGCGCTGAAATAGAACAGCTTTTCATCAAAGGGGACATTTTCTCCAAGCTTGCTCAAAACGAAATCAAGATCGGGGTCGATGATTGTCCTAGCGTCACCAGACACGACCATACATTTCCTCCTCAACAACGCCTGATTGCGGCGGGAATAGCCCGGGGCTAGCGGTTCCTATACCAACCAAAGTGTTTGTCCCTACAAGAGTCTGTCCACTGTATGCGGCTAACGTTCCTAGTTCATGCACGCTGCTTACGGCCGATGTAATTCGGATTCCCTCAGGCGCGCGAACACCATATGAAACAGCGCGCCGCGGCCTCATTCCAACAAAGAGCTCAAAATCAATAGCGTCCGCCACTCGGCAGAGCGTAAGCAAAGTCATGTTTGACTTGCCCTGCATGAGCTGGCTGACATATGCCTTGCTCACCCTAAGACGTTCTGAGAGTTGTTTCTTGGACAGGCTTAGTGCTTTCAGCCTATTGCTTACTTGAATCGCAACATCGATTGCGAGAGCTTCAGCCTTGTACTCTGGAGTCTTCCGCGCCTGCGCTCCCGATTCACTCCACCATCTTTGCGCGTTAATCATTCATCGCTCTCCACCCACTCAGGATTTGCGTCGAACCTCTGTTTTGCTTTTATTGCTCGCCTGTATTGAGCCTTCTCCACTAAAACTGTTTTTATGAAATGCGTAGCCATGAGCAGCCTTCTATGATTCCCATAGAAAAAGCACCCGATCCTATGTCTCCCCTTCTTTAGCTCGCAAAAGAACTCGTCGCCTTCTTTCCAACAATCCAACTGTTCGTCGTTCAGAGTTTCATAGCCTTGCGTAGAAATTATCTCTATGAGGTGCCTAAAACCTCTTGCTGCAACGGATGAGTCTCTTTGACTGAAGAAATCCAACACCTCGGATTTCTCACCCTTCTGTAAGACATAAACGTATGTCCGTGGACCCCTTTCAATTAGTATAGCACGCATTCTGACTGGTGTCAACATTGGTTAAGTTATAGCTTTACTCACTACCTAAGACTCCATTAACTGCCTAATCCTAAGGCATAATGATCTTAAAATCAACAGAAAAAGCGGAAACCAGAAGCAAAAGGGCCTCCCGCAGAAAAGCATAGGGGGCCTGAAAAAAGAACACCGGCGGCCAGGAACGCGGTGAGAGGTTGGTAGGGGCATCAACCCCCGGCGACCTAGCCCTCGGCGCTTCTCATGGTCGATCAGCTCGATAAGTTACAGCGCACGAGGGGGAGAGGGTGATCGGAACACGGGGGGTCCGAATCGGCCCACATGGGCGTGCACCCTCGCGGTAACAGAAGGTCCCTCGGGCGGAGAGGGAGGGCTCGGCCTCCTGCCTCGGCGCGCCTTCGCCTGCCGCCGTCGCCGCTGTCAGGCCTGCGCCATCTTGAGAAGGCGCTGTACTTGCTTCGCCGTCCAGAGTCCACCGCGCCGGGCCCGCTGTCCGGTAGCGTTCAACTCGTCTGCTATGCGCTGCAACGTGTAACCTGCCTTGCGATAGTTCACGGCGTGCCTCATGCTGCCGTTCGCTGCCTTGACTGCCTTCTCGTGCTTGGCCGCTCGGCCTTTCGCCATCGCCTCGGGAGTCAGGTTCTGAGGGTTGCCCAGCTTCTTGCCGCGTGCCTTCGCCACCGCCAGGGCAACGCGCGTCCTGTCGCTGATTGCCTTCGCCTCGCCTTGAGCCACTGCCGCGAGGATGCCGACCGTCATTTCATTCGCCTCTGGCATGTCGGCCGCGATGAACCGCACCCGCTCATCCTGTAGGCGAGTGACAAAGGACGCCTTGCGAGCTAGCCGGTCCAGCTTGGCGATTACCAGGACCGCGCCGCCTGTCTTGCACTCTGCCAGCGCCGCCGTGAGCCCTGGTCTATCGTCGTGCCTGCCGCTCTCCACGTCCTTGTACTCCGCGACGATTCCCCACCCGCGAGACTTGCACAGGGATTCGACCGACACCCGCTGCGCGTCCAGGCCGAGCCCCGATGCACCCTGGCGCTGCGTGGAAACCCTGTAGTACGCGATTGCCTTTTCTCTTTTCATGTTCTGCCCTCACTCTTGACATACTTTATACCTTCGTTTAAATAATGTCAAGAGTGTTCCATATTTTTTCGGGAGTGTCTATTAACGGCAGAGTTCCCGAGCTCTCGTTCTGTGCTTAACATTAAAGGGTCTTTTCTCTTCGCCCCGAGAGCAGAGGGCCGTAGATGAATCGGACGAAAATCTCGTGCGGCATACGGCTTCTGCGTTGGACCTAACGCCTAGCCTGCAAAACGGTGCCCTGTTCTGCGGGAAGGCGGGTAGTGGCGGGAAACGTGCTTAATGGTAGCCCCAGGATGAAAACGCCGGGGTCTGCCCTATGTGGAGGGGTTCCCGCTTGTGGAATCCTTCTGGCCTACTTTGATGCTTCTTCGAGTTGCTGATAGGCGTCAGTGCCCTTTAGCGCCGCATTGTTCAGAGCATAATCGAAGGCTGTCTTGCCCTGGAGGTCTTTAGCTTTCCCGTCCGCGCCGGCTTTCAGCAGCATGGTGATCACTGCGGGGTTCTGATTGCGCACGGCTGCGAGCATGAGCGGAGTGGCGCCATATTTGGGATCTCGCACGCTGAGGTCCGCACCCGCCAAAAGAAGCGCCGCAATGACCTTAGGGTTTTGGTTGCCCATGGCCGCGAGCATTAGCGCAGTCGCGCCGTGCGTATCCCGCGCGTTAACGTCTGAGCCGCCCCCCACGAGCGCCGTGATCACTTCGGGGATTTGGTTGAACGCCGCAGCATTCATCAGCGCGGTCATGCCGTCGTTGTTCTGTGCTTCAAAGTCCGCACCGGCTTTCAGAAGCGCGGTGACTACCGCAGGGTTCTTGTTGCTCGAGGCAGCGAGCATCAGCGGGGTATTGCCATACTTGTCCTGCGCCTTGAGGTCCGCCCCTGCCCTAAGGAGTATGGCGATAACCTCGGAGTTCTGGTTCTTGCTTGCGGCGTGCATCAGCGCGGTCCCACCGTTATTATCCCGCGCCTTGAGGTCCGCTCCGGCCTTAAGGAGCGCGGCAACCAACTCGGAGTTTTGGTTTGTCTCGGCTGCGTACATAAGCGCTGTCATGCCGTTGCTGTCCCGTGCCTTGGGGTCCGCCCCTGCCTTAAGAAGCGTGATAACCACTTCGGGGTTCTTGTTCGTATCAACTGCGTACATAAGCGCGCTCAAGCCGTTGTTGTCCTCCGCCTTGAGGTTGGCCCCGGCCCTCAGGAGCGTAGTAATCACGTCGGGATTCTGATTGTTTCCCGCGGCTGCTAAAAGCGGTGTCCCGCCGTTCTTGTCATGAGCGTTCACATCCGCGCCGGCCTCAAGGAGCATGGTCACCACCATGAGATTCTGGTTATAGCTTGCAGCATGCATCAGCACGGTCCCGCCGTTATTGTCCCGAGCGTTTAGGTCAGCGCCAGCATTTAGGAGTATCGTGATCAACTCGGGGTTCGGATTGTCGGCTGCGGCAGACATAAGCGCGGTCAAGCCTATTTTGTCGCGTGCCTTTATGTCTGCCCCAGCCCTTAAAAGTGCATTGACCACATCAACCTTTTGGTTTTTCCCAGCGGCGTACATTAGCGCACTCAAGCCATTCTTGTCCTGCGCCTGGAGGTCCGCTCCTGCCTTAATCAGCGCCGAGATCACTTCCGCTTGAGGGTTGCTCATTGCAGCTTGCATCAGTGCAGTCATTCCGTCTTTATCCCGCCCCTCGATATTTGCTCCAGCCTGTACGAGTATGGCGATCACTGCAGGGTTCGGGTTGTTCGCGGCGGCAGCCATTAATGCGGTAGAGCCGTCGTTATTCCGAGCGTTGGGATCTGCCCCTGCCTTAAGAAAAGCGTCGACCACCTCCGAACTCTTGTTTGTTTGGGCTGCATACATCAGCGCAGTTAGACCATGCTTGTCCTGGGCCTTTAGGTTTGCCCCAGCCCCAAGGAGCGTGGTAATAACTTCTGAGCTTTGGTTTGTCTGGGCTGCGTACATAAGTGCAGTCGCACCATCCTTGTCACTAGCGTTGACATCTGCACCAGCCGTCAGGAGTATGGTGATTACTTCGGGGTTCTGGTTAACCAGAGCTGCAACCATCAACGCGTTCATGCCGTCCTTGCTCTGAGCCTTGAGGTCTGCGCCGGCCTTCAGAAGGGTGGTGATTACCGCTGGGTTCTGGTTCCATCCGGCGGCCACCATCAACGGCGTTAAGTTGTCTTTATTCCGCGCCTTGAGGTTTGCCCCGGCCCTAAGGAGCGCGGTAATCACTTCTGAGTTTGGGTTTGTCTGGGCTGCGGACATAAGTGGGGTCTGGCCGAACTTGTCCCGGCTCTCAAGATTTGCGCCAGCATTTAAGAGCGCGGCAATCACGTCGGGACTCGAATTGTTCGCGGCAGCATGATCTAACGGGGTCGCGCCGTTCTTGTCTTGGCTCTCAATGCTTGCCCCGGCGTTCAGGAGCGTAGTGATCACGTCGGGATTCTTGGAGTACCTAGCGGCCCACGATAGCACTTGCAGTCCGAAACTGTAGTCCTTGGCATAAAGGTCCGCTCCAGAATTTAGAAGCGTGGTGATCACTGCGGGGTTCGGGTTGAACCCGGCAGCAGTCATCAGCGGGGTAGAACCATCCTTTTTCCGAGCATTCACGTCTGCGCCCTGGTTGACAGCCGCTTGTATTTGCGCGGGTGTCCCGGTCTTTACCAGCTCAAAGAAGTCTGTCGTCTGCGCAAACGCCGAAGCTGCCAAAAGGACCGCAAGGACTACAGCAACCATGATTCGCTTTCTCACTTTGTGCCCTCGCTATTTTACCGCCTCACGTCCACGCTGTCACGTGTCGCGCCGTCTCGCTTGCGGGGCATAGTGCAACGTTCGGGGGCCTATCGTACTTTGACATCAGTCGCAACGCCTACGGCTGGGGATATATGTCACGCTGCCCGGCATGAGGGGCCAGGGGAAAAGCCGTTCTCCCGGCTTTCGGCAATGGTGACAGACGGGTCGATGCATGCCAGCCGCGTTTACATCGAAAAGAAGGCTATGGATGTCGCCTCCGACATACTGCCGACAGCGCGAGCAGGAAGCACCGTTCGGACCGCTCTTGATCTCGATGTCGGGAATGTCCCGCGAGCTGTCTCGCACGCTTCCGAGGGGCAAGTCCGAGCGATGGGTACCCAGAGAATCGGCCGATTCCGTATGACTGCCCTGGTCCACGTCGCCAGCGACGCCGATTCCCTCGTTTCCCTGGTCCGTAGAGGGCTCCGGGTCTGTGGTAGTCTGGTAGGGCTCCGGGTGGTTACGGTGCTCTGGCGGCGCTCGCCGCTTCCGTTTCTGGACGATCTTTTCAAGTTTGGCCGCGAGAGGGCCAACAATCCAGCGCCCGACCGTGGTCCTGGGTATGCCAGTCGAAAAGGCGATCTGTCGGATGCTGGCGCCATCAGCGTAGTAGGCGAGGATGTCTCTCTCCTGCTCAGCCGTGAGGCGTAGTATACTCGCTTTGTGCTTTTTTCTCCGTGCGCGAGTGCCATTTTCTCGGTTCATCTTTGGCCCATCCGGCCCATTCTCAGCTTTCCTCCGGGGCCTCAAGGTCTACCCCGAAGCGATCGCAGTAGTCTGCAATCCTGTTAAATGACCAACCTTGAAGGCAGAGATTCAGTATCCCCCGCTGCTGGGGAGTGAAACGGGTGTCTTCCTCATCTTCCAGCGCATCCTGGAAGGCTTTTAGGAAGATTAGTTCCTGCATTCGGTCGTAGAGTGCTAGTGCTTTAGGACCACTGAGGGCTGCTTGTTCTCTGTCTGCGGTTTTAATTTGGTCTAGATATCTCATTGTCCACTGTTCACGGCGAGTTTGCTTGTACCGCTTTCCGAAGTCGTACAAGTTCTCGCTCGCCCATCGGCGCATAGTCCGCAGTCCGGGAGCGCCCGGGATCTTGGCGACGTCCACGAGTGAAAGGTCGTATCTAGAACAGAGATCGAGCACCAGGTCCATGTTTGCCCGGATACGTTTTTCTGCCCGCAGAGAGTAACTCTCCCAGGAGATACGGCCAACAATGCGCTCTGGTACCGGGTCGGGTCTACTGTCCGGCATGTTTTGCTCCCTCGCTTTTCTCGCCTTCATGCGGTCCGAGTCAGTAGCCGCTTCGCCTATGCCATCACCTTTCCGTGTGTACGGATAATGCGATACGCATCGCCTCTTGGAAAGCAGAGACAATTCCGGCAATCCGGAAGCGCCTCATAGATGACCTCGTAGGATAGTTCGTAGGCTTCTGAGGTGCGGAGTTCAGGGTTTTCGGCCTCCCATCCGACGAGCCCAAGAAGGACCGGCTTCAGCTCATTTACCCAAAAGTTGTTCGCGCAGAAGCTCGGATTCGACTTGTCATCACGAATCGAGCGGGCCCGGTAGTACAATGCCCGCAATCGCGGCTCCTTCTGGCATAGTTCGTTGAATGTGTCCATCTTTTTCATAGCCTGTATCCCTCTCGAAGTACGGGTAACAACGGTAACAGTAGTAACGGCGTCATCCTGTATAGCCGTTATTCGTTATCGCGTTACCGTTGTTATCGCTGTTTCGGTACTTCCCTGCGTTCTCCAGGACCAAACCAGCGTTTTTCATCTTGAAGAGAAGCTGCCGAACCCTGTCCGATGTGCTGTCGAGGTGTAGGGCAATCTCCTTCGGCGCAAGCGCACCTTCCTTGCTCAATAGGTCTACGATTTGCCGCCGCTCCTGACTCAGCATGACATCGCGAGCAGATCCTTCGCACTTCCAGCCTCCGGGAAGTGAAAAAGATAGTGCAAGCTCCTGCTCCTCAATATCGCGGCCAGTGGCCGCCAACACAGCTTCTTGCGTGCCGCGGGCCCTCTTGAGTCCCAAGACTGTGTCCGTGGTGGAGCTGTAAGCCGTCGAGCCGATAATGCCGTCCACGAAGTCCTCTCGCGCGGCCTTGCCATAATGATGAATGAGGAGGAATGCAGTCTTGAATTTCGATGAGAGTTGTTGAAAGCCTGCGAGGTAGTCGCCGACCACGCCGTAATCATTGTGGTCTGCTTCGGTAGGGAAAATGCGCGCCACAACGTCTACAACACAGAGCCGCACAGTTCCGACCCCGATGTATTCAAGAAGGTCACCTATGGCGTCCAGTGCTTCGCGGCCTTTCGCCCATTCCGTGAAGAAACGCAATTTCGCACTCCATAACGAACCGAGTAGGTCGGATCGGCTTTTCAGTCTACGGAGAGAGTCTTCAAGGGCCAAATAGAGCACTTCCCCTCGTTCGATCTCGCGGCCAAACAGCGGCGTCCCTTCCGATATCGCATTGGCAATCTGTAATGCAAGCCAACTCTTCCCGATCTTAGGACGGCCGGCGAGGATTGCTACGCCTCCCTCGATGAGAAGTCCGGGTACGAGCCATTTGGGAGGGTCGAAGTTCATCATCTCCAGATCGGCCGCCGTGGTCATCTTGGCGTAGATGTGCGATAGTCGATCCGAATTGACAGAAGCCTGCCTATGATTCGCCTCAATAGTGGTCGCTACATTTCTTTCGTGCCAGTCAGCGGAGCTCATGCCACTCCTGCCTTTGCCTTCGGACTGGTCAGCGGCGCGACGCGACGGGCGTTCCGCCATTCTATCAACTCATCCCGGTCAAACACGACGCGCCTTCCGAGCTTGTAGAACGGTATCGAGCGCGTTAGGCATAGCTTTCGCATTGTTGGCGGCTTCAGCGATAGGAGCTCGGCGGCCTGGCGAATATCAAGGGATACACTCATACCCTACTAATACGCGGCTCTATCAGAGTCCGCGCACTTTCGGTGATATATTGCTACTTTTTCTTTCGGAAATTCTGGGCCGGCGGGACCCGGGCCAGCCAGCCAACCTTGACCCAATCCCTGAGGGTGCTCTCTGATATTTCGGTCATGCGCGCAACACGGGACAGCACCGCTGTCTTTGTAAGCTTGACGGTCCCGTCATTCTGTTCCCTCGCTCCCCTGAAGGCCAGCATTTCCTTTATGACTTGGCGGCGATTACCCTTCGCCCATTCTTCGGCCGCTGTGTTAATCCCGTTTACGGCTTCCTGGGCCTTTTTTACTTTCGGGTCGTCCGCTTTCGATCCATAGCTGCGCTTTCGCCTCTTCGCCTCCCGTGCTTTTTTCAGCGTTCCTAACTGCTCCTTGCCTCTTTCTATCAGGGGAGCATGGGCCCGTTTCCGCAGCCGTTCATCCTGTGAAATATCCCTACATCGAGAAGCCGCGTCTTCAGCGCTGAGAAGCTCAGCAGAGGGGGCCTCGTTGGAGCACCCCCCGCTCACGAAGTCAGCGGCCTCCTTGGATAGTTGCTTAGGGCTCGATTCGGTGAACAACTCGCTGAGCCGATTTCCAGGGAGCGGTCTGTCCGGATCGTTCTCGCGCTCGACCTCTGCGGCCTCGGCTTTCAACTCTTCATCGCTCTTTGAGGATTTCCATTCTCCCGTTGCGGCCCGCCGTTCACGTTCAGCGATCCTGCGCTGTATTTCTCGGGCCTTGTCGTCAGGGAGTCCAGTGGTGTCCTTCATATACGGCCTTCCGCCACGGCGAGCGCATCCTTGAAGTGCTCGTCGCCGAATGCAGTGTATCGGTCCGTCATGGCGGGGCTCTTGTGCCCGGTCAGCGCCCGGATTTTCGAGTCCTCGACCCCGCCGGAGCGCAGCATCGTGTTGAACCAGCGCCGCCACGAATGCACAACGATTCCACGGCGTTTACGTTCCGCGTCTGTGATCTTCATGGTCGATAGCGCATCATGAAGTCCTTTGGCGATGAAGCTCTGCGCCATCGGAGTGTGCGCTGTTCGTCCGTAGAATACCAAGCTTTCGGGATCATCCTTGAAGCGAGATTCCTCGATGATCTCCCGGAGGTGAAGGGCAGTCTTTGCCGGCAGTGGCACGACGCGAGCGCTATCCCATTTCGGAGCCTTCAGGCCTGCCTTGCGTTCCCATGCGTGGACAACGGCAAGGTGGTTGCTCTGAACGTCTCCGACTTGAAGGGCTTGAAGCTCGCCGAGTCGGAGCCCAGTCGAAGCAAGTACAAGGTGCGCCGTGAACATCCGCTTGTCGCCCGCCCATAACTTCCCGATTGTCTTTTCCGCGAAGAGCTTCTTAACTTCGGCGTTCGTGAGGATGCCCCGGTCTGCCGGCTTCGCTTTGAACATCCCGACTGCCTCCGCCGGATTGCGCGGGATCAACTCCGCGTCGCGGGCCTCACGGAACATGAGCTTCAATACGGTGAGGATGCTGTTGACGGTTCCTGCCGCGAGCCCATCGTCAAGGAGCTTCATCCGCCATTTTTCGACTGCCGGGCGGGTAATCTCCGAGAGCTTCATCTTGCCGAACGTGGGGAGGATGTAAGTCTCGATGTACTTCCGTCTGCCCTCGGCGTAGGTCCGTCCTATGCTCTTGCCCTCGGCGAGCCTCCGTTTGATGTAGTCGCACTTTCCCCAGATAAAGAAGTTGGCCGAGAATTGCTTCAGAGTGATATTGCCGGCAGAGGATGCAGGCACCTTGCCGCTTTCGATCTGAGCGAGCGCCCAGGCCTCGGCTGCGGCCCTGCTCGTCTGCTCCGACGACACGGCCGTCATTCGCTTGCCCTGGTAGTCGCGGAACATGACGTAAAAGATTACCCCGTGCTTCATCTTCCGCTTGAACATCGTGTAGGGCCTATGCATGGCTACCTCCCTGAAATCCTTGAAACAGAGGGGATTTGCTCACAGATTTGCTCACACGGGGTTTTGGCGAATAGTTGAAAAGTCATGTAATTCATTATAGACAAAGGAAAAGATAGATGGGCGATACTGGGATTGAACCAGTGACTTCTACCGTGTGAAGGTAGCACTCTGCCGCTGAGTTAATCGCCCGGGACTGTTCTTCCAATTGTATACATCAGCGGATCGGGCAATGTCAATCATGGGGAGGAATGCGAAGTTGCTACACGGATGTCAGGCATTTCACGCAGCCATCGGGCATCTGTCTATATTAAAATCAGATATCAAAGCATACGAAAGTAGACAAATCAACCGTTTTGGGAACTGCGGCTTTTTTAAAGGCATTATTGCTTTGCGTTATAAGGAATTAAAACTATATGCCTGTTCCCTTGATTGGACCCGTTCTTGCATGAAATACCACGATAAGCATAAACATCATGCAGCAAACCCGAGAGCTCATTCCACAGATCCGAAGCGAACGATTTAACAGTACCACAACTGTTGTCAGGATTCAAGGTGAGGTTGTCAGGAAGTCCCTCCATCTCCTGATCGCGCTCGTCCCCTTGCTCGCATCGGTGAATCTCTCCGCCACATTTGCATTGCTCGCCGTTGGCACGATTTTCTACGCTCTTGCCGAGACCTCGCGGCTTCAGGGATCTCCCGTGCCCCTGGTAAGCGATCTGACCCTCATTGCTTCCCGGGAAAGGGATCGAAACGGCTTTGTGCTCGGTCCCATTACGCTGGGCATCGGCGCCATGCTGTCCCTCCTCCTCTATCCTCTCCCCGCAGCCTCCATCGCCATCTATGCGCTCGCCTTTGGCGATGGCTTTGCCAGCCTGGTGGGCACCACCGTTCGCGGGCCGCGGCTCCCGTTCCTGCGCGGCAAGACGCTCGCCGGCAGCCTTGCGTGTTTCACAGTGGTTTTCATCGTCACGCTCCGCATCACCGCGCGTCCGGTCGGCGCGGCCTTGATCGCCGGTTCAGCGACCCTCCTCGAGGCCATTCCCACGGGGAACTTCGACAATGTCATCCTCCCCTTCGGGGTGGGGATGATCGCGGCAAAAATTCTCTTTATATAGGCGCGCCTCGACGGAGGCGTTGGCAGACCTGCGCATGGATCATATCCCAAGCTTTTCCCCCGCCCGCTGATAGATCGCCGAGAGGATGCGCAGGCAGAGAAGGCAGCCCCCTGCCAGGCACGCCAGTCCCGCTGCCAGCATTACCGGATGCGTAGCGAAGAACAGGAACTCTCGCGCGGCTAGAAGGAGCATAAATCCGGCGGAGAGCCATAGGAATCGGATGTCCCGGCGGGAGAGCGCGGCCGCGCAGCCGGTTGCCACCGTGAGGATCCCGATCACCAGGTTCACAAACCACACGCTCTGTTCGTCTCCGAGCTTCCACGTGAGCTGCGCCAGAAACACGGTCCTGTCCATGGGGATGTAGGCCACCATTGCAAAGGAAACAAGGAACACGCCCCCCGCAAGGACCATGACCTTCCTGTATTTCAATTCGATGCAGTACAAGCCCGCTATAAGGAGCGCGAGCAGGCCCATGAACCTGCCCCAGTAGATGGTTCTGGTGAGCACGATCGACAAGCCGATTGACCTGTCCGACGCGTACAGAAGGGCGGTGCCTGCGCGAAGACATTCCAGGCTGAGGGAGAACAGGAACATCATGAGAAAGGGCAGGAGAGGGGAGGAGCCTTTATGGTAAAGCCGGAACCCGCCAAACGCGGCAACGCAGGCTATGCACGCCGCGGCAATGGCCGCGCAGATCCGCCAGAGCGCATCCCGGGATCCGGCCGCGGAGGGGTCGCTGTAATGGAACCACCAGGCGTTGCTGGGCAAGCTGCGCAGGGGATCGGCCAGACCGGGCATGGCCAGAAGCAGCGAAAGTCCGAGTGCTGAACCAACGATGAGCAGGATTGTGATGGTCATGGCGGTGGTGAAGGCGACGGTCCCGGTGGAAGGGCGCATGGGGGTATTCTACGACGTTCTTTGCGAAAAGGTCAAAACATTGTAGCATTCCTCATGATCCTTATCTTCCGACAGGACGCCACGGAGGAGCAGATCCAGGCCGCTCTCCGCAAGATCGAATCCCTCGGCTACACCCCGCACCTGAGCCGGGGAGCCCTCAAGACAATCTGCGGCATCACGGGAGATGATCGGGCCATCGCGGAGTCGGAGTTCGACCAGCTCCCCGGCATTGAAACCGTCCTCCGCGTGCTCAAGCCATACAAGCTCGCTTCCCGCGAGTTCCACCCGGATCCCACTCGCGTGGAAGTGGGCGGCGTGTCCATCGGTCCAGGCTGCTTTGCCGTCATTGCCGGCCCCTGCTCCGTGGAGACGGAGGAGCAGGTGGAGTCCAGCGCCGCCCTGGCGGAGCGCATGGGGCTTTCGCTGATGCGGGGCGGGGCGTTCAAGCCGCGCTCCTCTCCCTACTCATTCCAGGGCCTGGGGGAGCAGGGGTTGGAAATCCTGAGCGCGGCCGCGCGCCGCCACGGCCTCACCGTGGTCACCGAGATCATGTCGGAGCACGACGTGGACCTGGTGGGCCGCTACGCGGGGATCTTCCAGGTGGGGGCGCGCAACATGCAGAACTTCGCGCTCTTGAAGGCGATCGGGGAGACGCGGAAGCCGGTCCTCCTGAAGCGGAGCATGATGGGCACCATCGAGGAGCTTCTCCTGTCCGCGGAGTACATCATGAAGGGCGGCAACTCCCGCGTCATCCTCTGCGAGCGCGGAATCCGCACCTTCGAAACGCAGACCAGGAACACGCTGGACATCGCCGCGGTGCCGGTCATCAAGCGTCTCAGTCACCTGCCGATACTGGTGGACCCCAGCCATGCCATGGGGGATTGGCACTATGTGGCTTCCGCTTCCCTGGCGGCTCTGGCGGCGGGAGCCGACGGGATACTCATCGAGATCCATCCGGATCCCTCGATGGCCAAGTCGGATGGAAAGCAGAGCTTGAACTACCCCCATTTCGAGGAATTGATGGGGAGATTGCGTGCCCTGGCGCCGCACCTGGGAGTGGAAATACGGTAGGGGCAGGGATGCACCCGCCGAATTGACGGCGCGCGCAAGCCTCCAAATTCCTCTATAAAAACGGCTCAAGCAGTACGATACTATAACCAGGAGCACCTATGTCAAAACGGCTTGCCCTGGTCTGGGTACTGCTTCTCTTTGCAGCGCTTGCCGCTTCCGCTGGCGATGTTGCCCAGTTCGTCAATCTGGGGTTCTCGCCGGACGGCAAGTACTTCATGTTCGGCCAGTACGGGATAACGGAAAAGGGTTCCCTTCCCTGGGCCAGCGCCTGCATCGTGGATGTGCCGGCCAACGCGTTCGCGCCAAAGGGAAACCAGCAGCTCACCGGCGCGCAGCCGGCGGACCCGGGTTCCAGCGGCCTTGGCGCGCTGTTGAAAGTGCTCGCCAACTCGCTTCCACAGACAAAGAAGTTCCGCGTCGACCACCTTCTCACCGGCCGGCTCCTGTACATCCTGATGGACGGGGCCCAGGCGGCCGACGCGCTGGAGTTCAGGGATTTCCTGTCAGGCAAGGCCTACACGATTGCCCTTTCGCAGACAGCCCCGACAAAGGACGCCGGCTCTTCGTTCAGCATCGCGATCACGGTGACGGACAAGGACGGGAAGGTGAAATCATTCGCCGTGGGGGATCCGGCATTCAAGAGAGCCAGCGTGAAAGCGTATCATATCAAACAGATCATTCTCTCCCCTGAGGGCAACTCCCTGGTGTTCATCGTCCAGAAAGAGGAGCAGGACACAAGGGGGAGCAACATCCGCTATATGATTGAGACGGTCAGGCCGAAATAAGGCGAACCGCGGCCGTCTTTTTTTTCTTCTGATTGCGCGGCCGATTGTACCCCGCTCTTTATCGAAAAAAGCGTTCCGCGGTGGAGCACGCGATCGAATCACCCCAAGACCACGATTCAGGAGGGGCTGCAATGAACGTGATTGTGCAGGGGGTCACTGTCCGCTTTGACAAAAGGCCGGCGCTCAGCGATGCCTCGTTGGAGATACCGGTAGGCAGCATCGTCGGGCTGCTTGGCCCTTCAGGAGCGGGCAAGACCACGCTTATCCGCTGCATTATGGGGCTTCTGCGCCCGGATGCGGGCAGCGTCCGGATAGCTGACCGGCGCGTGCCAGACCGCGGCCTGGCGCATCGGATCGGCTACATGGCGCAGGAGGATGCCCTGTATCCCGACCTGACGGGTTTTCAGAACCTGCGTTTCTTCACCGCGCTGTACGGCCTGCGCGGGAGCGCGGCCCGGAGCGCCATCGGCGACGTGTTCCGTCTCACGCGCCTGGAGGGTGAAGAAAACAAGAAGGTGAAGAATTACTCCGGCGGCATGCGGAAGAGGCTTTCCCTAGCCGCGGCGCTCGTGCATTGTCCTGAGCTTCTCATTCTGGACGAGCCCACGGTGGGAATCGATCCCATTCTCCGCGCAGAGTTCTGGGACGAGTTCCGCAAGCTGCGCGACAATGGCGCCACGCTCCTGCTTACCACTCACGTGATGGACGAATCGGATCGATGCGACAGGCTGGCCCTTATCTTCGAGGGCAGGGTGCTGGCCTACGACGCCCCTGCAGCAATCCACCGGGCGTTGGGCGTGCAATCGACGGAGGAGGCGTTTCTTGCCCTGCGCACGCGATCCCTCGCGGAGAAAGGAGCGCCCCGTGCGTAACGCGTTCAGCATCGCCCGCAGGATTATCACCCAGATCGGCATGGACCGCAGGACGCTCGCCCTCATTCTTGTCGCGCCCCTGGCGATGATCGCGCTTCTGTGGGTCGTCATCAACGGCGGTCTTTCCACTCCCACGATCGCGGTGACGGGAAGCCCGCCTGCCGCGTTCCGGGAGGCGCTGGGGAAGAACGCAGCGGTGATCGATGTGGAGTCGACCGATGCAGGAATTGCGCTTGTACGCAGCGGAAAGGCGGACGCGTTGCTTGACTATTCCGCCTCCCCGCCAAAGCTCACCCTTGATGGAGCTGACCCATCGGTGACCGCGGTGGTGGGCAGGGCGGTGGAGAAGACGGGATTCTCCTTTCTCTCTTCGGTTCCTCTTTTGCAGGGGGTCATGGGCAATGTTCAGCCGACTATCCAGCTCCTCCATGGCAGTGAGAACAGCACCGCGTTTGATTTCATCGCCCCGGTCATGATGGGCTTCGTGATTTTCTTTTTCATCTTCATTCTCTCGGCCATTTCCTTCCTCCGGGAGCGGACAACGGGAACGCTCGCGCGCATCCTGGTCACGCCCGCCACTCCCCTGCAACTGGTGGTCGGCTACATACTGGGATTCGGATTTTTCGCCGCGCTGGAGACCGTTCTCATCCAGCTCTTCACCATCTGGGTGCTCGGCATTCCCGCGCTGGGCTCTTTCCTGGAGATACTCGTCGTGAATCTCGCTCTCTGCCTGGTGGCGCTCAGCATGGGGAGCTTTATTTCCGCTTTTGCCCAGAACGAGTTTCAGGTTCTGCAGTTTATACCGATCGTCATTGTGCCCCAGGTGCTTTTTTCCGGCATCCTCGACCTGCGCCAGTCGCCGGGATGGGTGCAATTCCTGTCATGCATCTTCCCGCTCACCTACGGGGGCCACGCATTGCGCGAAATGATGCTGCGGGGAAAAGCGCTGGGCGATCTCTGGGTCGATCTCGTGGTGGTGTTGGGATTCGCGGCTCTGTTCATCTTCCTGAACGCGCTCAGTATCCGGCGGACGCGGGCCTAGCCGCGGAAGACCTAGAATCTCTCCAGCACGCTCTCCACTTCAGCGTCAAAGGTGCGTGAGACCCGGTTGAGGAAGACAGCGAGCAGCGCGCCGGCCGCGCCGATGCAGATGAAGAGCGCGGCATCGAATCCGAAGGACCCGAATGGAGCGACCATTCTATGGATTGCCAGAGGGAGGCCGCAGATCGCGAAAGGCGCGATCTGGTTGATGAATGCCACCCCGTGCAACGCGCCATGCGCGAATGGCAGCAGGAGCGAGCTGAGGTTCCCCCATACAAGGCTCACGAGCAGTGCCGAGCACACGCACAGGAGCAGAGATGCTGCGGCTGCCACACTCACCCTGATAGCCGTGGCTGCCACGGGAGCGATGAGAGCGCCGGCCATGACCGTGAGCCAGGAGCGGTTCTTTGCCCAGAACACGGTGCTCCACCGGGGACAGAGGAGCGCATACCGGCGCAGCGCCTGGCCGTCATGGCCGAAAATGTTGACGGGGTAGGAGAAGGTCGTGAGAAGGGCGAGAATGCAGCCAAGAATTGTGATGCCCAATGTTGGTTCCTCGGCAGCAAGGAGCCACGCGGCTGATCCGATTCCGGCCGCCATGCAGGCGATGCTCCCGGGAGCGGATGCCAGCCGCTTCAACTCGTGCCGGTAGAGAACAGCGGATATTCCACCTCTTCCGGCAGGCGCGCCATCAGCCGGCTGCCCCGCGGCCGGCTGTCGGGAAGCGCGGGCCCTTCTTGAAGGAGCGGCCTCGCCTGCCGCGTCATACATGCCGCGGAGGGAGAACACGAATATTACCAGCGCCGCCGCGGCAAGTCCCATGCACGGCAGAAGCCAGCCTCTGAAGATCCACACGGAAGGGCTCCACGCCCGGAATACGGGCAGGAGCCCCTGGCCGGCATCATTAAGCAGAATGATCGGATGCCCGAAAACGAATATCCGGATCGGTCCCCCGTTCCACTGGAAATCGAAATTGGAGAGCAGGAGGCCGAGCAGGCCGATGATGAACACGAACCTGAAGGCTCCAGCCAACCGATGCGCGGTTCTATTGAGTGAAAGCGCGTGTCCGAGCCCAAAGGCGAGAAGCAGCGCGCCAAGGAATGCGGCCAGCAGGGACAGGACGCAGGCGCCAGGATGCGCGAGTGCAAGCAGGGGAACGGCGCCGGGAATGATGAAAAGGAACACCACCCCGGTCATTGGGTGCGTGAAGATGTTCCACAGCTCTGCAGAGACCAGGGAGGGGAAGGGCACGCCCAGAAGCGCCAGGCGCTTCCTGTCCAGGCTGGCAGCGCCGAGGGAAAGCGTGGAAGAGAGGAACGTAAGGAGGAACACGACCAGGAGGAAGTGGAGCATGGTGAACTCCGCAATCGCCAGTCCCACGTCGTGCGATCCCCGGGTAAGCTCCCTTTCCGCAAGAATACAGTTCAGCGTGAACCGTATCAGGATGACGATCACCAGCCACACGTACAGGAGCATGTCGCCTGTGCGCGGCGCGCGCAGCTTCATCATGCGCCGCCGCGACAACCGTGCGGCCGCGGCGAGGTGTCTCACCCGACCCATGAAAGCTCCGGCAGCCCGCGCTCCCCGTTGTGGAGCGCAGCCACGTATACCTGCTCCAGGGACCTGCCCGAGCCTCTGACCGCGTCCATCGAGGTGTCCAGCACCGCCATGCCCCTGTCCATGATTACGCACCTGTTCACGACTGTCTCCACGGAATCCAGGACGTGGGAGCTTAGTATGATGGTGACCCCCCGCGCGGCGAGCCGTTTCAACAATGCCTTGATCCGGGACACGATGACAGCGTCGATACCGTTCAGGGCCTCGTCCAGCAGCAGCACCCGGGGGGAATGGATCAGGCAGAGGGCGAAGGCGAGCTTCTTCCGGGTGCCCTGCGACGCCTCCGCCGCGATGGTGCCGGAGAAATCGTTCAACTGAAAGAAGTCCAGCAGCTCCCCGGATCGCCGTTCCGTCTCCGCCTGGTCCAGCCCAGCCAGGCGCGCCGTCAGGCGCAGATGCTCGAGCACGGAGAGGTATTCAAAAAGCGAGAGGTCCTCCAGCACCACGCCGATGGACCTGCGCCATTCCGGCATCGCGTCGAAGATCGACCTGCCCTCCCAGAGGATATCGCCGGCGCTGGGAGAGAGGAGCCCGGTGAGCATCGCGATCGTCGTGGACTTGCCCGCGCCGTTCGGCCCGAGAAGGCCAACGATCTCTTCGCGCGCGATGGAGAGGGACACGCCGCGCACCGCCTCCCGCCTGCCGTAGCTTTTCGCAAGCCCCCGCAATTCGATGAGTGTCTCCACGGGCCCATGGTGCCGGTTTGCGGGCTGCCGGTCAACGCGGCGTTTCTTGTAGCACCTCTCGGAACCATCCTCCCTGAACAGGTTGGGGATTCTGTATGCGCGATTCGGTTTGACGGACAAGGCGCAGGTGCAATTTCAAGAGGCTGCCCAAGGTGGGGATTATGCTCCTGCCCTGGTGAACCTTGGAAACCTTTTGTTCCTGAAGAAAGACTGGCAGAATGCCTTCGACTACTACGATCAGGCGCGAAAGATTGATCCCGCGCTTCAAGGATGAAGTGCAACAAGCAACGGTGCTTTTAACACGTCGCCATGAAGGATAAACAAAGGGGCTGTCAGTTTATATCCGAGACAGCCAATTTGTTATCCTTCCGCCAATGACAAATCCTCCAACTCACTGTTGAATGCGTTTGTAATCAGGAAATTCTATTCCACGAGGTCCAACTGTTTTCGGATAAGCCTACAAAGGGAGTCCTTGATCTCCGGATGCCTTGGAATTGGGGCAGACTTTCTTGTCAGAGGATTGGTGTATAGATCGTGTCGATTACCCCTCCGTTTAAGGTAGCAGCCAGCGCGCACAAGCTCTTGTACGCATTGTTTCCTGTTCACATCGTGACAATGACTTCTTTGCACTGAGTTTTTTCTGAGGGTGAATAGCTTGCAGTATCTTCTGAGATGACTATTCGATATGCATCCGCGATGTTCTTTTCCAGTTCATCCAACGTGGCACCCTGGCTGAAGACTCCCGGCACCTCTTTGATCCTGCCGACGTACCAGTCGTCATCTATCCAGTACTCGAGAGTGAACTTGCGCTCCATAGTATGCCATCCTTGGTCAAAATATATCAAGTTATGGAGCACTCATCTACCACCCCGCTCCTTGACACCCCTGAGCGCCGCCCGTAGAATGCGCACCACACAGAGACGGTCATGGCAGAAAAGATCACACCCAGGGCAACGGACTATTCCCAGTGGTACATCGACATCGTCATCAACGCGAAACTGGCCGATTATGCGCCGGTGAAGGGCTGCATGGTCATCCGTCCCCGGGGCTACGCGCTCTGGGAGCGCATCCAGCAGGGGCTGGACGGGCTGTTCAAGGAGACCGGACACGTCAATGCGTATTTCCCGCTCCTGATTCCCGAGAGCTTTATAAAGAAGGAAGCGGAGCACGTGGAGGGGTTCTCCCCCGAGCTGGCGGTGGTGACGCACGCGGGAGGGGAGAAGCTGGAAGAGCCCCTGGTGATCCGGCCCACGTCGGAGACAATCATCTGGAGCATGTACAGGAAGTGGATCCAGTCCTACCGGGATCTGCCGCTTCTCATCAATCAATGGTGCAACGTGCTTCGCTGGGAGAAGCGCACGCGCCTATTCCTGCGCACCACGGAGTTTCTCTGGCAGGAGGGACATACGGCTCACTCCACGGCCGCGGAGGCGGAAGAGGAGACAATGCGGATGCTCGGCGTCTACCGGAAGTTCGCTGAAGAGTACATGGCGGTTCCGGTGCTCGCCGGCTTGAAGACGGAGTCGGAGAAATTCGCGGGCGCCGTGCGCACCTACTCCATCGAGGCCATGATGCAGGACAGGAAGGCGCTGCAGGCCGGCACGTCGCACTTCCTTGGCCAGAATTTTGCCAAGGCCTTCGACGTCACCTTCCAGACCAAGGACAAGACCCTTGACCACGTGTGGGCCACCTCCTGGGGGGCCTCCACCCGGCTCATTGGCGCGCTGATCATGGCCCACTCCGACGACAAGGGACTGGTGCTCCCGCCACGGCTGGCGCCCACACAGGCGGTCATTGTGCCCATCTTCAAGAATGAAACCAAGGACGCGGTTCTCGGTTTTACCAGGAAGCTCCGCGATACGCTTGCTCCGAGGCTGCGGATCCTCCTGGACGATGACGACCAAAACACGCCGGGGTGGAAGTTCTCCGAGTACGAGCTGCAGGGCATTCCCCTGCGGATCGAGGTAGGACCGCGCGACATGGAGAAGGGCCAGGTTGTCGCGGTTCGACGGGACACGGGGGAAAAGGCCTTTGTTCCCGTGGCCCAGGCGGCAGACACGCTTTGCTCCCTTTTGGATGGCATCCAGGCTTCGCTCTTTCAGCGCGCCCTGAAGTTCCGAAAGGACAATACCTTCCAGGCCCGGGACTACGCCGAGTTCGTGAAGCTGCTGGACGAGCCGGGCGGGTTCATAGAGGCGGGCTGGTGCGGAAATCCCGCGTGCGAGGCGAAAGTGAAGGAGGAGACAAAGGCGACGATCCGCCTGCTCCCTCTCGAACAGGACAAAAAGGAAACGGAAGGCGCTCCGTGCATGGTCTGCGGAAAGACGGCCCAGGCAATCGCGGTTTTCGGCCGGGCGTACTGACCGGCGCCCTTCTGGCAGGGCTTCTTGTCGCTCTGGCAGCCTGCTCCCAAACGTCCGGCGGGACGGCCGCTGGCGCGGTGGGCCTGAAAATCACATGGTTTCAGCTTCAGTCCGGGATCTTTGCTCCTGTCGCGGATCCCCATGCGGCTGTCTCCGTGGCGAATCGTCCCTGGACCGTGCAGGCCCGTGTAGCCGACATGGCATTTCTGGACGACACGCTGTATTGCGCGGTGAATGGATCGGGCCTGGCCTCCATGGGGAAGGACGCGGCGGGCGCGCCTGTCTTCAGTTATCATCCTGATTCCCTTATCTTTGCGCACCGCACCGTCACAACCCTCGTTCCCCGGCAGGGAGCGCTCGCCATCCATCTCTATTACAACGCCCTCCTCAATGATGCGTCGCTGCAGGATCTGGCCATCAGCGGAATTTCCCTGGTGTCATACCTCCCGGCCCAGTCGGATTACGCGTTCCTCATTTCCCCTTTCCAGAGGAAGAACCCTGACTGGGAAGCCGTGGGTTTCGCGCCGGAGTCGGAGAACAGCTTCGATTTCGAGTGGAAGTACACGGACGCCTCGGAGACGCGCTTCGCGTATACCCGCTACCACGCGGACACGCGCGCGGAGGAGGCGGTGGATAGGGAGACGTATCTCGCCGCCCTGGGCGTTCCTTCGATTACCGGGCCCGATGTGCCCACCACCCTAGCCGCGTTCTTTGCCTCTTGCCGGGCAGGCATATCGCTGCCTTCCTCCGACACCGCGCTGCAGTTCAGCTTGAGGTCCCGGGAAAGCCCCGTGCGCAGGAACTACCGTTCGCAGAAGGAAAGCGATTCAGCGGTCGCGGTCCCTGTTTTCCAGGAGCAGGGGTCGCTATTCGCGCTGCTGCCGGCCGGCAAGGTCTTGAGCGCGGTGTCGGGAGGGTCGCGGACCATCGCTCTGCCCCGGCTGCCGCAGGGCTTCCGCTACACCGACCTGGTGAAATGGGGCGATGCTCTGGTGCTCCCGTGGGAGGAAACGTCCTTCACGGACGTCGGCCGGGCGGGAATCCTCGTGTTCCCGCTGCCGCGCTGACGCACGCCTCTAATTCCCGATAGCGTCGCCGTCGCGCGGCACGCCGCCCGGTTGGGCGGATGCGCCCAGGAACAGCGACAGGTCGAAGAGCAGGGGCTCTTCGACGATGAACCCCTCGGCATAAGCGACGCCCAGCATGTTCCCGTACCCTTCCCTGAACCGGCGCAGGCTTTCGAGGACCTTTCCATCGCGCAGGTTGAGCTGCGACGTGTGGCAGCGCGCGATGGATTCCCATTCGGCCATGTACGCCGTCACGTCGTTCAGCAGGCTCGGCGTGCGCGAGCGCGGCACCATATAGTAGAGGATGTGCTCCGCGTTCCACGGCTCCCCCTTCGCGTCCTTGAGGCCCGCAAAGCGCGCGTAGCGGGTCGCCGAGCGCACGATTGTGCCAACAGCGGTGTGATCGGGGTGCGCCGCGCCGTCCTTGTGGAAACTCGGGTTGGTGTGATAGGGGGCGAAGATGATCCGGGGCCTGTGCTTGCGGATGACCTGGGCAAGCTGGACCCGGGCTTCGTAGGAATCGAATACCTGGCAGTCTCGGAAGGAGAGAATGTCCAAGGCGCTGCCCAGCTTTGCCGCCGCCGCCTTCATCTCCGCCTCGCGCTCCTGCGGGGTGCCGAAGGTTCCCGCCTCTCCGCGGGTAAGCACGCAGACCGCAACCGTTGCGCCGGAGCGCACGAACTTGACCATGCTCGCCCCCATGCCGAACTCGGCATCGTCAGGGTGGGCTCCGAATACGAGGATGTCCGCCATCAGCACAAGATACGGGCGAGTTCCCTCGAGGTCAAGGAAGGGAGGAGCGTGCCGTCCTCTCCATCAACCCTTGCACGCCGCGGCGGAACATGCGCGGCCTTTCCGGCCACCACTCGAAGCTGAGCCCCTCGACGTAGGATTCAAAACCGAAACAGTCGATGGCGATAGCCATCACCCGGCCCTTGCCGAAGATCCATTCGGCGATCAGGGGCTCGCCTTTTTCGGTTTCGGCCAGGAGTCGGGCGCCG
The DNA here is from genome assembly GCA_049519415.1 of Spirochaetia bacterium. Classification (GTDB taxonomy): domain Bacteria; phylum Spirochaetota; class Spirochaetia; order SZUA-6; family Fen-1364; genus Fen-1364. Next base: position 37,550 of record JBEKQU010000011.1, read on the forward strand.
GGGCGCAGCTCGGCCGCATTGTGGTCGAAGGGCGGAATGGTATCCCACGCGATGTCGGTGAGGGCCGTTTTCCCTTCCTCCGTCACGCGCACCCGGCGCGCGTGGGTTATTCCTTTCCTCATCCGCAGGGGCAGCATGTCGGGAAATCTGCCGATCGCAATCGAGCCGAAGGTGTCCTGGAAGCCGCGGCCCCAGGGAGCCGACCAGGAGCAGAAGAAAAGGAGCCTGCCGCCTTCATGAACGAAACGTTCCAAGGCCCTGATCTGATCGGGAGCGAACACCGCGTCGTGCTGGTCGCTGGTGAGCACGAGGTCCGTCGCAGCCAGGAGCTCGCTGAATACGTGCGGCTTGCGCAGGGCATAGTTGGCGGGCAGGTTGACCACCTCGAGTCCGTCCCCGTTGGGGAGGGGACAGCGAAGGAAGCCGGAGTAAAGAACCAGGGGGATTTCCCTGGGGACCACGCGCACGTTGTGGCTGAGCTGCCACTCGTCCTTGGGCGCCGCGCAGGTCACTAAGACCCGGATCTTCGCATCACCCGAGCCCGTGGGTACAGCGGTGAGCCGTAGCGAGCCATTCTGCCCAGGCTCCAGGTCCGCGAGCACAGCCTGGTTTTCCGTTTCCTTCCAATCCGCGGGCCAATCGATACGCGCGCTCACCGTCTGCGCCAGGGCTGAGAGGTTTGTCACCGGCACCTGTACCGCATAGGGCAGGCCGGGTCGGGCAACCTGCCGGGCGTCGATGGAAGGTGCAAGGGAGCGGAAGACCGGCAGGTAGGCTGTCCTGGCCATAAGAAGCGTCGGATCCCCGAGGAGCCGGACCCGAAGCGTCGCGTAACCCTCCGCGATCGCGGCAGGCACGGAAAGCGCGAATGCAACGTCCTTTTTCTCATTCGGCGCAAGAACAAGAGGACGCACGGGACCGGGAACCCGGGCCCAATCCGGGGGAAGAATGAGCTGAAGCTCCGCGCGCACCTGCTCGAAGCCATTGTTTCTGACTTGAACCTCCACCTGGCATGTGCTGCCGGGAATGCAGCGGCTAAGAAACACCGGCTGCTGGGTGGGCCGGGATCCGACCGCGGCGCTTCCGCTCGCAATCTCGAACATCATGGTGGACGGTTCCCAGCGCAGTTCAGAAGCGCATTCAGCGCCGGGCTCGGCCTTGGCCTCAGCGAAGACGTGGAAATCAGTGGGCGTCTGGTGTGCCTGCACGGCCTGGAGATCCCGCTCCTTGCCGTTTATACGCAGCTCCCGCAGCCTCACCATAAGAGGCAGCGCGAAACCAAAGGTGACGGTGAGGCCGGCATCGGTTGCGTTGCGAACGCACAGCCGCCGCCATCCCTCGCCTTGCTCGCATTCCAGGTCGAACCACCCCTCTCCCAGGCGAAGCCTTCTGAGGGAGAGCCGCGGCCAGTGCGGCGGCAGGTGGGGATCCAGCGTCAGCGCGTGAGAAGCCGCATCGGGACGCAGCCCCAACAAGCCTTCCATGAACGGGTAGAGAAAGCCGTGGCTGCCGGTCCATGCCTGGTGGAAGCAGCCCCTCGCACGCAGCGTCGTGGGCTCATCCACCGCCCACACCTCTGGCCAAAGCCCGGGCGTGGTCCAGTGAAAGGGGGACCCCGCAATCGCCTCCAGGGCCTGATAGGCCGGATCAGGCTGGTGAGCCTTATAGAGAAGGCCCGCACGCCGGCCTCGCTCGATCACGTACCAGGACATGTACGATCGGTGCGTGCCGAAGGTCTTCTCGAACTCCTTCCGCGCCTGGAAGGATTCGATGTCGGAGAGGTACGCCTCCTCTTCCAGGAGCAGACGCGCCGTGGCCGCGGCCTTGCCCTCGTCCACCATGGTCGGATCCAGGTTGGGGTATCCCTTGGCCGACGTGTCCAGGCATCCGTCCGGACGCAGCGTCTCCTCGAAATACCGCGCTTTCTCGTTCCAATAGAAGCGATTTACCAGGGGAAGGAGCCGGTCGATGGCCGCTTGCCAGCGTGTCGCGCTTTCCGCGTCCCCAACCAGCCCGGCAAGGCGCACGCCCTCGTGGAGCGCGTCCAGCCATTGGGTCTGCACGTGGTAATGGGACCGCTCGACGTTGCGGTCCTCTGAGGCGGAATCGGCCATCTCCCCTTCGGGTCCGTTTTCCAGCAGCCCGTCGCCATTGGTGTCCATGAGAAAGCCCCAGTCGATGACCGCCCGGGCGTGGGGATACATCTCTTGGAGGAAGCGCGCGTCGCCGGTCCAGTCGTGGAACTCGCGGAGCAGCCCGGGGAACAGGAAACCGGCGAAGTTGGGCGAGATCCGGTCCCCCGTGGTGCTCATCTCGTGCCAGATCTCGCCGGGCAGCGTGTCGCGGCCCTGCGTGGTGGCCTGGTAGCGGACGATGGTGCGCATCATCGCGCGGGCATCCTCAAAATCGCCAAAGGCGAGGGAGCCGCGCAGGATGAGCATTGAATCGCTTGCGAAATAGAAGTTGTATGCGGGAAATCCCGCGAAGAAGAGGAGGCCCAGCCGGGGGTCATCGTGCTTGAAATCCTCTGTCCCGAGCTTGGCCCACAGGAACGCCTTGTTGAAAACGTAGCTGGGGGAATCGAGCACGGCGGTGTCCTGGAACAGACGCAGGTAATGTGCGCGCTTTTCCTCCTTCAGCTCGGCGAGACGGGAGCCGACGCTGCGCTCAATTTCCCGCGCTTCGCTCTCCGATCGGGGGCTCCCGCAGACAATGAAAGCAACGCGCTCTTCGCCGTCCGAGGGAAGGCTGAGCGTATACTGCATGCAGGAGCAGCCCCTGCTAGGCGTCTCAGGGCCTCCCGCGCGCCCTGCCAGGCTGCCTTCACCGATCATGTGAGGAGCAAAGTCACCCACCCGGAATGCTTCCGCCGCCCGCGTGCCTGCGCAAAGGGCTGTCCACTCGGGGTATGTTTCATCGTGGGCGACAATACCGGGCAGCGACGGATCAAACCGGGCAGTGTTCCTGCCTCCCTGCCGCAGGGGCCAGCCGATGCTGAGATGAGACTGGAATTCCGCGAAAAGGCGCAGCGTCCGCGGCAGATCGGATTCGTTGTGCAGCACAAGCTCGACAACGATGGCCGGGCTCTGGAGGGGCACCCATACCGTCTTGGTGATGCTCAGGTAGGGATGCGAGCCGAACTGGTAATAGATTTCGCTGCAACCCACCTGCCGCGTGTAGCGTTTTGCATTGCGTTCCACGTGCGCGAGGCCGTTCGCGTCGTCCCAGATATGGAAGTGCACGTAGTCAGCCAAACGGAGCGGCTCTGCCCAGATGCCTTCCGTGCCGCCCCCGGGGGGATTGACGATCTCCTTTGACACCGCCCGCAGGCCGCCGAAACTGCCGTCGAGCCTCCAGATGACGTGGGCCTGACGTCCCGCTTCCGCAAATAGGTTGTCAAGGTCGCGCGAATAGGAAAAGTATTCAGTGAGCAGCGGCGTTTTTACGTCCCGCATCCGTTGTCTCCTCCTGCCGGCCTTCTTCGATGGAACAAATGCCCAGTGGAGAATAAGCGGAAAATGTATTGGACGCAACGGTTGACTTACAATGAATCTACACGTAATATGTGTTGGGATGACAATGAAGAACATCACTCTCGCTCTCGATGAAAAGACCATAAAGGCTGGAAGAGAATACGCTCGCAAGCATAATCTCAGCCTCAACTCTCTTGTAAGAAAACTGCTGCAGCAAACCGTGTTACAGGGTTCTCAAAATTGGATTGACGAGTGTTTCTCCCTGATGGATAAAGTAAAAGTGTCCTCTCGCGCACAAAAATGGACACGTGAGGATCTGCATCGTGCCTAAGGTGTTCATTGACACAAACATACTCGTCTACCAAATGGACAAACGAGATCCAAGAAAGCGCAACGTGTGTCGCGACGTGGTGAAAAAAGCTGCCTCGAGCAGGGATGCCGTCATTTCGACGCAGGTCTTGCAAGAATTCTATGTAGCAACCACGACAAGACTTCATATAGACCCGATTCTCATTAAAAGCATTATGCACAGCCTGGAGAATATGGAAGTTGTAACGGTCGGAAATGAACTGATTGATGATGCAATTGATGCAAGCCTTCAATATCACTTATCATTTTGGGACTCATTGATAATTGTTGCTGCAGAAAGCGCAAAGTGCGAGACGCTGTACACGGAAGACCTCAATGATGGGCAGATAATCCGGAATGTGCGAATAGCCAATCCAATGAAGTAGAAGGCATCATCCCGCAGCGGCTATCGCATGAGCTACAACCGCAGGGGATGGCCGTGTCGGCGACGCAGTTCAGCGATACGTCATGCAACGATGCTTGCTTTTAACTCGATATCACCAATCCATGCATGTGTTCCCTCGCCTCGTGCAGGCAGGAATGGGGAGGAATTGAAACGCTTTGGATAGGCAAAGAACAGACGTGCGCAGCGCTTTCATACAGGAGAATTCCTGCTTGGGAGCGAAAAAACTTGACAACTGCTTATCCTCTGTTAGTATGCGAGTTAGGGCTCCGACATGGTGAACGGAGCCAAAACGTCTTCCTGAAGGAGGTACGCATGATACGATCTAAAAAACTCTTGCTGGTCCTTGGCATTCTCTTCCTATGCGCGTCCGCGACAATGTGGGCACAGGCATTCCCTGTACCGCGTGAGAAGGCCGTGGTCGTCGAGACGGACCAGAAGTATCAGTACTTCAACACCGCCAGCCCCCTGAAGACCATTGGAGGATCCCAGTGGGGCTCTGGGTGGAACCAGGTGGTGGAGGAGTGGGACTGGTACCAGAACTACGCCACCGGTGAGCGGATCCTGTGGCGGACCACGGGCTGGGACTACTCTCCAGACTACACGCAGCTCACGTGGCACGTGCGCAAGGGCGTGACCTGGAACGATGGCGTTCCATACACGGCGCAGGACATCGTGTATACCTTCAACCTCTGGCTCAAGGACCCGAGCCTGAGCGGCGCGAACGTGGCGACGAACGTTGCGTCCGTCAGCGCGCCGGACGACTACACCGTCATCTTTAAGTTCAAGACCCCTGACTACCGTTTCCACCAGTACCTCAGGATGTGGGGCGGTGCGGCGATCGTCGCCAAGCACATCTACGAGAACCAGGACCCCCGGACATTCTCCAACTGGCCGCCCGTGGAAACCGGCCCCTACAAGCTACAGGGCTGGTACCAGGACAACCAGTTGTACGTCTGGCAGGCTGATCCCAACTACTGGGGCACCAAGGTCATGGGCAAGAAGCCGGGCCCGCAGTACGTGATCTTTAGGAGCGCTCCGCCGCCTGACCTGGATCTGGCAGAGTTCGTGAAGGGCAACGTGGACATGCCCCTGCCGCACATCTTCACGATCGACATGATCCGGGCGGCCGAGAAGCAGTGGACGCATACCGTGCGCTCGCCGTACATGGATGCTGTCTCCACGGGCATCTGCGGCTTCAACACGGCCAAGGCTCCCGGGAGCGACCGCGAGTTCCGCTGGACGATGAACTACCTCATGAACCGCGAGAAGCTGCGGAAGATCTACCCCATGGCGGACTCCACGGCCGTGACCATGTGGCCCTGGCCGGACTGGGCGACCCTGCACAAGTGGGAAGTCCCCGCAATCGCGAACAAGTACGGCCCGATGCTGAGGTACGATCCGGTCTTCGCCGCGAAGGAGCTCGACCGGCTGGGGTACAAGAAGGGTTCGAACGGTCTGCGCACTCTGCCCAACGGAAAGCCCTTCACCCTGACCCTGGTTTCCGGCGCAGCGCCTGACTACAACTACCTCGTGGCCAAGGACTTCAGCGACGAGCTCACGAAGATCGGCATCGACAATGTGCTCAAGATCTTCCAGGCTGGCATCACGGAGCAGCAGTTCTACGAGGGCCAGTACGACATCCACTTCGACGTGCTCGACATCGGGGCCGCGTTCCCCAACGACGTGTGGCAGATGATCGACAGCTACGCCGGCAAGTGGGCCCAGCCCATCGGCACGGTGCAGAACAAGGGTGACCGTTCGAGGACCAGGCTGAATGACCCGACCCTGGACGCCATCGGCGAGAAGATGGCCCGGATGAACCCTGACGATCCCAAGTACATGGACCTCGTGTCGCAGGCCCTGGACAGGTGGTACTACGACCTGCCCTCTGTTCCTGCCACGGAAAAGACCTTCATCCAGACCTTGTCCAACATGTACTGGACCAACTGGCCGGTTCCCGGCAACATGTACCAGGTGCCTTACCAGTGGTGGCCGTCCATGATCTTCATCATGTTCGAGATCAAGCCGGTCATGTAGACGGATTGATCAACCCGGTCCGGCCCTGAGGGCCGGAACAGACAATCAAGCCACTCGGGGGGCTCGCCCCTCGAGTGGCGATTTTTGTGCGGAGGGCATTAGGGACCATGAAGAAAATGCTCTGGTACTTCGTGAGGAAGATCCTTGTCTACACCCTCGTCTTCTTCGTGGCACTCACGGTTTTTTATTTCGTGCTCCAGCTCGCGCCTGGCGACCCGGTGCTCCGGTACGTTCGCGAGATGGAGAGCCGCTACGGATACAACACGGGCACCACAGAATCGGGAGCCCAATTGTTCCGCAGCCAGTTCGGCCTGGACAAGCCCGTCCCGATCCGTTACCTCTCCTTCATGAAGGAGCTGCTGTTCCACGGGAATTTCGGCCCCTCCATCGTTTCCTATCCCGTGCCGGCACAGGTCGGGGTGTTTCAGGCCCTTCCCTGGAGCATCGGCCTGCTCGGTGTCTCGGTGATCATATCGTGGATCCTTGGTATGGGGCTCGGCACGGTGCTGGGGTGGCGGCGTGGCAAGGCGTTGGATTCCATCGCAACACCGTTCGCCATAACACTGGCCCAGATGCCGCAGTACCTTATGGCCATCCTTCTCTCCATGATCTTCGTCTATGTCATCGCCGTATTCCCCGCCGGCGGCGCGTACTCCGCGGCGCTGAAGCGGTCGTGGAGCCTTCCCTTCATTGGCAGCCTGATCTACCACGCACTCCTCCCCTCGCTGTCCATGGTGATAGTCGGCGTCCTGGGATGGTCGCTTGGACAACGAGCCATGGTCATCAACCTCCTGGGGGAGGACTACATGCGCCTGGCAGAGGCCAAGGGGCTTCCGCGCGGGCGCCTCATTAACCGCTACATATTGAGAAACACGATGCTTCCTCAGACAACGGGCCTCGCCCTGAGCCTGGGGGGCGTGGTGAACGGGTACTTCCTCATCGAGTGGATCTTCCGCTACCCCGGGATCGGATCGCTCTTCGTGAACGCCATACGGACAATCGACTACAACGTGCTCCTCTGCATCGTCGTGATCGCCATGCTCATGGTGCTCCTGGCGAACCTCATCATAGAGTTCCTGTATCCGCTTATTGACCCAAGAATCAGGCGGGGGTAGGCATGTCAAGCTCAGACAGACCCAGGGTACGGACCGGCGGCATCTTTACCATCGCAAGGCTGCTCCGCGAGTCTCCCATACTCGTGGTCGGGATCACTATCTTCGGGCTCCTCGTGCTCGTGGCCATCTTCGAGCCCGTCATCAACAACGCTCTTCTGCACGGGAACCGCTCCACCGAACTCGGCCTCTACGATGTGCACATGCCCAGCTCGCGGGAGCACTTCTTCGGCACTGACGAGCGCGGCAGGGACGTGCTGGCCCTGCAGTTCACCGGCCTCAGGAACTCCCTCCTGGTCGGCATGCTGGCCGGCGCGATGTCGCTAGGCATCTCAGTGATCCTTGCCACTGTCGCGGGGTACGTCGGCGGGAGGACGGAGACGGTCATCACCGCCATTACGAACTCGTGGCTCATCATCCCGTCATGGCCGGTCATCGCAATCCTGGTGCTCTACGTCGCGAAGGTGAGCCTCCTGGACCTCGCCCTGGTCCTCGCCGCCTTCGGCTGGCCCTCGGCAACCCGCGTCATGACGGCGCAGATCGCGAGCCTCAAGTCCAGGCCCTACGTGGACCTCGCCAAGCTTAACGGCTTCAGGAGCGCCTCCATCATGTTCCGGGAGGTGCTGCCCAACTTCCTCCCCTACATCGTCCTGAGCTTCTCCTACGCCGTGGCCTACAATATCATGGCGGAGACCGGGCTCCGCGTCATCGGGCTGGGACCCCAGACAGTGGTGTCCCTGGGCGAGCTAATCAACTTCTCCCTGTACGCCGGGACCCTGGCGCAGGGGTACTACCTTGTCGCCCTGTGCCCCATCGTCATGCTCGTGCTCATCTTCGCCTCGTTGAACTTCATCAACCTCGGGATGGAAGAGGTGTACAACCCCCGGCTGAAGAAGATCACGGGGCTGTAGAGCCAGAGGGAGCCTATGGAATCACTTCTCGAGGTGAAAGGCCTGAACGTCTCCGTGCGGACCATCGCAGGAAACATGAATATCACGGACAATGTCTCCTTCGGCGTCTACGAGAAGGAGATCCTCGGCATCGCCGGGGAATCGGGATGTGGCAAGTCCACGGTTGTGGAGACGGTGCTGAACCTCATCGTCGCCCCCCGGTACATAGAAAGCGGGCAGGTGCTGCTCAAGGGCAGGGACCTCCTCACGCTGAGCCCGCGCGATCTCCAGAATGTCCGGTGGAAGGAGGTCGCGTACGTGCCTCAGGGCTCCATGAACACCCTGAACCCGGTGCTGAAGATCGAGGAGCAGATCGTCGATGCCATCATCTGCCACTCCAAGCTCAGTAAGGCACAGGCCAAGGAAGCAGCGGTAGCCGCGCTCCGGTCCGTGGGGATGTCGCCGGACGTCGCGCGGATGTACCCGCACGAGCTCTCGGGAGGCATGCGGCAGCGGGTGTGCATCGGCCTGAGCACGGCCCTCAAGCCCGCCGTCATCCTCGCGGACGAGCCCGTCACAGCCCTGGACGTGGTGATGCAGCGACTCAACCTGGAGACCCTGGCCCGGCTCCGCGACCAGGACGGCATCACGGTTGTCATGGTCACCCACGACATGGCGTGCCACGCCGAAATCTGCGACAGGGTGTGCGTCATGTACGCCGGGAGGGTCGCAGAAATCGGCGAGACACGGACGCTCTTCGCCGAGCCCCTGCACCCCTATACCCAGGGGCTCCTCAGGGCGGTCCCTTCCATCCAGAACAGGCACTCGGAGAGCATCCCCGGTATAGCGCCCAGCCCCACGGCCTGGCCCAAGGGATGCAGGTTCCACCCCCGCTGCAAGCAGGCCATGGAAATATGCTCGCGCGAGGTTCCGCCGCTCCGCGAGATCAGGCCAAAGCGCCTCGTGGCCTGTCACCTGTACAATGCAGAGGGAGGGGCGCGGAATGGCTGAACCGCTTCTCGAGCTCAATAACATCGCAAAGGTCTTCACCCGCGCCAGCTTCGGCGTCGGCGGGCGGAAGACCGTCCAGGCCCTGGACGATGTCACGCTCATCCTGCCGGACAAGCCCCAGGTTTTCGCGCTCGTGGGGGAAAGCGGCAGCGGCAAGACGACCCTGTCCAGGATCGTCATTGGCCTCGAGCAGCCTTCGGGGGGTACGGCCTTGTACCGCGGCAGGCCGGTCCGGGACTGGGTAAGGCGGCACATGAAGCAGTACCGGCGGGAGGTGCAGGTCATCTTCCAGGACCCCTACGCCACGTACAACCCCTTCTATCGGGTGGATCGCGTGCTCTGGTCCGTGGTCCGGAACTTCCACCTCGCGGAGAATAAAGAAAGAGGAAAGAGGATGATCGACGGTGCGCTAGAGGCGATGGGTCTTCGGCCGCAGGAAATCCTTGGCCGTTACCCCCACCAGCTCTCCGGCGGCGAGCGGCAGCGCATCATGCTGGCCCGCGTGTATCTCCTGCGCCCCAAGCTGCTCGTGGCCGACGAGCCGGTCTCCATGCTCGACGCATCGCTCAGGGCGATGTTCCTGGATCACCTGCAGGCCTTCAAGGACCTGGGTGTCAGCTGCCTTTACATCACCCATGACCTCAACGTGGGCTACTTCATAGCCGACCAGATCCTCATCCTCTGCCTGGGCAGGACCGTGGAGTGGGGGGAGTCGGATCATATCGTCAAGGATCCCCTGCATCCCTATACGCAGGAGCTGATTTCCTCCATTCCCAATCCCAACCCCGAGAAAAAGTGGACCGAGCGGCTGCAGGCGGAAAAGATCGGGCTGAATGAGCTGCGCCAGGCCAGGACAGCGGCGGGCTGCATCTATGCTCAGCGCTGCCCGCGTGTCATGGATAAGTGCAGACACAACAACCCCCCCCTCAAGCGCGTAAAGGGCCACGAAGGCGACTCCCGGGAAGTGGCCTGCTTCCTCTACGAATGAAAGAGCCCGCGCCTGTCCCAACGCTCGCGTGCACGCGCTTCGATCAAGGTTACACCCCGACCTGTCTGAGCAATGGCCTGATCGGGGTGACGCCGGGTCCCAACCCGCTTCTGCAGGGGAAAACCCTTGTCAGCGGCTACGTTTTTTCGCATCCCCTGTACGGTTTCGAAAATCTCGCGCTTGCCCCTTACCCGCTCGGATTGGATCTTTGCTGCCAGGGCCGCAGGATGCGGGCTGAGCCTGGGTCGGTCACCTTTCACAGCCAGGCTCTCTCAATGGAGAACGGCGAGCTTCTCACCCGCATGAGCTTTACCGCCGGGAGCGAACGCTTCGAGCTTGAAGTCCTCCAATTCGTCAGCCGATCGGTGCCCTGCCTCGTATGCCAGGAGGTCCGGATCTCCACTGACGCTAACCGCGAGCTTGAAGTCACGACCTCCATCGATGCTGAAGGGAGCAGCGGCGCCCCGTTCACCGGTGATACGGATCGGTTCACCCGGGGATGGTACCAGGAAGACCTGGCGGATCGATGCGTGGGATACGCCACGGACAGGAGCAGGCTGGGAATCGCCACGATCGCAGCCCGCGGACCGGAGGTGACCCGGAAGGGTCCCGGCGCGTATTCGGTCCGGGTTTCCCGGAACGCACCGGCCTTTTTCCGAGTGCTCGCCGCGCTGGTGCCTGACCTGTACAGCGAAACGGATCCTCACCTGGATGCAATCAGGCTGGCGCGATGGGGTGAAATGCTCGGGTTCCAGACCCTGAGGAACGACAACAGGGAGGCATGGAAGGACCTGTGGAGATCGAGGATAAAAATAGAAGGAAGCCAGGACGATCAGCGGGCCATGGACACGGCCTTCTATTACTACCATTCCAACATCCATCCCTCCAGCCGGGCAGGCATGCCGCCGTTCGGGCTCGCCCATCATGACAAATACTTCGGCCACAATTTCTGGGACATGGACCTGTGGATGCTCATTCCCGCCCTCCTGACTGCCCCGCATTCAGCGCGAGCCATCGAGGAATACCGGCTGCGGGGATTGGACGCCGCGCAGCGGAAAGCCTGGCTGTTCGGTTACCGTGGCGCACAGTACCCGTGGGAGGCGTCCGTGGCAGGGTGGGAGGCCACTCCATCGTGCTGCCCAACCGGTTGGGCAGAGCAGCATGTGACTCCGGGGATAGCAATCGGCGCGTGGGAATACCAGTGCGCGCTCGGAGACCGTGAGACCATGCGCTCCCTCACCTGGCCGATTGTGAAGAACGCGGCTGAATGGATCGAAAGCAGGGGACGGTTCACGGACAGGGGATTCGAGATCGGCCACATGATGGGCCCGGACGAGGGCATCACAAACCTTTCCAACCAGACCTATTTCAACCTCCTGTCCAAGATGGCTCTCTCCGCGGCCATCGCCTGCTGCAGGTCCCTCGGCATGACGCCGCCTCAAGCCTGGCCTCGAATATGCAAGCACATGGTCATCCCCCGGGATCGGGATTCGGGCGTTGTTTTGCCCTTTGACCTTCAGAACACGGTCCGGGTGTTCAATCCAGAGCTCCGGGTCTTCGAGGAGAAGGTCGCCTCCGAAAGCCGGGAGACCTACTCCCTGGGAAACCTCCACTTCCTCTTCATCCACGGCTGCCCGGTGGACGAGCGGTCTTTCCGCGCCACCTATTTTCACGAAGAAAAGCTCCGGCTTGCGCGTCTGGCAGCCGGCGAAATGGCCGACATGGCAGGGTTTGTTTTTCCTCCCTACTCCGCGTGCGCAGCATTCTGCGGCGAGCGGAAAAAATCCGCAGAGCTTTTCGTCAATGCCTGGAAACCCTACTGGACGGAGCCTTTCGGCATGACCCGCGAATGCCCCTCCCATTCCTACGGGGGATTCGTTACGAACTATGGCTCTCTCCTGCAAGGCGTCCTGCTCGGTTTCACCGGCCTTCGCATCGGCCAGGCGGATCCGGTGCGGTATGCCGCTGCATTCCCTGAGGGCTGGGAGAGGATCGCCGTTGACCGGATATGGCTCCGCGGCAGGCCAATGCGCATGAGCGTGGAGCACGGCAGGCGCGCGGTTCTAGCGCCCGCAGGGGAGTAACGCACTTGACAGCGCGGTGAAGCTGGGCGATTCTGGCACAAGGGTCATGGACGACGATCTTCTTCCCATTCTCACCGGCAATACGCTCCTGCAAGGCCTGACAAGCGAACAGATCCTGCAGGTGCAGTCCCTGGTGCGCAAGGAAACCTTCTCTGCCGGCGCCGTCATCTTCCGGCAGTCCGAGGCGCCCGACCGGGTGCATCTGCTTGCGGAGGGCAAGGTCCAGGTGCGCAGCAGCCTGCCTGGCGCCCGCGACGGGGAGGAGATCGTGGACATCACGCCGGGGAGCTTCTTCGGAGAGATGGCCGTCATCAGCGGAGCGCCGCGGCATTCGTCGAGCGTCGTGGCCCTGACTCCGGTCACAACGCTGTCCCTGACCGCGGATGATTTCATGCGCCTTCTCATCGACCACCCCGAAACCATCCGCAACGTCCTTTCCCGAATAGTCCTGCAGCTTCAGGGAATGAACAACCGTTGGCTGGAGACCCTGCGCGTGGAAAAGGAAGTGCTGGAGTGGAAGGTGCGCGAGCGCACCCAGGAGCTGGAGGAAATGAACCAGCGGGTCCACAGGGAGCTCATCCTCGCGCAGACCATCCAGCGCAACCTTCTCCCTGAGAAGCGTAAGAGCTTTCCCGGCATCACCATAGCAACCGACTACATCCCCTGCGACGAGCTGGGCGGAGACATCACGGGCGTTTTCCAGATCGACGAGAGCCGGCTGGGCGTATACGGCGGGGACGTGTGCGGCCACGGCATCTACGCCGCAATGGTGATGAGCTACGTGAAGAAGCTTATCGAGACCTCGGTGAAGAGGATCCTCCTCAACCGGCAGTATATCGTAAAGCCGCCGGGAGCCGTGCTCACGGCGATCAACCAGAGCTTCATGGCGGAGATCAGCCAGGGCGATCCCGAGATCTACCTCACCCTGTTCCTCGGGGTCCTGGACATGCGGAAGCTCACCTTCGAGTACTCTTCAGCAGGGACCCACGTGCCGCCCCTCGTGCTCTCGGCCGGCGCGGCAGCGGAGCTTTTCCATCAGTCCGATTTTCCCATCGGCCACGTGGCCAACCACGAGTATGCGACCTCTCGTCGTCAGTTCGCCCCCCACGACGTGTTCCTGTTCGTGAGCGACGGCGTGATCGAAGCGCGCCGTGGGCAGTCCACGTTCGGCATGGACCGGCTGAAATCGGAGCTGATCCGCATCCAGGAGGCGGCCGGAACCGTGGACGTGGAGAGCGTCATGGTCTCGGTTCGGAGCTTCCTCGGGGACGAACCGCCTCAGGATGACATGTGCCTGCTCACGATCGCTTTCGGACGGCAGGAAGATCTGGCCAGATGACGGAAGGGGCGCCACCCTCCCCCGTGCGGTTGGAGATATTCACGCGCGGCCGGTTCCGAGACGGCAGGGCGGAGAGGCTCCTGCCCGGCCTCCGGCGGGACATCTCCGCCGGCGTTACCGGCTGCGCCATCGTCGACGTCTTTCTGCTCAGCGGAATTCCCGGGCTTGATCCCGCAACCGCGGCCGAGGTCTTTTGCGACGCGGTAGCTCAGGACATGGTCCTGGATGGTTTCGCGGCTGAAAAAGAGTTCAAGGGCAGGTGGGACTTTCTCATCGAGGTGGCAGCCAAGCCGGGCGTGACGGATCCCGTGGCCCTCACCGCAAAGGAAGCGCTGCGCGTGTGCCGGACGGACGGACTGCCGGAAGGAGCCGTGGTGCAGACGGCGGTCCAGTACCTGGTGGCAGTCGATCCCTCGTTTTCCATTGATCTCGAGCAGCTCAGCCGATTTTTCCATAACCCTCTCATCCAGTCCGCAGCCTCCCTCACGGCTTCTCAGTGGGCAGCGGGACACCGGCCCGCCGCGCGCTACCCTTCAACCGTGGCAGGAAGCCCCTCAGCGGTCCAATGCATCGATCTGGCCGGACTGGGGGATGCTGAGCTGTCGGCGCTTTCTAAAAGCCGGCTCCTCGCGCTTTCTCGGGAAGAGATGAAGGCAGTGCAGCGCTATTTTTCCGATGAAAGGGTGACGGCGGCGCGGCAGTCGCGCGGGCTTTCGCGGGCGCCGACGGACGTTGAGCTGGAAATGATCGCCCAGACCTGGTCGGAGCACTGCAAGCACAAGATCTTCAACGCCTCCATCCGCTACCGGGAGGCCGGCCGCGAGCGCACCATCCACTCCCTGTTCCGCACGTACATCCGGGCCACGACGGAGGCGGTCGCCCGCAAGCGGCGGTTCCTCCGCTCGGTTTTCCACGACAACTCGGGGGTGATCGCTTTCGATCGGCACACCCTGGTGTGCTTCAAGGTAGAGACGCACAACTCCCCCTCAGCCCTCGATCCCTACGGCGGCTCTATCACGGGCATCGTGGGCGTGAACCGCGACATCATGGGAACGGGTCTGGGCGCAAAGCCCATCTTCAACACGGACGTGCTGTGCTTCGGATTTCCCGATACGCCCAGGTCGGAGGTTCCCGCGGGTCTCCTGCATCCCCGGCGCGTCCTGGAAGGGGTGCATCGGGGCATCGTGGACGGAGGCAACCAGTCCGGCATTCCCGTCGTGGCAGGCGCGCTCTTGTTCGACGAGAGCTTCCTGGGCAAACCGCTGGTCTTCTGCGGAACCGGCGGGCTCCTTCCTGCCCGGATCCGGGGCAGGGACGCATGCGAGAAGCGCGTTCTGCCGGGCGATCTGGCAGTGATGGCGGGCGGAAGGATCGGCAAGGACGGCATCCACGGCGCCACGTTCTCCTCTGAGGCGCTCAGTGAAAGCTCCCCCACCTCTGCCGTGCAGATCGGCGATCCCATCACCCAGAAGAAAATGCTCGACATGCTCCTGGAGGCCCGGGACCTCGGGCTGTACCGGGGGCTCACGGACAATGGCGCAGGCGGGCTCTCCTCATCCCTCGGAGAAATGGCCGGCCTGAGCGGCGGTGTGCGGATCGATCTGAACAAATGCCCGCTAAAGTACCAGGGATTGGCGGCCTGGGAGATCCTGGTGTCCGAGTCCCAGGAACGGATGAGCCTGGCCGTGCCGGTGACGAGCCTCGGCGCCTTCCTCGACCTTGCGCGCCGCCGGGACGTGGAGGCCGCGGTTGTCGGGGAGTTTACCAGCACAGGGCTGGTGGAGGTGTTCGCGCACGGAGCGCTGGTGGGAATGCTGGACCTGGACTTCCTGCACAACGGGCTTCCCGTCATGGACCTGAGGGCTGAGTGGGACCACCCCCTTGCAGCGGCCATGCCGCAAGCTGTGCCGATAGCCGTGCCGCCCGCCGCGGCGCCGGCCGCGCCCGCGCTTGACCTTCACGCCGTGCTGCTGGACCTCATCGGGGATGCCAACGTGGCCTCACGGGAGGAGTGGGTCCGGCAGTACGACCACGAGGTGCAGGCCAGGTCCGTGATCAAGCCGTTCGTCGGCCGGCGCCGCGACGGGCCCTCGGACGGCGCCGTGCTGCGCGTGCGCCATGATTCCCAGCGCGGCATCACGGTCACGCACGGCATCTGCCCCCGGTACTCCGACCATGACACCTACGACATGGCCCAATGCGCCGTGGACGAAGCGGTGCGCGCGCATGTTGCCCTGGGCGGCGACCCCAGCCGGATGTCAGCCCTGGACAACTTCTGCTGGCCGGACCCCGTGGAGAGCGAGGACACGCCGGACGGGGCCTTCAAGCTGGCCCAGCTCGTGCGCGCGTGCCAGGGACTTTCCGACGCCTGCCGCACATATCAGCTTCCGCTCATCTCCGGCAAGGACTCCATGAAGAACGACGCGCGCGTCGGCGGGAAGAAGATCTCCATCAGGCCGACCCTGCTCGTTTCCCTTCTTGGCATCATCGAGGACGTGCGGAAAAGCATGACCACTGACCTGAAGGCTGACGGCGACCTGCTCTACGTGGTGGGAGAGACCAGGGGAGAATTGGGAGGCACGTGCTTTGAAAGGCTGGCGGGCGCCCCGCTCGGTCCCTGCCCATCGGTGAAGCCAGCAACCGCGTTTGCCTGCTACCGGAAACTGCATCGCGCTATAGCCCGCGGGCTTGTGCGTTCCTGCCATGACCTGTCGGATGCCGGGCTTTGGACCGCATTGGCGGAAAGCTCCCTCGGGGGCGACCTTGGCGCGCGAGTCTCGCTGGATGATCTGCCCGCCTCCCCCGGCTGCGGAGGAGAGACCGAGCGGCTGCTCTTTTCTGAGACCCCCTCCCGGTTCCTGGTGAGCGTGGCCCCTGCCGACCGCGCTCGATGGACGCGCGCCATGGCGGGAACGACCTTTGGCTGCATCGGCCACGTAACCCAGGAGACGCGCATCCATATCACCGCGAAAGGCCGGGAGATCACATCCATCGGCATCGACGAAATTCGCGCCGCATGGTCGCGGCAGGGGAGGGCCGGGTCATGAGCCGGCCGAAAGTCTGCGTGGTCACGGGCTTCGGGATAAATGCCGATGAAGAGCTTGCCCTGGCATTCGGCATGGCAGGCGCCGAGGCGTCACGCGTGCACGTGCGGGACCTCATTGCCCAGCCCGAGCTCCTGTCAGCGTACCGCATCATCGCTTTCCCCGGAGGGTTTTCCTTCGGCGATCACCTCGGATCAGGCAAGGTTTTTGCCACCCTGTTCCGCCGGAATCTCGGGGATGCCATGAAAGCGTTCGTGGCAGGGGGCGGGCTGGCCATCGGGATCTGCAATGGGTTTCAGGTGCTTGTGAAGATGGGCATCCTCCCCGATCTCTCCGGCGCCGGCGTGCAGGAGGTGTCGCTCATTCACAATGACTCGGGAAAGTTTGAGGACCGATGGGTCAGGGTCCATTCCGAAAAAGACAGCCGCTGCCTGTGGACGCGTAATCTTCCCGACATGGACCTGCCGGTCCGTCACGGGGAAGGGAAGTTTGTCGCGCGCTCCGCGAAGACCCTTTCCGATCTGGCGGACCGGGGGCTCATCGCTCTGCGCTACACCACACCGGACGGTAGTGAGCCGGCGTACCCCGCTGACCCAAACGGCTCCGAAGGCCACGTGGCGGGGATCTGCGATCGGACAGGGAGGGTGTTCGGGCTCATGCCTCATCCGGAAGCCTTCATCTCCCCGCAGCATCATCCCAACTGGGCTGCCACAACCATCCCTGAGGGCGTAGGGCTGCGCATCTTTCTAAACGGCGTACGCGCCTGCCGCTGATGCCGCGGCCCGCCTTGACACGTGGGGTGGGAGTTTTTAATATACTGACCGTTCCCGGGGGCGTAGCTCAGTTGGCTAGAGCGCTTGAATGGCATTCAAGAGGTCGTGGGTTCAATTCCCGTCGCCTCCATACCCCGAACATCGTCCGGATTCAGGGCCGCGGAAGCCTCTTCTCCACGGGCAGGAGAAGCGGAAACGCGCCGTGCGGCTCCGCCTGGTACCAGTAGGCGGTCGAAGAAAAATCGTGGCTCAGGCAGTTCGCCTCTCCGTGCTCGATGGTCACCCGGATGGATTTTTCGAAAAAAATGGGATCCTCGATGTGGTAGCGGTACATCGAGTTCTTCCCTTTCCACGGCCACTCCTTTGTTCCTGAGTTCACCGTGAGCCCGTGGTACGGCGAGCAATACTCCTGGGTGGGGCTGAAGGCGGTGTTGAAATAGTCCTCGCTGCCCGTGCCGTACAGTCGGGGGAGGGGCTCTCCGTCAATGATGATCATGTCATCCCCCTCGCCCCACCAGTCGTTCTTGGCGGGGGCAAAGCAATCCACATCGAGGTGGCATCCAATGTAGTGTCCCCTTCCCTGCGCCTCCAGGATCACGTAGTTGCCGGCCGCGTCGAGGTTGGGCGTCCGCCATACCTTTTCCATGACTTCCTTGTGCTCCGCGAATCGCAGCGCGTCGTCGCCCCATCCCTCCGTGGGATTCTCCCTCCGCCATTGGGCGTGAAACCGGCCGTACTGCGGATCGAGGCGATCCATGCTCTCATAGTCGACGTAGAAATAGAGGTTCACCGGGCTCGCTGATTCATTGGCAACGGCCAGCCGGGCCCCGGCGCTGAACGGCATAGGGAACCAGCAGTTGAACGCGCGTCCATCCTGCGGGCTCATTTGCAGGGGCAGGGACCAGAAGTTCTTCATGATCCCATGGCCGATTCCGAAGAAATCGCCGATGGGGCATTCGACGCTGGGAGACCCTTCGCCATCCCACCACGCCCGGAAGACCAGCTTGCGGAGAAAGGCCTCCTCCGTTGACCACATTGTGGTCCAGATGTGCCGGATGCAGCCCGCTCCCTCAATTCTGGCAATGGATGCGCTCATCCCCGGCTGGATCACCCACCAATCGTAGTTGCCGCCCTTCCTGTCGTAGCTGGAAAGCCTGTGCCTGCGCACCCCCTGGCGCAGACGCGCAAGGTCCGCCAGGGTGGAGAAACCTAGAGATGCGGTTCCCTTCATGTGGTCTTCCTTTCTCTGCGACCTGATTGCACGCGGGGAGCGCGCATCACGCCTTGAATACGTTGGCGCCCTTTTTCACGTCGAATGAATGCGCGCGCCCAGCGCGCGTCACGCGCAGGGAAAAGGGGCCGTCGGAATCGACGCGCAGCCTTCTCTCCCCCTTCCTCTGTCCGGCATCGGCAATGAGGGAGACCATGTGGCCGGCAAATCTGAAGTTGCGGCAACCGCAGGACCCATCGGATGCGATTCTCCAGTCCAGCCGGTTGTCAGCCGCCCAGGCGCGCAGGCCGACGGCGTATTCCAGCAGATACAGGATGGGCCCTATCCCGCTCCATCCCACGAAGTCCTTTCGCACCAGCTGTCCGGCAAACAGAGTGCCCGGTTCAGGTGCATCCGGCGCGTAGTTCTCCCAGATCGTTCCTGTCTTCTGGTAGACTCGAGCAACCAGATCGACATGCTTCAGGGCGATCTCCCGAGCCAGGGCTTCTTCTCCGTATTTCTCCAGGCCCCGTACGATCATGGTGATGATCGGGGCCCACGTGGCGCCGCGCCAGTAACCGCCGTTGGACCTGTAGCCACGCTCGTCCGCCGCGCAGGTCGGCACGGGGTTCAGCCGGCCAAACGTCTTGGGGTTGCGGAGGTGGCCGATCAGAGAGCGCGCCTGCTCAGGGGAAGCCACGCCGGCAAGCAGTGACCAGTATGCGGCCACGGTTTTCACCGTGGTTTGGCGGCCTTCCAGCGTGAGATCGAAGTAAAATCCCTGCTTCTCATTCCACATGAGAGCGTTGATGAGCCCCGCCAGCTCTTCCGCCTGCGCCAGGAAGCCCGGCCCGGCATCGGGCTGTCCGATGATTTGCGCGATCTCAGCAAGCTGCCGGGCAAAGAGCGCCATTTCACAGGAGATGTCGACCCCCGTGCCTCCCCCCTTCAGGAAGCGGTTGCGGGGCGAATTGTCCATGCTGGCCCAATCCGTCATGTACAGTCCGTTTCCCTGACGGAGGTATTTCTGCAGTGCGCGGTAATAGCGGACCAGGTGATCCCAGCAGGCTTTCAGACGCCCGGCGTCCGCGGTCCAGCGGTAATGCTCAAGCTCGGCCCAACACAGCAGGGGATGGTTCAGCGCGTCCAAAGTCAGCCGGGGATTCGGCCGCGGGATCTCCCGGCCCCGGTAGCGCACAGCGGTCCGCTTGAAAGCTCCTGGCATCCCCCATCCCCAACGGCTTTCGAGCGGCTTGTCCTCGGAGTTCCGCCAGGGCGCGAAATCTTCTCCCGTGGAACGATTTATTTCCCGGCAGATTTCCCCGTCCGAATGCTGCTTTGCATAGAAATTGTCCAGCGATGAAATGCCGGGCACCAGGGGATGCGCAACGTTGCAGAACATGGTCATGAAGCAGGCATCCCACAGGAAGATGTTCTCGTTGAACGCGGCGTCAATGAAGGGAGAAACGAACCCGCTCCCCGGCGCGGGCTCGTGGAAGTTCCTGAAAGCGATCTCCCATGCCTTCCCGTACGTCTCTCTCCAAAGCGGCTCGCGCTCCAATACGGGAGCGGGCAGTTGATCCTTCAGCTCGCTGAGCTCCTTGAGCACCGACATGATCGGCCATGATACAGCGCCGGCTTTTCCGCTGACAATAGCGGGGCGCGATTGACATCCATGCTCTGACGTCCTATTTTTCCCAAAGCCGCTGCAAGACACGCGGGACGCGCGGTCATTGCAGCCGCGCGGAGCGTACAATGGCGGAACCAGTTCGCATTGCGATTGTCGGCATGGGCATTGGGAAGGACAATGGCCGGGGCTTCCTGGCCGATCCGAGGGCAAGGATTACGGCGTTGTGCGATCTGGATGAGTCGCGCATGAAAGGATTCGCGAAAGAGCTTCCCGAACCCGTGGCCCTCTTCACGGATTACAAGGCGCTGTGCGCCAGCAGGGAAATGGACGCGGTATTCGTTGGTCCGCCGAATCAGTGGCACGTCCCCATCGCCCTGGAAGCTGTTCGCAACGGGAAGCACGTCATGGTCACAAAGCCGCTCGCCGATTCTCTGGCGCCCGCCCGCAGGCTGGTGGAAGCCGCCGAAGCGTCCGGCGTGGTGAACATGATGTCCCTGTCAGCCCGGTTCTCCGATGAGGTGCGGCACCTCGGAATGCTTGGATCTCAGGGGATGTTCGGCGACATCTACTACGCCCGCGCTCGGAGCGTCCGACGGAGCGGCATCCCCAATTGGAACCTGGGGTTCGTGCAGAAAGGGGGTGGCGCGTTCCGCGACATGGGAGTGCACGCGCTGGACGCCGCCTGGTGGCTGATGGGAATGCCGACGCCAAGACGCATCCTGGGGGCCGCAGGGGCGAGATTCGGACCGCGCGGCCGGGGGTATTGGGACTTTGCCGCGCCCCCGGAGGATTTCCCCCGCCAGTACGCAGAGGACGACTATGCCTGCGGCATGATCCTGTTCGACGGCGGGAGCGCCCTCCAGGTGGAAAGCCATTGGGCCAGCCACCAGACGGAGGAGTTTTCCATCGAGCTTTTTGGCACCGAGGCGGGCGCGCGTCTGCATCCTCTCACGGTGTTTCGCACGGAGAACGGCGCTCCCCAGGACATCGCTATCACGCCGCCCAAGGGGCGCGGCGTGTGGGAAAGGATTGCCTCCCATTTCATCGACTGCGTCCGCGACGGAGTCCCCTGCCAGGCGCCGCTGCGCCACGGATTAATCGTGCAGGAAATGATGGAAGGACTGCTGCGAAGCGCGAAAAAAGGGGCTGAGGAAACCCTGTAGCAACGCCTGTGGAGCGACGCCTGTGCCGCGACGCCCCGGCGGAGGGGAAGAGGAGGTGGAGATGAACGCAGCGTATCGCCTGGGCGTGATCGGTTTCGCCCACATGCATATCAACACTCTGATGGACGAATTCGCGAAGCTTCCCGGGGTGGAATGGGTGGCGTGCGCGGACACGACGCCCGCCGTTCCGTCGCTTTCGAGCAAGGAATCCACCCGTGCTTCAAACCTCCGCCGCGCCCGGGAGAAAATCGGGATTCCCAAGGTCCACGAGGACTACAGGGAGATGCTCGTGCGCCACAAGCTCGACATCGTCATCTTCTGTCCCGAGAACGCGCGGCACGGAGAGGTGGCCGAAGCCGTGGCTCAGGCGGGAGCGCACATGGTCACAGAGAAACCCATGGCGTCCACCCTTTCCGAGGCCCTGCGCATGATCCGCGCGGCCCGGCGCCACAACGTGCGGCTGGCAATCAACTGGCCCACCACCTGGTCTCCCGCCATCCGCACGATGAAGTCCCTGCTGGAGAAGGGAGTTGTCGGAGAGCCATGGGAGGTGAAGTGGCGCAACGGCGCTTCCATGGGTCCCCTGGCGTATGGGACTGGAGCGAACCTGGTCACGGACGCGGAGAAGGCGGCCGAATGGTGGCACCAGGAAAAGACGGGCGGCGGCGCTCTGCTCGACTATTGCTGCTATGGGGCATGCCTGTCCCGCTGGTTCCTCGGCCAGCAGGCCGTGGCAGCCATTGGGATGAAGGCCAACCTCACCAGCCCGTATGGGGATGCTGAAGACAACGCAGTGGTGACGGTTCGATTCCCAAAAGCGCTTGCCATCCTGGAAGCGACATGGTCCACGTGGCACACGGCAGTTCCGATAGGTCCTGTCGTGTACTGCACCCGGGGAACGCTGGTCGTTGACCACCAGCAGAACAAAGCTACGGGTGTATCAGAGCAGGTGGTAAAGGTGTACTCCAGCCGGGGCTACGCTGGGGAGCCGGACGCGATTGTCCCGGGAGATCCCCTGCCCGCAGGCCGTTCAACAATCGCCGAGGAGTTCATCCATCACCTGAAGACCGGCGAGCCCCTGCATCCCACGCTCGATCCCGAGAGCAATCTCGAGGTCATGGCGATCCTTGATGCGGGGATCCGTTCGGCAGCCAGCGGCAAGCTCGAGCTGGTGAACGATTCGCGCTGGAATATCGGGTAGGCCGGGTGCGGCTCTCCTACGCGCGGTGGAGAGCCTCCTTGACTATCTCATCCGGCTGAAATAACATCTAGCCGCTGTAAATGCCCCATGGATAACACGAACGACGCGCCAGCAAAGAACGGACTCGATCCTGACCTCGCCGAGCTTCTCGAAATCGAGGAGGCGGAACCCATTGCCGAAGGCGAGCCCGACTTTCACACTCTTTTCGCCGAAGAAAAGCCCCCGGAGAAGAAGGCCGAAGAGGTCGATACCACCAAGGCTCGTTTTCCCACGATCATAAAGATCCAGGAAGACCCCAAGCCGTTCTTCGAGGATAAGGATTTTTACAAAAAGGTGCTCGCAGGAGAGGGAGAGGAGGGAACGCGCGTCCACGACCTCCTGGGCAAGTACATGAAGGCCGAGGATCCCGAGGAGAAATCCCACTGCCGCGCACAGCTCATCTCCGCGTTCTGGGAGCTGGGAGCCAAGATCGCCTACCGCTCTGGCGTAGGGCTGATCATGCCCAAGCGCTTGCTCTTGCGCTTCGGCATCCTTTCCCCCGGTTTCCTCACTCCCGAGCTCAAGGACATGGTGTCCCGGATCGTGTACGAGAACACGACCGGGGAGCCGGTCTGGTACACCGACGAATGGCTGGAACGCATCTCCAAGGGCCAGGTCAGGCCTTCCACCGCGGATGAGGTCAAACAGAAGGGCAAGGATACGGCGAAGAAGATCCTGGACGCCGTGGAGAAGAAGAAGGGGCAGCGGGATAGCGAGGTCACGATCCTGAAGGCCAAGATCTCACAGCTTGATGAGAAGGAAGCGCAGCTCCGGAGCCAGGTGGATGTGCTCCTGCGGCACGACCGCAACGAGGATTACGGCGGCCTGAAGGCCTGCTTTACCGCCAGTCAAAAGGCCGCGCTTGCCCAGGTGCAGGACCAGCTCCGACAGCTCTCCACTCTGGACGCGCAGATGGCCACTTCCTACGCTGACCTGGTCAGCCTGGACAAGGAGCTGGAATCTCTGGGCCGCAAGTCCGAGGGCATCTCATCGGACACCGCCGTGGATCAGAAGACCGCGGTGGGCGAATGGGGATGCATCCGGCAGATGGCAAAGATGTGCGTCGGCCGACAGGGAAACCACTTCCCCATTTTCCTGTCACAATTTGTCAGGCCCGCCATTCGGGAGATCGGCACTCGGGAGAACGTGATCCGTGAGATGGCGCAGGTAGAGGCGTTGGACCCGGAGCTTTTCCTGCGTACCTATAAGAGTCAAACCACGCGTATCGTGCCCAATATCATCCTCCTGGCCAATTACGGGGACACGGGCGTCTGCTGGGAGCCGTTTGAGAAGTTCAACCGGTCCACCAGCCGCGGCAGGGTGGCAATCCCCATGTACCCCAAGATGCTGTCCGTGGCGGTCATCACGGCATTGGGGGACCTGCGATGGCAGGTGGCCAAGGAAAAGGCCCAGTATTATTGGATGGAAGAAGGGATCACGGGAAAGTACTACCAGTGGTTCACGGAGCACAAGCTCCGCGGGGACGTGCGGGAGTATTTCATCCGCGACTATGCGCTGTGGATCAACAAGGAAAGCCAGGGGATGCAGAAGCTGGACAAGGAGGTGCGCGGCATCTTCTGGCGCATGATGCCGTTCCCCCAGCACATCAAGGACTCCCTCAAGAACCGGAGCATGGTGTACAACGAGCTGTACAAGAAAGACCAGAACATCGCGAAATCAGACGGGTACTAAAGATACTTCACCACTTCCTGCAGGTTTTTCCTCTGTTTCTGTCCCTTCTTTGCGAATCCCGGCCGGGGATATCCCAGCGGCGTGATGGCGTAAACCCGATCCTCTGAGGAGAGGCCGAGCGATGAGCGGAGAATTGCCGGCTCAAAGGCCGCTATCCAGCAAGCGCCCACCCCCTCGTTCTCCGCGGCCAGCACCATGTGATCCATGGCGATTGCCAGGTCGGTCTCGATGGAGTTCCACCCGTCCTGCCGGGACCACGCTTCCCCGGTCCGGCCCACGACGACGAGCACGTGGGGCGCGTCCTGGAACCATGGCTTCTGGTAGCATCTGCGGACCTGGGAGAGCATCTCCCGCGAGGAGACGAGGAGGAATCGCCATGGCTGCCGGTTGGCCGCCGAGGGCGCGATGCGTCCCGCGTCGAGAATCCTTTCCAGCACGGGCTTCTCCACGGGCCGCGTGGGATCGTAGCTGCGGATGCTCTCCCTGCCGGAGATGACTTTGACGAACTCCATGTCCGCGCGGTCCTACTTTTTCTTGCTCTTGAAAAGCTGCGGAATGTGCTTTTCGAGATTGAATTTAACGGTGATTTTCTTCATTGCCCAGCCATAGATGAGGAAGGTCAGCACGATGGAGGCGATGAACCCCACGAAGAGCAGAATCTGGAATAGCGTGGGGTTGGCGTTTCCGCCGAGGGCGAGCCCTATGATGAGGACGAAAGCGATCACCAGGACAGCCATCAGTGCGATGTTGAACACCGTTGCGCCGATGAAAAAGAGGACCATTTTACTGTTCGAGG
Source organism: Spirochaetia bacterium (assembly GCA_049519415.1). Lineage (GTDB taxonomy): Bacteria > Spirochaetota > Spirochaetia > SZUA-6 > Fen-1364 > Fen-1364. The sequence continues at coordinate 62,786 of JBEKQU010000011.1, forward strand.
TCATGCGGTTGCTCCTGTGGGTCGTGGGGGGATGAGGAAGGAGATGAACAGGAGGATGCCCGTGATCACCAGCGTCATGTCGGCGACGTTGAACGTCGGCCAGCGCTCCAGCCCGAAAATGCCGTAGAACTTGAAATCCAGGAAATCCACCACCCCCTCGGGACGAAAGATCCGGTCCACGTAATTGCCCAGCCCGCCGCCCACCAAAGCGCCGAAACACCACTTCTGGAAGCGCGTCAGGGGGTCGCGCGTAAGGAAGTAGTACAGCGACAGGAGCGCTATCACGATAAGCGGGAGGAGCATGAACACTGTCCTGCGCGTGGCAGCCTCGATGCCGCGGCCGATGCTGAAAGCAATAGCCGGGTTCTGCACCCGGATGATGCGGAAGAAGTCGCCGATGACCTTCACGCCCCCGCCCCGGGGAATCAGTTTCAGTACCATGATCTTTGCGATCTGGTCCGCCACGATGATTCCGGCGGAAAGGATCAGGGGCCACAGCCGGGACTTGATGTCGCGTTTTTTTGTGTTCAGTATCATTGCGGCTACGATACCATGAATTTACTCCCGAAGGCAATGACGACATCCGACAGCCACGGATGTCTTTCGGCTTGACAGGTGCCCTACAATCGGGAGGTGAGCACAATCGAAGTCCTTCCCGCGCGCACGCGCCGCGAGCGCGAGATATTCCTCACCTTCCCCTGGCGCATCTACGCGGGGGATCCCCTCTGGGTGCCCCCGCTGCTCTCGGAAAGAAGAAAGACCATCGATCCCGCGCGCGGAGTTTTTTTCCAGAGAGGTGATGCCGAGTTCTTCATTGCATGGCGTGACGGTGCTCCAGTGGGAACCATCTGCGCGGCCGAGGACAAGGCGTACAACTCAAGCATGGGAAAGCGGGAGTGCATGTTCGGCTTTTTCGAGTGGGTGCCGGACCAGGCGGTCGCGCTCGCCCTGATCAAGCACGTAGCCCGGTGGGCCGCGGCGCGGGGGCTGGCCTTGCTGGGCGGGCCGTTCAACCTCGACTACGAGGACGGGTACGGCGTGCTCGTTGAGGGCCGGGATCGGCCGCCCGTGGTGCTCTGCGGCCACACCCCTCCCTACTATCTTCCCTTCTTCGAGCGTCTGGGGTTCACGCCTTTGCGGGGAGACAACATCGCTTACGAAATCCCGCTGGACACCCAGTCCGCGGCGCTGCAGCGCACAGCGTTCCTCGCGGAGCGCATCAGGAAAAACGGATGGATCACGATCCGGACGCCCAACCTCGACCGATGGATGGACGAGGTTGATGTCGTGCAGGAGCTTCTCAACAAAGCCCTGGCGCATCTTCCCGACTTCAGGCCCTGGGAGCGCGAGGCCGTTGTCGGGCTGCTGGAACCTTTCAAATCGTTGGCCGACCCTGACCTGGTGCTCTTCGCGGAAGTGAAGGGAAAAACAATCGGCTTTTTCCCGGGGATCGCAAACATGAACGAGGTGCTGATCCACCTCAACGGGCTGCGTTACCCCTGGGACTTTCTCCGCGCCCTGCGCTGGATGCGCTACAAGCCGCGCTGCGTGACGATCAAGAGCGTGCTCATCCTGCCCGAGTACTGGGGAGGCGGGGCCGCGCTTCTCCTCATCGACGAGATGGCGCGCAGGGCGCGCGCCAAGGGGTACGAGTGGGCGGACCTGTCTCTCACTTCCGATGATAATCCCTACACGCCCGAGCTTGCCACCCGCATGGGCGCGCGCATCTACAAGCGCTACCGGGTTTACGGCAAGCCGGTGGAGGAGATCTTGTCGACGACCTGACGGGCGCCCCTTGACTCAAATTCCCGGCTAGGGCACTGTAAAGAATACAATTTTGGTCATGTTTTCCGGAAAAGGAGGGTCTGAAGGTGAACTATTTCCTCAGCGACGATCAGAAAATGATCAAGGATCTCGCGGCGCAGATCGCACGGGAGAAGATCGCCCCCATTGCGGCTGAACTGGACGAATCAGGAGAGTTCCCCTGGGAGATCGTGAAGACCCTGGCCCAATCCGATCTGTTTCGGGTATTCATTCCCACGGAATACGAAGGACTCGGCGGCGGCATGTTCGAGATGTGCCTCGTGGTGGAGGAGCTTTCCAAGGCGTGCGGCGGCATCGCCCTGTCCTATGCCGCCTCGGGGCTGGGCACAATCCCCATCATTCTCTTTGGGAGCGACGAGCAGAAGAAGAAGTACCTGCCGCGTCTTGCTGCCGGAGAGATCCTTGCGGCATTCGGCCTCACGGAGTCCGGCGCGGGAAGCGATGCCGCGGGCATCAAGACCACGGCAAAGCAGGAGGCTGATTCGTACGTGATCAACGGCACCAAGCAATGGATTACCAACGGCGGCGAGGCGAGCATCTACACGGTCGTGGCTCTCACCGATCCCGAGCGCGGGGTCCGGGGCTCATCAGCAATCCTGGTGGAGAAGGGCACTCCGGGATTCGACTTCGGCAAGAAGGAGAACAAGATGGGCATCCGGGCATCGGCCACCCGGGAGCTGGTGTTCCAGGGCTGCAAGGTCCCCAAGACCAATATCCTTGCAAAGGAAGGCATGGGGTTCCTCGTGGCCATGCGGACCCTGGACCAGTCCCGGCCGGGCGTGGCGGCCCAGGCGCTGGGAATCGCGCAAGGGGCGCTTGAAAAAGCGGTGGACTATTCCCGGGAGCGCCGCCAGTTCGGAAAGCCCGTTTCCTCCTTCCAAGGCCTGCAGTTCATGATGGCGGACATGGCCACCCAGGTGGAGGCCGCACGCGCCCTCACGTATGCTGCTGCCCGGGCGATCGACGCGGGGGAGAAGGACGTGTCGAGGATCTCCGCCATGGCAAAGGTGTTCGCGTCGGACACCGCCATGAGGGTGACCACCGACGCCGTGCAGGTGTTCGGCGGCTACGGGTACATGAAGGACTACCCGGTGGAGAAGATGATGCGCGACGCCAAGATCACGCAGATCTACGAGGGCACGAACCAGATCCAGCGCGAGGTGATCGCCCTGGGCCTGATCAAGGAATCGGTGCGCGCCAAGAAGTGAGAAGACCGTCATGAAGATCTTTGTCTGCATCAAGCAGGTGCCTGACACCACGAACGTGCGCATCAACCCGGAGACCAACACGCTGGTGCGGGAAGGCGTGCAGTCCATCATCAATCCCTTTGACGTGTACGCCATTGAAGAGGCGCTGCGCCTCCGGGAGAAGCACGGGGGCACGGTCACCGTGATCACCATGGGCCCGCCCCAGGCCGCGGAGGCGCTGCGGGAGGCCATCAGTCTGGGCGCTGACAATGTCTGCCTGGTGTCGGATCGCGCTTTTGCGGGCGCCGACACCCTTGCCACCGCCTACACGCTGGCATGCACGATACGCAAGCTGGCCAGAAATACTGGCTCAGGGGGCGGCGGAGCCGCCAATGCAGAGGCTGGCGCCGACATCATCCTCATGGGCCGGCAGGCCATCGACGGCGATACCGGGCAGGTCGGCCCCGGCGTTGCTGAGAACCTGGGCATCAGCCATATCACGGACATCCGCAAGATCGAGGAGATCGCGGACGGCCGGATAGTTGTGGAGCGGCTCCTTGAAGAAGGATACGCGCGCATCGCCGCCCGGTTGCCGGTCGTGCTCACCGTGGTCAAGGAGATCAATGTGCCCCGGCTTCCGTCTTTGAAGGGCAAGATGGCTGCCCGCAAGGCGGAGATCCCCGTGCTGAAGGCCGCCGATATCGGCGCCGACGTCGAACGGCTCGGACTGAACGGGTCTCCCACCCAGGTCATGAAGATTTTCACGCCGCCCAAGCCGTCGGGCGGAAAGAGGTTCACCGGAGAGCCCGCGGAAACCGTGGCCGCGCTGCTCTCAGAGCTCACGGCAGCGGGCATCACCATCCGGAGGGCCACCTGATGGACCCCATTCGCGTCATCATCCAGAACTGCGTCGGCTGCAACCTCTGCGTCAAGGCCTGCCCCTATAGCGCCATCGCGCTCTCAGGTGCGCCGGGCGCCAGGCCTGACAAGCCGACGGCCGTCATCGACCTGGGGAAGTGCACCATCTGCGGGGCATGCGTGGAGGCGTGCAAGCGCTACAATGCCATCGTCATCACGCGCAGCACCTACAAAGGCCAGGACATCGCAAAATACGCGGGGATCTGCGTGTACGCCGAGCATCGGCTGGGCAGGCTGGCATCAGTGGTGCCCGAGATCATCGGCGCGGCAAGAGATCTGCAGAAGGCGCTGTCCGTGCCCGTGACCGCCATCATTGTGGGAAACGGGGTGCGGAAGTTCGCCGACGAGCTTCTCTCCTACGGTGTGGACGCAGTGTGGATGATCGACAACCCTTCCATCGGCGATTTCGACGAGGACGTGCACGCGGAGTTGGTGTCCGAGATCCTCATGGAGAAGAGGCCCGAGATTTTCCTCGGCGGCGGCACCGTTGTGGGCCGGTCCCTGCTCCCCCGGGTGGCTGCAAGGATCCTGAGCGGCCTCACGGCCGACTGCACGGAGCTCTCCATCGATCCTGAAACGCGATTCATGCGCCAGACCCGTCCGGCGTTCGGCGGGAACATCATGGCCACGATCCTCACGCAGAACCACAGGCCACAGATGGCCACGGTGCGGCACAAGGTGATGAAGCCCGCCGAAAAGGTGGCCGATCCAAAAGGCGCCATCGTCGAGTTTTCCCACATCCCGGTTCCGAAATCCCGTCTTGAGTTCCTCGAGTTCGTGGAGGAGAAGACCTCGACCGTGAACCTCGTGGAGGCAGACGTCATCGTCTCCGGCGGCCGGGGCATCAAGGACCCGAAGAACTTTGCGCTGATAGAAAAGCTCGCCCTTGCCACGGGAGGCGCCGTGGGCGCCTCCCGCGCCGCCGTGGACGCAGGCTGGATCCCCTATTCCCACCAGGTGGGCCAGACCGGGAAAACAGTGAAACCCAAGGTCTACATCGCCTGCGGGATCAGCGGCGCCATCCAGCACCTTGCAGGCATGAAGGGCTCCGACATGATCGTTGCCATCAACTCAGATCCCAATGCCCCCATCTTCGACGTTGCCCACTTCGGCATCGTGGGCGACCTGTTCCAGGTGATACCGGAGCTGGTGAGACGGCTGGAGAACGGGGGGCAGGGGGCGGTGCAGCCTGGACTGACGAGCGCTTGACGGCTTCGCCAGGGTGATGTACTACGGCCATTGAACTGGGCGGCCGATTATCTGAATTGGAAACCAGGAAGGAAGTTGGGGCCGGGATGGAAGGAAAGTGCAACGCACTCCTCATGGCTGATAAGATCATCAGAGAGGACAATGGCAAGCGTGGAATCATTGGATCCTTTAACACGTTCAGTTTTCCAATCTTTCCTTTCACCGCGCCGCCCTTCTTTGTCTATGCAAACCTCGAAGATTTCGAAGGAGATCATGAGTTTTCTGTGACGATAGCTCGTGAAGGCGCCGAACTTGTGGTTTTCTCAGCGGGCGGTGAGATACATTTCCAAGATGAGAATCGAGAAGCGGAGATCCTTGTTCCTGCTTTTGGCGTGACCTTTCCCAAGGAAGGCAGCTATAATCTGATTCTCAGGATTGGGAATAGCCTGTATGGGTCAAGAAGGATTACGGTGAACAGGATGCCAACTCCATAAACAGGAGGTGCGGGATGTCGGACTCGTCGCTTGTTATCGGCACAATTTATACTCCTCATTCTGCGTCAGCGGAGCCTTCTTTCGCGGCTAACAATGCTCAAGAAATAGTGATTGAACCGACGGATCTCGGCAGGGAGTTCATGCTCGCCTCAGTGAAGTCGCTCATGTCGGTGTGGATGACTCCTGACGAGGAGGAGGCTTGGAAGGATCTATGAAGGGGGAAGTCGTGGTCGTTCCCTTTCCTTTTTCGAACATATCCCAATCCAAGAATCGTCCGGCGCTTGTCTTGATTGATTTGCCGGGAGCCGATGCAGTCATGGCCGCAATCACATCAACGGGAACAGAGCCCCACACGATTGCGCTCGAACAAAAGGATTTTCAGACGGGTTCGCTCCCTCACATGTCCTATATACACCCCGTCAAGCTATTCACATTTCAAAAGAACCTTATCAGGAAAGTTGTCGGCAACATCACCGAAACGAAACGCAGGGAAGTCGTCACGAAGATAGCGGCTCTGCTAGGATAATTCCTCTTGTCGATTGCTCATCCGCTGGCCAATCGCTGAAGCGTCCCCTCTCTATTGCCTGCGGGATCAGCGGTGCCATCCAGCACCTTGCAGACTTCAGACAAGTTGGGAAAGCAGATTCAGGAGCGGCACGACGACCGGCTTTCCCACGGAGAAACAATTCTTCCGCACCTGGTCAAGGAAGAGAACGGCCGGGAAGGCGTGAGGAACTCCCAGCTGCTCATGATAATAGGAAAACGCCTTTGAGAGCGATGTGTCGGACGATTTCACCTCTACAAGAAACCATGGTTTGCCGTCCCGCACAATGCAGAAGTCCACTTCGCGCTTCTCCTTGTCGCGAAGATAGAACAGATCATACGTTCCCGGCCCCGTGTCTGTCCAAAAGTGGACCGCCTTGAGAAGATGAGATGCCACGAAGTTCTCCAGCCGGGAACCGGCATCGGTAACAAGCGACCAGTCCCAGAGGAAGAGCTTGGGCTGCTTCAGAAGGCTTTTGGCGATGTTCTTGTGCCAGGGCCGGATGATAAAAACGGTATACAGCGACTCCAGGATTGCCAGCCACCTGCGGATGGAGTCGACGGACACTCCGACCTTTTCCGCGAGCGACGCATAGTTGAGAAGGTGTCCCGCCTGTTCCTTCAACAGTGCGGCCAGCAGCTCCACCTGCCGAGCCTGATGAACATTGGAAACGTCCCTCAGGTCTTCCCGGAAGAGTTGTTGTTCGCGCAGGGGTCTCCATCGATTGGTGAAGCGCGCTTGCTCCTTGAAAAATGGATATTCTTGCCGCGGAATCGTCAAGACCAAAAAAAGGCCAATCGTAAAACGGTCCGAACCAAAATGCGATGGGCCGCGTAATGGTCCTGGCCGCTGTTGCCCGTGCCTACCGCTACACGCGTGCGTGCCCGCGCGCTCGGGCCCAGGCGCTCGACGGCTCTGCCTATTGAGTGATGCCCAGAAGAGATCGTATGTTCGTTCGCGCCTCCGCATAGGCATCCTCGAAGCCTGTCTCTATTTCCAGGATGAGGTCGTCCCTAAAGTCGGGCAGGCGCGCGAAGACCTCGCGGTAGGGGATGCTCCCCCAGCCGGGAGGCATGTGCATGTCCGCTTCGCCAAACGCCCAGCGGTCCCGCTCAATGGCGTAGCCAGCGTCAAGCTTGCCGAAGTTGTCGGTCACATGCAGGTGCCGGACCCACGGCGCGGCCTCGCTTACAGCCTCCAGGTACGCGAAGCCCCGGTCGTGCGACGCTATGTAAAGGTGCGCCACGTCCAGAGTCATTCCGACATTGGGGTGGTTGATGGCCTGGAGCTGGCGCACGATGGGACCGATGCGCAGCCGGGCGAGGTGCTTGTCGATTGCGGAGCGCGGCAGCCCGAAGCTCTGGATGAGGTTGTGCTCCCAGAGATGGGGATCGAGGTTTTCCATGCAGATGACCACCCCGGCATCCGCCGCGGCACGAGCGAGGTCCCTGAACGCCGCCACCTCCCTCTGCGCGCCCTCTTCAAGCTCCTGGTCCGTGAGAAGAGTCGCCCGCACGCCGCTTTTCACCTCGTCCAGCGCCTGTAAGCCGCTGTGGTACACCAGACGGGCCGCCCCCATTGCAGCGCACAGCTCGATCTGGGCGCGCATGATCTTCTTGCACAGGTCGTGCCGGGGATCATAGGCGAGATTCAGCCGGCCGAAGCCGTGGACGCTGAAACGCAGGCCGGATTGTCCGGTCACGGCTATGAAATTGGCAAGCTGCCTCTGGCGCACCTCCCCGTCGATGATCAACGCAAAGGAGCTCGGGTCGATTTCAACAAGCGGGTATCCCAGCTCTCCCAGCTTGGCAAGCTCGATCTCCAACTGGCGCAGAGTGAATGAGCTCCCAGGAGTCTTCAACGTGATGCCGATATCGCGTATATGAATCATGGCCGTGAGCATATCCGGCCCTTGCGCCATTGCCTACAGCCCGCGGCCGTGACCATGATGCCTATCCTTCAGTCGAAGAAGCCCTTGTCCTCTTCTGAAAGGTAGTGCGAAGCCTTTGCCCGATCAAAGGTGACGCCCAGCCCGGGCCTGTCTCCCACCGCTATGAATCCCTGCTTCACGATCGGGTCGGGAAGCCCGGTGACGATGTCGTACCACCACGCCGGCCGGGCAACGGGGTATTCGAAGGCGATATAGTTCTGCGGGAGCGTGGCGCAGACCTGGATCAGGGCCGCCAAGCCGATGACACCGTCGAACACGCCGTGCGGCGCTACGAGGATGCCGTACAGATCGGCGAATTCGGCCACCCACTTCAGCTCCGCCAACCCGCCGATATCGCACGGGTCCGGGCCGATGACGCTCACCGCGTGCGTCTCGATGAGCTGCTTGAAGTTCTGCCTGAGGTAGATTTGTTCGCCGGTATGGATAGGGGTGGAAGTGCCGCGGGTCACCTCGCGGTAGAGATCGGCAAGGGTGTAGGGGGTGTAGTCGCCGGTGATCAAGTCCTCCAGCCACGCCACGTGCAGGGGCTCCACCGCACGTGCGAACCTTATCGCGTCGCTCACCATCCATCCCGGGCCGCAGTCCAGCGCCAGCCCCACCTCGTCGCCGAGAACCCCCTTCATCGCCTCCACGCAGGCGATCACGTGCTTCAGTCCCCGCTCAGTGAGGGGGCCCCGGTTGGCATGGGCAGGGCCTGTGCGGTAGTCGCCGTAGAAGAAGCCCGGCACGCTCCGCGGCATGTCGCTGTGAAAGCCGACCGCGCCCTTGATCAGGGTGAAGCCCTCCGGGCTCGCCTTCATTTTGGCCGCGTCCGCCGCGTAGTCGGCAGGAGCGGCGCCGGCCATGGGGAACCGCACCCCGCCATTGTAGACCCTGACCTTGTCGCGCACCTTGCCGCCCAGCAGCCTGTGGACCGGGAGGCCCGCCGCCTTGCCGGCGATATCCCAGAGCGCTATTTCGATGGCGCTTACCGCGCTGCCCCAGGGCTTGAATCCGCCGAGCCTTCTAATCTTCTGCATGACCCGCTCGACGTTCGTGGGGTCCTCGCCTAGAAGATATTGTCTATAGAACAGAACGTGCGGCTTCAGGTAGGGCTTCGTGTTTTCCGCCTCGCCGAAGCCTTCGACACCATCGTCCGTCACGATCCGGATCACGGGATTTTCCCCAATGACGGCGCATTTTAAGTCAGTGATTTTCATTGCCGGTTGTCTCCTTTTTAAGAATGATCGACGTGAGACTGTACTTTCCTCCGTGGAGCGCGTCAACCGCAGGATCATGAAGATCGTCGCCAGCTTCAACGCGCGCGCTTGCTCTCTCGCGCTAGCCGGTTTTTTATCGCCCTGATGATATACTACCCTTGATCCGCGAGGAGGGGCTGCATGGACATCCATCGATTCCAGGGTTTCGACATTGTCCTTGTGTGCGGGCTTCCCGGGTCGGGCAAGTCCCATTTCGCGCGCACGCATTTCCTGCAATCGGGGCGCAAGCGCGTGAACCGCAAGGAGATCCGCCGGCTCCTGTTCGAGATGACGACCTTCGGGCAGAAGTGGTCGGAGAAGGAGTTCGCGTCCAACGATGAGTTTCTGGTGAAGCACGTGGAGAGGAAGATCATCGAGCACCTCCTGCAGGCCAAACAAAAGCTCTTGATCGACAATACGAACATCTCCACCGAATCGCGCAAGCAGTACCTCACCATCGCCCACCAGACGGGGAAAAGCATCGGCGCGATCTTCCTCGACACCCCCATCATCCGCTGCCTGGAGCGCAACCGGTCCCGCGAGGATGCGATTCCGGAAAGGGTGATATCGAATCTTGCGGCTGAAAAGGAGCTGCCGGAGGTCTCCGAAGGCTTCAAGGACGTGCTGGTCGTGGACACCTATTGAGCCGGTGACCATGGATCATTCGGGCGGACCGAACGCTGCTCATCGTGCTTCCTCCATTGACGGCCCGGGCCGGGCCGGATACCCTCGGGGAATGGAGCAGGAACGCCTCCGCGAGCATGTCGACACGATCCGCGAGACATTCAGCTACATCAAGCAGTTCCGCGGCAAGACCTTCGTAGTGAAGATCGACTGCGTGGTGATGAACGATCCTCTTTTTTCCGTTCTTGTGAAGGACCTCGCCCTCCTGCATGAAGCGGGGATCCGCATCGTGATCGCGCCGAGCGCCAAGGAGCGCATTGACGAGATCCTGGGCACCTACAAGGTACCGTACACGATCATCAAGGGCGTGCGCGTCACAAGCGAACAGGCCATTCCCTTCATCAAGATGGCGGCTTTCGACGTGTCCAACCGGGTCATGACCATGCTCTCCGCCAATGGCATCACCGCGGTGATCGGCAACTGGGTCAGGGCGCGCGGCATCGGGGTCATCGACGGCATCGACTTCCAGAGCGCCGGCGTCGTGGAGAGCGTCCGGGTGGAATCGGTGCGCAGCATGCTGGATGAAGGGGTCGTGCCGATCTTTCCCTGCATCGGGTGGAGCTCCGTGGGAACGCCCTACAACATCTCCTCCAACGAGCTTGCGGTGGTGGTGGCCACGACCCTCGGCGCGGAAAAGCTCATCTTCGTCACCGCGCGGGAAGGCTTTGCCGCGGGATCTTTCGTGGTCCCCGAGACCGTGCCCGTCGCTCCGGGGGGGAGGCTCGCGAACTTCAGCTTGGCGGACCTGGACGCGTTCTTTGCCGCTAACCCGGGCAGGGATGCTGACCTGGAGCTGCTGCACAGGGCCCAGCGGGCGTGCACGGGCGGGGTGGAGCGCGTGCATCTGCTGGACGGCCGGGAGGAGGGGGTCATCCTCAAGGAGACGTTCTCCAATCTCGGGTCAGGCACCATGGTCTACTCCAACCGCTACGGCGGCATACGGCCCATGACGTTGAACGACATCTCCGACGTGCTGCGCATCATGCGGCCGTTCGTCGAACGCGGAATCCTCTTGCCCCGGACCGAAGCGCAGCTGGAGGAAACGCTCCAGGACTTCATCGTGTTCGAGGTTGACGACTCCGTGCATGCCTGCGCCGCGCTGCACGAGTTCCCCGAACGCCTTGGGGAAATCGCCGGCATCGCGGTGGACGAGCATTTCCTCCACCTCGGGGTGGGGCCGAAGCTGGTGGACTTCCTGTGCGAGCGCGCCCGGCGCCGCAACCTTTCAGCGGTGTTCGTCCTCACCACGCAGACGGCGGATTGGTTTCTCAAGCTCGGGTTTGCGGAGGCGGACCCCGCGGCTCTGCCGGAAAAGAAGCGTCTTTCCTACAGCCTCCAGCGAAAATCGCGCGTGTTCGTGAAGAACCTGGGGAGCGCCTGAGACTGCCGTCCGGCCACCGCTCGGATGTTGCGCGCGGCCCGTCGCGCCTACCGCACCCCTTTCTGAGCGAAGAACTCCTTGTACTTGAGGTCTTCCATGAGCGTGTGCCGGATGAGCCAGTCCTTCAGGTAATCGATCATGGTCTCAGTCCGTGGCCGCACCCGCCGCTCATCGGCGTCGACGAACCGCTCCAGGCGATCCAGGAGCGCCGCATGTTCCTGCTTCTGCGTCTGCACCTGCGCGTAGCCGTTCGACTCCATGAGGAACTCTTCGGTCTGGAAGTGCTTTTTCGTGTGCTCCAGCACTTCTCTCTTCTGCTCGTCATGGCCAGCGATGTTGCCCGTCTTCTCTATGCGGTGAGAGAGCGCGTTGATGAGGGAGAAAAGGGTCCGGTGCTGGTCATCCAGCTCCCGCACATCCACCCGGAAAGACTCGGACCACTCGAACCTGAAGCCCGCCCGGAAACTGCGCAACCTGCGCTCAAAGGTTTCCATCAGCTCCCATTTCACGATGGGGATATCCGCAAGGGCCTCGGCGGGAATCACGGCATAGGCGCAGGCCGAGACCGCGCGCGCCGTGCCGAGGCTCGGAGCATTGCTCACGATCCGCTCTTCTCCCCAGAATCCACCCGGGCCAAAGGATTCTATGAGCTGCTCTCCCACGACAAGATCCATTTCGCCCTCGATGAGGAGGAACAGCTCGGGCCTCTGTTCCGACGGAGCAGCCTGGCCGCGTTTCAGGGAGCGCATCTGCAGGGAGGCCGCGATGGAGTTCAGCACTTCCTCGGATCTCACTCCCGTGAACAACGGACACAGCAGGAGCATGTCGAGTTTGGAGGAGGACTGTTGAAACGCGGTCGCGCATCCCGTACGTGATAAGAACTCCCGATATGTTCGGATCGGGATCGACAGGACAGTGAGCTCGCTGACCGCGCGGCATGACGATGACGCCGCGGCTTTTTCATGCCACGGGTAGCCGGCGGCAAATGCGCCGACCGTAAGGCGGTGCGTTGCTCCAGCTTCCGCATCAATCTCCTCGGCGATGCCGCTCAGGATCATCCGCACGTCCGTGTCCTCTGCCGCGGATGCGCGCACGATGCCGCCTGCCGGGATCTCCACCCTCGGGCAGAGCGCGAGCGAATCGATCTCCGCCGAGGAGCATCCGGGAAACCAGGAGGAGAGGCAGAAGCGCGCCGTTCGCAGGAGGTAGTCGGCCGCGCCGCCGGGGATCAACACGTCACATTCTCCAAAAGAAACAGTGGAGGCCTTGTGGGAAAGCTCGGGAGGAATGGAAGTTGCTCCGTGGCTCAGCAGTATCCTCTTCGAGGTGTCGGAAGCAAAGTCCACGGCATTCCCGTGGATAAGGCCGCCTCCCACATCGATCTTTTTCACGTCCACGGGGGCGCGCACCTCGCGCAGGAATGCCGCGCGGCTTGCCTCGGAGAAGGCCGCGCCATTCTTCCCTGGCGCCGCGAGCTTGGCCAGGACGTCGAATGAGGCAATGTCGGCAAGGTGCGCGTACGTCCGTTGGCCAGCTCCGCTGCCGGATCGGAAGAAGTACACCGTTGTTTCCACGGGATGCGGCGAGTACACGGGCTTCACTTCCAGACCCGCGACCCGGTTCCAAACACCCGGGAGCAGGTCGTGCACGTCGAAGAACTGGGAAAAGCGCTCCTCTTCGATGCGCATGAGAGCAGCCAGCTTTTTCTGCACGCTTGCGCGCACGTAGGGCACGGCGAAGTATTTCAGCCGACACTCCGAGCGCACTAGCGACGTGAGGCCGGCAAAATGGTCGTCGTGCACGTGCGTGTGAAAGATTCCTTCCAGGTCGGTCGTGCTGATGCCCAGCGCATCCAGGGAGTGCGTGATGTGAGGCCCGGCATCCACAAGGTAGAGCAGCCCCTCGCAGCAGACCAGGCTGGACATGCAGGGCCTCGTCACGTCCCAGCCGTCTCCCTCTCCGATATGGATGATGGAGAACGGCTCCCTGCGCGCCGCTGACGCCGGCAGCGCGTAGGCAGGCTCGTATTCCTCCCCGGGACCGAGTGAGAGATCCACTTCCACGGACTCGTGGGAGGAGAGAAACTCGTATCGATTGAATCCCTTGCGATGCACCACGACGCCCCGGACAAGCTCCACGGCATCCGCGTCCAGGGCCCGGGTCTCCACCATGTCTTCGGTGTCGCGGATCACCCCGAAGCCGAACCACATTTTCACCGACATCATCTCGCGCGCCGTCTCCGGGGGTACGCCGCTGGCCTCGATCTCCTGGATCGAGCGCAGGCCGTAGTTGCCGCGGAACACGTATTCCCCCTGCGAGCGCACCTGGTCTCCCAGGCCGATGAGAAGCGGCTTGCGTCCCGTGTTGTTCGGGTGGCCGGGGATGATCATGCCCTGGCGGTAGAACATCTGCAGGAGGGGAAACTCGGCAAGGTTTGCGAAGCTCCCCTTCTGTATCGGGGTGTCGGAGAGGAGGATGGCATTGGGGCCTGTTTCAAAGGCGACGCCCGCCCGCTGCGCGGGCGCGATAAGGCCCCGTCTGATGAGGTGTTTGACGCTGTCCACGGGGCAGCCGCAGAGGATGCGCAGATCAGCCTCGGGAATCTCCAGCCAGAAGATCCCATTGGCAACCCTGATCTTTTTCATTGAATTAGCTGTTTCCTTCACGCTCAAGTATATAGTGTTCTTTCATTTCTGCAACCAAAAGAATCGCCGCCGCAGTGGAACTGAAGGCTGGTGTGGGGTAGAATGCGCTGCATTCCGGAAAGGAGAAGCCATGGCTGATACGAGAAGCGCGCGCCAGGAGCGCGGCGCCGGGAATCCGCGCCAGGAGCGCGGCGCAATGACATCACAGGAGCGGGTGCGCACCGCTATCTCACGCAGGGTACCCGACAGGGTTCCGATCACGGATGGGCCTTGGGCAGCCACGGTGCGGCGTTGGGAAGACGAGGGCCTCCCCCAGGGAAAGAGCGCCGCTGATCATTTTGGCTATGAAATCGTCACAATCGGCGCGGACACATCGCCGCGGTTCCCCGTGAAAGTTCTTGAGGAGAACGACGAGTACATCATGGAGACCACGCAGACCGGCGGCATTCGACGCAACCATCGCGACTATTCCACGACGCCCGAGATCGTTGATTGTCCGATCAAGAAACCCGAGGATTGGCCCGCCATCCGCGAGCGCCTGAAGCCCGACATCAAGAGGATGGACTGGGCAAGCGCGTGGAACACGTACCAGAACGCGCGGGAGCGGGGCCTCTACGTGGTGTACGGGGTTGCCAGCGGGTACGACCTGCTGCAGAGCTACGCGCGCAGCGAGCACCTGCTGAACTTCATGGCGCTGGAGCCCGAGCTGGTGAAGGAAATGGTGGATATCACCTCGGATCTTGCCCTGGAATGCGCGCAGATGATGTACGAGGAAGGGTTTCACTTTGACGGCGCCTGGTTCTACAATGACATGGGCTACCGCAACTCCTCCCTTTTCTCCCCCGCGATGTACCGCGATCTCATAGCCCCGGCGGACCGCAGGCGCAATGACTGGTTCCACGAGCACGGCATGCAGACCATCCTGCACTCCTGCGGATGCGTGAAGGGTCTGATACCCTCGCTGATCGATGCCGGTTTCGACTGCCTGCAGCCGCTGGAGGTCAAGGCAGGCATGGACCTGCGCGAGCTGAAGCCCCAGTATGGGGAGCGCATCGCATTCTTCGGCGGAGTCAACACCATGCTCATGGAGGATCCGGATGAGTCAAAGATCGAGGAGGAGATCCGGGTGAAGTTCGCGGCTGCCATGCCCGGAGGCGGCTATCTCTATCACTCCGACCACTCCATTCCCAAGGATGTAAGCTTTGCGCGATACACCTTCGTGATGGAATGCGTGAGGAAATACGGAAGGTATTGATCATGGCGTTCAACCTGCAGGTCTTTGGGTCCGCGTTCCTGATGATCCTCCTGGCGGAGCTGGGCGACAAGACGCAGATCTCCACCTTCGCCTATGCGTCCGAGGCGAAATCGCCGCTCTCCGTTTTCCTTGGCGCCGCGCTCGCCCTGGTCTGCACCACCCTTATCGGCGTGGTGGCGGGCGAGGCCGTGGGAAAGTTCGTGCCGGAGAGGGTCATGAAGTTCGCATCCGCGGTTGTGTTCCTCGGATTCGGCGCCTGGACCCTCGCGCAGGCGATAAAGGGGTAGCCATGCCGGGGCCCATTTCCCGGTGGATCCTTTCCCGGGTGCTCGCAAGCGGGTTGGCCTTCGAGGAGGAGTCCATCGGCGCGTATCGAGGCATGCGGGCAAAAATGCTGCAGAGCGGAAGCCGCGGCGAGCAGCTGGAAAGCAGCCTCCGCCACCTGTTGGAAGAGGATGAAGCCCACGGGAGGGTTCTCTCCGACGCGGCGACGGGAAAACTTTCAGCGCAGGACCTCGATCTGCTTTACGAAGCCCATCCTTACACCGGATTCAAAACCATCCAGCCCTTGACCGGTAATGAGCTAGCGCAATGGAGCGCGGATCTCTCAGCCGCGCTGGAGCAGGAGGAGAAGACCTGGATCTTCTATGGGAACCTGCGGCGCATGAGCAAGATCCCGGCCGTGAAAAAAGCGTTTGAGGTGCTGGCGAGCATGGAAAAGGAGCACGTGGACATACTGAGGAGGCTGTTGGGGCGGGGTTCTCCTTGACACCGCCCCCCCGTTCAATTATCCTTTGCAATACAACGAATACCGAGACGGGGGCCACATGTCCACGGAAATCGACCTCGCTCAGATAAAAAGAGCGGCCCATAACGCAATTCCGCTCGCCATCAAAACATACACGCTCCCTCACGAAACGGAGATATACCTCGACAAGATCCTGGAGGGATTCCTCGTTGAGTTCGGCCAGGAGAAGCTCAAGGAGCCGCTGTCGTACTGCCTGCGCGAGCTGGCGGTGAACGCCAAAAAGGCCAACACCAAGCGGGTGTATTTCCTGGAAAAAGGGCTCGATCTCAACAATGACAAAGAGTACGACTCCGGCATGAAGAACTTCAAGCAGGAGACCTTCGACAACATCCAGTACTATCTGCAGAAGCAGAAAGAGCTGGGCATGTACATCAAGGTCGTGTTTCAGACCAAGGGCACCACGCTCAGCATCTTCGTGCGCAACAACGTGGAGATCACCCGGAAAGAGCAGATGAGGGTCTTCGACCGGTTGGCGCGCTCTCGCGCCTTCTCCTCCCTGGAGGAGGCCTTCTCCACGGTGCTGGACAGCTCCGAGGGGGCGGGGCTGGGAATCGTGATACTGGTGCTCATGATGAAAAAGATCGGACTCAGCGAGGACTGTTTCGTCATTGACAGCGAGGAGGGGGAGACGGTTGCCAGCATCACCATCCCGTTCTCCGAGGTGCACATGGAGCAGCTGGACCTCCTCACGCAGACCCTCGTCAAGGAGATCGACACGCTTCCCCAGTTTCCCGACAACATCGTGAACCTGCAGAGACTGATCGCGGACCCCAATGCGGAGATCACGGACATCGCACGGGAGATCAGCGTTGATCCTTCCATGACCGCGGACCTGCTGAAGCTGGTGAACTCGGCGCAGTTCATGCTCCCCAAGCGCGTGGACAACATTGTAGAGGCGGTGAAGCTGGTCGGCACCAAGGGCGTGCGCAACCTCCTCTACTCCTACGGCACGCAGAAGGTGATGGGGGAGAAGTACAGCGAGATGCGCTCCCTGTGGCAGAACGCCTACCGCTGCGCCTTCTACGCCTACTACATCGCCAAGAGCTTCAAGAAGAAGAAGGAGCTGCTGGACGACGTGTACGTGGGCGGAATTCTTTGCGATCTCGGACAGATTGTCATTGCCTCCATGCATCCGGATCTGCTGGACCGGATCACCCGTGTGTGCAAGGACAAGGGAATCCCGGCGCGCATGCTGGAGAACTTCTCCATCGGGCTCAACCATGCCGAGGTGGGCGCGCTCATCGCAAAAAAGTGGAACTTCCCCGAGCAGCTTGTGACCGCCATCCGATTCCACCAGGAGCCGCTGCAGGCCCCCCCCAATGCGCGGGACATCGTGTATTGCGTGTATCTAGCGAATGTGATCTGCGACATGGAACGGGAGCGGATCGGGTTTGACCAGGTGCAGTCCCAGGTGCTCAGGGATTTCAACATCGAGACCGAAGCGCAGCTGAACAAGATCCAGGAAAAGCTTTCCAAGCTCTTCGACACCCAGCGCCAGAAATTCCAGTAGGTCGACATCCCCTGCAGCGGCATGCGGCCAGGCGCTGGCGGGGCGAATCGTTCGGCTCCTTGCCCGGATGCCGCGTATATATTAAATTCAATATATAACCGCGGCAATGGAGACAGGAAATGGCAGTGACAATTTATACAACGCCGACCTGCGGATACTGCAGGGTCGCGAAGGATTTCTTCCGTACGCAGCACGTTCCTTTCACTGAGTACAATGTGGCTTCCGACCAGCGCAAGGCCGAGGAGATGGTGCGAAAGTCCGGCCAGATGGGCGTGCCCGTGATCGAGGTGAACGGGAAAATCATCGTGGGATTCAACCGCCCGGAGATTGAAAAAGCTTTGCGGAGGTAGCCTCGCGTCTTTTCTGAAATCGCGGGGATGCGCCGCATGCAAGCGCGCTGCTCCCGGACCCCTTCTAGTCTGGTAAGGAGTGTGAGCAATGATCAAAGGGGTGAAGGGGACAATCGTGAAGACAAGACCGGAGCTGCTCTCCGGACGGCTGCGGATCGTCGCTTCGGTCAAATCAGACGCGGGGGAGGTCCTGGAAGCGCAAATGCCGGACAGGGAGGTGTCCGCCATACTTCCCCGATCCGTCCTTCTGGGAGGGGGCACGGTTGCGCCCGTGTCGCTTCTGGAAACAGTGGCTCCGATCGTCGCGCGCATGAGCGATGGAAGGCGTGTCCGTGTCTGGAGCTTCAAGGAAAGGTGGTTCCTTTCTTTTCAGCCCTGGAGAAGCGTTCGTTTCGTGGGAGACGCGGATGGGGAGGAGCGGGCGCAGGATCGGGAAGCGGTGGACGGCGCCTAACGCGTCGTCTGTGAAAGCCGGGCGTGCCACGCCTGCATGAGAATGCCGAAAGCCACGGATACGTTCAAGGACCTTTTTGCGCCCGCAAGCGGGATGCTCACCCGCCCTAGACCAAGATCGGCAAGCCGAAGCGCCTCAGGGCTCAATCCTAGCTCTTCGGATCCCACAAGCACCATGCCGATTTCTGGGAAGGCGAACTCTGAGAGAGGCGTTCCGCCCAATTCCAGAGCAAAAATTCCAGCATCCGGAGGTAACGATTCCAATTCGCGCACCTCCCAATCCAATGCCTGTTCGGCGCCCTTGGCGGTTTTCTGCGCCCGGGGATGCGTGGGAACCGGCGTGCGCGGGGAGAGGATGATGCGCTGTGCGCCAAAGGCCTCGGCTGTGCGGAATAGGGACCCCACGTTGAAGGGGGACCGGATATCCTCAAGATAGACGGCGATGGGATATACCCGCGCGCGGGTGCGGTCAAGAATGCCTGTTTCGGTATTCACAAGGTCCCATTCGGACGGTTCGGCGTGTAGCTCGCGCAGCAGCGCATGGCGGAGGCTGTTCAGGCCTCGAAGGATTGCCTGCCCTTCCGCTCCTTTTTCCAGCAAGCCGCAGAGGGCGTGGGCTGCGTCGGCAACCGGTTGGGGGTGGTCGACGTTCATCACCAATGCCGCCAGGTAGGCTTGATCCGGCAGCCGACCCGCCGCCATGTCCACCTCCATTCCCTGCAGGATGCGCACGATCTTCCGCATCCGGGTCCGGGGGGAAAGCTCGCCGAGCTTTGACAGGGGGAACATGGCCGTTAAAACGCCGATTTGATCAATTCGTAGATGTCTTCCGTGGAGACAACCCGGGGCAGGTAATTCATCATGTCAAAGCTGCGGGCCGCGCCCGCCACCTCAATCATCTCGTCGAGCGACAGGTCAAACTCGCGCAGGCGCGTGGGAAGGCCCAGGGAGGCGATAGTCCTTCGCATCGCGTCGATTGCGCGCATGGGCGCCTCCACGGAGGTGTCGTCGCTCACATCCTCTCCCAGCAAGCGCGCGATCTGGGCAATACGGTCGCCGCGTACGTTCAGGGCGAACTCCATGACGTAGGGCAGCAGGATGGTGGAGACCCATGACTTGGGCGCCATGAAGCGCGCGTTGATCGCGAAAGCAAGGGCAGAGCCGATGCCCAGCCGGCTGGTGGACAGTCCCAGGGCGTACAACAGGCCCGCCACGCTCGCGTTCATCCGCATGCGCACGTCGTCCACGTTCTGGATCCCTTCTTTAATGAGGCTGCCCAGCATCTCGATGGCGCGCACGAGGTATGTGTCGGCCAGGAAGTTGGCCTTGGCCGAAAGATATCCCTCGATGCACCCCAGCAGGGTGTCCATGATGGTGGTGGCCGTGTACTTGGCCGGCAGCGTCAGGCTCAGCTTGGGATCGATCAGCGCAGCCTTGGTGATCCCCTTCTGCGTTCGGCCGATCCTCCCGGTCCGGTCCCTTCCGTCCACCAGGAGGTACTCGTCGCAGAACTGGAAGGGGTTGCGGCACGTGGTCGGCACCTCGATGTAGGCCAGGGGCTGGCTCTGCGGCTGGACGCCGGAGAGGTAGTCATCCATGTCGTTTTCCGCGGGCGCGGTCATGGCGATGCACTTGGCGATGGACAGTGTGCGCAGTCCGCCCAGGCCGATCACCACGTCGGCGTGGGAGCCCCGGGCGAGGGTCACGCCGTCGTCAACGGTCTTGCTGGTGGCGTTCGGAACGACCTCGTCGAAGACAATGTGCTGCACGCCTTTCTTGTCCAGGATCTCCTGGACCTTGTTGATCACCTTCCCTTCATACAGGATTGCCTCGGTGACGAGGAAGGCGCGCTCCCCGTACTCAGCCACCATCTGCCCGAGCCGGTTGATGGTATCCAGGCCGAAGACCACGCGCGTCGGAATGTGGAAAAGGAGGTCCGGCATTGTTTACTCCCCCCGCCGCTCGGTCCGCCCGCGGCGTCCCGCGCAGCAGCGCGGCGCATCAAATCCGCGCAGTAGCGCGGCGCCCAAATCCGCGCAGCAGCGCGGCGCCCAAATCCGCGCAGTAGCGCGGCGCCCAAATCCGCGCAGTAGCGCGGCGTACTGAAAAAAAAGCGGAGAATCCCGAAGGATACCTCCGCCTGAACCACGTAGCTGCTCAGGTCTAAATGCCGAAGGACTTGAGGATCCCGTCAGCGGTCTTCTCGATGATCTCATCAGAGGGATAGGAAGGGTCCTGGAGCTTGCGCTTCACCTCCTCCACCCTGTCCACGCGGACTTCGGGAGCGGATTTCGCGGTTTCCAGAGCTTTGAACACCTCGGCCTTGGAGCGCGCCTCCTCGGAGACGTTGATGGAATCGACATCGCTCTTCGTCTTCAGCTTCGCCGGCTTCTCGGTCTTTTTGACGTTCGATGCGGGATCGAGCGGGCCTATTCTCTCAACGGTCATAGGACCTTCCTTTCACCTACTCTTATCGACAGCCTGGAAATCCAACTTGAACCCTTTTCCTTCTTTATAGAGCCGGCACGGCCCTTCGTCAAGGTGCTCATTGCAATTTGACAATCTCCACGTCCATGCTCCCGGTCTCCACCAGGGCGATCGTGGCCGCTTCCGCTATGTAGCCGGAGCAAGTGCCGGGGTTGAGCAGCTTTTTCCCGCCGCCCTCCACCCGGGCTTTATGGTTGTGGCCGTAAATCACCAAGTCGTAAGCGCCCAGTTGGTAGAGATCCTCGGCCAGGTCGGGATAATGCAGCACGGCGATACGTTTCTCAGCCAGAACAAGGATGCGGGCGCCATCGGAGAAAGAGCAGAAATCGCCGGCTCGGCGCATGAGCAGCACCCGGTCGCCATCGTTGTTCCCGAATACCGCCTGCATCTTTATTCCCCTTTCTGCCAGGGGTTTGAACTCAGCAAGGGTAAAGGGCGAGCAAAAATCCCCGGCGTGGATGAGCGCCTCCACGCCATTTTTCGAAAAGATTTCCACCGCCTTTCGGATGTTGGCGAGGTGGTCATGCGTGTCTGAAAGAACGCCTATTTTCATCGCATACCTCCTGCTCCAAGATGCGCCTTTGCTGCTCTATCGGCAGGGAAAGGCTTTCTTTACACCCCCTGAAACGATTGCTACTATGCCTTCTATGAAGCGGATTGGAATCGTGGGCTTTGGGATCATGGGAGAGGCTTTTGCGGCCGGTCTAGGGCGGAAACTGCCGCAGGCATCCCTGCTTGTGCACGATGTGAAGCGCGACCGCCTGCACGCCGCGGCCCATGCGCAGAGCCTTTCCATCGCCGGCACCGCGGCCGAGGTGTTTACAGCCAGTGATGTGACGATCCTCTGCGTGAAGCCTCAGGATTTTCCTGCGCTCGCTTCCGAGGTGAAGGATGCCGCCTCCGGTCGGCAGGTCATTTCCATCCTTGCGGGCAAAAAAATCCAGGCCATTGCCGAGGCGCTCGCCACGAATCAGGTCGCCCGGTTCATGCCGAACCTGGCCGCAACCAGGGGAGCTTCTCTGGTCGGCGTGTCGTTTCACCCTGATGCAACGCCCGCGATGCGGGAGGATGCGCTCTCCATTGCTGCCGCGTTGGGCAGCTCCTTGGAAATCCCCGAGAAGCTCATGTCAGCCATGACCGGCGTGTCCGGCTCGGGGCTCGCATACGTTTTCCAGTTCGTGCACGCAATGGCCCAGGGAGGCGTTGCCGCCGGGTTCGATTATCGGACAGCGCTTTCCATCGCGGTTGCCGGGCTGGAAGGAGCGGCGAGCCTTCTCCACGACGGCACGCACCCCATGGAGCTCATCAGCCGCGTGACCTCCCCGGCCGGGACCACCATCCAGGGCATCAAAGCCCTGGAGCGCGGCGGTTTCACCGCGTCAGTCATGGAGGCCGTGGAGGCCGCGGCCAGGAAGGCCACCGACCTGGAGGCGTAACCCGGGCTCTCCGTTGCCACGCTCCCGAGTCTCCGCTATGATTCGTGAATGCTCGACCTGAAATACATCCGTGACAACATCGACGCGGTGCGCGCGAACGTGAAGAACCGTCACGTGCCGGCGGATCCCGACCTCGTGGTCAAGCTCTATGATGAGAGGAACGGCCTCCTCAAGGAGCTGGAATCGCTGCGCGCCTTGCGCAATGCCAACGCCGACCGGATGAAGGGGAAGCTCTCCTCCGAGGAGCGCGCGCCGCTCATTGAGGAGGGAAAGCGCTTGAAGGAGAGCATCGCGGAGCTGGAAAAGCGCCATGAGCAGACGGAGAAAAGACTCACCGAGGAGGCGTTGAAGATCCCCAACATGTCCCATCCCATGTCGCCCATTGCCGAGGGCGAGTCGGGCAACCGGGAGCTGCGGCACTATGGCAAAGTACCCTCCTTTTCATTCACGCCGAAGGACCACGTGCAGCTTGGGCAGAGCCTTGACCTCATCGATTTTGAAACCGGGGCAAAGGTTGCCGGCCAGAAGTTTTACTATTTGAAAAACGAGGCGGTGATCCTGGAGCTGTCCCTCGTGCGCTACGCCGTGGATGCGCTGATGCGCGAAGGATTCACCACGATGATAACGCCGGACCTGGCTCGTGAAGAGATTGTGTCAGGCCACGGCTTCAATCCCCGGGGGCCGGAGAGCAACATCTATGCCGTGGAAGGCACTGATCTCTGCCTGATCGCCACGGCGGAGATCACCCTGGGCGGCTACCACGCGGGGAAGGTGTTCCCCTTGGAGCAGCTCCCCGTCCGGCTGGCCGGCGTCTCTCACTGCTTCAGGCGGGAGGCCGGCGCGGCCGGGCAATTCTCCAAGGGAATGTATCGCGTGCACCAGTTCACCAAGGTGGAGATGTTCGCCTTCTGTCTTCCTGCGGATTCGGAGGCCATGCTCGAGCAGCTCATCGGCGTGGAGGAAAAGATCTTCCAGGGCCTGGAGATACCGTATCGCATCGTGGATACATGCACCGGAGATCTGGGGGGCCCCGCTTATCGAAAGTACGACTTCGAGGCCTGGATGCCGGGGAGGGGTGAGAAGGGCGAATGGGGGGAGATCACCAGCGCGTCGAATTGCACCGATTACCAGGCGCGGCGTCTTGGCATCAGGTTCAAGGAATCGGGAGGAAAGAACCCGTTCGTGCACACGCTCAACGGAACCGCGCTCGCGGTTTCGCGGACGCTCGTTGCTCTGCTGGAAAACTTCCAGCAGCCTGATGGCAGCGTGCGGATTCCCGCTGCTCTTGCCGCCTACACGGGATTCAAGGAGATCAAGGCCGGGGCGGAAAGATAGAATCGGCGGCCGTGGACCGGCCGCTCGCTGTTTACCTGCCCGTCATCTGGGTGAGGTTTTTAACAAAGGTCTCCTGATAATCCTTGAACAGGTACGGCTGCTTGGCCTTCATTTGCTGCTTGGTGACATCCAAAAGCTGCTCCACGCAGGGGCTGCAGACGTCCTTGTCGAGAAGAACGGAATAGTTGACGTCCTTGCGGGCTCCCGCCACCGCCTTCTTGCACACATCACATACAATCGCTGTCATGGTCACGCTCCTTGCCGCTCTGTGTTAATTCATTGTAGTAAAAAGTAGGCGAGTTGTCGAGTAGACGAACGCCCCGGCCAGCAATTCCAAATCTCGGCTTGGGGGGCGAGAGGGACTGGCCGTGGTCGCGTTTTCAGCCAGGGTAGTTGCCCGACCACGGTGTGACAGGCTCGGAGGGATAGCACGTATGTAGAGGAA